>JABDKG010000052.1 GCA_013002305.1 Hellea sp.
CTTTTTATGGATCTGGTGCTTGCTCGGCATTTCAGCGTCAAATACGTCCATCGCGACCGGAACGAGGTCCGGGTGCGCGACCCAAGTTCCGTCGTGGCCGGCTTTCGCTTCACGCAGTTTATCACTACGCACCTTGGCAAAGGCTGCATCATTGGCCTCCGGGTCGTTTTTGACGGGAATTTGAGCCGCCATACCGCCCATGGCGTGCGCCCGGCGCTTGTGACAAACCTCGATCAGGCGCTCGGAATAAGCTTGCAGAAAGTCACGGTCCATGCCGACTTGCGAGCGGTCCGGCAAAACGAACTGCTTATGGTTCCGAAGCGTCTTGATGTAGCTGAAGATATAATCCCAGCGTCCGCAGTTAAGACCGGTAATGTGATTACGCAGAACATAGAGGATTTCTTCCATCTGGAAGGCCGCCGGTAGCGTCTCGATTAAAACCGTAGTTTTAATAGTACCGTTTGGAATGCCCAGGAAAGCCTGAGCGAAGTTGAATACGTCATTCCAAAGACGGGCTTCCTGATAGCTCTCCATTTTCGGTAGGTAGTAAAAGGGTCCCTTATCGCTATCGGCGAGTAACTTGCCGTTGTGGAAAATATGCAGACCGAAGTCGACCAGTGACGCCGACATGGGATTGCCGTCAACGGTGATTCCGTTTTCAACAAGGTGCCAACCGCGCGGGCGAACCAGCATGGTCGCGATCTCTTCGTTTAATGTGTAGGACTTCTTTTCGGTCGTCAAAGATAGATTGCCTCTGGCAAAATCCATCATGTTGATTTGACCTTCGATCATATTGGCGAATGTCGGCGAGGACGCATCCTCAAAATCGGCCATGAACATTTTCGCGCCGCAGTTCAGGGCATTAATCATCATTTTGCGATCAACGGGCCCCGTGATTTCAACACGGCGGTCCTGTAAAGCCGGCGGACAAGGCGCGACTTCCCAAACTGAATTGCGAACTTGCAGCGTTTCTGGTGGCTGACAAGGCATTTCGCCATCATCATAGCGTTCTTGCATAAACCGGCGATTATCTATCAATATCCGGCGCTGGGGGCCAAAGCGGCGCTCAAGATCGGCCAGGAACAGCAAAGCATCCGGCGTCAGGACTTCGGCGTAACGATCACCCTGCGGCTTGACCACTTTGGCCAAAACCCGGTGACGGGGGACAGGCTTATCGAGATTTTCTGTTGGCGCGTTCATCGCAGACTCCATTTGTAAAAGTTATATTTTGACAATATTTACAAAAGTGAAGCAGAGTCTATTAGTTCTTGCGGTTTTGAAGGTATTATTGTAAATGTTGTAAAAATAATAGGTGTATTTTTGTAAAATGAGTAAAAACGAAAAACTCTTGATCGGACCACGACTACGGCGGCTCAGAACGTCACTTGGATTGACCCAAACCCGAATGGCAGAAGATTTGGGCATTTCGACCAGTTACCTGAATCTGATGGAACGGAATCAAAGGGCCATGAGTGCTAAAGTGCTCGTGAAAATGGCTGAGCTCTACGACTTCAATATCGCGGAGTTTACCGGTCAGGGAGACATCCATTTGGTCGCGGAAATCTATGATGCCCTCAAAGATCCGCTCTTCAAAACCATGACCGTATCGAAGACCGAGGCAGAAGATCTGGTCGGCGCGAGTCCGGATGCTGCTCGGGCGCTTCTGCACATTTACCAAAAACATAAGGAGCTTGGGCGCAGAACGGTGGACATGGCTGTCGATCGTGACAAGGTGGAACTCCTGGGAGAAAGCGCCGAGGCCGTCGAAGCCGTGCGGCGGTTTATCCATAAATCTCGCAATTTCTTTCCGAAACTTGATGTGGCAGCTGAAAACCTTGCCGACGAGTTAAACTTACATCGCAATGAGCCGCATGCCGCACTTACCGAGCGTTTGCGGGATAAGCATGGCATTCGCGTCCGAATTGTGCCGCTTGAGATTATGCCGAAGATGCTGCGATATTTTGATCAACATTCAAAACGCATAAATTTGTCAGAGTTATTGCGCCGATCCGGGCGACGTTTTCAGCTGACATTTCAAATCGGAATGTTGGAGCATCGCAATCTCATTGACGAGATTATCGCGAAAGCCAAGCTTCCCGGCCGGGAAGCAGAAGGTCTGGCGCGCACCAGCCTGGCCAATTATTTCGCCGCTGCCGTCCTTATGCCCTATTCTCGCTTTCTGAAAGACGCCGAGAATACCCGTTACGATATAGATCTTCTATCCAGCCGGTACGGTACATCTTTTGAACAGGTTGCGCATCGCCTAACGACATTACAAAAACCAGATGCTCGTGGCATTCCGTTTTTCTTTGTTCGGATCGATGTCGCAGGCAATGTGTCAAAACGGTTTTCAGCGGGGCGATTTCATTTTTCAGCGCATGGAGGCGCCTGCCCTCTCTGGAATATTCATGAATGCTTTCAGGATCCTGGTCGCACCCATACTCAGATCGTACAGCTGCCTGACGACACAACCTATTTCACGATTTCGAAAATGGTATCGCGCTCCGGTCAGACGCACAATCAGCCGGCTCAAAAACTCGCTATAGGCCTCGGATGCGATATCGCATATGCGCCCCGATTGATCTATTCCCGGAAATATAATCTGGATGCCCCTCAACCCACACCCATTGGCATAAATTGTTATGTCTGCGAACGCCAAAACTGCACACAACGCGCCTATGCTCCGCTCAACAAACCGCTTCAATTCGATGAGCGTGCAAGGGGAATGAGCATATATAGCTTTGGCGATTAATATCGGATGACCGTCTTATAATTTAAATTTCATCAATATTTGTCCTTTAGGGCATTGTTCAAACAATCACTGGGGAAATCTATGGTGAACTCTAATCTGGGCCTAGACGCACCTTCAGGATTAAAAAACATTCTGACCGAAATGCTGTATAATGGCGATGGCGTCTCGATGGCCTATGCAGAACGCGATGGCATCATATCCCATATTACCAAAGATTTCTTCAAAACTACCGGGATTTCTCCAGAAACCAACGTCATTGGTCGAAAGATCCATGACGTCCTAGGTCAGTTAAAGCTTGTTTTTTCTAGGCAAGGCGAAGATATGGCCAATGTCAGCATGGCAGATATTTTTGAGAAAAATCTCGCTGAAGATAAAACCCAAAGCTCTCAATTACTCGCAAAAAACGTGTCGGGCGCTCAAATGCATATCAATAGTTGGTTCAACGATAAGGGCGAGATGATAAGCATCTTTAGAGATGTCTCAGATGATTTACGACAACGATCCTTACTTGAAATGGCAATGACAGCGGCAAATGCGGGATATTGGTCGGTTAATTTCAATACAGGGCTATATGCTTTTAGCGATTCTGTAACTAAACGGCTAACGAAGAGCGAAGTCTCCAAGATGGAAAAAACAGGCTTATTCGCAATTCTGCACCCCGATGATGCTTCCGAAGTGACAAAAATTTGGCAAGAAATCATGGCCGGAGATCGTGAATTTGACTTCACCTGTCGTGTTATAACTGAACAAGAAGGTGAAATGTGGCAGCGAAGCGTGGGACAACTCGAATATGGAGCCGATGGCAAAGTCGTGGGCGCCATTGCCTTCTATCGGGAAATTACTGCCGAAGTCTTGCAGAAGAATGATCTGATAGCCGCGCAAAAAGATTCAAAGGCAAAGAGTGAGTTTTTAGCGCGCATGAGCCACGAAATTAGAACCCCGCTTAACGCTATTATCGGAATGAGCGACAGTCTTCATGATGAAGATTTAAGTGATGAGGTGCGTGCGGTAGTTGAAGACATTGAGCAGGCTGCCGACGGGCTTCATGCCCACCTCTCCAAGACGCTTGATCATGCAAAATTGGTTTCCAATAAAATGACAGTTTCCCTGGAAGAAGAAAATATTCACGAGTTGATCAAGGAGTGCACGCGCCTTTGGAAAGGCGAAGCGAGTAATAAAGGACTAACGCTAAAATCCCACATTGACCCGGCAGTACCAGATAGGATGACATTAGACGGATTTAGACTGCAACAATGCCTCAATAACCTCATGTCCAATGCGGTTAAATTCACGAGCGATGGTCGTGTCGATATCGTCGTTAAACACGCCCAACTATATGGTCGCGACGTCACGCTATTTGCCGTAAAGGATACCGGAATCGGCATGAGCGCTGACGAATCCAAGGCTATTTTTGAACCTTTTACGCAAGCCGACGGAACGATTTCTCGTAAATATGGCGGCACAGGTTTGGGAATGAGTATCGCCAAACAAATGACAGAATTGATGGGCGGTGAACTCCGCGTGAAATCTGAGCCCGGTAAAGGCACAACATTTGCAATGATCTTGCCCAACGTCACAACTCTTGAAGAGCTAGAAGAGTTTAAAACTCATGCTGATATCGAGAAACAGGCCGCTATTTTAAGACAGCAGAACGAAACACGTCCAAAACCGGTAATCGTCGAAAATACGACTGTCAAAGTCGATACAAATTCACTTCAAGATCCTGATCTCACCAATCAAATGAACCAGACTGGCGAAGACGGATTTCGCCCGCCGCGCGAAGCTTTTGATGGGCTTTCTGTACTTTGCGTCGAAGATAATGACGTTAACCAGCGTGTTGTTAAGCGTTTGATCGGAAAACGCGTTGCTGGAATAACCTTTGCAAATAATGGTGTCGAAGCGCTTAAAGCCTTGGAGACCACGCCCGTCGACGTGATCCTCATGGATATCCATATGCCAATAATGAACGGTATTGAAGCAACCATGGAAATTCGCGAGAGCGGGAAACCTTGGGCGAATGTCGCGATCATCGCCTTGACGGCCGATCCAGATTATCAGCAAAAATTGATTTGTCGAAACATTGGCATGAACGGTACAATTGCTAAGCCGGTACGCCGTAAAGATATTCTTGACGCCATTAATCAAGTTCTGAAATCCGCAAGGGATCAATCCTCGCAAAATGCGGCCTGATCAACAAAAACGGCCCCGATGGGGCCGCACAATAATAGGTTAATACACTAGTTTAGACGTCGAAACGATCTAAATCCATGACTTTGGCAAAAGCGCCAACGAAATCCTCAACGAACATTTGTTCAGCATCGGCGCCCGCATATACCTCGGCCAAAGCTCTTAGCTGTGAATTCGAGCCAAAAACGAGGTCGACACGGCTTGCTGTATATTTAACTTTGCCGCTATTTCTATCGACACCTTCAAATACGCTTTGGTCTTTTGACGCGGCCTTCCATTCTGTCCCCATGTCCAGAAGATTGACAAAGAAATCATTGGAGAGTGCATTCTTATTTTTTGTAAATACGCCCAGCTTACCCTGGCTGATTCCGATCGAACGCATACCGCCAACAAGCGCTGTCATTTCAGGCGCGCTCAAGGATAGAAGTTGGGATTTATCGACCAGCAGTTCTTCAGCGGATACAGCGTGGCCCGACTGAAGATAATTGCGAAAGCCATCTGCCGTCGGCTCCAGAACTTCGAAACTATCGGCATCTGTCATCGCCGCTGTCGTATCCATCCGGCCCGGCGTAAACGGACACTCAATCTTATATCCCGCATTGAGAGCAGCCGCTTCGACCGCCGCACTTCCGCCAAGGACAATCATGTCGGCGACGGAAATTTTCTTACCACCCTTTGCAGACTTGTTGAACGCGGCTGCAAGGCCCTCGAGTTTTTTGATGACCTTCCCCGTGCCTTTATTGGCTTCCCAACCTTTCATCGGCGCCAAACGAATGCGTGCGCCATTCGCCCCGCCGCGTTTGTCTGAATTGCGGAAGGTTGAGGCGGACGCCCATGCCGTGGTCACAAGATCTTGTATTGAAAGGCCACTATTCAGAATTTTAGCTTTTAATTCTTTAACATCCGACTTTGAAACAAGTTTATGATCGCGTTTCGGAATCGGGTCTTGCCAAATCTGTACCGGCGCAACTTCCGGGCCGAGACACCGTTCAATTGGACCCATGTCGCGGTGCAATAACTTATACCAAGCCCGCGCAAAAGCGTCCGCGAATTGGTCTGGATTTTCATGAAAACGGCGTGAAATAGGCTCATAAATCGGATCGAACCGTAACGCCAAATCGGCCGTCGTCATCATCAACGGCACAGACCCGTTTCCGTCCACTTGGGGGGCTTTGGGCGCATCTGAGTTTTTGGGTTGCCATTGGTTGGCACCAGCTGGAGATTTTGTCAGTTCCCAATCATTATTGAAAAGGGCGTCAAAATATCCATTGTCCCATTTGGTCGGATTGTCTGTCCATGGTCCCTCAATGCCGGACGTAACGGTGTCGACCCCTTTGCCGGATCCATGGGTACTGAGCCAGCCGAAACCCTGCGCTTCTAGCTCACCGCCCTCGGGTTCAACGCCAACAAGTCCGGCGTCGCCGGCCCCGTGTGCTTTGCCAAACGTATGGCCACCTGCCACAAGAGCCACGGTTTCTTCGTCATCCATTGCCATACGCGCGAAGGTTTCGCGTATATCGCGTCCAGATGCTAAAGGATCAGGATTTCCGTTGGGGCCTTCCGGGTTTACGTATATCAATCCCATCTGAACAGCGCCAAGCGGATTATCAAGTTCATGATCGCCGCTGTAACGGCCATCTCCAAGCCACTCAGTCTCATTACCCCAATAAGTGTCATTTTCGGGCTCATATATGTCAGCCCGTCCGCCCGCAAAACCAAACGTTTTGCCGCCCATGGATTCAATGGCAACATTACCCGTCAAAATAAACAGATCGGCCCAGGAAATCTTACGGCCATATTTTTGCTTAATGGGCCATAAAAGTCGACGGGCTTTGTCCAGATTACCGTTATCAGGCCAGCTATTGAGCGGTGCAAATCTTTGCATGCCAGACCCGCCGCCCCCGCGTCCATCTTGTAGACGATAAGTTCCAGCCGCGTGCCAAGTCATCCGAATGAAAAATGGGCCATAGTGGCCGTAATCAGCAGGCCACCAGTCCTGACTGTCAGTCATCAAGTCATTGAGATCTTTCTTGAGGGCTTTAAAGTCGATCGATTTAAATGCCTTAGCGTAGTCGAAATTCTCAGGCATTGGATCAGAGGCCGGAGAGTTCTGATGCAAAATATCCAGGTTGAGCTGATTAGGCCACCAATCGCGATTAGAAGTCCCACGGCCACCGCCGCCTGTTCCCTTCATGCCTCCACCGTGTATGACGGGGCATTTGCCTTTTGTATCGACTGTCAAATCATTCATTTCTGTCTCCGACTAATGTAAGAAAATTTGAGGAGTTTCGTACGCCTAGATATAGCATATGTCCAATTTCTTTTGATTATTTTGGTTATAATTTGAACTAATCAATTTTACCCAAATCATTGACTCAAATTATTTTGGACAAAAAAAAGGCGCCCGTCGGGCACCTTCTCCAAATTAAAGACGATGTTATTCTTTAAAGGTTTTGTTCTCGATCTTCCCTAGTCCAACCAATAGCATCGCAACAGCGGCAATGATGGTGATATACACACCGAGGCCCAAGAAACTAAATATACTTCCGGGCGCGTCCCCCATACCAAAAAGCATATTCAAAGCGATTAAAACGAGCGGAATAGCACCCGTTGCAATTTGAAGTTTTTTGTCGGATTCACCCAGATAACCTTTATAGAGTAAAAATATCGCTGAAGCCGGAATGAGTAATAATAAAATACCCCTCAATCCCGATGTTGCGAGTGTCAATCCTGACATCGAAAATGGTCCAAAGCTGAACCAAGGTAATATAAATGCTAACAGCAATAATCCTGCTAGAACTGTATCCAATCTGACTTTCATTGTGCGCCTCCCAGAGCTTTGATTGTTGAAAACACCATAGCAGATTCAAGCTTTTGCCAAAAGCCTTAAATTAAATCGGAGAATTTCTTTAACTCGTAATTGACTTGTTTTTCATTATGCCCAATCCCAGCAAGATCAGGCAAATCACCGAGATTACAAACATATAAATCCCTAGTCCAAGCGCTATCCTGGGCCGAAAGTACGTTCTACGACCAATCCAGATCCTATTATATGCCTGTGACAAAGACGGTGCGCGGCTGCAAAATTCTCTTGTTTTCCGCTGATATGATAATAGGGGTTGAGCAAATTGGGACCTGCCATGCGACATATTTTATTATCAATCACACTGGCCGGCATGCTGTCGGCGTGCAGCTCGACACCGGACCCCGAGATTGTGTGTACGGCCGATTGGATTAGCATGCGAGCGGACAAAGCCGCGGCGGATATTTACGATGAAACCGGCGAGGCGGTTAAGGCCGTTCGAAAGGTTTCAAACGCCTATATTGACGGTAAAAACCCGAATATGTTTCAGCTTTTATCTCTGTCAAACGCCCTAAAAGGTTTGGAGAAAGAGCTGACGAATGGACGCGGAATTAATGATCTGAAACTACTTGCCAGGACCTGCGATGATCCAAAAATCTTGACCTATGGCATTTCTCGTTATGTGGACAAGCTGGAGCTGCCGACTCGGTTGCGCCAATTTATGGAATCGCTGCCGGAATATCGCGCGCTGATCGACAAGCATCTGCAAGAACTAACTATCTAGGTCAAAGCGCGACCATGCCGCCTTCGGAATTGACGCTCTAGCCTGAGAACGATAAACCCCGCCCCATGACTTATAGTGTCACTGCGCTTTATCACTTTACCCGCCTATCGGACTTTGAAGATCTCAAAGAACCGCTTTTGTCCCTATGCCAAATGCTCGGTATAAAAGGGACTATTTTACTGGCGCGCGAAGGTATCAACGGAACAGTCGCCGGCACCGACAACGCTATGAAAGCGCTACTCGTCTTTCTAAAAGCTGACCCCCGTCTCGCCATGCTTGAGCACAAGGAGAGCCGCGCGGAAACAATGCCATTTTATCGTATGAAAGTGCGTCTAAAGCGTGAGATTGTGACTATGGGCATCGACGGAGTCGATCCCAATGATATTGTTGGAACCTATGTAGACCCCAAGGATTGGAACGATCTCATTTCTGATCCTGACGTCATTCTGATCGATACACGCAATGATTATGAGGTCGAAATCGGAACCTTTGAAGGCGC
>JABDKG010000055.1 GCA_013002305.1 Hellea sp.
CGTTCAGATCCCGTGTCGCGCGTTTTACCATCTCGCCATATTCAGAAGGGTGGGGCGGCGCGGGACTATTATCGCCATAAGGAATGCCCAGGCCGCCGCCAATATCAAAGCTTTTGATCTCGTGACCGGATTTTCGCAACCGCGCAATCAGATCACTGATTTTTTCAATTGTCGCTTTAAACGGAACCAGACTGTCGATCTGGCTGCCAATGTGAACATCGACTCCCTGAACTTTTATCCCCTTCATTTCGGCGGCCATAGCATAGGCCTGCTCGGCCTGGTCCCAGCTAATGCCGAATTTATTTTCCGCCTTACCGGTCGAAATTTTCTCATGTCCGCCGGCGGAGACATCTGGATTAACGCGAAAAGCGATCGGCGCGATTACGCCCATTTCGGTGGCGACATCGTTAAGGGCGCGCAGCTCGGGCAGGCTTTCAACATTGAAAATCCGGATATTGGCCTCAAGTGCTAACTTCATTTCTGCGCGGGTTTTACCAACACCTGAAAAGACGATTTTGCCCGCTGGAATTCCGGCCTTTAGCGCCCGGGTTAACTCTCCGCCGCTAACCACATCGGCGCCGCAACCTTGCCGCGCCAAAGTCGCCAGAACCGCAATGTTGGAATTCGCTTTGACCGAATAAGCGACCAGCGCATCGACATCGGAAAACGCGCCGGCAAAGACATTATAATGGCGCTCTAATGTAGCAGTGGAATAGACATAGACAGGAGTGCCAACCTCTTCGGCGATTTTCGACAAGGGCACGTCTTCGGCGTAAATTTCACCGTCTTTAAAATCGAAATGGCGCATGGCTGTTTAGGTGCTCGGCTCTTCCTGCTCTTGCTGGGATTGATCAGGTGCGGGTGCAGGAGAGTCAGCTTTTGGTTTTTCGCCCCAGAGCGGCGGCGGCGTTTTGAGCTCACCTTTGACGCCGCAGGCTCCAAGCGCGAAGCTCGAAACTAAAGCAGCGATGACAATTTTGCGGCGCATGAAGGTCTCCGTAAGGTTCGCGCTCTTTTAGCGGCGCATTTCTGCCCCGTCGAGTCAAAGCTGCGCGGCGGAATGTAAATGACAAAATTTTCATTGGGTGAGCGTGATTAAATATTCTAAGACTTGGCAAAATTGGAGATATCTATGCGCGTTTTTATGATTATGCCTTTGGCCTTGATCAGTGTGAATATTGCCAATGCAGATGAGGGCGAGCTCCGGCAATTGATCGAATGTAATCCGGCCAAAGACCTGGTCAAAACCGCCAACGCGCTTACCGATCTTGACGCGGATAAAGTCGATACAATCAAATCCGATCTGGCATTTACGCTTGCGCCCAATGATGGCGGTGTTTTGCCGGAGCGGATTTTCTGGCGGCTTGGCGACGCCGAAAAGGACTTACCGTTCTCGGAAGACGGCGAGGTTACAAATTTCATCGATGTGTTTGCCGGTGATAAATCGGCCGAAATTTGCGTCGAAGACCCGACAAGAACCGGTCAGCCTAAGGACGAAAAACCTTTTGCGATGAGTGTCAATTTTCAATGGAATTATCGTAACAGTTCCGGAACCTATCAATTGACCGAGCTTGAAGACGGTCTCAAAGACGCTAAATCGACCCTCAAAAAACTGGCGGGAGCACCGGCCTCATTAATGGTACCTAGCTTTACCCATGTCGCTATCGGTTTTGATGACAAAGAAGCCGAAGCCGAATTTCGCGCCTTTGCCGGTGAAACCGATTTGGGCCAGGTGGCCACTGAGCGGCTGGGACCCGCCTATATATTCGAATATGATCAGCTCGAAGATATGGGTGCGGATCGCCTAATTGTCGAAGGCGGCGCGCACAAATTAATGCCGTCTCTAAGTCCTGAGAAAATGGGTGGTGGAGACGACGATAAGGAAGAGTAAGCCGCTCAATCCTGCCTAGACGCAGAACCGGTGCGGCGTTAGGCTCGCATTATGAAAAAGTTCCTGATTGCGTCTGTTTCTGTTCTTCTTGCGGCATGTTCCGCCCCGAATAATGATGGGCCGCCAGTCAAGGCGCCACCAACTAATCCCGTAGAACTATCCTATCCCGGCGACATTGATCCGGCGCTGGCGGACCGATTTTCCCGCCTGGCTATGGATTGTGTCCACCGCGAATATCCCAATAAAATTTCGCGCACCTATGAAGGCGATGAGGCCATTGGATCGCCGCAGGACCTGTTCCCGGTGTTTTACGGATGTTTTGACTGGCATTCCTCAGTGCACGGTCATTGGCTTTTGGTGCGGCTCTTGCGGGTCGGGCCGCAAGACGCGCACTGGCGCTCCGAGGCAATTGCCAAGCTTAATCAAAGCTTCACGCCTGAAAATGTGGCCGGCGAAGTGGCAAGCTTCGCCGCCGTGACGCCCGGATCATGGGAACGGCCTTATGGTCTGGCCTGGTTCTTACAGCTCACCGCAGAGCTCAGAGAATGGGATGATCCTATGGCCGCGAAATGGCTCGCGGCGCTTGAGCCTTTAGAAACCGATATTGCCGATAGTCTGAAATCCTGGCTCCCCAAGCTGGCCTATCCGATCCGGCTCGGGACCCATAATCAAAGCGCCTTTGCCTTTGGACTGATGCTCGATTGGGCGCGCGTTGCTGGCGACACAGAAATGGAACGGCTGATCGTGGAGCGCTCGCTCTATTTTCACCAAGACGACATGTTTTGCCCGTTGGACTATGAACCCTCCGGTGAAGATTTTCTTTCACCCTGTCTGATGGAAGCGGATTTGATGCGCCGGATTTTGCCGCCGAATAAATTTGCCGAATGGTTCACTTCGTTTACACTCGACGTTCCAACAGACGGCACCGGCGAATGGCTCGCCCCGGGTATCGTCACGGACGCCAGCGACGGCAAGCTCGTCCACCTTGACGGCGTTAATTCCTCCCGGGCCTGGAACCTCTATAATATCGCCAGAGCCTTACCCGAAGGTGACCCGCGCAAAGCATCTCTAGTAGCTGCTGCCAAAATCCACGCTGATACAGGTGTCGCTGCGGTCTCGGATGAGCATTATTCCGGTTCGCATTGGCTCGCAAGTTTTGCGACCTACCTGATGACCGATCGAGGATGGGAGTGATGTCCGCTAAGGGGTGCGGGTTCAATGGGTCGTCGCAACACTTTAACATTTGAGTTAAAGATGGAGCGATTACATGGCGAGACGATCACGAACCTATTTCACGGATAAACAGAAGTCAGATATTTGGGATAGATGGG
>JABDKG010000063.1 GCA_013002305.1 Hellea sp.
GGAGCCAAGTCAATGAAAGCAGCTGATGTCAGAGCTTTGACAGCAGACCAGCTCGGCGACGAGCTTTTGAAGCTGAAAAAAGAGCAGTTCAATCTGCGGTTCCAGAGTGCCACTGGCCAAATGGAAAAATCATCCCGCGTGCGGGAAGTGCGACGCGATATTGCGCGCATTAAAACTATTATGGCTGAGAAAAAATCAGCCGAAGCGAACGGGTAGGCCGATATGCCAAAACGTATTCTGCAAGGGACTGTCGTGTCCGACAAAGGGAACAAAACCATTGTCGTAAAAGTCGAGCGTGCATATCTGCACCCGCTCTTCAAAAAGACTATTCGCCGGTCAAAAAAATATCACGCGCATGATGAAAAGAATGTGCACAAAGTGGGTGACATGGTTCGCATCGTCGAATGTCCGCCTAAAAGTAAACTCAAGCGGTGGGAAGTTGTCGCCGGTTAATCCGGAAACACCTAACCGAGCCAAAGCTCAAGGAGACGTCGCATGATTCAAATGCAGACAAATCTAGATGTAGCCGATAATTCCGGTGCCCGTCGCGTCCAGTGTATTAAAGTGCTGGGTGGGTCGAAGCGCCGCTACGCGTCCGTTGGTGACGTCATTGTCGTGTCTATCAAAGAAGCCGCGCCCCGCGGTAAAGTTAAGAAGGGTGATGTTCGCCGTGCTGTTGTCGTTCGTGTCGCAAAAGACATTATACGCGCTGACGGTTCCGTTATCCGCTTTGACGGCAATGCTGCTGTCATTATCAATACAAATGGTGAGCCTATCGGCACACGGATTTTTGGCCCGGTCCCGCGCGAACTTCGCGCTAAGTCCAGCTCGACTAAAAATCTGATGAAGATCGTGTCGCTGGCTCCGGAGGTGCTGTAAGATGGCTGCCAAAATTAAAAAAGGTGACCACGTCATCGTCCTGACCGGCAAAGATAAAGGCCGCAAAGGTGAAGTGACGAAAGTCTTCCCAAGCGAAGGCCGCGTCATTGTATCAGGCGTCAAAATGGTCAAGCGTCACGTGCGCCCGACGCAAATGGATCCGGATGGCGGAATTCGCTCATTCGCTGCGCCGATTGCCGTATCCAATGTTGCCCATATTGATCCCAAAGACGGCAAGCCGACCCGCGTTGGTTTCAAGACTTTAAAAGACGGAAAAAAGGTCCGCGTGGCCAAAAGATCCGGTGAGGTTATCGATGACTAAACCCTATGAACCCCGTTTGGCTGCGGAATATCGCGATAAAATTCGCGCCAGCCTAAAAGAGAAATTTGGCTACACCAGCGAGCTACAGATTCCAAAGGTCGAAAAAATCGTCCTGAATATGGGTCTTGGCGAAGGTGTTGGCGACAAGAAAAAAGTTCAAGCAGCGATTGCTGATCTTGAATTGATCGCCGGTCAAAAAGCGATTGCAACGAAAGCCAAGAAATCTATCGCCGGTTTCAAACTGCGCGACGGTATGGTGATCGGCGCTAAAGTTACGCTCCGTCGTGACCGCATGTTTGAATTCATGGACCGCCTGGTCAATATCGCGCTACCGCGCGTTCGTGACTTTCGCGGCCTGAACGGCAAAAGCTTTGATGGCAATGGCAACTACGCCATGGGCCTGAAAGAACATATCGTATTTCCCGAGATCAATTACGACTCTGTCGACACGGTCCTGGGTATGGATGTTGTGGTGCAAACCAGCGCCAAAAATGATGAAGAAGCCAAGGCACTGCTGGCAGAGTTTGGATTTCCATTCCGCAACTAACGCAGCAGGCTAAGCAAGCTCGGTGTGAAAGCCGACTTCGCAAAAGGAGTAAAATGAATGGCTAAAGTAAGTGCAACAGAACGCAATTTGAAGCGTCAGCGACTGGTGGCAAAATATGCCGCTAAGCGCGCGCTGCTCAAAGATATTGCGCGCAATAAAGATTTGCCGGTTGAAGAACGGTTTCAGGCCCAGCTAAAGCTGGCTGCCTTGCCGCGCAATTCAGCAGCAAACCGCGTTCGCAACCGGTGTCAGGTCACTGGTCGTCCGCGCGGTTATTACCGTAAAATGAAAATGTCCCGTATCGCGCTTCGCGAATTGGGGTCGCAAGGCCTCATCCCGGGTCTTGTTAAGTCCAGCTGGTAAGGAGGTAACACATGTCTTTTAGTGATCCTCTTGGTGATATGCTCACCCGAATCCGTAACGCCATTATGCGTGGACGGTCCAATGTTTCAACGCCCGCATCCAATTTGCGTGGCCGCGTTCTGGACGTACTTGCTGATGAAGGTTTTATCCGCGGATATACAGAAGTCGAACAGGGCGGTTTCAAAGCTTATGAAATTGAACTGAAATATTATGAAGGCGAAGCCGTTATCCGTGATATTAAGCGGGTATCCAAGCCGGGACGACGCGTCTACTCTTCAGTCAAGAGCCTGCCGCAAATTCGTAACGGTCTGGGCATTGCTATTCTATCCACCCCTAAAGGCGTGATGAGTGATCATGCTGCCCGCGAAAATAACGTCGGCGGCGAGATCCTTTGTCAGGTCTCTTAAGGGAGTAAGATATGTCTCGTATTGGAAAACAGCCGATTGCAATCCCAAGCGGTGTGACGCTGACCCAAAATGGTCAGAACATCACAGTTAAAGGATCTAAGGGTGAATTGAACTTCACTATGCACGATTCCATCTCTGGTAAGCTGGACGATGGAAGTTTCTCCGTGAAGCCCGTCAATGATAATGACCGCACCGCCAAAGCGATGTGGGGCATGTGCCGCACAATGATCGTCAATATGATTACAGGTGTGACGGAAGGCTACAAAAAAGAGCTTCAGCTCAAGGGCGTCGGTTACCGGGCTCAAATGAAGGGCACAATGCTCTCCATGCAGCTGGGTTTTTCACATGATGTTGAATATACACCGCCGGCCGGAATTAAAATTGAAGCGCCAAAGCCGACGGACATCATCGTCACCGGCATTGACAAGCAACAAGTTGGTCAGGTCGCTGCAGAAATCCGCTCATTCCGGAAACCAGAGCCTTATAAGGGCAAGG
>JABDKG010000082.1 GCA_013002305.1 Hellea sp.
AGAGATTTGTATCAGTTGGCATGGATGCGTATCAGCGCTTGTTGGTGACAGTGTTCACCCACCGCAAAGATCAGATACGAATTATCTCTTCACGAAAAGCTACTCGGCTTGAACGCCGAAGGTACGAGGATAAATGATGCGAGACGAGTACGATTTTAGTAAAGGAAAGCGAGGCCCGATCGTTAAGCCACCAACGGGAAAGACCCGCATTACCATTCGTCTGGACGACGACATCCTGGCTTGGTTTAAAGACCAGGTAAATAAAGCGGGTGGCGGCAATTATCAATCATTGATAAATGAGGTCCTTCGACATCGCATGCAACAGAATCCTGAAAAACTGGAAGCTACGCTTCGAAGAGTAATTCGGGAAGAACTCGCGGATGCTGGCTAACAAGGCGCTGCAGCAGACGTTTGACCCGGCCGCATTTTTTGCTGTTGCAAAAAACACGTCCGCCTCAAACGCAGCTGAGCTAGGTCGTTAGGCGGAAATCAGCAGTACGATCCGGAAACGGCTGATTTCGGCCCAATGTGGCCATTGGGGTGGTAGAGTTCTGAAGGGCCGCAAATGACTGTGACTTCAATCGGTCAAGAAACGAGCATAATTGGACGACCTTTTTTTAAAATTCCTGCCGCCATTTCTGGTCGCTTTTGCAGTCAGCTTGAGCCTTGCGTATCTCTACAATAAGGCAAAAGAACAACCCACGGACGGCAAGTTGGGGTATGGCCCAGAAGTAAAAGCGATCGGCTGGGTAGCAATGACCATCACTGGTGGAACTGTCATTGTGATGCTATTTGTCGAACATAGAGGCCAGTACCTACCTTTGATTGGGATCGCTGGATTATTCGGCATTCTTGGGCTCTATATCTTGCTGGAAAGCTATTCAACGAAAGGCCGTTTTGATGATGAGCAGATTTCCATGTCATCAATTTGGTCGCCGCCCAAACGTGGGCTTTGGAAAGAATTGGAAAGCGCATCGTTCAAGAAAAATGGCCAATACTTCGAGTTGTTATTCAGCGACGGAACAAGAATCGGTTTTTCAAAAATGCTGCGCGGGCACAGCGCGGTTTGTGATCATGTCGAATCGCTCGGCGTGCGTGTGGGGAGTATTTGAAAGGCTACCAATGACCGAAAGCGGACATCAGCAGTTTGCGATAAGCTGTTCCTATGAGTTGCCGTGAACAACTTCCGCCTAACAAAGCGCTGCACCGGACGCTTGACCCGTCCACATTTTTTGCTGCCGCAAAAAACGCGGCCGCGTCAAGCGCCGCTGAGCTTAGGCGTTAGGCAGCCAAATCATACCGATAGGAAGGGCTTGTTGCGTGATGCGCAACATGCTATACTTAACCAATGATCACGTCGATTCGGCATAAAGGACTGCGCCGCTTCTACGAAACTGGACGTAAAACCGGTATCCAAGCTAAACATGCGGGTCGATTGAGGTTGCAGTTAGCGGCCCTGGACACAGCTCAATCGATCGAGGATATGGATGTGCCAGGATTTAAGCTGCATGCATTGAAAGGCAATCTCAAAGGCCGCTGGTCTGTTTCAGTGAGTGGAAATTGGCGGCTAACGTTTAAGTTTGAAGATGGAAACGCTTACTTGATTGACTACGAGGATTATCACTAGTGGCTATGCATAACCCCCCTCATCCAGGTGAATTTATTCAACAGATCTATTTGGATCCTTTTGAACTGAGTGTGCGAAGCATGGCGGAAAGCCTGGGGGTCTCGCCCTCAACGCTTAATAGAATAATTAATGCTCAGAGCGGAGTAAGTCCTGAAATGGCATTGCGTTTATCGAAGGCGCTCGGGCGTTCCCCGGAGAGTTGGTTGGCGATGCAGCACAATTACGATCTCTGGCATGCTAAGAAAAACACAGATTTATCAGATGTTGAAAAAGTTAAATTCGAAGCTGCCTAACAATGCGCTGCAGCAGACGTTTGACCCGGCCGCATTTTTTGCTGTCGCAAAAAACCCGTCCGCCTCAAACGCAGCTGGGCTAGGTCGTTGGGCGTCAGCAATGCGACAGGGAAATTAATCGTGGAACACAGCGACAAGGTGTCGAGCCACTACTCACGCGGCGATCTCCTTGAGGCAATACGTGCTGGGCTCAAGGAGATGGGCAAAACTCCGGACACGATCACAATCGATGACCTTGCGCCCGTGGATGAGTTCCATATCGGTGGCCGCGTGGCCAGTCGTGACTTCCTTGGACAACTGGCAATCTCATCCGATGATCACGTTTTGGACGTTGGGTGTGGAATCGGAGGCGCAAGCCGGTTCACGGCTCAAGAATTTCATTGCCGTGTGACTGGCGTCGACCTTACCGAAGAATACGTTGAGACGGGCGAACTCCTCTGTAACTGGCTAGGCCTCAGTTCCAGTGTCAGCCTCGTGCAGGGAAACGTGCTCAAGCTCGGCTTTCCCGATGCCGGCTTCGACAAAGCGTTCATGCTCCATGTCGGAATGAACATTCCAGATAAAGCTGCTCTAGGCTCCGAGGTATCCCGAGTTCTGAAGCCCGGCGGACTATTCGGAATCTACGACATCATGAAAGTTGGCGGCGAGATGGTGAACTTTCCGGTTCCTTGGGCGACTGACGCGGAGGGAAGTTCGCTTGGATCACCGGACGACTATAAAGATGCCCTTTCAGAGGCCGGCTTTGAAATCATCTCCGAGCGGAATCGTGGAGATTTCGCCCTGAAATTCTTCGCAGAGTTGAAGGCTCGGGCAGCGGCAGCTAGCGGTCCGCCGCCGCTTGGTCTTCACGTGATCATGGGGGCAGAAGCGCCAATCAAGATTCAAAATATGGTGGCGAATGTTGCTCAAGGCACTATTGCGCCAGTAGAACTCATTGCCCAGAAATTATGAGCGCCGAGATGGGCGGAATGACGCCCAACAAATCGTTGCAGCGGACGTTTGACCCGCCACGCACTTTTGCTTTCGCAAAAGTACGCGTCGCCTCAAACGCCGCTGAACTCAGGCGTTAGGCGGCTTGTAGAGATTAGTGCTAGGATTCTCAAATGAAGGCGTACGGAAATTTCAAACTACCCGCAGGATCACTAGCAATCTTGGGTTTGATGGCTGTCGTTTGTGGCTGTTCGGGGCCTAGCGATCAATCCAAAGAGAGCGTTGCAGC
>JABDKG010000090.1 GCA_013002305.1 Hellea sp.
CCGTTCACCCGGACTCTGGGCCGCATCTTCATAGGACTTTGCAAACTATCAGAGGATCGGGCGTTAAAAGCGGCGTTGCCTTAAATCCGGCCGTTCATACCGACGTTATCGATTATATAATTGATGACATAGATCTAATTCTTGTGATGAGCGTCAATCCGGGATTTGGTGGACAAAGCTTTATACCGTCGCAACTAAATAAAATTGCCGTGCTCCGTCAGAAGGTCGAAAATTCAGGAAACAACATTATCATCGAAGTTGATGGCGGAGTTAACCCGATGACGGCTCAAGATTGCATCAAAGCGGGCGCCAATGCACTGGTTGCCGGCAGTGCTGTATTTAAGGGTGCCGGCACATATGCGCAAAATATTGCGGCATTGCGGGGCAGTCCCGCAGCGCAAGTTGCGTAATTTTTTAAGCTGATCATGCGGCGTTTTTCGCTCAGTCATATTACCAAGCAAGCCGCAAGGTTATTCTTGCGCAGGATTGGTAGCGATCTCGGCGCGCCAATAAGATTGCTTAGGATGAGATCGCCCTCCGTTTCAGTTTTAGAGGCGATCCCCATTCGAAATTTTCGCGGAAATGCAAATGGTGGCGCAAATATCTTAAGCGGTCATTTTATTTACGCGGATCAACATTTGGATGTCGGCCGCCAAGGCGACCCTTGGCCATTGCCCGCGCCGTCGGAACGATTTGCCTATTGGCTCCACAGCTTCAATTGGCTCTGGGACGTAACAATTCGCGGTGAGAAAGAAGCCGGAGCGAAAGCAAGACAACTCGTTGATCAATGGATTGCTATTTACGGGAAGTGGAACAGTTATAGCTGGGAAAACGATATTTTGGCCAATCGGCTTTATGCGTGGATGTGTAACTGGCCGGCAGTTTTTAGTGTTGATCGTCTTAGCGACAATGGACAAAATCGCCGTAGCTCACTTTACCGACAAGTAAATCGATTAAAATCAAGCTTCAACCAAACGCCAGATGGCATCCCGAAATTTAAAGCGGCGGCTGTGATTGCCATGGCTGGTCTTTTACGGCCCGATAAAGCTTATGATTATCTCAATCGAGGACTAGATCTACTCGACGAACAAATCCACTTACAAATCTTACCTGATGGCGGGCACGTTAGTCGAAATCCGCAAGATTGCGTCGAAGCGCTCGAAATCCTGACAGCGCTCGACCAAGCCTTAGAACGCCGAGGCGTTGAAGGATCTTCTTCGATCAATCGAGCTCTGGAACGTCTTCGTCATGTCATTCCGTTTTTCCAAAATCCAGACGGCGGACTGGCGTCGTTCAATGGTTCGGGCATTGGCGACACAAGATTCATTGAAAGTTTGCTCAAATTCTCAAAAACATCCGCAAGCCCCTTCAGCTATTGTCCACACACAGGCTATCAACGCATTCATCAAAAAGAGACAGTAATCTTGATCGATACCGGCGAAACAACGCCCTTCCCGTTTGACAAGCAGGCCCACCTCGCACCGTTAGCCTTCGAAATGTCAACTCGCGGCGGTAGGTTGATCGTCAATTGCGGATGGAGCGATGAACAGCCCTTAGGATGGCGAGACGCGATCCGGAAAACCGCTGCGCATACATCTCTGACCTTGAACGATATGTCCGCGGGATCTGTCGTACAAACAGGGCTGAAAGGAAAATTATTTCCAGACCATATTGAAACCGGTATCGACAATGTGGAATCTACGCGGCGAGAACAGGCCGAAGGCGTGTGGCTGGAAATGTCACATTCGGGCTATGTCCGAACGACGGGTCTATCCCATCGTCGTCGTCTTTATGTGCACGAAAGTGGCAATGATGTCCGGGGCGAAGATAGTTTGTTGGTTCCTATCGGCGGAACACCCCGGTCTAACAACGCCATACCGTTCGAAATTCGTTTTCATCTCCATCCATCGGTCAAAGCAACGTTAGCTCAGGATCTGCACAGCGCGCTTCTCATACAGCCGGGGCAAATCGGTTGGCGATTTCGCACCGATGGCGGTCCTATGCGGATTGAGGATTCCGTATATTTGGCAAAAGGCAATAGGCCTATAAAATCCGAACAAATTGTGATATCTGGGTCTGCGTTTGCGGACGGCGATGGAGAATCTAAATCCAACCGGGTCCGTTGGTCAATCAGGCGATTGGAGGCCAATTAATGTTGTCTGGCCTAAAGTCATTTCTTAACCTGCCGGGCGTCAGCAAGTTCATGGTAATCCTCTATGACGCATTGCTGGGCGGGCTTTGCATGTATCTCGTCATTCAATGGCGCTATACATTCGAGGACGTCCCGACGCCCGCCGGCGTAGCCGAAAGCGCAACTGCAGTCTTCATCATTTCTTGCATCTGTGCGTGGATTTTAACGGATGCTCACAAGGCGATTTGGCGGTTTATCTCACTGGATGATTTTAAACGATTATTTCAAGCGGTCGCTCTTTCCATCATTATCACGCCGGTTATATTGTTCTTTTTCTTTGCGCGGGCCGAAGGTTTTCCAAGGCTGGCATCATTTGTAGTCGGGCCCCTCTTCTTCTTTGCGCTCGTCATGAGCCGCGTCTTGGTCTTATTCGTTCAAAACGGCGACATTCGCGCTATTTTCAGAGGGCAGAATTCTAATTTACCAAATGCCGTCCTAATCGGAACACAGCAATCACTTCATATTTATCTGCGAGATGCTAGCCGAAAAGCCGCAGGCCCCGGTTACAACATTAAAGGCCTCATAGGAACTGACGCTGATCACCGCGGACGATCCATTCGCGGAATCCCCGTACTCGGAAACTTGGATGAGCTTTCGTCCGTTTATTCTGGTCTTAAGAATAGATATGATCGTCCCCCGACATTGATTGCAACTGATGTTAACCCCGGACGCACCAAATCATATGATCTGGTACGAAAAGCCTCGGAGCTAGGCGCCCCATTAGTACGTGTTAGCCAAACTCGGCCTGATACTTTATCCCCTTTTGAAGCGTCAGATCTGATTGGACGGGAGTTAAGAGCGCTCGATATTGAACCTGTACGGCGTTTTATTGCAGGTAAACGTGTCATGATTACGGGAGCAGGCGGAACTATTGGTTCTGAGATCACACGACAAGTGACAGCCTATATGCCCGAACGATTAATTCTGGTCGATAATTCAGAGTATAATCTTTACGAAATTGATCGGGAACTCCGATCCTCGACGCCGGACGCGCATCGGAACTGGTTCCCTTTCCTGGCCAATATTTGCGACATACCGCGGATGGAGGAGATTTTTGTTGCTGAGAAACCGGAAATTATTATTCATGCGGCCGCGCTAAAACATGTGCCTTTAAGCGAGGTCAATCCGATCGAAGCCTTACGTACCAATATCGGCGGCACGCGCAATATATTGAGTTTGGCGAATAAATATAAGGCCGAAAGTTTTACACTGATTTCAACCGACAAAGCCGTAAGACCGACAAATATTATGGGGGCCAGTAAACGCATAGCAGAAATGTTGACGATGGGACAAACCGGAAAAAGCCCAAAAATGTCAACCTGTGCTGTTCGGTTCGGAAATGTCTTAGCATCGACCGGCTCGGTGGTTCCGCTGTTCGAAGAACAAATCGCGAAGGGCGGCCCGGTTACCGTCACTCACAAGGATGTTACCCGTTATTTTATGACAACTGAAGAAGCGGCCGCGTTGGTTTTGCAGGCCGCTGCGCTAAATTCCAATCAAAGACCTGAACTCGGGTCAATTTATGTTTTGGAAATGGGTGAACCTGTAAAGATAAATAAGTTGGCGCGTCAGCTAATTCGTCTGCGCGGGCTTGTACCTGATCGCGACATACAAATCATATATACGGGTCTCCGTCCGGGCGAGAAACTCACTGAAGAGCTCATATATGATGAGGAATTGCTTGAGAGCACTTATGTTGATGGTGTTCTACGATTTACCGGCGCAATGTCTGCCCCGGAGGTCACAAAAGGATTCATTGACACACTACTGAAATACGTCGTTTTGCGGGATCGAAAAGAGATCAAAAAATCGCTTGCGAAATTACTCCCTGATTATAAACCCAATGGCTCTTTGAATCAAAAACAAAAGCCCAAAGACCATGCCCAGCCCAAACCCAAATCTGAAACCATTTGATCCGTCACGTCTGACAACAGTCAAGCGTGCACTCATTTCCGTTTCGGACAAATCCAAACTCATTGATCAAGCAAACGCCCTGCATGACAGAGGTGTTAAGCTGGTGTCGACAGGCGGGACCAAACGCGCAATCGCAAGCGCCGGTATTCCGGTTAAAGACGTCAGTGAACTCACCCATTTCCCCGAAATGATGGATGGCCGCGTTAAGACACTTCACCCCATGGTTCATGGCGGACTGCTTGGGGACCGCGATCTTGAAACGCATGTTTCAGCCATGAAAGACAATGGAATTATGTCGATCGATCTTTTGATCGTAAATCTCTATCCTTTTGAACAGGCTGTTGCCGCAGGCGGCAGTTACGAAATGTGCGTCGAAAACATAGACATTGGCGGCCCCGCTATGATCCGCGCTGGGGCTAAAAATCACGCCCATGTGGCTGTTTGTGTTGATAGCAGTGACGTCGATGAAGTTCTTTCCGAAATGGATGAAACAGATGGAAAAGTGTCCGGCACGCTTCGCCGCAAACTCGCAGCAAAGTCCTACGCACGCTCAGCTGCCTATGACGCGGCGATATCTAATTATTTCGCAGACATCATAGGCGAGACGCCGGAATATCGCTCGCAGGCTGGCTCTCTCAAACAAGAACTCCGTTACGGGGAAAACCCGCACCAAACGGCAGCGTTTTATGGCGATGGTTCCAATCGCCCCGGCGTTTCGACCGCCGAACAAAAACAGGGCAAAGCGCTGTCTTACAATAACATCAACGATACCGATGCAGCTTATGAACTCGTGGCTGAATTTGGCAGTGTTGACCAAGGTGCAAAACCTGCGGTGGCGATTATCAAACATGCCAATCCTTGCGGCGTTGCTGTCGGCGAAGATTTCATTTCCGCCTATAAAGCCGCCCTCGCCTGCGACCCGGTCTCCGCTTTTGGCGGCATTGTGGCGCTGAACGGCACGCTGGATGAAGCGACCGCAAAAGAAATTATCAAAGTTTTCACCGAAGTCGTTATCGCGCCTTCTGCGACCGATGACGCCATCGCGGCCTTTGCCAAAAAGAAAAACCTGCGTCTGTTGATCGCGGGCGGTCTGCCCAACCCGTCCGATCCCAGCCTGACCCAGCGCAATGTCGCCGGCGGTATATTGGTTCAAAATCGTGATAACGGACATGTGGATCAATCGGACCTCAAAATCGTCACCAAACGCAAACCGACCGACGCCGAAATGGCTGATATGATGATGGCCTGGAAGGTCGCTAAACATGTGAAGTCCAACGCTATTGTTTATGTCAAAGACGGCTCGACGGCCGGAATCGGCGCGGGCCAGATGAGCCGGCTTGACAGTGCCCGCATTGCTGCGCGCAAGGCCGAAGACGCGCGGGAAGCCGCTGGCTGGGATAAACTTCGCACTAAAGGCTGCGCCTGCGCGTCCGATGCGTTTTTCCCGTTTCCGGACGGCATGCTTTCAGCGGCGGCGGCCGGAGCCACCGCGATTATACAGCCCGGCGGCTCAATCAAAGATCAAGACGTGATTGACGCGGCCGACGAAGCGGGCCTTGCCATGGTCTTTACCGGCATGCGCCACTTCAGACATTAAGTTAGGAACAAAAGGGGAAGCAAATGAGCGTTGTTTTAAAAGAAGATCGGGGACAAATTCGGCTTTTGACGCTGAACCGTCCCGAACAGAATAACGCTTACAACGTCCCCATGCATGACGCCTTAATCGCCGCAATCGATGAAGCGGATAATGATAATTCTGTACGCGTCATTGTGGTAACAGGCGCGGGAAAAATGTTCTGCGCCGGGGCTGATTTATCCGGCGGATTTGCTTCTGTTACCGGGGATAATGATCTGGACGGCGTTACCCGGGACCTCGGCGGAATGCTCAACCTTCGTATTTTCGAATGCAACACCCCTATTATCGCGGCGGTCAACGGTCATTCTGTCGGCATCGGCCTGACCATGTTGCTAGCCATGGATATGAAAATCGTATCCAAAAAAACCAAATTTGTCCTGCCATTTGCTAGGCGCGGCATCGTGTTTGACGGCGCTGCAAGTTTCTTTCTGCCGCGCATAATCGGCATGAACCGCACCCAAGAATGGCTCCTGCGCGGCGATCCGATTAAGCCCGAAGAGGCCCTCGCCGCTGGCATGATATCAGAGATTGTCGAGCCCGAGGATGTCCTCAACCGCGCTATGGCAATTGCCGAAGATATCGCCGTCAATGTCTCGCCCACCAGCGCGGCGCACAACAAACAGCTCTTGCGCTCTTCCATGCTCCGCGGCGGCGGGTATGACAGCGGACCTATGGCCGCTCATATGCAGGAAAGCGATATGCTGATTAAAGCCTTCGCCTCCCATGACTGCATGGAAGGGGTGCAGTCGTTTTTCGAAAAGCGTTCCCCTGAATTCAAGGATCGCAAGGGTTAATCTATCATTCCCTCTTTCGCGAGCGGCGAGCTCGCAACGGCATATTGCTTCCGCTCCATCCGTCCCGCGAGGAAAGCTTCACGCCCGGCAATTACAGCATGCTTCATCGCTACTGCCATACGGATCGGGTCTTGGGCCGCAGCGATAGCTGTATTCATCAGAACACCATCACAGCCAAGTTCCATCGCGAGTGCTGCATCTGAGGCTGTCCCGACACCCGCATCGACAATGACGGGCACCGAAGTCTGTTCGACAATGAACTGAATATTGAGCGGGTTTTGAATACCGAGGCCGGAGCCGATGGGAGCGCCAAGCGGCATGATGGCGGCGCATCCCATATCTTCAAGCTTGCGGGCGAAGACGGGATCGTCGGTGCAATAAACCATCACTTCAAACCCGTCATCGATCAGGAGCTTGGCCGCGCGCATAGTTTCTTCCATATCCGGGTAAAGATGTTTCGGATGAGATAGAACTTCAAGTTTAACTAAATCCCAGCCCCCGGCTTCGCGGGCTAGTCGCAATGTTCGCACCGCGTCTTCGCCCGTAAAACAGCCGGCCGTATTAGGAAGGTAAGTATATTTCTTGGGATCAATAAAATCGACCAGCATAGGCTCGTCCGGATTGGAGAGATTGACCCGGCGGACCGCAACAGTGACCATATCCGCACCGGAGGCTACCAGCGCATCAGCATTTTCCTGATAGGTCTTATATTTGCCAGTGCCAATAATTAGGCGCGAGTCAAATTCGCGCCCGGCTACAATTAATTTTTCTATAGTGTTATTGGGGGACATTAGCCGCCTCCGATAAAATGTATGATTTCCAGTCGATCGCCTTCACACAATACGGCATCATCGAACTTTGACTTCGAAACTATTTCCATATTTCTTTCAACCGCAATCTTCTTGCGCGGCAATGTCAGATGATCCAACAAAGCACCAACAGTCATCCCTTCCGGAAGGTCGTGATAATCCTTACCATTTACAACTAAATTCATCCAGAATTCCTCATATGACTGGGCTTTTATACAAGCGTCATTGCGGGGTCTATGAGTAAATCCACATAAAGCGATCCATTGGATTGAAAAGAATATTTTAGGCTTACAGCGACTGTTTCATCTGCTAACATCGCTCATATAATTATTTTTATGAGGTGAGAGCATGGCGGCGAAAAAACCTTCCGCTCCTTCGAAAAGTTCTGAAACAAAACTCGTTCGAGAATTGGCAGAGATATTAAACGAAACAGACCTGTCAGAAATTGAAATGAAACGCGGCGACCTAAAAATTCGCGTTTCCAAAAATAATCATCAAAATGTACAATCGGTTGCTGTAGCGGCGCCGGCCCCAACCGCAGCGCCCGCGGCCGCACCTGTCACCGCTGCGGCGCCCGCCAGTGGGACTGCGCCAATTGAAGATCACAGCCAAAATGCCGGGGCTGTAAAATCGCCTATGGTTGGAACGGCTTACATTCGGCCCTCTCCTGACGCATCGGCATTTGTGAGTATCGGTGATAGCGTGTCAGAAGGCGACACCATCATGCTGGTCGAAGCGATGAAAACTTTTAACCCCATTACGGCGCCAAAATCCGGCACCGTCACCGCCATATTGGTGAGTGACGCCCAACCGGTAGAGTTTGGGGAACCGCTCTTTATCATCGATTAGGCGGAAGACAGGATGTTCAAAAAAATCCTCATAGCCAATCGCGGCGAAATTGCTCTACGGGTGCACAGAGCCTGTAAAGAGATGGGCATTGCGACGGTCGCCATTCACTCGGAAGCCGATAAAGATGCCATGCATGTCCGGCTCGCCGATGAAAGTGTCTGTATTGGTCCGAATTCAGCAGCAGAAAGTTATCTCAATATTCCCGCAATTATATCCGCTTGCGAAATAACCGATGCCGATGCTGTCCATCCAGGATATGGATTTCTGTCGGAGAACGCTAAGTTTGCCGACATTGTCGAAGCCCACAATATGGCCTTTATCGGGCCCACGGCCGAACATATTCGAATTATGGGCGACAAGATAACTGCCAAGCAAACAGTCGCCGATGCTGGAATACCGGTTGTCCCGGGATCGGACGGCGAAGTTGAGACGTTGGAAGACGCCCGAAGGGTCGCCAAAGATGTTGGATTTCCATTACTTGTCAAAGCCGCAGCTGGCGGCGGCGGACGTGGCATGCGGCTTGCGGAGTCGCCGGATAAGCTCGACGAAGCTCTGATGGCCGCGCAACAGGAAGCGATTGCGGCTTTTGGCAATGGCGCAGTCTATCTCGAGCGCTATCTTAAAGGTCCTCGCCATATTGAAATTCAGGTGATCGCCGACACGCACGGAAATGTCGTTCATCTGGGCGAGCGGGATTGTTCATTGCAGCGCCGCAATCAAAAAATACTCGAAGAAGCGCCCTCGCCCAGCTTAAGCGCGAAACAAAGAGATAAAATCGGAACGATTGTCTCCAAAGCGATTAAGAAGATCGGTTATCGCGGCGCAGGCACCATTGAGTTCCTGTACGAAAAAGGCGAGTTTTTCTTTATTGAAATGAACACCCGGCTACAGGTCGAGCACCCGGTTACCGAAGAGATTACAGGAATTGATCTGGTCCGCGAACAGATCAAAATTGCCAATGGAGACAAGCTTTCATTTAGGCAAAAAGACATTACATTTCAAGGACATGCAATAGAGTGCCGGATCAATGCTGAGAATTCGAAAACATTTATGCCCTCGCCCGGTAAAGTCGTTGATTTTCATGCACCCGGCGGGATGAATACCCGCCTCGATAGCGGTCTTTATTCCGGATACGTAATTCCGCCCTATTATGACAGTTTGATTGGGAAGCTTATCGTTCACGGACGCACGCGCGACGGCGCCTTACTGCGCCTAAGGCGGGCTCTCGGCGAAATGGTTATAACCGGAATCGATACAACTATTCCGCTATTTGAAGCCTTACTCGAAGAAGAAGACTTTCAAAAAGGTAATTATAATATCCACTGGCTCGAGAATTGGTTGAAAAACAAATCCGATTAGCGTCCAAACACGAGTTCTGCGGCCCATATGTACAGAATAAACATATTTTGCTCCTTTCTATAAGGTGCATTCAACGCTTATCCCGCGCGTTTGGATATCCAAATCAGTCCAGCTTCTTTTTTTTCCATATTTAAGGTTAGATTCTGAGCGGAATTAGCAATCCCTGCACAAATTTTACCCGCCGCCAATTACAATGCCTTGGATTTTCCCGCTTCAATCATTGGAATTGTCAATTTGAATATCGCCGTTTCCGAGACCTTCGTTCGGGCCTTATCAAAACGCATCAGCTCATCATTAACCACGGCAACAAGCCGGCCTTTTGGCGCCAGTTGATCAAGTAATTTAGCTGGCACAGATTTTAGTCCTGCTGTCACCAGAACGCGGTCGAAGGGCGCTTGACCCTTCCAGCCATGACGACCGTCACCATGTCTGACAACAATATTCGGAATTTCCAACTTTCTGAAAAGGGCTTCACATTGTTCGGTGAGCTGTTTGTATCGCTCGATCGAATATACACGTTTGCAAAGTCGCGAAAGTATCGCCGCATGGTATCCGCTACCCGTACCGATTTCTAAAATCTTGTGATCCGGATCGACATCCAACGCCTGGCTCATTCGAGCAATTGTGAGAGGCTCTGACAGAGTCTGGCCACAATCAATGGGCAGCAGTTTTTCTTCATAAGCTTCCATATAATGCTGTTCTCCGACGAATAGTTTTCTCGGAGTGATTTCAAAGGCTTTGAGAATATTATTGTCAGACACGCCGCGCCCTCGAAGGCGCAAAATCATATCCATCAGCCCGGGATCAAACATTAGTCGCTAAAGACTTCCTGAAAATCCGCCATAGTATCAAAATGCGTGAGATCGGTATGCAGCGGCGTGACAGAAATATAGCCGTCATAGATCGCGCGCAGATCGGTCCCTTGGGGCGGGTTGGATTTACGAGCGCCATAAGTGAGCCAAAAATAATTTCCGCCTCTTGGGTGAGACCGTTTATCGATTCCGCTCATTTGAAAATCACGATGGCCTTGGCGGGTAATTTGAATACCTTTAACCGCATCCGGAGCTTTGTCGGGAAAATTTATCGACAATATGACATTGTGAGGCCAGCCTTCAGCGACAAGGCGTTTGATAAGGTCAGGCCCATGTTCTTCCGCGGTCTCCCAAGGTAGGCTCATGGCCCCTTGAAAACCGCGCGCGAGTGATAAGGCAATGGCCGGAATGCCCATTTGCATGCCCTGCAGCGCACCCGCGACGGTTCCTGAAAATGTCACGTCTTCAGCCAGGTTTTGTCCGCGATTGACACCAGATAAAACCAGGTCGGGCGGATGATTGGCCATCACTTCTTTGAGCGCGAGAATAACGCTATCGGTCGGCGTACCTGTCACAGCGTAGACTCTGTTTTCGAGTTTCTTGACCCGGATTGGATCATGCAAAGTGACACCGCGCGATGCCGCCGACATTTCCGTATCTGGCGCAACAACCCATACATCATCGGATAATTGCGCTGCTATTCGGCGAAGAACCGACATTCCTTCAGCGCGTACGCCGTCATCATTAGTGAGTAATATTCTCACTTTATCACCGTCACGCCGCCCATATAGGGCACAAGAGCGTCCGGCACTGTGATAGAACCGTCTTCATTCTGATAATTTTCCAGCACAGCGACGAGCGTCCGGCCAACTGCCAGGCCGGAACCATTGAGCGTATGCACAAATCGGTTATCCTTCTCGGCATGTTTATAGCGCGCATTCATACGGCGGGCCTGAAAGTCTCCGCAATTGGAGCAAGAGGAAATCTCGCGATATTTGTCCTGGCTCGGGAGCCAGACCTCAATATCAAATGTCCGGCGCGCGCCAAAGCCCAGATCGCCTGTACAGAGCTCAACGACGCGATATGGCAGGTCAAGCCGCTTTAGCACTTCCTCAGCGCAGCCCAGCATGCGCTTATGCTCGGCTTCAGAGTCTTCCGGTTTGACGATAGAGACCAGCTCAACCTTGTTAAACTGGTGCTGCCGGATCATACCTTTGGTGTCCTTACCTGACGCGCCCGCTTCAGAGCGGAAACACGGCGTGTGAGCCGTATAGCGACGGGGTAAATAATCAGCGTCGATTATGCTTTCGCGCACAATATTCGTAAGAGATACTTCAGCTGTTGGAATGAGGTAATGGTCGCCTGTTGTCTTGAATAAGTCTTCCTCAAATTTCGGTAGCTGATTGGTCCCAAACAGCGCTTTTCCCCAGACCAAAACAGGTGGTGTTGTTTCCGTATAGCCGTGTTCACCTGTTTGCAAATCCAGCATAAAAGCCGCGAGCGCGCGGTCGAGGCGTGACAGCAAGCCAGATAGGATCACAAACCGGCTTCCACTCATTTTGGCGGCCGTTTCGAAATCCATCATGCCCAGCGCTTCACCAAGATCATCATGGGCTTTAGGCTTATATTTAAACGTGCGCGGTGTGCCCCAGGTGTGAAGCTCGACATTGGCGTCTTCGTCTTCACCGTCCGGGACATCCTCAAATGGGAGATTCGGCAGACCCGCCAGCAGGTCGTGCAATTGTGCTTTCTCGCCATCAACCTGCGCGCCCATGGCGGCAATTACATTTTTCGCGCCGGCAACTTCAGTTTTGAGCCGTTCGGCTTCTTCTTTATCGCCCTTGGCCATCGCTGCACCAATTTGCTTTGAAGCTTTATTCCGAGCAGCTTCGGCCTCTTGCACAACACTCATTGCCTTGCGGATCAATTTGTCCTGATCGATGACTTTCCCGGATTGGGGTTCTAGGCCGCGCTTAGCCCAAAGCTTGTCAAAATGCTCAGGGTTTTCCCGAATAGCTTTAATGTCGTGCATGATAGGCTCTTATACTGATATGCGCCGCTATAGCTAAGGGGCATCGATGGGTAAATAGTTTATACCGCGACTTTACCGGCAATATGGGGATGTGCCTCGTAATCATGGATCTTGATATCGGCACCGGTAAAATCGAATACCGATTTAATCTGCGGGTTAAGCCACAATTTTGGTAAGGGTTTGGGCGCGCGCTTTAACTGCTCTTTGACTTGTTCAAAATGGTTGGAATAAATGTGAGCATCGCCAAATGTATGCACAAAATCACCAACTTCTAGGTCGCAAACCTGCGCTATCATATGGGTCAATAGCGCGTAGGACGCGATGTTAAACGGCACGCCAAGGAATATATCGGCGCTACGCTGATAGAGTTGGCAGGATAGTTTTCCGTCTGCAACATGGAACTGGAACAGGCAATGGCATGGCGGCAAGGCCATGTCGTCAACATCGGCCGGGTTCCAGGCGCTGACGATATGGCGGCGAGAATAGGGATTGTTTTTGATTGCCTCGATTACGTTAGTAACTTGATCGATGACGGATCCATCAGCCGTTTCCCATCGTCGCCATTGCTTGCCATAAACCGGCCCAAGGTCGCCATTTTCATCGGCCCATTCGTCCCAAATCCGGACCTTATTATCCTTCAAATATTTGATATTTGTATCGCCCGCGAGAAACCAGATGAGTTCATGAATAATAGACTTTATATGGAGTTTTTTAGTTGTAACCATTGGGAAACCATCGGCCAGGTCAAACCGCATCTGGTACCCAAAAACGCCTCTTGTACCGGTACCGGTCCGGTCCATTCGGTCAATTCCATTGTCCATGACATGAGAAAGTAGGTCGAGATAGGCTTGCATAAGGTCTAATTAAACGATTCTGGCGGAAAATCTATAATAGGCGTGACTTTCGTCACGCCGATATTCTTAAAAATTTAATAACAGAATTTCGAATTCAAACCGAAGGGGCAACGGACGAATTCGTTGGGCCGCGCCACCACATCCGCGGCCCAATTTTTTTGCCTAAGCGTGACCTAGGTCACGGTTTCGATAAATTCGGCATGTTAGAAATTAATTGAATATTCTCAGGGGCAACGGAATAATTCATAAGGGCCGCGTCTACCACATCCGCGGCCCTTTTTCTTTGCGCAAATTTCCGCTATGGCTTTGACATCAGAGAGATCGCAAATGCTAATAAAATCATTAATCATCGGATTGATCATAGGCGGGATATCGGCCTTAATCTTATATTATTTGCCGGGCGTGAACGATGCTGTCCCCTCGCAATATATCAGCACGATAATCGCCGCCATTACGGGAGGCGCGATCGCATTCACCTATCAAATATTACGCAATAAAGATAATGACGGCGGACCTTAGAGCTGGTCAACAACCGCCAACATAGCATCAAGTGCTGCGCCGCCCAAACGTGCGCTGCGATCCGGTGACCACCCAAATTCATTATCGGGTAAATTAGCATTGTCTTTGAAAGGCATTTCCAGCGTCATTGACAAACAATCATATTCTTGAGCGGTCCAATTTGTACACATCGACAAATTGGCTTTGCCGGGTTTGGAAATCGGATAGCCAATTGCGGTCTGAAAATCCGGTGAGGCGGTTTCGTAGGCCTCGAGAAAGGTCGATAAGTCTTTAGCCTGTTTTTTTGTATATCCCGGAATTCCTTGAGACGCCGCGATAAAATTATAGGGTAAGGCTTCGTCTCCGTGTACATCCAAACACAGATCCGGTTTGGCCGCGTTCATGGCCTCAATCGTGTAATAAACTTCCGGGCTCGACTGGATCGAAGCCTTATTCCATTCACGGTTCAGATTGGAACCTGCAGCATTGGTCCGAAGATTTCCGCGGCAGCTTCCATCCGGGTTCATATTCGGAATAATATGGAACCGCGCTTTGGAACGCAGTACGCGCGAGACCGGATCATCGTCATCCAGCAATCTGGCGAGAAAGCCCTCCATCCACCACTCGGCCATAGTTTCACCTGGATGTTGGCGCGCAATAATCCAAAATATTCTTTCCCCTTGCCCGATGGAAACGCAGTCCATGGCCTGTCCTTCAATGGTCTCGCCCAGAACCTTAATAGACGCGTCTGGATGGGTACCAACCTCAGCAATTAGGTCGGCATGCCGTTCCATTGAATAAGGCGCGAAATATGCGTAATAGACGCTATCGAGCTCTGGAGTATGTGAGATTATAAGCTTTTCATTCTCAAACGCCGTGTCGACACGAAACCATGTTTCCCGATCATAGGAAGCGCAGGCACGGTAATTTTCCCATCCGCCCGTGAAAGCAGCGCCGCTGGCATTTTCAATGACCATTTGACAGGCTTTCCCTTGAGCGCCGGTCAATCGAAAATAAAACCATTGGAAAAAATCTGAATTCGTGTCTTTTCGTATATCCAGCCGAATATCATCCGCGCTGGCGACACTCTTGACTATAATATTACCGCCATCAAAAGCGCTGGAAATGTGCAGCTTACCCATGTTTATTCTACCGTCCCGTTAATGACTAAAATCCTGAGGCGCGCGGATTGCGGCTTCGATTGCAACTGAAACCTCTTCGGGAGAAAGCCCCCGCCAGAAGACGCGCCAATCATCTACCAACTGCATACCTTCGCACTGCTTTAAATACCACTCGTTAAAAGGGTTTTCTTGGCGCGAACGCCAGAAAAATGAATCGAAATCGGATTCAATTTGATCCCACAGATCTCGTGCAATACCCTCGCCTTGCGCTTCTTTAATCACCCAAAATTTACTCAGATATGTTAGCCTAGATAGTTCAGTAATAATTGCTCCAGCACGAAATTTTTCCTCTAAAAATAGAGATTTGACCGGCCATTCCCTAATATCGGAAGTGATCTTTTTGTCAAAACCAGACTCAATCGATTTTTTTAAAGCGCGCATGCCTGCTTTTTTGATAGATTTATGGGTCTTGAACCGCGCGCCTTTGCGAATCAAGGTTCCGGATCCTTTGACAGTGAACAATTCCGGCAGCAAATTAAGCGGAGAGGCTATTACATAAACAGATTTAGATTTATCGGCCCGCAGCAATGTTTGTGCCGTTTGGATGAACCGTTTTTGGCCCTCGGATAAATTATCAAGTTTATGGATTGGATTGGCGTCAATATTTATCACGGCCACGCGCCTTCCGTCAGCCGTAATTCCGCCAGATGGCTGTAAGAATATTACTTTGGCCGGCTGTAAATTCGAGATGACACGGACAAGATCCTGCTGTTTTTGCGTCGACGTACTTTCCAAAATCGTTATGCGTCCATTCTGAGCGGCCTTACGCAAAGAATCAAATAGTCCATAAGTCTCGGTGTTTAATCTGGCAGTTTTAACCTTCGCGCTTTCCAAATCTTTTGCCAGTCTTTGCGCGGAAAAGCGGATACGCGTCATATCCTCGTCTAAGGCCCCGACTAAAAGGGTTGGAGTCAGGCCAAGGTCACTCAATATTCTTAAATTTCCAATCAGAGATTCCAGCAACGGGTTTTTCAGGCATCTTGGATCAATAACGACCAAGGCAAACTTATCAGGATCTTGATCTGAAAATAGCTCGGCATAAAAACGGGCGTCTTTAACCGCACCGACCGCAGAAAGACTACGAATTATTTTATCGCGTATGTCGTTATGACTATTCATTGACGGCCTGAATTGGATCCTGAAACGACAGAGCTATAGAGTTCAATCGCTGTTTGCAGCTGTTCCTTTAGCACATACTCATCTGGCTTGTGGGCTTGATCCAGATTTCCAGGCCCGAACACGACCGCATTGACGTCTGCTTGCGAAAAAAGCGCCGCTTCTGTCCAATAGGGCAAATCCACTCGGGCATAGCTATTATCGAAAATACGCTCAAAGGCCGTAATATCTTTACACTTAAACGGTTCCAGTTGAACAATTTGAGATAATTCCGCAGCTGGCGCTACTGACGCGACAATAGACTCTAAATCTTGAGCCCGGGACGCAACGCTATCACCCGGCGGTGGCCGCATCGAAAACTGGATTTCGCTTTCGGTTGGAATAACATTGTAAGAACCGTCACTCGTTAAAGCTCCGATATTTGTGCAAAGCCCCTTATATGGAAGTTCACCAAAGTCCAAATATCGATCTCCATATTCGCCGATGGCAGCGCCCAGACGCGCCGCCTCGAGTAAAGGTCGCTCAGTCACGTCTGCGAGTGAAGAATGGCCCCCCTTACCGCGAAACTTGGCACCATAAGCTAGCATCCCGCGGTGCTGCCGTCCGACTTGGCAACTCGTCGGTTCACAGATTATCGCCATTCTGGCGTCACCAAAATGCTTACGTTCGATAATAGCGGGCATGATTTCACTGCCATGTTCCTCGTCGCCGGAAAACAGAATCCCGACATTTTTAGGAGTTTGATCTTCAAGCGCCGCTAAAATGCAAGCGGCAGCGCCTTTAATATCGCTACTGCCAAGACCAATAAGGCGGTCTCCATCATCGCGTAAGATCAATGGATTAGCTGTCCAACCGGACCCGGACGGAACAGTGTCGATGTGCACGTTGAGGACAATGTCCGCTTTTCCCCACCCTGCATAAACATAACCGCTATCAAATTTTCCGCGCGAACGGGTTACTGTATCAAGGATCAATTGGTCAGGGTTGTGACGTTTCAATTCTACGGCAAGGTATTGTGTACAGGCAATTTCATCGCCGGATCCGTTCTGCGTATCCATCGAGACCAGTTTTGACAAATATGCTGACGCTCGCGCTAAACGGTTGGCCATTAAGTCTCCAATTCCCCCAATTTTACTATAAATTTTTAATCACCCTGGTCAAAGGTCTTTAATTCTTAACTTAAACCCATTATATATATAGGGCTGGCTTGCCAGCTATGACGATAAACGCGCATATAATAAGCGGACTGGACCCGGGGGCGGTACCCGGCGGCTCCACCATAAACAGATCGACGAGCATCTGTTTTTGATGGGGCCGAAATAGGATCGACAGACGTCTAAAAATGTTAGCTTTCGTCCGGATGGGTATCGTTAAATGCCCGTTTTAGTAGATGCAAATGATAACTCTGCTGAAGAGCTAGTTCTCGCTGCGTAAGCAGTGCGAATTACTCGCATTTAACTCCCTAGACCTTTAGCCGTTTAGGGCGGGCTCCGGGGGTAGCTGGCAACAGAAACCCCCACTTTCTTCATATTTATTATTGTTCCAAACAGGCCTTGTAAGCGGCCCAGCCGTTCTCGTTGATGCCTTCTATCGGCGTTTTTTGCATTGCGTAGTCCGTAACGGCAACAGTTGCCGGTCCCAAAGATTGACGTCTCGCGCCTTCATCGGGCCATGCCAAAACAGGCATTTTGTGTTCATCAAGATAGGCTATAAAATCGGCGTCATAGGGCCCCTTGCCCAGCCAAATCGCCATATTCTCGCGCTTGACGCCATTGTCTTCGAGATTTTTAATATCCGCGATAGAATTGGCGCCAACAGATAATATCATCTCCGGCGCGAGCTGGGCCAGGCGTTTCGCCTGACGATCATTATAAGCAATGAGAATCACCCTGTCCGTCATGCCGCTCGACCGAATAAGACTGATAACTTTCCCATATTTGGCACTGCTTTTGAAATCGATTTCAAGATACATAGTGCCTTTGGCTAAACCTAAAGCGTCTTGCAAGGTAACCAGACGATCCGCGCTTAAATCTCCATCTGTATCTTTAAGCAAAAACTTTTCCGCCTCGCTCCACTTCGTCGCCGCGACAACACCGGAACCCGTCGTCTTTTCTTCCCAAACACCGTCATGAAACAGAATATGGGTGCCGTCCTTGAGACCGGCAACATCAACCTCTGCCATGATAAATCCCGCTGCAATTAGAGCCCGAAGCGAGCTAGCCGCGTTTTCTGGCAGGTCTTCTTTTTTAGAAGTGCCGCGGTGAGCCGCAACGATCGCGGCTTCTTTGGGAAGGCACTGTAAATGACTCCGTAACGGTAGCGTAGTATCGACCGAATGTTGGCGAGGGGATTGCTCGGGTTTGTCCGGTTCCGGCGCGCTTTGCTTGCACGACGAAAGTGCCAATAGAAAAGCCAAAGGGATAATCAATTTCATAAAGAAACCCACGATAAAACCCCGCCGGAAAAGGCGGGGAAAATGGAACTAACCTACTAGCCTATTCTGGTACCGGAAATCCGCGGTCCCGCATCAGCGCGGAAATGTCGGCATCACGTCCCCGGAATGCACGATAGGCATCGGCAGGATCCACCGCGTTTCGCGGCGCAAACAGGTGATCGCGAAGTTTTTGCGCCATATCTTTGTCGTAAAATCCGCCCGGGCTCTCCGCAAACGCTTCTGCAGCGTCAGATGTCAGAACGTCTGCCCACATATATCCATAATAGGCGGTCGCATAGCCTTCTCCGCTAAAGACATGCCCAAAATGCGGCGATCTGTGACGCATGACGAGCTCATCCGGCATACCAAGCTTCTTCAGGGTTTGACGCTCAAATTTATCGGGATCGAGATTGGTGGGATCAGTGGTGTGGTATTTCATGTCCATCAATGCTGACGCCAGATATTCAGTCGTTGCAAAACCTTGGTTAAATGTCGCGGCTTTTTTGATTTTGGCGACAAGGTCCGCAGGCATGGGCTCGCCTGTTTCATAGTGCACTAAATAATTATTGATGACGCGATCGGTTGAGAGCCAGCGCTCCAAAAGTTGAGATTGGAACTCCGTATAATCGCGAACTCCGCTGTGTGAACTCGGATATTCGACATCTGCCGCGAGGAAGTGCAGCGCATGACCAAACTCGTGAAAAAACGTTGTGGCATCATCCCATGACACCAGTACAGGTTCGCCCTGCGTGCTTTTGATGAAGTTTGAGTTGTTGGACGAAAGTACATTGGTTTCGCCGTCATAGGTCGTGTAGGATCTATAGGTTGTTGCCCACGCACCTGAGCGTTTCCCGTCGCGCGCGAACGGATCCAGATACCAAAGCCCGATATGTTTTCCGGTTGTTTTGTCTTTAACTTCCCAGACTTTAACATCTTCATGAAAAACAGGAACAGATCCTTCTTCCACCGGTGTGAACTCATAATTAAACAACTCGCCAGCGACCATGTGCATGGCATCTGTCAGATTGTCGAGTTGCAGATATTCTTTCACTTCATCTGAATTCAGATCATAGCGATCCTTGCGGACTTGTTCCATATAGAAGCGATAATCCCACGGTTTGATGGTTATGTTTGCGCCTTCGGAATCGGCGAGCGCCTGCATGTCAGCGACTTCCTCATTGACGCGAGCGACTGCCGCCGGCCAGACCGCTTCCATCAATTCCATGGCATTTTCAGGGGTTTTCGCCATCCGGTCGCCAAGACGCCATTCTGCATAGTTTTTAAAACCAAGTAATTTTACCCGTTCATCGCGTAATTTCAGAATTTCGGCAATAATCGCATTATTGTCATACTCATCACCATTGTCGCCGCGATTATAGTAATTTTCCCATACGGTTTTACGAAGTCCGCGCTTGGTGGAATAGGTCAAGAACGGGTCCATAGAAGATCGAGTGTTCTTGATAGCATATCTACCATCGTCAGTTTTGATGGACTTTACGAATGCCTCGGGCAACCCGTCAATTTGATCTTCGGTCAGAAAGGTTGTGTAACTTTGCTCATCGTGCAGAACATTATTGCCGAAGTTCGTATGCAGTTCTGCCAAACGTTCATTTATCTCGGCATAACGTTTCTTCTTCGTATCATCCAATTTAGCGCCCGCGCGAACCAGCCCCTCATAGGACAATTTGACAATGCGCTGCGCTTCCGGCGTCAAATCCTTTAGGGCTTCCTTTTCATCATAGACGGCTTCAATGCGTTTAAACAGCGCCTCGTTTTGGGTAATTTTTGAATTAAAGGCTGATAGTTCCCGAACCATTTCGCCTTGGATTTTACGAAATTCATCTGATGATTTGTTCGACGACCAGATACCCCAATAGGTAAAGGCTCGCCCGAGATCCTCGCCGGATTTTTCGAGTGGCACAATTGTATTATAGAATGTCGGGGCGTCGGGGTTTGCCGTGATCTGATCTACTTCGGCAAGATTCCGCGCCATGCCCCATTCAAGCGCCGCTTTGAGGTCTTCAAGTTTGACGTTCTCAAAGTCCGGCACACCGTCATACGGGCCTGTCCATGGCCGCAGAACCGAATTGTCGCTCGGCAAGGCCGCAGCATCAAACTGAAAAAACTCAACCGGCTCACGCACTTTTTTCGACGTGTCATATATCGTTTGAGTTTCGGTATTTTCTGCCGTGGTTTCAGTTTCGCTCTCGCCGCTTTTGCAGGCAGTCAGGGCCAAGGCCAAAGCACTGGCAACTAATAGGTTTTTCATACGCATTTCTAACTCCTAGCGATATTTATGTGCGCGTGTATCCTCACGCGTTGGGTTATATCTGTCTCTTAATTCACGTTGTCGTGACATCAACGATTGCTCCTGACCGTCGATCATAATCAGGATCGGCGCAGAAGTGGCTTGCAAAGGATCTCCGTCCCAGACCACAAATGTATTGGAGCCTTGTGCCACACCGCCAATATTAACACCGAACCAGTCTGCAGGCGTGACTGAAATTGCGTCTAAAGCCTGATCCCAGCTAAGACCGTTCGCAACTGCATTGCCCGCATGTTGATTGAGAACGCGCACATTGTGACTTGTACTCTCTGAAAAGCTCATTATCGCGAGCTCGACACCGGCAGCGCTCATGAGCGCGGTATTGTCAATTCGTGACCCGACAACGTCAAATGAGCCGGGAAGGTTTGCAACAGGGTCAACAATCACACGCATATCCGCCGCCGCCAAATCGTCCGCAACCATCCAGCCTTCGGCAGCGCCTGCAATGATCACGTCAAGACGGAACTCCTTTTTAAGATCAATAATTTGCAACAAGTCAGAAGCCCGGTCCGCGCCAATAATAATTGGCATCCGTCCTCGGGCGGCATCCTGCAAAGCAGCCGCGTCCCGGCGATGCAGCGCATCCCCATCATCCGGGCCCCCAAACCGGGAGGCATAATTCAAAGCATCAGACAAAGCGTTTCTTAATTGTGACAGCGCCGCTGATCTTGATCCGCCGGCAAGCTTTCCGCCGCGCGAACCCAGCTGTACATAGATAAAGGCTTTTTCATTTTCGACAGAATTTAGCTCTCCGGTCATATTAGCAACAAAGCCGGTTCCCGAGAAGATATTCTGCGACGGTCGACCCGTAATGGCAGCGTGTGTTACGCCCGACACCCGCGTGTTATCAATGATGGGAGAATTCGGGTTAAATCCGTAGACATCCATATTCGAGACAGTGGTCTTGGCGTCCTCGGCGCTGGTATCGTTTGTCGAGCTCTCCGCTCCGATCTCAACCATGCCCAAATTTGTCAAAGACG
>JABDKG010000093.1 GCA_013002305.1 Hellea sp.
AGCTTAAGGGCGATTAATCTCTTGGACTGAACCCATGCGTGGCAAAAATGTCACGGGTTTCGCGCAAAAGCAGTGCCGCTGAATTTATTCATTTACCGTACACTAAAAATCCTTAGACCGCCGCAACTTGGAAGATGCGTTGTGCGTCTTTACGATTCAAAGGAACAATGATGTTTAAGCTAATTTCAATTTCAGCGCTTATGACCTTTGCCCTCGCGGGCACAGCATTTGCGAATGATGGATGGTCGGGTGAAGCCTCGCTTACTGGCGGAAAAACAACGGGTAATACAGATACTGAAGATCTGGCACTGGGCCTGAAACTCGCCAAACAGGGCGAAAAATGGGGCCACAAATTTGATGCCTTTGCCGACTATGGCAAAGTTAACGGCGCTAAAAACAAACAGCGTTTCGCCCTTGGTTATCAAATTGATCGAAATCTCGATGAGCGTCTTTATGTCTATGGCAATGCCGACTATTTTAATGATGATTTTGGCGCCTATGAAGACGGCTATTTCCTCGGGACAGGACTGGGCTATAAACTTGTCCTGCCGGATCCTTTAAGCTGGAACCTCGAAGCTGGTGCGGGCTACCGGTCGCAAAATCCTCGCGGAATTGACGCCGTGACGCTGTTACCGCTTGAGCGCACAAATGAATTAGCGCTTCGCAGCTTCTCCGATCTTGACTATGCGCTAAATGACAATGTGTCTCTTTACAACGATACGGAAGTCATCTGGTCAGATAGCGACACCTATATTTGGAACGAAGTCGGCTTGTCAGCGCAGCTTGTCGGTGGATTGGCCGCCCGAGTATCTTACCGCGTCGATCATCATAGCGACGTGCCTTTTGGCGCAAAGAAAACTGATACGGTTGCCCGTTTCGGCGTTGTCTATTCAATCAAATAGGCAGGTGCACTATACTCAGTGGCCCGGGCTATAATCCCGGGTCGCAAGCGGCAGAACTTCTTTAAGTGTCATTGGCATGCGTTTATATTCACCTCTCGCAAAGAGCGGCGCTTGGTCATCATAATGGGGTGAATTTTCGTCGAGCGTGGCCGCGCCAAATTGATGGATCGTATCGAGCGTGAGATTTCCGTTCTCGTCCCAATCTGCAACCATGATATGCGTATCACCAGCGGCGGCCGAGAGGCCTTTATTTTCCACAAATCCCTTATAATCTCCGTAGATTGCCCGTAGCGTATCCGGCCCGCCGCGTAACGGCATATCGACATCGCCGCGTCGCATCCGGTTGACCTCACCCCATGGCGGGTCAAGCCGGCCATAAACTTCCATAATTTCATCGACGGCTTTAGCAAAAGCCTCATCGAGCGGCATTAAATCTTCTATATATTCATACCCGCCCATATGCATGGCAGTCAGGACCATGATCGCCGTTCCACGACTTTCGACCTCCGTCGACCCGTCCCAATCGCGGGCGATTTTCTGGGCCTCTCGAAGCCGTTCATCCTCAAACTCCATGGCGGAGATATCACGCGCCAAATTCAGGATAATCGAGTCTTCATTATATTGGCCGTCACGGCGATAGGTCAGCAGCTCTTCTTGACTAATGCTCGGATCTGCAGACAATAGCAGTCGTGCCTGCATCGCGCGATTGGTCATGCGCTTTTCGATCCCGAAACTTTCCGGATAATCAGAGCGGCTATTATTATAGCCATCCTCTGTGATGAAAAACGGTGACGAGTTGGCGCTAAACAGCCAGCCACTTTCCGGATTATATAGCTGCGGTAGCTCATCGACAGAACGATAGCCTTCCCAGATCAGAGCGGAAGTATCGCCCGGTACAATACCGAGCCAATCGGGGCCTTCCTGACGGTTGGGCATTTTGGCATTATAGAGCGAACCAATATTGCCGTCTTTGTCGGCGTAGATTACATTAAAACTCAGCACACCATTTTGCTTGAGGATTGTTTTCCAGTCGTCCAGCGACGTCGCTTTACTCATGGCGTACCATTGATCGAGCGCTTTAACTTCCTGAAGGCCGGCAAAACGAAGCGCGTAATATCCGGAGTCTGTTTCAAGCACAGGACCATGTTCGCTCCAGCGCATGTCTTTGCTGATCGGCAGCGAGAACGGGCCGAGAAGTTTGACTCGAAAATTCGATTTTGTAATTTCGAAATCTACCCACTCACCGTCGAGTTTATATTGTTTCGGGTTTTTCTCTTTGTCGGTTTCAAGTTTGTAAAAGTCGATCAGGTCCGGCCGGTTGACCGTATGGGCCCAGCCATGTGTCGGCGTCACGCCCTGCGCCAAAATCGGTGTCCCCGGAAAACCGCCGCCGGCAAGGTTTAGCCCTTCTTCAGACACAACATGGGCCTCGAACCAGGCATAGGGCCCGACCATCGGCTGATGGGAATTGACAATCAGCCGGGTATGGCCGTCATTGCTGCGGGACGGCGCGACCGCAAATGCATTGGATCCGAGCACGGCGGCAGGAAGCTGCCATTGATTACCCGATGAATTATAAGGCCCGAGCGGCGGCGCGTCTCCGTCCGCGAAAATCGTCTTGAGCTCTTCATCCATGCGGAAAAAGAACGGCGTCGCCCATGTATATCCGGCTATCACGTCCTTGTCAGTCATTGGGAGAATGCCGGGCTTCACGCGGGATTTGTTTTCAACCGCCCACAAATTCAGCCCGTCGGCATAGGCTTTGGCCATGGCGCGTGCTTCGCGCGAAACTTCTGTATCGATTTTCGCATCAACGGCTTCGCGCACTTTGAACAGATCAAACATATAATCGGCGATCGGAGATTCTAAATCCATCAAGTTCTTCTTGGTTCCGAAATATTGCGAAGAAACACCGCGCGACGTCATGATAGTCGCTTGGATGGTTTCCCAATCGTCCTCAGCATGGGAATAGCCAAGGCCAAATGATGTATCAGGATCGGTTTTCCCAAAAATATGCGCGACGCCCCAATTATCGCGAATGATCCGCGTATCATAGCTCAGCGCGGTTTGACGGATCGCATCACCATCATATTTTCCCGGTGCGGGTGTTTTTAAATAAATCCCGGCCGCGATAAGAAGAACCGTCAGAATTGCGAGTATCCAGAGCTTAACATTCAAGGTGATATCCCCATTTTAATTTGTTGTCCAAGTGATATACAGAAGTCGGACAGCAATCCAGAAATTTGGAGAAAATAATGAACGCCCAGCCTCTTAATATACAGGACCTTCTCAATCAGGTTTTGTCTGCCGGAAAAGACATGGCCGCCAAAGGCAAAAGCCAATCAGCCGGCGCGATCGAAAAGGGCAAAGAGCTCGGGCTTAAGGGTGAAGACCTATTGATCGAAAAGCTCGGGCTTGAGGATACGCCGAAAGTCCGCGAAGCGCTGCGCAAAGGCCTCGGTACAGGCGCTGCGGCAGGCGGGATTCTTTTGCTGCTTTCGTCAAAATCCGGTCGCAAACTCGCGGCGCTTGGCGGGCTCGGCAGCCTTGGGATGCTGGCCTACAAAGCCTATCAGAAAAATGGCGGCACCATGTCCAACTGGCGCGACGAAGTCGTCGGCATGATTTCGGGGCCGAAAGCCGACGCCCGGTCCAAAGCAATTTTGCGGGCGATGATTTCAGCAGCCAAGGCAGACGGCACAATTTCGACCGATGAAATTGCGCTGATCAAAGATCATGACAGCGACGAGCTTGGCGATATGCTTGATCAGCCTTGCGATCCCATCGCAATTGCGCGGCTCGCCGATAGCGGTCAGGCTGAGCGCGAGATTTACGCCGCGTCCTGCCGGATCGCCAATGGCCTGAATGAGAAAGAGCGCGACTATCTCGATAATCTCGCCATGGCGCTCAGGCTCGATCCCGAACTCGCCGCGCGGATTGAAACAGATGTAAGGACCGGATAGATGAAACGCCCATTTATTG
>JABDKG010000098.1 GCA_013002305.1 Hellea sp.
GATCTTCGCCTTGCCTTCGTAAATCTGCCGCCGCCGTGCCATCTTCTGCTTACCCTTCGCCTTGGAGACGGGGATATAGGGGAGGGGGCAGCGCGGGGCAAACGCAGATTTTGCCGAGCAGTGCGAAGCAATTGCGAATGCAATCGTTAGCTATGCCGAAGAGACGATTTTCGCTCGGCCAGCGGGTCGACGAAGCCAACGGGCAATCAGTTGTTGTTAGCGTGATCTACTTTTGGTAAAAATCGTTATAGAAATTAAGAGTAATTCGGGCTTGGGGGAAGAAAGTAATGCCAGATAAGAAATCAGCAATAGCCAGCGAGCCGCTGGTATTAAGCGATCGGGAAATCAATGTATTGGATGAAACGGTTGCGACGTTTGCAAAATTGGACGTTTCTGATGCATCTCAAATGGATCAGCTTGAAGAAGTCTTCCGAAAGAATCTCGAAAAAGCAGGCTTAAGTGTCGAAAAATTCGAAAAAATTTCGGTTTATGTCGTACACTGCCGCTCGCAGCACGGCCTCATTAAGGAAGTGTTTGGACCTGCGACGGCAGCCTACGTCAAGGCCGAGCATTTGAAGAAACACCCTGCTCATCAAGTCGACATAATGGTTTTGGAAGAGGATCAGCGAGATTAAGCACCTCTCATGTAAGACCCTGTTAAGATGGCAAAGGCTCAGCCGAGCGCCAGCAACCTATTTGCGTTTTAGGGCAGAGTATTGCCATCCATAGCGAAGCGATTGCGAACGCAATCGTGATCTATGTCGAAGAGATGCGATTTGTGCGGCCAGCGGGTGGCCGCAAGGCCAACCCGACTGACGAGGCTTCAGGCTGCACTATTAAGGGCGCTATTCTTCCTCGTCTGCCGAGGCAGCCGAATTCCATTCCTCCGCAAAGAGTTCAACGGCCTCCTCAAATAAAGCGCGGGGCTTTTTCAACTCGCTATTAAAACCGTAGTGGCTATCAAAAGCATCGATTACGAGTTCGAGATATTTGCACGCATTCGCGACGAAATCGACTATTGGCCATATGTCTGCAACGAACCCCACCATGTGCTGCTTGTGCATAGGGTTTTCGCAAAGACGCGCATTCCATTTCCCAACGTGATTCCATGAATTGTGCGTACAAGCGCTGAAAGGTGCAAAGCTGAATTTATAAAGCGATGGGTCTCCAATCTCGTCGCACATCTTGCGAACGGACATTCCAGTCCAAGAACCGAGATTAACCTCCACAAACATTTGAAACATCTGGCTTTCGATCCAATCCAGATTTCTCTCGACTATTAGCTCAACTCGTTTGTCTGCGTTGCCCTCTTCAAGTTCCTTTTGGTAATTTGCGGTCAGAAGTTTCTCCTGGCCCAACCCGTAGCTGATATACTCCTTCGATCTTTGCTCAGGGTCGATCAAAATCCATCGGACCGAAATGAGCAGCTCGATCATCGACCGCAAAATCAGCGGGGCTATATGCCCATTCCAAGATGGTGGTGACTCGATCAAGCCGACCGCTAATGCAGATTGTCTGGCCAAAAGAGCCGACAGAACGGAGTTCGTACTAGTTTCGAACCCGTCCCCAAGACGGAAGTCGTTGGTTCGAAGCTCGAGGTTCTCAACCGTATTCTGGGCTAGGCTGCGCGCAAACTTTTCAACTGCTTCTACTTGAGTCATTTCTGCGGTTCACACTTGCTGATTAGATAGTTGGTTCGCCAGAAAGTCTTGCTCCAATTGACAGCCCCAGCTGAAGTGTCCGAGGGGAAAAATGCCATGGACATAGCTCTCGCTTGTGCGGCTGCCATTTTGGATTCGTCGCTTCCCCAATTCGTCGCGATGGCTTCGAAGTTTGGCAAAGTGCCTGGAGCAAATTTAACTTTGTCAGCGCGTGCCATTCCATAGATCACTGTGGAAAGTGCGAGCAGATATGGCTGTTCGAACCGATCAGCATATTTTCGGACAGCGGCTTCGACTTTTGCCGCCGCATCCTCTTTTGCGATGTCCGTCTCTGCCCATGAAAGTCCGGACCAATCATAAACGAGCGCTAGGCAGTGGAACGACTCTGATACGGTTTTAAGAACATCTCTTTCCACCGATTCGAGTGTCTTTTCATTCGCTGAGATTGTCGAAAACCGATACCAATCGTTTCGATCATGGTCTCTTTTCCAAAGCTCCTCCATGAAGCTTGAAACAATTTCGATGCCGTTTCGAAGGCCGTGCCGCTCGAGATTGAGTCCTATCCACACGATCTCTGGAAATACTTCTTCCAATGTGCTCACAAATTCGAATTGTGGCATTCTCATCAAAGGAGGAATGAGTTTCTGCTTCTGACGTTGATGGCCGTCGAGCACATTCTCTCTTTTGCGCGGAGGCGGCTTTGACTTACTCACCAAAATAGCAAGCATTCAAAGTTGAAATATTTCAAGCAAAATTTGGTGCGACAATTACAGTCGAATTGTGATCCAATACTAATGCAATCAGATGACTTGGGCAGATTAAGTCGACGCGATACGGAATGAGATTGCCCTCTCGCCGGCCAGAATTCTTGCACAAAAGAATTTGCCTTAGGCGGGATCGGACAAACAGAAGTGGTAGCAGCACCAACGTTGTGTTGCTAACCCACCCCCATGACCACCGATTCCGATCTCATCATCGAAGAACCCTTCAAGGACGCGCTGTCCGAGCGCTACCTCGTCTACGCGCTCTCGACCATCACCGCGCGCTCGCTGCCTGATGTCCGCGACGGGCTCAAGCCCGTGCATCGGCGGCTCCTTTGGGCGATGCGGTTGCTCAAGCTCGATCCATCGGGCGCTTACAAAAAATCGGCGCGCGTGGTGGGCGATGTCATCGGTAAATATCATCCGCACGGGGACCAGTCGGTCTATGATGCGATGGTGCGGCTCGCGCAGGATTTTTCGCTGCGCTATCCGCTCGTTGAGGGGCAGGGGAATTTCGGGAATATCGACGGCGATAATGCGGCCGCCTATCGCTATACCGAAGCCAGGCTGACCAAGACCGCAATGCGGCTGATGGCCGGGCTCGATGAAGGCACGGTGCGCTTTCGCGATACCTATAATGGCGAGGACGAGGAGCCCGAGGTGTTTCCCGGGCTGTTCCCCAATTTGCTCGCCAACGGGGCGGCGGGGA
>JABDKG010000027.1 GCA_013002305.1 Hellea sp.
AAAGTTTCGAATCCGGTTTCGGAAAGTTACAATGGTGGCCTCCGCGGCGGGCTCAATGCGCTGTCGCAAAAAGGGCTCAAGCCGACCTCCAAAGAAAGTAATGACAATGCGCCTAATTGGGCCAAGCGGGTTCAGCGTGATCAAAAACGCGTCCATGCCACCAATGCCGCCCATCACACACTACGCTCCGGCGACCGTCCGGGCAGCGGAACCTCACCAACCCTCAATAACAAGGATGACGAATAATGTGGAAGAGATCACAAAATAGATTTGGCGAAACGCCGGTAGCAACCACCCCTTATCAAAAGGCAGCCCAGGTCTGGGATGACCGCATGGGCTCGGCCCGCGTGCAGGCCAGGAACTGGCGATTGGCCGCGCTGATGTCTCTTGGCCTCTCCGGCGTTCTTGCAGGCGGTATGATCTGGATGAGTTCAACCTCCCGGGTCACGCCCTATGTGGTTGAAGTGCAAGAAAACGGGGCCGTCAAAGCAGTCGGCCCTGCAAGCGGCAGTTTTGCCATAACCGATGCCCAGATTGCCCACCAACTGGCCGCCTTTATCAAGAACACGCGTTCCGTCTCTATTGATCCGGTGATTATCCGTCAAAACTGGCTGAGCGCCTATGACTTTGCAACCGACAAGGCGGCGGTGACGCTCAACGCTTACGCACAGGATAATGACCCGTTCTCGCAAGTCGGAACTAAAAGCGTCACCGTAGATGTCACGAGCGTAGTTAGGGCTTCAGACGACAGTTTTGAACTTCGCTGGCGCGAAACCGGCTATCAGAACGGCGCTCAGCTCCATGCGCAGAACTTCACGGCGGTACTTTCCATCATCATCAAACCGCCGAGCGACGCAGCGACCCTGCACAAAAACCCGCTCGGTCTTTACGTCCACGGCCTCAACTGGTCCCAGGATTTGATCACGAGCACATCAACCAAATCAATGAAAGCTGGAGGCTCGCAATGAGACAGACATTATCCATATCCTTGATCGCACTCACATTCGGGCTATCTGGCTGTACGACACTGGAAGGAGTCTGGGCTGATCTCAAGACCAGCGGGGCTTCTGAAAAAACCACTACCGCCGATGCGCCCGATATTGAAGAGCTAGAAGCGGACATGCTTGCTGCCAAAGCGATTTGGAGTGAGGTGGATGATCAAGCAAACCACGCCGGACACGATATTAAACGATCTGAGCCCGTCAAATTGACGTCCATCGACCCGCAGCCGTTAAAACTACGAGGTCGATACGAAATTGAGCCCGGTAAACCGAGGCCAGCTTCCGTTGCCGAGGCACGGGCTATGGCCAAAGTAGGGCCTGACGGCTCCGATTATCTAGGGGCCATTCAGCTCTACGGGTTTGAACGCGGCTCCATCTATCAGGTTTATGGAACGCCCGAACAAGTCACGGATATTGCCCTTGAAACCGGAGAGGAACTGATCTCGGTCTCGGCGGGCGATACAGTTCGCTGGATGGTCGGAGATACACGCTCGGGTGCCGGGCTAAACGCTCAGATTCATATCCTGATCAAACCGCTCACCGAGAATATCTCAACCAATCTGATCATTCTGACCTCCAAGCGGACTTATTATGTTGATCTGGTCGCCCAGCCGGACAATTACATGCCAGCCGTGGCCTGGACTTACAAAACCCGGCCTGTGCCGCTCCAATCCCGCCAAGCCAGCACACCGGTTCAATACGCGTCGCTGCGCCCCGCCTCAAGTCTGGCATACAGAGATAGCCCGGCGCTTGAGAATTTGAATTTTGCATACAAGATCAAAGGCGATCATCCGGACTGGCGTCCCGTCAGGGCATTTGATGATGGCGATAAGGTGTTCATCCAGTTCCCTGTCACAATCGGCCGCTCCGAGGCACCTCCTTTGTTTGTCGAAACAGATTCCGGGGACAGCGCGCTTGTCAATTATCGGGTCAAAGGCCGCTATTATGTGGTGGACCGATTATTCGACAAGGCCGAGCTTCGCCTCGGCGAGAAAAAACAGCAAGTGGTCAAAATCAT
>JABDKG010000036.1 GCA_013002305.1 Hellea sp.
TCGCCGTACCGGTCGCAGCCACCGTAACGGCGCCATTGGTGGTCGTTATCAGATCGGAATCATAGGATGCACCCGATGTCCCCATTACAGACCCTACAGCGTCCTGCGTTCCCAATGTGGTTGAACCTGTCGACGTCGTGATAATATTCGCGCCGGAATTCAGGTTAAGGCCGTTAATATTGACCCCTGTTACTGTGAGGTCACCTTGGCCAAAAGCGTCGGCTGTGAGATTGACATCTGCCGCGGAGCTTACATTAGCTGTCGTGCCGGCATTTATACCATCAATTGTCGCCGTGCCTGTCGCATCAACATCGACTAATCCGCCCGATGTAATTAAACCGGAATCATAGGTCGTCCCGGACGTTCCGCTCACGAACCCTGCCGCTGTCTGCGATCCGAGCGTCGTCGAACCTGTTGAATTGGTGATAATATTTGTTGCCGAAACAAGGTTTCCACTCACAACATTATTACCAGACAATATAAGATCACCGAGCGCCACTGCGTCATCGGTTAAACTTATATCTGTACCAGACAAAATCGACGCCATAGACCCGGAATTAAAGCCGGCAATGGTTGATGCGCCGGACGCCGTGACATTAATCGCGCCATTGCTCGTTGTGATCATACCGGAATCATATGTGTCTCCGGAAGTAGCAGTCACAGAATCTCCAGCTGTTTGAGATCCTAGATTTGTGGTTCCATTAGACGAGGTCGAAATACTGCCGCTGGAAATCAGGTCCAGTCCGGTAATATCAAGACCGGCCGACAAGCTTATATTGCCGCTATTGGTTGTTTCCAAATTATTTGTGACAATTGAGCCCGCGGTCGACGTCAAATTCAAATTGCCGGCCGCAATTGCATCCGCCGTAAGATTTACGTCGCCCGTCTCGGACGTCACATCCGCTGTGCTACCTGAATTAATGCCGTTGATAGTCGTGGTTCCAACCGCGTTTACGAAGACCGCACCATTCGTCGTTGTAATTAAGTCGGACCCATAAGTGTCGCCAGAAATTCCAGTGACAGACCCTGTTGCCGTTTGAGTTCCGAGAATAGTTGTACCGGTTGAGTTTGTTGTGATATTGCCACCCGAATTTAAAATACCAGCATTAATATTCACACCGGAAAGGGAAAGATCAGACGCGGCAATTACATCACCGGTCATGCTCACATCAGCCGCAGATGTTACATCCGCCGTAGTGCCGGAGTTTATACCGTTAATAGTCGCCGTGCCGGTTGAATTCACACTCACCGCACCATTGGTTGTCGTGATCAGCCCCGCCGCATAAGTGTCGCCGGACGTGCCGGTTACAGAACCCGTTGCAGTTTGTGTCCCGAGAATCGTTGTACCGGTAGAAGAATTGGTCAGAATATTGCCGCCGGAAGTCAGGTTTAGACCGTTGATATTGACCCCGGAAAGCGAGAGGTCGCTGGCACTCATTGCATCCGCCGTAAGATTTACGTCGCCCGTGTCGGACGTCACATCCGCTGTGCTACCTGAATTAATGCCGTTGATAGTCGTGGTTCCAACCGCAGCCACCGCGACCGCACCATTGGTCGTGGTGATAAGACCGGAATCATACGTATCGCCCGAAGATCCCGTCACCGAACCGGTCGCCGTTTGCGCATCAAGCGTCGTTGCACCACTCGATGTCGTCATAATATTCCCGCCGGAACTCAGGTTCAGGCCGTTAACATTGATCCCGGAAAGCGTGAGATCGTCGGCGCTCATCGCGTCTGCGGTCAAATCAACATCACCGCCACTGGAGTTCACGTTAGCAGTGCTGCCCGAATTAATGCCGTTGATAGTCGCTGTTCCAACCGCGTTTACGAAGACAGCACCATTCGTCGTTGTAATTAAGTCGGACCCATAAGTGTCGCCAGAAATTCCAGTGACAGACCCTGTTGCCGTTTGAGTTCCGAGAATAGTTGTACCGGTAGAAGAATTGGTCAGGATATTGCCTGCCGAGATCAGGTTCCCTGCATTAACATTTACACCCATCAAATTGACGTCACCGAGATTGGTCGTCGTCAGATTTTGAACGTTTACGGTTCCTGTACTCGCCATCAAGGTCATATTACCAGCGGCATTTGAGTGAGCTGTCAGATCAACATTACCTGCACTCGACGTAACCGCGGCAGAACTTCCAGAGTTAATCCCGTTGATTGTCGCTGTGCCGGTTGACTGCACATCTACCGCGCCGTTCGACGTGGTAATACTGCCCGCATCATAGGTGCCGCCCGCCACGCCTGTCACTGATCCATCGGCGGTCTGGGTATTTAGATCGGTCAACCCTGACGTCGATGTTGTCATAATGTTTCCGGCCGAGGTTAGATTTAGTCCGGTAATATCGACCTCAGCCATCAATGTGAGATTGCCGCCATTGGTGGTTTCGAGATTTCGCGTGTCGATTGAACCCAGAGTCGAGCTTAGCGTCATATCCCCGGCTGAGGTCGCCTTGGCTGTTAAATTGACATTGCCAGTACTGGACGTGACCGACGCTGTGCTGCCCGAGTCGATCCCGTTAATAGTAGCCGTCCCGACTGCGTTGACATTAACGGCCCCATTTGTCGTTCTGATCTGGCCAGACTGATAAGTTTTACCAGAAGTTCCCGTTACCGACCCATCGGCAATCTGCAATCCAAGCGTGGTGGTCCCGGTCGTGGAATCAGTCAGAATGTTGCCGCCAGTCGATGTGAGGCGCCCGCCATTTATATTATTTATGGCTGTCAAAGTCAGATCGCCGCCTGATTTAGCATCTCCCAGCGTCAAACCGGTTCCCGCCGATAAGTCAAGATTGCCTATGACATCAATGTCCATAGTCCTGACAGATCCAACCGCCATCACGGCCGCATCGGAGGTGGCGTGCGATGTCGTAATATTGTCAGTCCAAGCGTTGCCGCCGGTGGTTATACTAACATCTGAAGCCGCACTTGTCGTGTCTATATTCCGAGTTCTCGCATTTCCAGCCGCGTCAATGGTAACTGAAGAACGGAATCCATCTGTCGTAATATTCCTCGTATCGATGTCGCCGCCCGCAAATATATCGACAAATGAGTCCGTCCCCATAGTCGAAATGTCGGTTGTCACGACGTTACGTCCGGCATCAATATCCACCTGAGAGCGATTTCCAACGGTCGAAATTGCGCCAGTATTGACGTCCAGATTTGCATCAATGTCGACGACAGCATCCGCACCCATCGTCTCGACTCGCCCGACATTGACGGATCGCGCTGTTGAACCAAGCATCATATTTCCACCTGACGATAGGTTGCCGCCATTAAGATTATTGACAGCCGCAAGGGTCATATCACCGCCGGATGTCGCATCATTGACATTCAGAGTCGTACCCGCAGACATCGACAAAGTGCCGGTCACATCGATATCCCGCACCGCAACTGACCCGGCCACCGCATCAAGGGATGCATTGGAATTTGCGCCTGACATGGTAATATCTCGAGCCCAAATTGTCGTACCTGCATCAATATCGATGATAGCGTTGTTGCCGCTAGTATTGAGGTCACGCACATTGACGCCGCCAGCGGTTGAATTGAGCGAAATACCCCCTGAAGTCGCTGTGACGTCACGCAGATCAAGCCCATCGGTCGCCATCAAATCGAAAGAGGCAGCAGTCATATTATTCAGTGCCGTAAATTCTGAACCAAAATTCCCAGCGATGATGCCGGTGCTTGAAAGATTTCCATTCGCAATGACGTCCGGCGCCGTCGCGCCCGCACCCGATGCGCTCAATAATATGCCATTGTCTGTCAGTGTCGCAGTATTTGCCGTTACATCCGCATCTATTGTCAAAAGCGCGCCGACCACACCAGCCGATGTCATGAAGTGAAAGTCAGCACCCGCGCCATCAACAGTACCGGCAATTCTTTGTTGCGCAACGGTCGTTCCGCTATTGATCGTGTAACTAATCGGACTGCCGGCCGCGAATTGAACGTCGAGGTCCGACGCCGCGACAAAAGAAATTCGTCCGTTCATCGAGTCAAAATCACCCTCAATATTGAGCTCTTCCGATACGAACATCAAAGTTTCATCAATTATAAACATCGGAGTGGTTCCTGATGTTATCGAACCACCTGTACCCCCTCCGAAATTGACAATATCTGTGCCGTTTAAAAACAGATCCGTACCATTATAAAAATCATAGAAATCGAGATCGGCTACGTCCAAAGTTGAGGCGTAAAAACTATTGGCATTTATGATCGCGCCGTCACCAAACATAATCCCGTTTTGATTGATTAGCCAAAAATCGACATTTGCAGAATTTATGGTTCCGCTAATATCAGATATATTACCGCCGCCCATTACCCGGTTGAGCAGCGATGCTGAACTTAAGCCCAGGCGTGGATCAATATTTAGAACAGTGTTAATCGGGACATTGAACTGGGTCCAATTTGCGATCACAGCCGGAGAATGAACCACAATGTTGGCTGTATTTGCGTCAGGGTTAGTGATTGTAATCCGATTAATGTTCCCGGCAGCATTTTCGGCAGAAATCAAATCGCCGGGCACCACTTGAGCGATTGCCACGCTTGGCAATACGGGTATCGCGACCATCGCCGCGGTCAGGAGCATCTTCACACGAAAGTTTTTATAACCATTTATCATTTATTTGCCCCTTACTGCATCAACGTAATATTGACGGAAATTTGGTTGTTATTGAGAATAGAACCCGGTCTGGCGGCTTAACATCGTCGGAGAATATCGCACGATCCATCGGGCTGGCATACGTCAGCTCGGCACGCACACTATCGTTAAAACTAAACCTTAGGCCGCCGCCGATTGATTCCAGAACCCGCGTCGGCTCCGGCGTGAAGGCGTCGAGATTTTCTGTTTTCACCACATCGTAGAAACCAAATATTTCGATGTCGTATTTTGGCTTTTCGATGACGGTTGCCCGCAGCTCGAACGCGCCGCCAATGGCGCGATCACCACTATTAGCGCCCGGATCATATCCGCGACCAATGCTTAGATTGCCGATAGAATATTCATCAAAATTCAATAGTGGGTCATTTGTCCATTGCCCTTCGACGCGCGCGTTAACGCCAATCTGCCGGGTGACTGGCGCAAATATATCCGCCATACCGCGTACAACAAGCGCGTCGGCAACACCAAATGGTCTGGACGCCGGAATGCCACTTGTGACCGATGTCCCGAATTGACCCGGACTTGTCGCATCGAATACATTCAGCCCTTGGCGAATTTCCAAAAATGAGTCAAACGCAGCAGTGACGGCGCCATTTAAGCGTCGCTGTTCACCGCTAAATTCGCCGCGCAAATACAGGGTCCGCAGCGAATCTTTACTCAGCGTAAATGGTCCGATATCTGTCGTTTGGTCAACATAGTCAAAGCCGCCGGAAACCGTTGCCCGTCGTCGGGGCGTCCTCATCAGGGGATAGGACGCGTTAATGTTAAACTGCAAAGCCTGCGTATCCAGATCCAAATCACCTAAGTCCGGTTTTGACTTTGCATAAGTTGCATTGCCGGCCAATCGCACATCCGTACCGGGAATTGCGAACTCGTGTCCCGCCTGGACGATGACCTGCTCCTGAAAATCTGCGGTCGCCTGCGCGCCCACATAGGACACATCCCCCATGCCGGTCAGGCCATAATACTCAAACCGTCCATAAACCGTTTCACGGCCAATTCGCTGCGCATTATAATTTCTGGCATTCAGATAAAAGGCGTAAGGCTCGTGAGTGACGGTTAAGTTCCCGATAACCTCGCCGGGCCTTCCGCCATCTGGCGCCAGTCCGAGACGCACTTCCAGTCCCGGTATGTCGCTAATATTAAGAAGAATACGTTCCGCGTCTTTTTCATTTAGCGGATCCATCTCTTTCAAAACCTGCAAACGCTTGGTCAATATATCTCGGTAAGGACCAGGATCTCCCATCACCCGAATTTCGGAAATGCGGGCATAGATGATCTGCAAGCTCAACTCATTTTGCAACTCTTGTTGCGGAATTTGCACACTGGCAATCCAGCCATCACGACGCAGTGCACGATTGGCCTCGTCACGGATATCACAGACAACTGAGAGTGCCTTCGTCCCGGATTGGACACTAACTCCCGACAACGAATTCATGAGACTTGCCGGCAAAACCTCACCACCTATAGATGAAAAAGTCACCGTATGGAGATTGGTTGTTAGATCACTTCCGTCAAATGGGCAGTTTTCCCGCTCTATCGCCCTTTGCTCAATGGAAACATTTACTGATCCGGTTCTGAGCTCTTCCGTTTCCGGCAATTCAATTTCGTTACGGGTCTGACCTGATGCTGTTTGCGATGCCATCGAAGTCCCAACAACCACCGCAATGACAATCGCCGAAACGGATTTCGAGAGTGATTTTATTGTATTTGAAAACATTAATGCCGCCCCATGCTTTTATAGCACCTTTCAGCAAACGTCCTGATAAGCATTACATTTCCTGAATTCTTACTACCTTACATATTTGCCTGTTAACATATTGTCAATACTTTTGAGTCGTTTCCGATGGGTAATAAATTGAAATAACTACTTATAAGAGAACGATATTTTGCGTTTGTTAGTTGTTTTAACATCCACAACATCCAGGCGTTTATTTTACAGCTTCTGCATTTGTTGAAAATGTGTTCATCCCGTCAATGCTTCTGCAGCTCCGAGCGGGGATTTATCTAAAAAAGCGCTTTTTCTTGTCAGGTAAGTTTTACCCGGTTGCATAAAAAAAACCGCTCACATGATGTGAGCGGTGTGTCTAAGGTCTAAATAACCTAATCGTGGCTATTGAGGGTTGTTGGCTGGGTCGTCTTCTCTTGGCTTGTCAACATCGATAGTTGGCATAGTGAAAGTTTCCTTTTCCATCTCAACTTCCGCACCAACCGGCACTTCGACTTCAATAGTCTTGGTCTTCACGTCAAGGTCTGGAACGTCAACGCCGACTTCGGTCGAGCCGATGCTGACGTCAGCGACATCAACGTCAAACTTAGGGAGGTTGCCGTCTTCAACGTTGACGGAGACCGATGGTAGGCGCGCCTCTTCCGTCTGGTCAACATCGATCAGGTACAAAGCTGTTGCGCCGATGGCAAGGATAGCAATGCCGCCAATTATAAATCCGGCGGTTTTTTTGCCCGTATTGTTTGTTTCGTATGAGTTTGTCATTTTTATCTCCTATAGATATAAGTTAAAATTGGTTCTAAACGTTTCCCTTTGGTCCAATCAGGAACCAAACGATCAATCCGATTACAGGGAACAATAAGACGAAGAGAGTCCAAAGGACTTTTTCCGTTCCCGAAGCAGCTGATTTTAATATTGAGAGGATTGCCCAAATCGCGAGAACCAGATGGATAATCCCGAGGATGCCAGTCAACATGTGTAGTTCCTTCTTTTTCGTCGGACAGAAACGTCCGATCGTCTAAACAACCGCTGAGGCGTCGGATGGTTCCGAAAAAAGCAAAATATTCGAAAAAATAAGCGCGATTTTCACGAGTCATTCCGATTCTGACCGGTCTGCATGAGTAATATTTAATGTAAGACTGCAGAATTTATGGAACGAATATTGATCTGATCAGTTTCACACGCATGACCAAAACAATTTTAATCGTAGAAGATGATCCTTTTATTGCGCTGGATCTACAGGACACTTTTGAAAATGAAGGCTTCGAAGTGTTCGGACCCGTCGCGGCGGTGGATGAAGCACTTTCCCTTCTGGAACGCGGCATACCCGATGTAGCCATGCTGGATTATAACCTGGGCAGAGAGACGAGTATTCCGCTCGCTCACCAGTTGGACAAAATTTCTGTGCCCTATATTTTTGTATCGGGGCAAGTCGACCGCGTCGTTACCGGCAATGATCAGCGTCAGCAGACAGTTGTTTCAAAACCTTTTGATCCGGATAGGCTTATCCAGATCATTAAAGACCTTATCACCAAGAACGATAACCCTATCTTTCAGTAAATTCGAATGTGTCTAACCGGGTTTTAACTGCAGTGTCCGCGGCGGTTGCTTTGCGCGGAGTTTGTCGCTTTATATTCGCTAATTCCAATTAAGCACGCCGGGCGCCGGATTCTCGCGGGTTTTATTCCCGTGGTTCAGCAATATCCGGATCTGAGGTTCCGCCTTTTCCCATGACAGCATAACGGGGCTTGGGTGACTTCCCGTCCTTGGGCGTAGGCCAGCCTTCGCGTTGCTGTTCCCGATCTCCATCGGTCTCTTCTGTCTGGTCGTGGAACAAATGTACTTTAGTGTCATAAGGCATATCGATAGCCGCTGCGTCCAGCGCATGTTTAACAGCGCGTATGACCTGCGCCCGTTGTTTCACAACATTGCCGCGCTTACTGTCAGTCCACCAACGGGCTCTGAGGGTTACCCAGCTCGCGGCGAGATCCCATGGATACACCTCTGGTTCAGGGTCGGTCACGACACCGTCGATTTTCTTGAGTTCCGCCAGGATAATTTCACAGGCCTGGTCGATATCATCAGCATATCCGATACCAATATCATATTGTGACCGTCGGAATTCATTGCCGGTTTTGACAAGCACAGCATTGGTGTAAATGTCACTATTAGGGACGACGGCGCGCTGACCATCATATGTCTTAATGATCGTCGCTCGGGTTTCGATATGCTGGACTGTGCCCTCGAAGCCATTGACCGCGATCTGATCTCCGATTTCGAATGGTTGACGGATCAATATCAACAAGCCGGCCAGCCAATTTTGCAGAATATCCTTAAACGCAAAACCAATAGCAACCGAGCTGACACCCAAGCCGGCGACCAAATCACCTGGATTTAGCGTCGGGACCACGATGGTCGCCGCGATCAAACTTCCGAATATGATAATCGCTGCCTTTAAAAATCCGCCGAGTACCTCACCCAGATTTTTCCGCCCCTTACTCTGTGCCGTTTTCACGACTGTTTTCCGCATCAAAAAGGCTATGGCCACAAATATTAACAGGACGATTATCGCGACCGCAATATTTGGCAGAATTTTGACAAAACCGTCGAGCCAGGCATCGACCCTTTCAACGGCCAATGAAGGATCTAAGTCCAATTCTCCGGACACATCAACTGGATCGACTGTGTTTTGTTGAGACATGGTATTTCCTCTTCCGCTTCACGGTAAGAACGGGTCACCCGCCAATCGGTTCCCAAATTATTTGCTCGCGGCTTATGCGTTGTGAAAGAATAAAGCCTGGCTAATCGCCGCCTTGACATTGTCTGGCTGAAAAGGCTTGGAAATTAAATAAGCCGGCTCAGGTTTGTCGCCAGTCAAAAGACGCTCTGGAAACGCGGTAATGAAGATCACCGGTACATTATAAGACTTTAGAATGTCTTCAACAGCATCAATACCGGAACTACCATCTGCGAGTTGAATATCCGCCAATACGATGCCCGGTTTTTTCTGCTCGGCTGCCGCGACAGCGTCCGTGTGCGTTGCGGCAATTGCATCAACCGTGTGGCCCAGCTCTTCCACGAGACTTTCTATATCAGCAGCAATAATAGGCTCGTCTTCGATTATAAGTACATTTGTGCGCAGCTCGTTTTCAATGTCAGCCTCGGCCTCCATCATAAGAGCTTCGGCCTCTTCAACTGATTTACCCATGACACTGGCTATGTCGTCGACGGACATGCCTTCCAGGGCATTTAGCAGAAATGCCTGCCGAGATAGAGGCGTTAAGCGCCGAATACGGTTTGACGCGAGTTCGGCGTCGCCCGGATCATCTTCCAATAGGGCGCCGGTTGCGTTCCATATGGTCAAAAACATTTGATAAAGGGCAACTTTCGGCATTAGCTCACTGTTTAATTCGGCGTCTCCCGCCACTAAAGCCTCAAGTGCGACCCTGACATAACGATCTCCGTCACTCTGAGAGCCGGTCAAGGCCCGTGAAAAGCGACGTAGGTATGGTAGATGCGGTGCATATTTCTCGACTAAGCTCACGGGATATCCTTTTTATTTTTCCGGGGGAACTAAATGGGTGTTTCCCCGTTTCCTATACTAACTGTAGTGTGATATACAAGAATTATACGTTTCGGGAACCAAATGGTTCCATGGGCGTTAGTTAAACGTTGCAAAGACTAAAAGGCCTCAAACTATGCACACTGACCAACCCTCTAAGCCCTCTCCGAGAAGCGATGCCGGAGATAAGTTCACCAGTGAACCTTTGCCGGAAAAAATCGGGAAAAACTTACAACAGATTTACAATGACGTTCTTGACGAGCCAGTGCCGGACGACTTTCTGAACCTGCTGTCTCAAGCTGACGAAAAGTCAAACTAAGAATTATTCAATGTTTCAAGAAAGCAGTTTAGAAATGACCGTAAGCGCGCCTGCAGAAATTAAAACGAAGCCGGAAGAGTACAGTGAAGCCGAGTTTAAGCGCGATCTCATCGAGCTGATCCCTCACTTGAGAGCGTTTGCGAGATCGCTTTGCGGCAACGCAACTTTGGCCGACGATGTCGCGCAAGATGCCATGCTGAAAGCGTGGAAAGCCCGTGAAAAATTTATACCAGGAACAAATCTCAAAGCCTGGACCTTTACGATTTTACGCAATCAATTCTATTCGATTAAACGCAGATCCTGGAGAGCCACATCCCTGGAACCCGAAGTTGCTGAGCAGACAATTGTCGCCAATTCAGACGCCGAGCAAAGTATTTATCTCAATGAGCTTCGAAGAGGGTTAAATTCTCTGAAAGACGATCAAAGGGAAGCTTTGATTCTCGTCGGCGCTTCCGGACTGTCGTATGAAGAGGCCGCTGAAATTTGCGGATGCGCCATTGGAACTGTTAAAAGCCGTGTAAGCCGGGCAAGAAAATCCTTGGAAGAGATTATGGAAGCCGGTGATTTTGGCGCCAAAGCCGATGGTATTCGGGCACTTGATGCTATGGATGCGATTTTAAGTGACGCCGAAAATATTGCAGGCAAGTAAAGGGCCCGACAAGGAAAATCAGGGCAATGCGGGACTTAAGAGTAAGATTTGGATTTATACTGGCACTGGCATTGCTGCCTCTGTTGATCTTTGAGTTTTGGCGCTCCTCATTTGAATTCAAGCAAGATCAAAGGCTAATTCACGACAATACTGAATTGTCGGCACAACTCGCACTTTCTGACATTTATGATAATTTCGAGACGACGCGTTCTGTCCTGAAATCGACGGCCTCGGTTTTAGCAAAAGATAAATGCAATACTGATCTCAGTCAGCTCACAAAAGAATATCCAAAGTTTCACAATTTAATATATTCTGATTCCGTAGGTGAAGTGTTGTGTGCAGCGAAGCCGGTACGATCTCAACCTGAACAGGCGCCAATTCTATTTAAATCTCTCAGCCCTGAGACGCCTTTTAATAGTGTTGTGTTTAGTTTTAAGGGTGATGAGACAGCTCCTGAACGGGTAATTGCAACTGCCTATGGCGTTTATTCCGGCCGAGAATTATCCGGTGTGTTCGTCGCCGTTGAAGATATCAGCTTTATGCATGCGTTACTTCAAAACAGCCGGGTAGAAGGGTCAGGAAACATAGCCGTCTTTGACCCGGAAGGCGAAATATTGATCGGGGACTGGGACACCGTCGACATGAAGCAACTGGCAAAAACGCTTCCTGAGACAAAATTCTCGGGAAATCACAGGCTAACGACTGCAACCGAAGAAACCGTCATCATACTGCCAACACCTTCCCAAAGTATGTTTCTGGCGACATCTATTCCCGACGAAAATATCGTTTCGTGGAATTTACTCAATCCATTTACGTCGGTTTTCCTCCCATTGCTAGCTTGGGTATTTGGATTTTTTGCAATTTGGCTTGCAACAGACCAACTTATACTCGCTCACCTTCGCCGGATGCAAAGCGCCACTTTAGACTTTGCCAAAGGAAATAAAGAGCGCCGGATCGGCAAATTGAAAAACCCGCCCCGCGCTATTCTCACGCTAGGGAAGAATTTCGACCTGATGGCGGACAAAATTTCAGAACGCGAAGTCGAACTCAGCGACTCTCTGGACGAAAAGGAAATTCTGCTACGCGAAATCCATCACCGGGTAAAAAACAATCTTCAAATCATTATTTCGCTATTGAATATGCAGGAAAGAAAACTGACCGACCAGGAGGGATTAACGGCCATTATCGAAACCCGAAATCGAATTAATGCCATCGCGCTCGTTCACAGAGGATTGTACGAAAGCCAGGATCTTCGCTATGTCGACATGCAAACATTTTTGGATCGGTTGATTCCGGAATTGTCGCTTGCGCTTGCTATACACAGAAAAGAGATTTTCATCGAAACACAAGTCGACTGCCTTCCTATGGAGGCAGATACGGCGACGCCGATCGTCCTCTTTATCGTCGAGGCATTGACAAATTCCGTGAAACACGGCGTTAGCGAAGGCGGTACAATCACGATCAGCATTAACCAAAAAAACAATCACGTAACCGTGGCAATAACGGACACAGGTAATAGCGCTGCGAAGAACGGGGTGAGCGGAACCGGTACAAAGTTGATGAATGGATTTGCGCGACAACTTGGCGGGAAAATGAATGTGAAAAAGTCGCCCGAAGGCTACACTGTCTCGCTCTCGTTTAAGCTACGAAAGCAAAAAGCGCTCAAATAAATTGGAACCTTTGGGGGATATGAACGTTTATATGTTGAACGCGCCGCGTCCCGGCGCGAGAATTCAACTATAGGAGATTTATATTATGGCAACAACACCTAAGAAAAATGTTGTAGAGATTAAACCAGATGTCAGCACTCAACTCGAAGTCCTGAGAGAAGACATTAGCGAGCTCGCAAAAATCGTCAAAGTTCAAGCAAAAGAAACGGCTCAAACAAAAAAGGCCCAAATCGTAGACACTGCATCTGCCAAGGCCGCCGCTTCGAAAGCCAAGTATGACGAACTGACAACAACAGCAGAAACAAAAATCAAAGAAAACCCGTTGACCGCGATGGCGATTGCTGTGGGCGCTGGCCTGTTTCTTGGCCTGATTTCACGCCGGTAGGACCTTACCATGCTCAAATTTTTGCTTGCAGCTGCGCCCTACTTTTTGAAGACGCCTGGCAAAAATTCGAAAAAGCAGATAGCACGGAGCTTTACAGCTCTCGTGCTGTTTGCTTTTAGCGGATTTGCACTTGTGGCGGCTATGTTCATTTATGTGACATCGCTTTACGGGGCAGCTCTTGGGTTCGTGTCTGTAAGCTTGGTCTTATTCGCAATGGGAATAGGCTTGTACTTGAAAGCCAAATGGGCCCTGACCCAGTCCTCTAAAGTTCCGGCCGAGCTCGCGCCGACCAAAGACCCGATCGCATCGATCATTCCAGACTCTATTATACAAGAGCCAACGGTCAAGAAATTACTCAACCGGATTTCCGCAAATCCAATTTCAACCAGCGTCGGCGCCGCTGCGATTGGCGTTTTGCTCGCTCGCGAAATTTTAAAGGACTAATCTATTCATGGAAGATAATCATAAAGAAACTCAACCCACAAAACTTGAGCCCAAAGAGGCGAAAGGTGGCGTCCGGGTTAAGGGTATGCCCGCCGTCCTGGGTATTTCATTGGCGGTGGCCGCGGTAATCCTGCTGGCCCTTGTTCTGGGTTATATATAACTCGTTAACCCCATATACTTATAGACGAAGCCGGAACTCTGTTCCGGCTTTTGCGTTATTATAAGTATGAGACACTACGAAATATATTCTACCTTGCTCGCTATTATCAGTCTGGCGGCCTGTCCACTTGCCTGGGCTGGTGATCAGCCGGCTGAACTGCTGTCGACGCAGGAAATCGCCGTAGATTCTGATCAGGTAGATGTTCAAATTGCGCTTGATACCAACCTCCTCGCCGTAAATTCCGGTGACACAAATATTGGTGACGAACAATTATTTCAGCGGCGAGTCGAACCCGCGATAGAATATGACTTAGCAGCCAAACTCGACGCAAATTTCGGCGTTATTCCGGTTGTCGACGAACACCAAATATTAGAACTGCCTTCAGGCGCTTTGCCCGAAGGTCGTTACATTGCGCCTATCCGGTCCAAGTTTGGCGCGGGTATCAGTCGCAAATTTTAAATCTTTTTCTCTCAATGCCTTGAAATTTATGCGGAACAAAAACGGATGTGACCCGTTGTTAATGTGACGGATGAAAAATATTTTTCTCCGTGACCACAAAGAAACCAAGGAGATAAAATATGTTGAGATATGCACTCATTTTTCTAGCCGTCGCCATCGTTGCAGCCCTGTTAGGGTTCGGAGGCATCGCAGGCGCCGCTTCAGGTATTGCGCAGATCCTTTTCTATGCATTTATCGTATTTTTTGCCATCGCGCTGATCATGCACCTAGTCCAAGGTCGAAGCGTCTAGCACTAAAATCATAGACACAACATTGGAAGTTGACTTCCGAAAGTCGTGATAGGCCGCCCCGTTAAGGGGCGGTTTTTTTATAGTTTAAATTCTGCCTCGACCGGCAAGTGATCCGAATGGCGGATATCAATACTTCCGATCCTATCAACAGAAATTTGCGGCGAGGCCAGAATGTGATCATAGTCACGCCAAGGGTTCCAGCTTGGATAGGTTTTCACATTGGGCTTGGTCAGCACTCTTAAATCCAATTCATCGGCCAATAAGTTGACCGGCGTTGATGCCGAACCGGAGTTAAAATCGCCAGCGATTATCAAAGGCCGTTTGGGCCTTGCGGCGCGCGCCAGAAACCTAGCCTGGTCCAGCTGGTCCGCCAACCCAAGGCTAAAGTGTCCGTTCACGACATGGAATTTGTCAGGTCCATCCACACTTGCCATAATTGCGCCGCGCCCTTTGCGTTTACCCGGCAGTTTCAAATCGTGAACGTCATACAAAGGAAATTTGGACAATATGGCGTTTCCGTGTTTGGAGATGTTTCCAACTCTGCGGTTTTCCTGCAGCGCGATATAATTAAAGTCCGATAGCTCGAGCAGGTGATCGCCTTGACATTTGTATCCGGAACGCCGGCCCCCCAGGTCAATTTCCTGAATGCATGCGACATCATAGTTGGAAATAAATTCCGCAATCTTTTTCAACGTGGCTGTTTTCTTTCTGGTATTGAAAACCTGATGTCCCACTTCCGTGAAGTAATGACGATAGGCTTTCGTACCGATAGCGGCCTGTATGTTATATGTTACGAATTTCAAGGTCATATGATTGATAAACGAATAAAGGAACAAATGGTTCTTTCAATCGTTAAGTTCTGTGTAGGGGAGTCATTATGGCTAGCGTTCCAATAACAGTTCTTGCCCATATTATAATCATTCTGGTGATGGGTGTACGGATTTTATTCCGCAGGCTCGCCGTGAACACCACCCTCGCCTGGCTCATCATCATTGCGACGCTCCCGGCCATTGGTGTTGCCATCTACTTTCTGTTCGGTGACCACAGACTGGGCCGAAAGCGATTGAAGCTCGGCGCGAAAATTAGGAATTACTATCAAAATGCCTACGAGATTTCCGAAGATGATGTTTCGAAAAGTGACATGGTAGTAAGCCCTTTTTTCGAAGATTTGTCACAAGTTGTATCGCTCGAAACCGGTTTTCATCCTTCCATGGGCAACAAAATCCGCTTGTTCGATGAAGCAGGACACATCATTCGCTCACTGATCGAAGATATAGATAATGCTCAGGAAACATGTTTCCTCGAGTTTTTTATCATCAAAGTACAAGGTCGGGTCGTTGGGCTTATGGAATCAATTGAACGTGCTGCCTTGCGCGGTGTCGAATGCCGAATATTGGCCGATGATTTTGGCAGTCGAACCTTTTTGAAAAGCGAATGGCGTGAGCGACTGGAACGCGCCGGCGTGGACATTGAATGTTCTCTGGCAGTCGGCATTGTAAAATCTTTTTCAAAAAGGACTGACCTTCGCAATCATCGAAAGATCGCAATTATTGACCAATCGATTGGCTATATTGGGAGTTACAATTTGGTCGACCCTGTCAATTTCAAGCAGGATTGCGATGTTGGACAATGGGTCGATATTATGGTTCGGCTTGAGGGGCACATTGTCTCATCACTCGCGGTGGTTTTCAACACTGACTATATTTTTGATAAATTTGGCGGCGATTTTTCGAAAAAGTCAGTCAATCAATTACCGAGCGAAGTGCCGGCACAAGAATTCGCCCGCGATGCCGTGTTGCAACTTATTCCATCCGGCCCCGAAATGAAAACCAGTTTGATTTATGAAGTAATCGTCGCCGCTCTTTTTGGCGCTCGAGAAACCATCACGATCGTCACGCCCTATTTCGTGCCGGATGAAGGCTTAATCCTCGCCTTAACCAATGCAGCAAAAAGGGGAATACAAGTCACGCTCGTTCTTCCGCGCAAAATTGATTCTACCCTGGCGGCTTTTGCGAGCGAGTCCGCTTTCGATGTGCTTCTGGATGCGGGCGTCATAATCCACCGTTATCAGAGCGGAATGCTGCATACGAAAGCAATTTTGATCGACGATGAAGTTAGCTTTATCGGCACGGTCAACATGGATATGCGCAGTTTTCACTTAAATCTTGAAGTCACATTGGCGGTCTATGATAAGGCGTTTTCAAAGCGCCTGAATGCCACCGTCAACAATTATATAGCAAGAGCAGAATGTCTCGATCACGATCGGTGGAAACAGCGCTCGCCTATTCGCCAGTTCAAAGAAAATCTACTCCGCCTTGCGGCGCCCCTTCTCTAGGAACGAAACGTCCAACCGCGCGTTCATTTAAGTGAACCTCTAACCGATAAGGACTTCCCATGAATATCTATACCCGCCTTAAAAAAGATCACGACAAACAACGTGAGCTTTGTGAGAATATCAAATCTACCTATTCCGGGTCTCAGAACCGCGCCGACTTGTGGGAAGAGCTAAAGATAGAGCTTGAGGCCCATGCAGCGGCCGAAGAGCAAGTATTCTACTCAGCTCTGATGCAAAAACCTGATGGTACCAAAGAGGCGCGTCATAGCGTCCATGAGCACCAGGAAATGACCAAAATCATCAAAGAGCTTGATGCAATGGATCAATCGACTGATATATGGGAAAAGAAATTTGAAAAACTGGCGCACGAAGTCATGCACCATGTCGACGAAGAAGAAGCCGATATCTTCCCGGTAGCCCGCAAAGTCATCGACTCAGAGCGTGCAAAAGAAATGGTTGAAGATTTCAACACCCGCAAGCCGGCCGAAGCGGAAAAACAATCCGCTTAATACGGCTTATAAATTCTAAGGAATTCGCCGGGACTTGAGCTCGGCGATTTTTTTTGGCTGCGGTTTTGCCAAAGAGAATTTTCCGTCTTGCCAGAACACCTCCGTGACATTGATCATTTCCTGGTCAATGACAATATGGTTGAAGCTGGCCGGTCTGTCCCGGCGCCGAACTGACAATGTTCCCGCGCCGATCGACATGATTTCGGTCTCGTCGGGTTGACGTTCAAGCACAAAGGGCGCGTGGACATGACCTGAGAGGACAACATCAATATTAGCCTCGCTGAGCCGCTTCAGAGCTTCACCGCCGCGCTCTGTCTCTTTTTGCAATGGTGAGACCGGGGGGTAAATTAAAGGGTGGTGGACAGAGATCATTTTTACTGTTGAACCGGCCGCCCCGTTAAGCTGATTAATAGCAAGATCTAGGTCTTCCATATCAACTATTCCGAGCGACCAATCGGTTTTAAGTTGCCAACCTCGCGCCGTAGTAAGCGGAACAATTGAAACATTTTCGTCGGTGAAATGCGGGTCGCCGAGCGGCGCAATATAACGCTTATAGCGCCCAAACGGATCGAAGAACCGGTGTAGTAAGCCGTACATCGGCGTATCGTGATTGCCCGGCGTTAATACCTTCGGGCACGGCAATCTCTTAATCCAATCTCGTGCAGCCTTGAATTCGTCAGTCCCGCCATGCTGGGTGATATCGCCGCAAATAACGGTCACATCCGGCTTCAAGCTTTCGACAGTTTGCGCCAAAACTGCCATGGCTTCGCGGTCTTCGACGCCAAAATGCACGTCGGCAAATTGGATGATCGACGTCATGATTTTTCCTTAATCTTTTTGGGACTAGGTGCCAAAACTAAAACAGCTTCTGGTTCCAATGAGATTTTTATCGGGCAACTTAGACGGTGGGATTCGCCGTCCAGTAAAACGTCACAGGTCTGCTGGCCGTCAACTGAGACCTGACGAGCGTGAGCAGTTTTTACGTCCGGCGAGTCCGTCCATTCACTGGTCAAAGCCTTCGCGCCAATAGCTATTAATCGCCCGAGCGAAAGCTGCGGCAGCGACGCAACCTCAAACTTCGTCGGCGCGTCCGGGCTGTCTTGCATAGCCGGACAGGAGACGCGCAATAGGCCTGACGCCCGGTCAAACTCGTCACCGTCAACATCTATTGAAAACTCAAGGCCGCCGGCAACCGCTGACATAATATCCGGAACCCGCTTCACTGCTTCTATCTCGTCGCCGTCACGGACGGATTCGCGGGCCTCGGACATGATGGTTGGATCCCCCATAATTGCGCCGCAAAAAAATATGTGCTCATCGATCTTTCCAGCCGATTGCCAGCGCGGTTCATCGGTGGACAGAGCGATATCGAGCGCCTCGCGCCAGTCGTTGGTCCCGTACAGCGCTTTTGGCAGCAGGTTCATGGTGCCGCCTGGCAAAGCGATAAATGGGATCTCCGACTTACGGGCAACTTTTGCACCTGCCATACAAGTCCCGTCACCGCCAAAGACGATCAATAAATCGGTTTGATCAGTCCCGACCTGCTCCAGAACTCCGCTAAGTTTTGATGGATCAACGGCATGGACTTGCGGTTTCGGGAGGCCGCTGGCGTCAAATAAGTCGCAGATTTCATCGGTGATATCATCGGCACTCCCAGACCCAAGATTGATAATGACGGACGGTTTTTGAAAAGAGTGAGCCGTCTGTGTTGTCGACGCGAGATTAGGCATGCGAAGTCCTTGAAATTGTTCATCAGAACAACGCCTAGACAACCATTTGGTTGCAACAGGCTTAAGGAGCTTCTGCTTTGGATTTCACCTTGGGGCTTCTGCCCCAGCGCGCCGGCGTACCGCGCGCGTCGATATGGACAAATGGGCCGTGTGCCGAATTTGACCCATATGATCCCAGCCCGCCTTTTACGACTTTGAGATTTGCATATAATTTGGCAGCATAATCATATAGAAAATCCGCGTCCGATTTCGTCACACGACCATCTCGGTTAAGGTCATCCATGTTCCCATTACCAGGCTTGGTGTCGACATAGACATCTGCCGCATCGCCATACATATGCCGCGAATATTTCGCCGATCCAATGGCTGTATTGTAAAAAGGTGTCCGGAAACCACTCATAACAAACAACGTGTCAGCCTCGGTGTCACGATTTTCGTTTAGATCATCCAAGAGCGCTTCAAGGCGAACGAGATTGTCGGATGAAACCAGAACATATTTCGGCCAGACATTTGGCTGTTGTTTGCATAGAAATTGCCCAACTTTGAAATGCGGCGATACTGGCGAATTCACATCTTCCTTATCCAGTCGAATAAATCCTTCAGGCGTGTTTTTCGGATATTTGCCGATCCGGTAGGTCCCGAGATAGCCGGCTTTGCTGATCTCTGTGCTGGGAGTGAGGACAAATATGCTGACTTTGGCGGTCTCCGCGCCGAGCGCGTCTCTCACAATCAGCTTATGAACCCCGGACTGACGTGGCGCCGTCCAATTGAGCGGCACTTCCGAGCCGTCAATCGTTACAGTTTCGTCCGCCGTCACATCAAAGCTGATCTGCTCGCCGGGCATGGTCGTTATGTGCCAGATAGTATCCGGTAACTTTTCTCCATTTACCCGAAGTTCGGCTTGCGCCGCCGACGCCGATAGGGCGCACATAATTGTGGTCAATAATATGGTTCTCAATCAATTCTCCATAATCGCCGCCGCCAATACCGTACTCCATGAATAAAAGTCATCCTTTTTTTGCAGTCAATGTTTCGGAACCGCCAGCCCGCCCGGACGTTGATAACTTGAAAGGATATCTTACAATGAAAAAGTTTTTGATTAGCACTGCAGCGATTTCGCTCCTTGGCTCTACTCTCGTTTCTGCGAGCGGCGCGCCTGATGACTTAGTCAATCATGCTCCGGTCGCCCATCCGGTTGAAGCCTTGTTAGGCGAACCGGCTAGCGAAAAATCAGCCTATATAGAACAATATATGTTAAAAGAGTCCAAGATTAAAAAGATCGAAGACGAATTCGGACCAGATGGCTTGACCACCATTCAGCGCGCTTATGCGACAAAGATCAATCAACCCATTTGGACAGTCCAGGGCGCCTATGACCTTCAAGCGACGATGGAAGATGTTTTCGCCCACGGCATTATTGCAGACGATATATTTGATGACGATTTTGATCGCTTGATGCAGCGCAGATTTTTCTCAAGTTCTGCCGACAAGCAGGCCGAAGCCGACATCAAACTGACCCTGATTTGGCTTCGCCTGGCGCAGGCAATCAGCGGCGATCTGTCAGAGGAACACGCCATGACCCAGCGCGCGGGTTCTCCTGTATTACGCTACAATATTCCGACATCACTACTCAATTCCGCACAAGGCAGCAGTGATCGTGAATTGCTCGCCATGGCACCCACCGCCCCGCAATATCACCGCCTGAAAACTGTGCTTGCGCAATATCGTCAACTCCGCAGAGATGGCGGTTGGCTGGCTATCCGCGATGGTGAAGCCATCGAGGCCGGTGATGTTGATCCGCGCGTCCCAGACCTTCGGGCCCGACTGCGTGCGGAAAGCTACGATGTTCCGGACCCGCTCGAACCCGAAAGCCCGAACCTTTTCGATGAGCCGCTGAGCAGCGCACTGAAACTGTTCCAAACCCGGCACGGGCTCGAAGATGACGGAATATTGGGCGGTAATACGCTCATTGCGCTCAACGAGAGCGTTGATTCCAAAATTGACCGAATTGCCGAGTCCATGAACCGATGGCGGGCTCAGGGAGACCTTGAGGACCGTTATATTTGGGCCAACATTCCGTCTTTCTCCGCTGAGGGATGGAATAATGGCAAAATGGAAATCAAACAAAGAACAATTGTTGGTAAAACATGGTTTGCGACACCAGAATTTTCAGATGAAGTTGAATATGTTGTAGCCAATCCGAAATGGTATTTACCGGTCAGTATCATTCGCCGGCAAAAAGTCCCGAAACTTAAAAAAGACCCGGGATACGCCGCGAAATATGGTTATAAGATTTTTGATCGCGAAACTGGTGCGCCGGTCAACGCGTTCGAAGTTGACTGGACGGAACCCGGCGTGGCGCGCAAATATAAATTTGTGCAACAGGCCGGCGAAGGCAATGCGCTGGGCGAGATGAAGATCATTTTCCCAAACCAATATTCAATTTATTTACACGGAACTCCGGGGAAAAACCTTTTTGACCGTGCGCAGCGCACATTCAGCTCCGGCTGTGTCAGGCTCGAAGATCCGATCGCGATGGCCAAATGGATTGCCCGTTATGATGAGGAGGTCGACGTTGTTGAAATTACCACCGCCATTGAAGCGGATCAACATAAGCGCCTCGATCTCGAGGACAATGTCCCCGTTCATATCACCTATTTCACTGTAACCGTCGACGAAACCGGCACGCCCTATTTCTGGCGCGATGTCTATGACCGCTACAATGGCAGCATTCGTTATGTCGAGCGCTATGAACGCGACTTTGACGATCGAAAATCCCGCGCAGACATTCGCGGGTAACCCTCCAATAAATTATCACGAAAGGAAAAATTATGTCGACGTCCCAAACCCCGGATAAATCAAACAACGATACGGTCGATACCGACGACGCGGAACGCACCAAAGGCCTCACGGAAGATGAAATACGAGATCGCTTTACCGGTGCCGGCGAAGACCGCCCGGAAGAGCCGCAAGGCGAAGTCTGGCGCATCAACGAGAACAGCGCCTAGGCCCAAAAAACACCCAACATAAAGCGGTTATTTTGGAACTCTCGCCGCTTTAACACGTTGTATTAGTGTACTAACTTAACGAAAGGAAAATTAAAATGGAAAGCGAACACATCAAAGGTGCAGCAAACAAGATTGCTGGTAAAATCAAAGAAGAAACCGGCGACGCCATCGACAATACAGAGATGGAACTCAAGGGCAAAGCCCAGCAGCAAAAGGGACGTGCCCAGTGCGCTGTCGGCGACGCCAAAGACGCTGTCGAATAGACCAAAATCGTCTAGAATTACCCCGCTCTTCGGAGGGGGGTTTTTTTATGCCTGAAATTATTTGCGCCCAAAAAAAATGCCCGCTTTTCAGCGAGCATTCTAATTTAAACCCGGCGGTTTATTACCACTCATAGTCGCCTGTAATCAGGCAAGTCATGTCGGGCTGCGCCGTCGTACCCACAGGGCACGTCACGGTCGTTACAGGCTCGGCGGAGTTTGTCGGAACAACAATCGTATTGTCAGAAATGTCGTTATCTGACTCCATAACAATCAAAGCGTCTTTGTCTTCTTCGGACCCGTCGCTCATTAAGACGTCTTCGTCCGACTGAGGCACGACTTCACCATTGGATTGCAACAGCTCACCAAGTGTATCATTCATAGCCGCTTCCTCTGCGGCGGTGCTTGTCGTCACTTCGGTTTCCACTGTGATTGTATTTTCGCCGGCAAAGGCATTGCCAGACGCCATCAAGCCCAGGACGATGGTCGAGGCTTTTAGAGTTTTTGAAATATTCATTTTAATTCCTTTCTTTCATCGATTTAGAGTCAAGGCCGTTCATCGGCCCACATAAAATCAACGCCGACATTCAAGGAATGTTCCGAGCATTGTGATAAGATCTGGGAAAAGAAGATGGCCCGCTACGGGGCGCTGAAGCGGGCCATCAAATAAGAACGATAAAAGGGGAGAGGATCGTTCTTCAATGTTCTGCGTTCATCGCCAGAACACTAGACAAACGCGCGCCAACGTAATTGGTTCCCAAAATATCTTTATTTTTTAAAAAATTTTTTGCCGCCCGTTGGCGTAATTTTAAGGGCGAAACTGGAACAAAGACGCGTCTCAAACATTGATTAGGAAAGGAGTAAACAATGTTGAAAATTATCCCAGTAGCCCTAGCAACTGTCCCTTGTATCCTGCTTCCTTTGATGGGATCCGGACACAGCTTCGCGCATGCAAATTATAACAATATCGACGATCAAACCCCGGCAGAATTCTCTGCACTGGGCCAATGCAAGCCGACAGATATTGAACTGTTTTTCGAAGGTGAATTGATGAGATTTCACACGGCTGAATTTCTGACGGACGCGATTCAAACAGCGAAAGATTGCGGTGACGCCTATGTTGAAATCAGCCCGATTAAGTCAGAAAATACATTTCTGAACCCTCATGCCGAAAACAATGTCGAAGAAGCAATTCTCTATCTTGAGAGCCACGATGTCGAATATCAAGTGATCGATCCTATCCACGTTCCTGCAGATCAGGATTATGCGTATAATGATGGTCACACTGTATCCATTCGGATCATACCGACGACTGACAAATCATCATAAAAATCCCGCCCGTTTTACGGCACCTCATACGTCACAAATTATAGCCCGGTCCTTATTTGAAAGGACCGGGCTTTTTCCTGTGCGGCGTTCGGCACGCAAAGTTAACATTGAAAACAAATTGTGGCTAGAATGGTCCTACGAAAATCCCAAGGCAAAGGCTAATCGCAAAGAACAAAGAAACCGCTACTATGATGAAAAGTCCGTCGCGCGCGGTTAAACCCAGCCCCAACATCAAAGTTAAAAACCCGGGTATGGCTACGCCAAACGGGACGGGTCCCAATGGGATCAATAAAGCGCCAAGAATAAAGCAAACAATCGCGGCGATTATTCTAAAGGTTTTAGATGACGCCCAGGCCAGACGAGGCTGGACGACGCTATCAACCCGCCGAAGCCATGGCAGGATTTTACGTTTTGTCTTCTGCACTTCGCGCCGCCGGACAGGGATGCGCGATATAAATTTTGGCAGCCAGGGCGTGCGCCGGCCGAGGATTAATTGAAATGAGAAGGTCATCATTATGATGGAAATAATCAGCGGTACGCCTGGAATCGCAGCGACTGGCGTGACCAGAATGAGTCCGCAAAGGGTGACGACGGGTCCAAAGGAACGATCACCGAATGATCGAATTACATAGAGAAGATCCCTGTCCTGATAGGAGCAAGACGCATCGACTCGTTCGACGATTTCTTCCAATGGCTTGGCGACGTTCATTTTGCGGATCTCCTTAGACCCTTAAACTACGTATGAACCCGCTTATCGTTCC
>JABDKG010000074.1 GCA_013002305.1 Hellea sp.
ACCCAAAAGAGCTTCAACTGGTCGGCGCCGCGGATCACGGATGAAGATGAAAATTTAATGCGCTTATTGGGAAGCTCGCTCTATAAAGACGATCCGGATCTGGAGCCTCTCTTGCCGAATTTTGAGCGCATCGGACATTTGACCGATGGCTATTCGCGCGGCGAAGTCTCCGCCGATCCATTTGAAACCATCGGAAAAATGCTGTCCAAAAAAGACGGGCCGGATATTGGCGTGATCAATTTGGGAAATTGGGATACGCATGACAATCAAAAGCCGCGACTTGCCAGGGAATTTGCCAATCTCGATCAAGGTCTTGGAACTCTTAAAAAGTCTATGGACAAGGTCTGGAATGACACTGTCTTTGTCATCGTCTCGGAATTTGGGCGCTCCGTCCATGAAAATGGCACCAACGGGTCTGATCACGGAACGGGCGGCGTCTGTATGATTGGCGGCGGCGCGGTCAAAGGCGGCAAGTCGCTCGGTGACTGGCCAGGATTGGAAGAGCCTGACCTTTTTGAAGGCCGGGATGTTCTGCCGGCCTATGATGTCCGTTCTATATTCGCGGCGGCGGCGCGGGACCATCTGGGCCTGAACGAGGCTTTCATCGAAGATCAATTGTTTCCGGAGATTCCAGAAACCTACAAAGGTCTGGACTTAATTCGCCAGCGCCGGAAAATATTCGGGTTCGTGTAAGGCAAATTTGCGACGATAAAGATCTGACATTTTCTGACCGGGTCAATGCCAGATTTATGGCTTGTCGCGCGCGCGTGAAAATGATTTGATTGGCCTAAGAGCCGAGCAAGGGGCGATGGACAAAAACTGGTTTAATCAAAATGTGACCCGCATCCGCAATAATGGTACGCGGCTGCTTTGGCTTGGCTTAACAATTCTGATTTTCAATTTATTTTACTGGTTTGTCATCAATCCTCTAATATTTTCTAGCCCCAAAGGTCTCAATACGATTCCCGTCTCTAACTTTAGTGTCGCGGAAATTTCTGAACCCACCTTCGAAGCCGCGCAAAACACGCGTTCAACTCCCGCCGAATTGCCATTTTCAGCCTGTTGTGCACCGCAGTATCATTCCTTAAAGTTTGAATTTGAACTCGCAGATATTCCGCCAAACGGCCTTGGATTTATCAAGGTGATGCAGGTCGATAATTATTTGCTTTTTGTGAATAGTACGCGTCTCGTTTCCAAGGGGAGAATGAATTCGCATCATCCGACTTTTCACGGTCAGAATACGGTTCTGGAACATATTCCCGAAGGCCTCTTAAAGGCCGGGCGTAACGATCTTCAATTGGTAACCGTGCGATCCAGTACGCCTTATACCGATATAAGAACCCCCTTACTGGGCGAGTATGAATCGCTTCGGCTAGGGACTAGCCAGAGGCTATGGGTGATGAACGAATATAAACTTCTAGTCATGACCATATGCTTATTAATTGGCGCGGTTTGTTTGGCGCTATCGCTCAAATCGCGCTACAAGCTTTTTCTATTTTGGTTCGCTATTTTAAGCCTTTCGTGGGCGGCCAATCTTCTGAAATATTTTATCATGGATTGGCCGATGAACGGTCAGATGCGATATCTCTATTACATATTCTTTACGATGCTAGCGCCCTTCGCGCTCTTTAATCTGGTCGATAGCTGGACTGAAAAACCGATCATGAGATTGCAATTTACGACTATAGGGATCTGGACACTGCTTACCGGTTTTTTATTCTACCGCTATTTATATACGCCTTTCCCCGAAGGTTATCAGGTCAGCGACACGGTAGTTGGTTGGTCGACTTTAATTGTTTCACTAGCGGCAATCATTCGATTTATATTCCATTTTTGGCGGCATAATGATGATCGTATTTTGGAAATAGCTTCGCTGTCACTCATTGGCGTGAGCATTATTCTGGATGCTTATTCGGAAATAATTCACGACGTTCCCGGGGGGTACGCATCGGCGGTTACACCGGCTTTTTTGATTGCGTTAATTCTGGCGTTTCTGAACCGGAATTTTCATCTTTTCCGATCTACCCAGCAGATCAATACATTTCTGGGGGCCGAGCTTGATGCGCGCGAGGCAGAACTGCACGAGGCTTATGAAAATCGCAAGCAGTTAATCCGCAAACAGGCGCATAATGAGGAACGGCAAAGATTGATGCGCGACATGCATGATGGGCTCGGTTCCAGCCTTATGTCTATGCTATTGTCGGCCAAGCGCGGAAAGGCCAAGCCCGTAGATATGGCGGATGGATTGCAGTTCGTAATTGATGAAATGCGCCTGATTATTGATTCCATGGACTCGGTCGGAGAGTCAGTTGATGTAGCCCTTAAGACCTACCGGGAACGCGCGGAAACACGCGTGACTGACGCCAACATGAAATATGTCTGGAATGACCACACCACGACCGAGCTCCCGGAATATTCGGCGCGCGATGTCTTGCAAATATTTCGAATATTGCAGGAAGCGACGACAAATGCCATTCGGCATTCTAAGGGCTCTGTTTTGAAAGTGGATTTAATGGATCATCTTAACGACCCGATCGGTATTCAAATCAAACTAACGGATAATGGTCAGGGAAAGGTCGGCGATTCAAAACGGGGCCGGGGATTAAAAAATATGGCGGCACGCGCTGAGCAAATCGGGGCCAAGTTTTCTGCCGAGAATTTTGATAACGGGTTCCGAGTCAGCCTCGTTTTACCCCAAAAAACCACAGCCGATACATTAGAGGTACGAGACATTGACGACGCAAGATAAATATAACGTATTCATGGTCGAAGATGACCCGGTTATTGTTGAGCACTTTCGCGAAATAATTCAGGAAGTCGACCACTTAGAGCTGGTCGGCGTAGCAAACTCTATCGCCGAAGCTAAAGAAAGTCTCAGAGACAAAACGGATTTGGTTTTACTGGATATTGGCCTACCGGACGGTAGCGGTCTGGATTATCTGCCGGAAATCAAATCCAAATTTGATTGCAAAATTTTGATCGTCACAACCTTCGGCGACCGAGAAACCGTTGTTTCTGCGATCTCGGCAGGGGCCGATGGATATCTGCTTAAAGATAGCGGACCCAAAAAAGTAATTGAGGGCATCGATCTTACTATGGCCGGCGGCGCTCCGATTAGTGCCGCCGCCGCCGTCTATCTTTTGGACCGCTTTCGAGAGGCAGCCGCAAACACCAATAACAAGTCGCCTTTATCACAACGTGAGGAAGAATTGCTCCGCCTGTTTGCCAAAGGGTTCAAATATAAAGAGGCGGCAAAGATCCTCGAAATATCACCTTTAACTGTTGGCAATCATGTTAAGTCGATTTATCGCAAACTCGCCGTCAATTCGCGAAGCGAAGCGGTGTTTGAAGCCGTTACGTTAGGTTATATTGATCTGTAATTTCAGATATTGACGCTAAGCGACAATAAGAAGGTTGGCGAGTAGCAAAGCGAATATTAAAACGCCCACAATAGTCCCCCGATTTTCTTCCCAAAAATATTTTGCTTTTTCACTCATGGCTGCGCTCCTGCGAATCGTGACAATAGCATTTTAACCATAGACGAAAAATCCCATAATTATGGCAGAGTCAGGCAAAGATTGCGCCATACCGGAAGAATCTTCCTAAACTGGAAAAACTTTCTCTGCGCCCTTTAATTTGCGTGAATCTCGCCCTAGATTAAAGCTCATGATTGATTTGAATATCATACGCCTCGGCAATGAAGAGGGACCCGGAGGCGACGACGATTTAGAGCGCGGCGTTGCGACCAAAACCAAACCTAAAACCAAAAAACCCTCCATGTACCGCGTTTTACTGATGAATGACGACTACACACCGATGGAATTTGTTGTTCATGTTCTTATGAATATCTTTAACAAATCGCCGGAGGATGCAACGCGAATCATGTTGAACGTACACAAATCTGGAATTGGTACTTGCGGGATTTTCACATTTGAAATCGCGGAAACCAAGGTTGCGCAAGTGATGGACGCGGCCAAGCGCAATAATCATCCACTGCAATGCACGCTTGAAAAGGTATGATAGGATTCCCAAATAGAGCTCTAGCCCTTAACATGGGATGCGAAAGGAAAAAATAATATGGCATCGTTTTCACCGGTTCTGGAAGATACTATCCACCGCGCTTTGACCTACGCCAGTGATCGCAAGCATGAGCTCGCAACGCTGGAGCATTTGCTGCTCGCACTGCTGGATGACAAGGATGCTGCGGCGGTTATTAAGGCTTGTGATGTCGACAATGAAAGCTTGCGCACAGACATTACCCAATATCTCGATGATGATCTGGAAAGCCTGGTCATTGAAGAGTTTGAAGAAAGCCGCCCGACAGCCGGTTTCCACCGGGTTATCCAGCGCGCGGTTATACACGTCCAAAGCTCTGGCCGCGAAGAAGTAACAGGGGCCAATGCTCTTGTGGCCTTATTTGCCGAGCGCGAAAGCCACGCCGTTTACTTCCTGCAAGAGCGCGATATGACCCGCTATGACGCGGTCAATTATATTTCCCACGGAATCGCTAAGAACGGCGAAAACTCTGTCTCCAAACCTATTCGCGGCGCGGATAGTGAAGGCGGCGAGGGCGGCGCCGATGATCCGAAATCCAAAGACCCGCTTGAAGCTTACTGCGTCGACCTTAACCAAAAGGCGCGCGACGGCGATATTGATCCGCTAATTGGCCGCGACGAAGAAGTCGAGCGTTGTATCATGGTGCTCTCGCGCCGGCGTAAAAATAACCCTTTACTGGTTGGCGATCCGGGCGTGGGTAAAACCGCCATCGCCGAAGGGATTGCCCGCCGCATTATCAATGAAAAAGTTCCTGAAGTTCTCTCCGGCGCAACGATTTACGCGCTGGATATGGGGGCCTTATTGGCCGGGACACGCTATCGCGGTGATTTTGAGGAGCGCCTCAAAGCCGTCATGAATCGCCTTCAGGAAACCGAAGGCGCGATCCTGTTTATTGATGAAATTCACACAATCATTGGCGCCGGGGCGACATCCGGCGGGGCAATGGACGCGTCCAATTTGCTAAAGCCAGCACTGCAAAGCGGTAAGCTACGCTGCATGGGCTCGACCACTTATAAAGAATATAGACAGCATTTTGAGAAAGACCGGGCATTGTCGCGACGCTTCCTCAAAGTGGACGTCTCTGAACCGACCTCCGATGATGCGGTCAAAATCCTCATGGGCCTGCGCTCTTATTTTGAAGAGTTTCATAAGGTCAAATATACGGATGAGGCAATCGAGCAGGCGGTCACCTTGGCCGTTCGCCACATCACCGATCGAAAATTGCCCGACAAGGCTATTGATGTGATTGACGAGGCCGGAGCGCGCGAGCGCCTTAAGGCCAAAAAAGACCGTAAGACAACGGTGGACGTCAAAGAAATAGAATATGTCATTGCCAAAATCGCCCGCATACCGCCGAAATCGCTATCGCGGGATGATGCCAAGGCGCTGAAGTCGCTCGAAGCTGATCTTAAACGTGTCGTGTTTGGGCAGGATGACGCCATCGGCCAGGTTGCCGCGGCTGTCAAACTGGCTCGCGCCGGATTGCGAGAGCCGCATAAGCCGATCGGTTCCTACCTGTTTGCCGGACCGACCGGCGTGGGTAAAACCGAAGTTGCGCGTCAGCTGGCGCTGACCCAGGGCCTTGAACTTCTGCGCTTTGACATGTCCGAATATATGGAGCGCCATACGGTATCTCGCCTGATCGGCGCGCCTCCGGGCTATGTCGGATATGATCAGGGCGGTCTTCTGACCGACCAGGTCAACCAGAACCCGCATTCCATCCTGCTGCTCGATGAGATCGAGAAAGCCCATCCGGATATTTATAATATCCTGCTGCAGATCATGGATAACGGGACGCTGACCGATACGAATGGCCGGACCATTGATTTTCGCAATGTCATCATCATCATGACGACCAATGCCGGCGCGGCAGCGGCGACCAAATCCTCTATCGGGTTTGGCCGCGGCCTTAAAACCGACGCCTCGGACGAAGCGATTAAAAACCTGTTTGCGCCGGAATTTAGAAACCGGCTCGATGCGACCGTACATTTTGCGCCGCTGGGTCAAGATACAATCGCGCGGGTAGTCGACAAATTTATCATTCAGCTTGAAGCCCAGCTGACCGAGCGCAAGATTATGTTCGAGCTCTCTAAAGGCGCCAATAAATGGATCGCCGAGAAGGGTTATGACCCGGCGTACGGCGCGCGGCCATTATCACGGGTCATCCAGGAACATGTCAAAAAACCGCTCGCGGATGAGATCCTGTTCGGCAAACTTAAAAATGGCGGATTGGTCAAAGTCGGGGTCGATAAAAAGAACGATAAATTGACGTTTAAGATTCTGGGTCCGGCACAGCTCAAGATCGAAGGTCGCAAAGGAGGCAAAGGTCTGCCAGCACCTAAACCGACCGAAGATGCCTAGAATTTTAAATCAAAAAATAGAGAACCCGGTCTTGAAACCGGGTTTTTTTATGGAGAAGCCTCTCGCCCCAACAGTTCTCTCATAAGCTTAACAGCTTCCAGTTCAAGCGTAGTGTCTTCGTAAAATCGACCGTAAAACAACTCGGCAATGTCTGCCTGATGACTAAAATGCGCTAATCTGAGAAAGGCCAAAGGGTATTGCCAAAACGTGTCGATGATCAATTGAACGACCTCCCGAGCCTGCCGTATTTTGAGACGATAACTATCGAAATCATATTCGCCGTCAGCTTGTAAATATGCTTCTACTTCTCGCGCAGCAATCTCACCCTCTTTCAGAGCAATGGTAACTCCAAATGAAAATATTGGGTCGAGAAATCCGTGAGAGTCGCCCGTGCATATAAACCCATGGCCCGCTGGATTGGGATATCTGTAAGAATAATTGGAAATTGACCGAACGGGCGAGACAATATCAATACTCTGCGTGCGCCGAGTTAGCTCGGGATTAATATCATGAATGGCTTTACGGAAAAATGCCTCCTTGCTCAGTCCTGATGATTTGTAAACATCAACTGGAATGACGACGCCAAGGCTATCAGTGACTTCATCTTGTGGAATAAGCCAACTCCAATGAAATGTTTTTCCATAGAAAATATGAGTGTTCCCTTGATGAGGAACCTCGTCAAGTTGCGCGCCGGCCACATGGGCAAAAATAGCTATCTGTTTATCATAGCCAGCATCCCCCATAGGGCCTAGTACATTTTGTCGACCCAGAAATTGCGATTGCCCTGATGCATCTGCGATGATTTTTGAGTGAATGTTCCGATGTCGCCCGTCACGGTCCGTTATTTTTATGCCAGACGGCTTAAATGCGGACCCCAAAATATTATCTGCCGACGCTTGCGTAAACTCGGCACCCCGTTCAATCGCACTTTCCAGAAGTTTTAAGTCAAACTCTTTCCGGCGTACTTGCCAGGTTGTGCGTTGGAATGGTTCTCCGTCAGTGCCGCGCCGCTGAACCGGCACCCAAAACTTCGCGCTCTCTTTCTGGCCATGAACTGTAACGCCGCGTTTTACAGGATAGGCCGTTTCAGCCATGTATTTTCCAAGACCGTAGCTCTCCAGAGTTTCCGCACATTGTCCTGTCAACGATTCGCCTATATGAAAGCGGGGGAACCGGGCCTGTTCAACTATTAAAACTTTGCGGTCGGTCGGCGCTAAAGCTAACGCCAGAGAAGTCCCGGCAGGTCCCGCCCCGATAATAACAACATCATAGGCGTCCGATGATTTTGTGTCGCGCATCAAAGGAGTGCCCCGTCATCTCAAACATTAAGGATGTACCGGATATCGAGCGTGCAGGCAAAATTTTATTTACCAAAGTTTCATTTGAATTTACGACAGTTGTCGTTATTATCGGTCTTCAATATTATTATTGACTATCAATAAGAATTAATTTATTGATAAACGATAAGAAGGAGAAAGACAATGCGCAGTACAGGTTATAAAAGAACGTCCCCATGGAGCAAATTATTAGTCGCTTCGACACTTATTATCGGCGCCGCGGCGATTGCTCAGGCCCATGAGACTGACGAAGATCGCGGTCCGACCATTACCAGGACATTTGACCTGACCGGATTTGACGCGGTTGCAATTTCCGGTGTCTATGATGCTGAAATCTCCGTCGGCGAAGCTTTTTCGATCCGCCTTGAAGGCACGGAAGACGATATGCAGCGCGCCCGGGTCGAGCTTGATGGCGATACTCTGGAGCTTGGCAAGGTCAAAGGCAAATCACGCTGGAA
>JABDKG010000029.1 GCA_013002305.1 Hellea sp.
AGGCGTCGAAGGCCTTGTCCACGTTTCAGAAATGAGCTGGACCAAGAAAAACGTCCACCCCGGCAAGATCGTTTCCACCTCCCAGGAAGTTGAATGCGAAGTTCTGGAAGTTGAGGAAGAGAAGCGCCGCATCTCACTGGGCCTCAAGCAAACGCAAAGCAATCCTTGGGATTCATTTGCCGATCGCTTCCCGGTTGGAACGGTTATCAACGGCGAAGTTCGCTCTGTCACTGAGTTCGGCCTGTTTATCGGCCTGGACGGCGACATTGACGGCATGGCTCACCTATCTGACCTGTCTTGGGACAAGTCCGGTGAAGACGCGCTGAAAGATTATAAGAAGGGCGATCAAGTTGAAGCCAAGATTCTCGAGATTGATACAGACAAAGAACGGATCAGCCTTGGTATCAAGCAATTGTCTAAGGATACGGCCCCTGCCGGAGCACGCCGCGGCGCGACTGTCACTTGTACAGTCACAGCGGTTAATAGCGGCGGTGTTGAGGTTTCCTTTGGCGACGACAATGAAATTCCGGCCTTCATCCGTAAGTCGGATCTATCCCGCGAGCGCTCTGATCAACGTCCTGAGCGATTTGCCGTCGGGGACAAGGTTGATGCCATGATCACGAAGGTCGACAAAGCCAAGCGGCAATATTCACTTTCAATCAAGGCTCTGGAAATTGCTGAAGAAAAAGAAGCCGTACAGCAATATGGATCAGTTGATGCCGGCGCATCATTGGGCGATATCCTTGGCGCAGCTCTAAAAGGCGACGAATAAACAGATTTTTTCCATATAATCTGACAAAGGCCCCTTCATGGGGCCTTTTTATTGTTGACGAGACAAGGGCAGATTGTGTTTATTGTGCCCATGCTACGTTCCGAACTTGTTGAAAACATTCACAAAGATAATCCTTATCTCACCCGTGAAGAATCCGAACGCGTTGTTGCGGTAATTTTAGAGTCAATTATTCAGACTTTGGAAAAAGGTGCGCGCGTCGAGCTTCGCGGCTTTGGCGCATTCTCGGCCCGGCACCGCGCCGCTCGTAGAGGACGTAATCCAAGGACCGGCGATGCAGTCATGGTTCCTGAAAAACATGTCCCGTTTTTCCGCGCCGGGAAAGAGCTAAAAGCCCGCGTAGACTCTAGCCGATCTCGTTAACATTCATCTTCTATTAACCTTATTAACGTCATTACGCGCACAGGGCGTGAAAACGCGTAATTAACTGAAAAAGGGAGATCTCTAATGGGGATGGTTTCAGAATTTAAAGAATTTGCCATGAAAGGCAATTTGGTCGACATGGCTGTTGGCTTTGTTATGGGCTCAGCTTTCGCAACTGTCGTAAGCTCCTTCATCGCCGACGTATTCATGCCGGCTATTAGCCCGGTTATGGGCGGCGTCGACATGGCCAATATGAAATATGTCATGAGCGAAGCGACCTACAATGCCGATGGAACGGTTCTAGCGCCTGAAACAGCTGTCAGCTACGGCCTGTTCATCAATGCGTTGATCTCTTTCGTCATCGTCGCTTTTGTCATGTTTATGATCATCAAAGGCATGAACAAAGCACAGAAGGCTGAAGAAGAAGCGCCGGCCGCTCCGCCAGCAAATGAAGTCCTTCTGGCTGAAATTCGCGATCTTTTGGCGAAAAAGAAATAATTTGAATTTGCAAAGCAATTGAAGCCCGGTCTTTGAGGCCGGGTTTTTTTATGCGTACTTCTCTCCGAGATAGACTTTACGCACATCTTCATTGGCCCGGATTTCCTCGGGGGTTCCTTCAAACAAAGCCTCGCCTTGAAACAGGATCGACGCCCGATCCACAATATCGAGCGTTTCGCGGACCCGGTGGTCAGTGATCAAAATACCGATACCGCGCTGTTTGAGATAAAGGATCAGTTCTGAAATATCGGCGATGGCAATCGGATCAATCCCGGTAAAGGGCTCATCCAAGAGTATGAAATTGGGCCGGGACGCCAGCGCCCGGGCAATCTCGACCCTTCGGCGCTCTCCGCCAGATAGCGCGAGCGCCGGGCTTTTCTTAATATGGGCGATATTGAGCTCGTCCAGAAGCGCATCAACATTATCATCCCATTTGGAGCGATCTGTTTCAGTGAGCTGGACAACCGCTTTAATATTTTCTTCCACAGATAAGCCGCGGAAAATAGATTGTTCTTGCGGGAGATAGCCGACACCGAGGCGCGCCCTCTGATACATAGGCAGCGACGTAATATCCTCGCCGTCAAGCGAGATCGTTCCCTGATCAGCTTCAATCAGACCCATAATCATATAGAAACTCGTCGTTTTGCCCGCCCCGTTGGGCCCCATGAGCGCAACCACTTCGCCGCGCTGCACATTTAGGGAGATATTTCGCACGACCTGACGGCCGCGATAGGATTTACCGATATTATGGGCCGCGAGGCCTTGTGTGCCTGCCAATTGGTCTTGAGGCTTTAAACTGTCGGAAGCCGCTGCGCTGGACATGGTTGATCCTTTAGCCGGGCGTATTTTGCGGATCACCCGAGTTTTTAATCAGAATATTGACCCTGCCATTACGTCCGCATTTACGGCCTTTACAGGTTCCGGTTACTTTGGCCTTATTGTCCGAAAGATTATAAATCAGCTTATCGCCGGTGACGACATTGTCTTTGCCCTGTAGCAAAATCACATTGCCGGTAACCGTAAACGTATCCGAAACTCTCTCATAGACGCCGCGCTCGCCGCGAACTTCCTGTTCGGGCGTAATGTAATAAAAATTCCCGATCGCTTCGATCCGGTTAAAATCATCGAAGGCTTGAGCGGCGTTGCTCTGCTGACCGGAATAAACCTTCATTGTATCGGCCAGAATTCGGACATTGCCTTGGCGCACATCGACCTGTCCGGAAAAAACCGTCAGGCCCGGTTCGGAAACCGCGCTGTCAGCTGTCCCGCGTGTCGGCGCATTAGAATTTGGTGCAAATTGAGCGTGGGCTGCCGGCACGAAAATCAGGCTTAAAAAACTAAAAACTGACAGGGGTAATAGTTTAGAAATCTTGTTGGAAGTCGTCATGCACTTTAGCCCGTATTTTATTCCGTGGTCCCGAAGGTAATTCGTTCACCTTCACAATTAGCGCCCTGACAGTTATTGTCCAGTCTTACGCGCTTATTCTCAATGTCATAAATGAGTTTTTCACCGCTAAACCGCGAACTTCCGCCTTGATTGACGAGCACATTACCGGTCACGACAATAATTCCGCGGTCCCGGTAATAAATACCCTTTTGCCCGGTAACGATACTTTCTGAATTTTTATAGCGAAAATTCCCGGAGGCTTCGATCCTTGTAACGCCGCCAAGTGACAAGGACACTTCAGGGTCGGTCTCTTCCTCGGTCAGGCTCTCGCGGTATATTTCCATTTCGTCTGATTCGATATTGGCACTGCCCTGCTGAACTTTGACGCTGCCCTCAAGCATAGTCTTGTCACCTTTATAAGTGGCTTTATCGGCCTCGATAAAGATCGGGGCTTCGCTGTCCCCAAAAGAGGTCTGAGCGGTTGCCGGACTGCTTAGCAAGGCTAGCACGCCGGTAGTCAATAAAACGGTACGAAGGATCATCAATTCTGCTCCAAAACAGCGCTCATTCTGTTTTTAAATATAAAGGTCTTGTAATTGTCGCGGATCTCATAGGCATTGCCTTTTACCGCCCCGAAGCTCCCAGTACAACTAATTGGTTCATCACCCTCAATGGTTTTGGATTTGGTAAAAATTCGGGCGTGGCTCGTTACGCAGTGATAGCCATCATCTGTATCAAGTTCCACCGCCGCGCGCAGTTCCAGCACTTTGTTGGCGTCATCATACGTCCCCGTATCGGCAATCACGAGCGATTTGCGCGAGACACCGTCCCGGTAAAATTCAAGCACAGGACTGACGAGCTGGACAGCAGCATCATCGGCGGCCATTCTAACGGCTTCCTTGGCGGTCAGATAAAAAGGAAGTCCGTCATCTGTCCGGCCGCTAAATCGCGGATTAGTCATTTTGACGGATTCGCTTGGATCATCGGACGGAAATACCGCAGGCGCCCGGCGGGAAAACTCCCAGATTAAGGCGATTACCATCAACCCGGCAATGCCTATCAAAATCCATCTCAGTTTTTTAACCCGTTCAGTATGACGCCGCGCCGCCTCAAGGGTGAGCGTTCGGCGCGGTTCCCACAGCCCTAAGGCTTCACTGGCGCTTTGATTTTGATATGTCGGCGTTACCGTCATAGCGACTGTATAAGTAAGGGTCGGTCATAATGCGATAGCCAATTACGGCACATGACGAGATCGTAACCTAGAAATTTTTAGTTATTGCGTCTCATTGTATGAGAGAAAATATCAACGTCCTCCCAGCCCGATAAATCAAGTGTTGCGCGCGCCGGAAGAAAGTTAAAACAAGCATTGGCCAGATCGAGCCGGTTTTCTCGCAGCAATCGACCGGTCAAAATAGTTTTCAGCTGATGTAGATAGAGCACATCAGAGGCGGCATAATTGAGCTGAGCTTCTGAAAGTTCATCGCTGGCCCAGTCCGAGCTTTGCTGCTGTTTGGACAGCTCTACGCCCAGCAGCTCCCGGCACAGGTCTTTTAAACCATGGCGATCTGTGTAGGTCCGGACCAGCCCGGACGCGATTTTGGTGCAAAAAATCGGATTCATCGCTATCCCTAAATCCCGCTGCACTATGGCAACATCAAATCGGGCGAAATGAAATATTTTGGTGACCGCCTCATTAGATAGCAGCGTTTTGAGGTTTGGGCAGTCATAGGTGTCGCGGTTCATTTGGACGATATGAGCGTCCCCGTCGCCGGAGGATAATTGCACCAGACAAAGCTTGTCTCGTACCAGAGACAGGCCCTGCGTTTCCGTATCAATGGCGACGCTTTTTCCGAAATCCAAATTGGGCGGAAGATCATGTTTGTGGAGGTGAACAGTCATAGTAATTCTTTCTGGCCTGTTCCTAGCCAATTCATTTTTTAATAACAATGCCTGATTTTCGGCGGCGGGCTTTTTGCGCTATGCTAACAAAGAATCATGATGTTAGACGATACAACTAAATATGAAATCTTCCGAAACCGGGACGAAACCTATTCCGGGCAATTCTATATGGGGGTGCGCTCGACCGGCATTTTTTGCCGTCCGGGATGCCCGGCCAGAACCCCGAAAGCGGAAAATTGTCTGTTTTTTCAAAACGCCGAAGGCGCGCTTAAGGCCGGCTATCGCCCGTGTAAGCGATGCCACCCGATGAATATGCCCGGAGAGGCCAGTGCGCTTATTAAAAAACTGATCAATCTGGTTGAGAGCGATCCGGAGCGGCGCTGGTCCGAAAAGGATTTGCTCGCAAACGGCGTTGATCCGTCGACAGCCCGCCGGCAGTTTAAATCCCGGTTTGGCATGACCTTTTCTGCCTATGTGCGCCAGTGCAATCTGGCCAAAGCCCGGCAATGTCTTGCTCAGGGCGACTCGGTCATTGAAGCCCAACTTTGCGCCGGATTTGATAGTCCCAGCGGATTTCGGGTCGCTTTTGCCAAAACCTTCGGTCAGTCTCCCAAAGATGTGAAGATTTCGCCTTTATTGATCGATTGGATTGATACGCCGCTTGGCACCATGGTGACAATTTGCGATGAGCAAGAGGTCTATTTGGCCGAGTTTACGGTTCGCAAAAATCTTCAAGGCCAACTTGAAAAACTGACAACCGCCTATAAGCGGCCAATCCTGCCCGGTCGCAATGATATAACCATGCTAGTCGAAACCCAGATCAAATCCTATTTTCACGGCTCGTTAAAATCCTTTGACCTTCCGATAAAGACCACTGGAACCGATTTTCAAAATGGCGTGTGGCAGGCGCTTTGCGATATTCCCTATGGCCAAACCCGGTCTTACGCCCAGCTGGCGACAGCCATCGGAAATGATAAGGCTTTCCGCGCGGTCGCAAGCTCCAATGCGCGAAACGGCCTGGCCATTATTATCCCCTGTCACCGCGTCATCAATAAGGGCGGGGCGCTGGGCGGTTATGCTGGCGGGCTTGATAAAAAACGCTGGCTGCTCGATCATGAAGCACGGGTTTCTAAATCCTCAAACAGGGCCGCCGCGCCGTAAAGCGCTGCCCGGGCATTGCTCAGCAAATAGATCGGAATATCGGCCATATAATCCGACCGTTTCCCCCGCTTTAAGAAACGCGACATCGCGTCTTCGGATTTGAAAAACTCAATCATTCGCTCACTCACGCCGCCGGCCAGGACAACGCCGCCGCGGGCGCCGCCGGAAAGGGCAAGGTCACCCATAGCGCCCATTGTTGCTGCGGCCCGGATCTCGCAGACCTCAAGCGCAACCGGATCGCCCTGACGCGCCTTTTCGCGGATAATTGCCGGGCTTTCAGGGTGATAGGATTTGCCTTGGCGCTGAGAGACGGCTTTATGGACATCGACCATTCCGCTGCCGGAACTGACCCGCTCCACGCTGATAAACCCAAAACTGGAACGTAAGATTTTCAGCAGTTCGAGTTCGCGGTCAGTTTGCGGGGAATAGGCCTGGTGACCGCCTTCAGTGGTCAGAACATGATAGCCGCCCGTAACCGGTATCAGATAGCCCACACCAAAACCTGTCCCCGGCCCCGCCACCAATATCGGCGCGGACTTGTCTGCGCGGCCGGGTTTTATCTCAATAAGGTCCTCGTCAGTAAGCTCGGGGATAGACCGCGTCATAGCGGCAAAATCATTGACAATATAAACTTTGGTCAGCCCGAAACGCTTTTTCAGATCGGTGCTGTCCAGCGACCAGCTGCGATTGGTCAACGTGACCTTTCCGTTTTCTACCGGACCCGCGACCGAGAAGATTGCACGGCGCGGACGCGAGCCTCCGAAAGGCTCAAGATAGGCGTCCAATACATCTGTAAATGTTTTGAAGTCATCGCCTCGGAATTTGGCAAAGTGAGCGATCTCCCAACGGCCGTTTTTTTGGCGCTCTGCGAGCCCGAAACGTGCATTAGTCCCGCCAATATCCGCTGTTAAAATTTGATCGGCCACGATTATTTCCCCGGATCCCTTTAGTTGGGGATAGGCTTATCACTGGCAAAAGCGGTTTCGCAAGACAATAATGACAGCGCTGTCACAGACTCATCGCGGCGTTGTTAAATAACCATAAGCGAAATCGGCGATCTCCGAGATGAAACGGTCTTTACCAATGTCATCAGCCATGGACTGAAACGGATCGCGATAGAGCTCCTCCAAATATATTGAATTAAAGAAATAGACTAGCATCTGGGCGGTGGTTTCATCATTAGGCCGGGCCAGCTCTGTTTCATAGACTGTCAAAACCGGCGCGATCGTGTCATAGGCCCGAAGCCTTATGTCCTGCCAATCCTCCCGCTCAAGCGCCGAGCGTGATTTGAGAGAATGGGCAATAGCGCGAAGGATATGGGCATCTTCGGATAATTGCTGATAGGCAAAGGCCGCTATCTCGCGCAGAGCCTCGCGAAGTCCGCCCGCTGCCTTAAATTCGGCCATCAGGTCACTTTGCTCAACAGTTTCCAGTCTCGCGACGATGCGGGCCTGATAATCTTCTAGAAGGGCGTCCAGAAAATCTGCCTTGTTTTTGAAATGCGAATAAAGGAGCCCGGAAGACACGCCGGCCTCTTTCGCGATTTCGACCACCGATATCAGGTCAAAATCCCTTTCTTTCAACAGGCTATCCAGCGCGTTCATCAGGCGTTGACGGGTTATCTGGGCTCTGACCTGTTTGGGTTGACGTCGCATATTTTTGCCTACCAAAACTTGAATTTGAATTCAAGTTTAATTATATAAAGATTGAAACGAGCGCTGGGAGTGAAAAAATGGCTTTGGAATCGATTGAGACTTTTATGGCAAACGGATGGCTCGGATTGGCTATTCCGGACTGGGTCATTCTTTTTGCAATCGTAATCGCCTGGCCTATTTCAAGCCACTTCACACTTAAGAACAATCCCGTCGAGAAACTTCGGCAAGACCCCGATGCGCGTCTATCGGCCTATAAATACACTATGATACAGCTATGGGTCTTAGCCCTCGCCATTCTCGCCACATGGTTTTGGCTCATGCGCCCCTTAGAGATGCTCGGATTTCAATATCAACTGGATTTGCCGACTATTATCTCTTGGGCCGTCGTCGCCGGACTCGTGCTGTTTTTCGCGCGTCAATATTATCAGGTCACCCACGGCGATGAGGCCAAAGCTAAATTGACGAAGGAGCTCGATGATGTCGGCGAATATACTCAATTTTTGATGCCGCGTACCGATCAGGAATATCGGCGCAGTATGCTGGTGGCGATCACGGCCGGCATCACCGAAGAGATTATTTTTCGCGGTTACTTGATCTGGCTGTTTAGCCAGTTTGTGCACCCATGGCTGGCCGGCGCCCTATCTGTCGCGGTCTTTGTGTTTCTGCATCGTTATCAGGACCGCGCCGGTCTCATACAAGTCGCTGTTTTCGCGACAATTGCCACGGTACTTTTTCTTGCCAGCGGGTCGCTTTGGCCCGTGATCGCGCTGCATGTGCTGGTTGATATGATCAACATAACCGTCGCCCGGCATGTCTTGCAGAGCAAGAATGTATAATGAAAAGGCGACTGGCGGAGACGAAGGGATTCGAACCCTCGATACCCTTTTGAGGTATACTCCCTTAGCAGGGGAGCGCCTTCGACCACTCGGCCACGTCTCCGAGCGGGGACTTGCCTTTTTTTAGGGGCGGTTTCAAGCCTTTTTTAGGGTAGATTGAAGAAGTCGCCTGTTTTTGGTATTATGCCCTCGCGAGACAGGGGCTTTTACAAAATATTATGAGCGAAAAAGAATTATTGGAGCGAATTCATAAGCTCGAGCAAAAATTAGAGGCGACTGATTTAGATAAACCGAGTGATCCGATAAAACCGTTCATCGACAAGTTTAAAGACCTTATTTTCGTTGTTGGCGTGCCGGCCGCCGTCATTACGGCTTTTGTCCAGCTTGACCAGTCCTTACTCAATCCCAAGAAATATCAACGCATTACCGATCAAAGCAATGCGGTCGAGAAGGTCAGATTGCTGCAGGAATATAACAGTAAAATATTTCGCCTTCAGGCTGAGGAAAAATACGATTTAGCATTTGTAGAGATTGAAGCCACTCGCGGGCATATCGACCGACTGGTCGACGATATCTATGACTTCTGGATTAAATATCCTGATATGTATGGCTATTACGAAAAGACAACGCTTGCCGAAGCGCTGATCAAAGACAATCGCAATGACAAAGCTATTCGGGTTGTCGAAAGCGTCAATACCGACAATTTCGAAACCATCAAGATGGCCGACCATCATATGCTTAAAGCCCGTATACTATACGCCGACGGCCCTGGTCGGGATATGCAAGTTGCCAAGGAACAACTCGGCGCAGCTATGGAGCTTGCCTTGTCGCTCGACTCGCCGGTTCAAAAACATTCAATGGCTGAAAAACTATTGACGGTTAAACTCGTCAATGAGCTCTATATTACGCGAGACTGCGACAGGCTTTTACCGGTTTACGAAAATTTACTGGAGCATATAGAGGCGTTACCGGTATACGAAACTGACAATGACGGCAATCGCGATAGCGCGCTCATGATCACGGAAGCTTATGATAAATTATGTTCTGACCCCGCATTTACAGGCGCGCAATGATTCTGATCTATACGTCGCCAAAATTAATGTTAGACAGAACAAATGAACATCAGCCCCGACACGCAAAAAATTCTCGAACTTCTGGCGCAGGTCATTGTCGCCGACGGTCATATCCATAGCTCAGAGATTGACGCTCTGGCCGAGGCTGCCAAATCCATTGGCCTTACTGATCAGCAAGGCGCGCTTCTCAAGGAAGCCGAGATCAAACACTGGTTTATCAGCCACACAGAGGAAATCAGTGCCTTTCATGACACTGATAATAGCGACATTCAATTGACCCGCCTGATCTTGAGTCTTTCAAACTGGCCGGAAAAACAAAAAGTTGTCGACGCGCTGGGCGCGATCAGCCGCGCCGACCATGAAGAGCACATGGAAGAAAAACTCTTAATCTCAATTGTTCGGGCCTACTGGCAATTTGAGGGACTAGACGCCCCCGGCGCGACGATCGGAAGCTAAATCTCTAAGCTTAGTCGCCGGGCCACAGCTTGTTCCACCACGTTGAATTTGACTGGGGCTTGTCAAGATATCCGCCCTTGCCCGACTGTTTAATCCGGTCCCGAATATCGCCCGTGCTCCATCCCGTCAGGTTGGCGAGTGTTTTTATTTCCTTGTCTTTGCGCTTATTGACCTGCGTGACATAATCTTTGGCGGCGTCGCATTCCATCTCGCCGTCATAGGCGTGGCGCAAAATATATCGCCCTTGAAAATTAGACGTATCGCCCGTGGTTTTAAACTTCAGATCTTCAGGAAAGGATTTAGCGTCATAGCGCACATGCAGGCGGGTCACGAACACGTTTTTGGCCATGGATTTCCCGCCTCTTTGGTTCACGCCGTCATCATCAAGCCAAAACACACCGAGCTCTTGCAGCTGCTCATTGGAAAGCGGGTCGGCGGCACAAGGGTCGCACCAATTCATATCCCAGGCATATTCCATAAACACGCCGTGCCCGCCTTCGCGCTCAGCCGAAGTTTTGTACATGTCTTTGTAAAAGTCGCCGAAATCATCTTTGACAAAAATTGGCAGCTCCTCGCCGGACGGAATTTTATGGGTCCGGTAATTGGTGGTTTCGACCTTGCCGTTTCGGGTCAGAGCATAAACAAACAGATCCTGCGTACCGTTGGCATTAACCGTACCGAGGCGGATCGGCAGCATGAATTTCGGGCTTTCATAGGCGACCGAAATCGGGCGGAGCATATCACCGCCGGCGCTGGCTTTTCGCTCGAGATTTACCTTAGCGACAAAGAATTTCATGTCTTGTTTGATATAGCTGCCCAGCGTACGCGCGGCGCCGTTCGGGAGCTTATAGCCGTTTTCGGTCAGCCATGTCTGAAGCCCGTCACTTTCCTCGGCGGACAGGATCAATATATCATATTCGCCGACCGAGAAACTTTCTTCGATGGTAACGCCCAGATTTCGGTCGCGGCGGAATTCCGAGCTTTTCTGAGCCACTTCCGTCGATAAAGCTCCGTCCATCATCTCATAGCGGTGCCGCATGCAGGGATTACTATCAAAATACTCCACCAGTCGCGGCGCCGTATAGGCATCGAGATGGTCCAGCAGAGCGGTTTCGGAGACATGAACCTGTTCTTTCTTGATCACAGTCGGCACCGGAATAACCATCGCAAATTCGGTCGGATCACCGATATAATCATTGGCCATTGTTATGACTGTGCGGTCGCCGTCCCGGACCAGCGCCACTTTCGAGCTTTGGTTAAACAGGTCCGTATCGGCCTTGGCGACATAGAAGCCGCAAAAGGCGCTGGCGCTTGGGGCAAGGCTGAAACTGGCGGCAATGAGCGTGCTACTCAGCAGGAATTTGGATAATGTCATGAGAGACTCCTTTGGGTTTGGGAAAAGACAGGGTTGGCCAGTGATATTTTTGGCCTTTGAAGACAAAATCGAACAGCGGCACGGTCGGCGCGGTCAGGATCAGCGCCAGAATAATGCCGGCAGAATTGTAAAAAGCGAACTGAATGGTAAATCCGATGCTGGCGACGAGCGCGGCGTAGAGCACCCGGCCCATACGCGCATTCGGCGTGGTTTTCGGGTCCGAAATCATGAAAAAAGTAAAGATCAGCAGCGCGCCATTTTGCAGTTGATGGATCGGAATAGCCAGCGGATCACCGAGCCAGAACGCCCGGCCAAATATCAAGGCCGCGTAGCAACCTATAAACGCCAGGCTGACATCCCAGCGCTTGGCCTTGCCGGTGACGACCCCGCCCATACCGGCCAGAAATATCGCAAATATCGGCGCTGTTCCCCACTGGCCAGGCGAAATCCAGGCCCCGCTAAATAGCAGCGCGACAATCACAAGGCCAAAATTGGCGGGGTTAAATATATGTTTGCCGCGAACCCGGATCAGATATTTCGATGCAATCGCTAAAATCGCAGCCGCAATCGAAAGCCATATTGACCCTGTGCGGAGCAAAATCGTCAGGGAAAGAGCCGATATAAGCGGGCTTCTGGGATCAAATCGCCTTCCGGTGATTTTATCGGCGAAAAACTGCGTACCCAGGGCAGATCCAAGAACCGCCGCAACATGCCACCATGGCAGCTGAAATGAAAACTGGAAGACGCCGAGCAGTATCAGAGAAAACAAAACGCCGATTTGGTAGTGGCGCGGATCATGGGTGAGGCTGAGGCCATAAGACAGCGCCCGCCCTGCCCTTTGGCGGACTGAACCCCACGTAAAATTTGCCAGATCTGATGGGCGGCGATAGGTCCGGCTTGGATGGCTATTATCATTCATATTACCCGTTAGACGCGCGCCGCCGCGCAATCCTTGGCAGAAAGTTTAATTTTTTTGCGGGCCCGTTTTTACGCGGCTCTCTATATGTGAAATTTTCGACATTTTCTGTCTATAGGGCTTTGCGAAAGCCGTCATCGACCCTAAATATTGTGACATGAAGAAATTTACCCTCGCCCTACTCGGCTCAGTTCTCTCTTTGGGGGCTACGCCAAGCGTCGCCCAGACACCGTTCTTTCCGCTTCCCAGCGATAATGTCCGGGTGGTTCCGCAATCCAACGCTCAGGTTCAGCTCTCTTACGCGCCGGTTGTCAAAGAAACTGCACCCGCTGTCGTCAATGTTTTTACGGCCCGTACGATACGGCGGAACAGTCAGGACGAATTTTTCGACATGATGTTCAATATGCGCCGCGCCCCGGCTGAGCGAACGCAGAGCTCGCTCGGGTCCGGCGTAATTGTGCGCAGCAATGGTTTGATTGTCACCAATGCGCATGTGGTCAAAGGCGCTGATGAGCTGAAAGTCGTGCTCAATGACCGGCGTGAATTTGCAGCCGAGCTTTTATCCAAAGATGAAGAGCTGGATTTGGCTATTCTGCAGATTGACCCCGGGTCAGAACGCTTGCCCTCGCTAAATATTCAAGGCGATCAGGATCTTGAGATCGGCGACATTGTGCTCGCCATCGGAAATCCATTTGGCGTTGGCCAGACCGTGACGAGCGGAATTGTGTCGGCCAAAGGCCGGACCAATGTCTCGGACTTTTCATCCTATATCCAAACCGACGCGGCGGTTAATCCCGGAAATTCCGGCGGCGCTCTGGTTAATCTGAACGGCGAGCTTGTCGGCATTAATACGGCGATTTTCTCCCGCTCGGGCGGGTCAAACGGAATTGGTTTTGCGATCCCGGCTGAGCTGGTCTCGCGCGCGGTCGACAGTACGCTCACCGATGGCAAGATCATCCGGCCATGGCTCGGCGCGCGGACCAACGCCGTCGATAGTGCGCTGGCCGCGACCCTGGGTCTCGACCGGGCACAAGGCACAATTATCTCAGAAATATATCCGGGCAGCCCTGCCGCCAAGGCAGGCCTGAAAGAGCGCGATGTCATTCTAAAGCTCGCAGGCACGGATATAAATGACGAACCGGGTTTAAATTTCAAGCTCGCCACCTTAGCACGCGGATCCAAAGCCGAAACCCTGGTGTGGCGGGATGGTCGAGAACGCACGCTCAAAGTCGATGTCGATGTTCCCAAAGAAGTACCAGCACGGGACGAGCGGTTTCTCGACGGCATTCATCCGCTCGACGGCGCGACTGTTGTCAATATGTCCCCGGCCCTCGGCGATGAGCTCGGCGTTGATCCCTATTTGTCCGGCGTAATGATCCTATCCGTCGCGCGCCGAAGTGTGGCAAGCTATAACCGCTTCCGGCCCGGCGATATTGTCGTTGATATTAATGACACAGAAATCATCAACACAATGGATCTTGAAAACCAGCTGACAGCCCTCGACAGCACAGAGCAATGGGGCGTCCGGATTGATCGAAATGGCCGTCTCTATAATGTTCCGATCCGTTATTTGCCGCGGGTTGATTAGACGCCGTTGCAATTGGGCGCAATATTCGCTTTAAGCGCAGAATGGGTTCTTCACATAACTTTATCGGCGAATATGAGAACGCGCTTTCCGTGCCGTTTTGCAAAACGCTGATCAAAAAATTTGAAAAAGATCACCGCGCCAAGGCCGGAATTACCGGTCAGGGTGTCGACAAGGAAAAGAAAGACAGTCTCGATATTACGCTGGATAATTATTCCGATTGGAAATCTGAACTGATTAAAATCCACGAGGCGACGCTTAGAGGTCTGATGCAGTATGCGCGGTCCTATCCGCATTTGGTTGTCGGGGCCTTATCGCTGCAATGGACGCCGCCCGGCGGATCCCTAGCGCGCACCATATTGGCCGATGACCTCGTCAAAATGGACGACGATACGCTGCTGCAATTTATCCGCGCCGTCTTTCGGACAGGCACGACAAATCTGCAAAAATATAAGAAAAATTCAGGCGGCTATCATCACTGGCACAGCGAGCATTTTCCTAGTCCGCATGACCCGCAAAATGCCTCTCTTCACCGGGTGCTCCTATGGATGTTCTACCTCAATGATGTGCCGGACGGCGGCGGGACGTCATTTTATTATCAAGACAAAACCATCAAGCCGAAGCGGGGTACGCTCGTGATCGCGCCCGCAGGTTTTACCCATACGCACCGCGGAGAAATTCCTAAGTCCAATGACAAATATATTTTGACCTCGTGGATCCTGTATAAGGATCGCAAAAATCTTTACGGACTTGCTTAATGTCCGATCTGTTCCAAGCTGCCGGTCTTGAAGGTGACGCGCCGCGTCCTCTTGCCGACCGGATGCGCCCGCAGACTATGGATGACGTCGCCGGTCAAGATCACCTGATTGGGCCCGATGGTCCGATCGGGCGCATGCTCGCAAGCGGCCGCCTGGCCTCGATGATATTATGGGGTCCACCCGGCGTTGGCAAAACCACGATCGCGCGGCTGATCGCGGATCAGGCGGATATGGAATTTGTCCAGCTCTCTGCCGTATTTTCGGGCGTCAAAGATCTGCGCGAAGCTTTCGCCGCCGCCAAGGCCCGCCGGGCGACGGGACGCGGAACGCTTCTATTCGTCGACGAGATTCACCGTTTTAACCGTGCGCAGCAAGACGGGTTTCTGCCTTATGTCGAACAAGGCATTGTCACGCTAATCGGCGCGACCACAGAAAACCCGAGCTTTGAGCTGAACTCGGCTTTACTGTCGCGCTCACAAGTGTTTGTTCTGAAACGGCTCTCCATTGAGGCCATGTCGCAGATGCTTGATAAGGCCTCTGAGGAAATGGGATCGCCCCTTCCAGTGACCGAAGATGGACGGGCGGCACTGATCGGGTTTGCCGATGGTGACGGAAGATATTTATTAAATCTCGCCGAAGAAATATTCGCCCTTGCGCCCAAAAAACCGCTCGACGCTAAAGGTGTCGCCAATGTTTTGCAAAAGCGCGCGCCGGCCTATGACAAGGGTCAGGACGCCCATTACAACCTCATCTCGGCGCTGCATAAATCCATGCGCGGCTCTGACCCGGACGCAGCGCTCTACTGGTTTGCGCGCATGCTGGACGGCGGCGAAGACCCGCTTTATATCGCGCGCCGCCTCATCCGATTTGCCTCTGAGGACATTGGCCTGGCCGATCCGCTCGCGCTGATGATCGCCAATGAAGCCATGAACACATATCGGTTTTTAGGGTCGCCCGAGGGCGAGCTTGCGATCGCCCACGCCGTGGTTCATCTCGCGACTGCGCCGAAATCCAATGCGGTCTATACGGCTTATAAGGCCGCCATGCGCGCCGCCAAAGAAACCGGCTCACTCGCGCCGCCCGCGCATATTTTAAACGCGCCGACAAAGCTGATGAAAGATATTGGCTACGGCGCCGGCTATGCTTATGACCATGATACTAAAGAAGGGTTTTCCGGGCAAAACTATTTCCCGGACGACATGGAGCGCGCACAATTTTACGCGCCCAAAGGTCAGGGCCGCGAAGCCGCGATCAAAGAGCGGCTCGAGCGCTGGGCGAAGCTACGCGAAACATAACACGGGAGAGAGGAAACAGATATGCGACTGCTTATTATTTTAGGATTAGCCGTTTTTGGATTGACCGGCTGCAATTCTGGACAACCCACGAATATTGACCCAAACGGTCCATCGGTGGAAATTTCGGATTTTGAGGTCATAGAGGGAAACGATTGGACCGGAAACTTGACCTATCTGGATTATAGCTCCGAAAAATATGTCACGATCCCAACCCAAGCAACCGTTGAAATAGCGTCCCCGACAACCCTCAAATACACTATTTCCTATCCGGAAGAACCGTGGGAAGACTCGAAAGCTAAACTCAAAATATCCAGTTCCGGACGCGCTCTTGATGGGCAAGCCGTGACCTACCGGGAAGTTCGGCCCAATGGAAATCTGGAAATACGAACTTCACATGAGGGTGAGGACAATAATCTTCCGGCACTCATCCGCATGACTTATGTCCTCGGTTCAGCAGAATTTTCGATCTCAAAGGACGTGCAACTGGACGGGGAGACAGAGTTCATCAATCGCAATATTTATGCTTTCGCGAGACCCTGAAACAAGAAAAGCTAGGAAATAATTAAATATAGTGGATGCAGTCTCTGACCGCTTCTTCAGCGCTACTTTTTCCCGAGGGTTGCTACATAGCCTGCCAGCAAAACAGGGATCAACGAAACCGCGGCAAATCCGGTCTGGCCATTTTTGAATATCATCACCGCCGATATTAGAAAACCCATTGCTGCAAGCGCTGCGCCAACCATTCTAAATTTTGGCAGCAAAATCAGCAAGGCCGCAGCTATTTGCACCACGCCTAAAACCATCATATATTTAAGCGACAGATTTAGGCCTTCGAAAAAGGCCGCTTCATTGGGTACCATGGCAACTTTCGCGCCGCCCGCGGCTGCGCTGAGTATAGCGATGGCTCCTATCGCGATTCTTTGGATAAGTGTCATAAATCAATCCCTGTTTTCTTTGACATATTAAACTGGTTTCAGCCGTTGCTCAATCGTCCCGCACTTCCTGTGTCACCAGCGCCCGAAACGCGTCATGGATCGGCGGATCAGGCTGAACGAAATATTGAAGCATAATCACGGCGAACGCATTATTATTCGGATCAACATGGAAATTGGTCCGGGCCATCCCGCCCCAGCTATAAGTGCCTTCGGCCTCACCCGTCGCCGCGATCTGATCTTCCGTGTCGCCGGTTATAATTGAGCCGCCATAGGCAAAGCTCTTATTCTTGTCCGCGCCGAGCCAGCTCATCATAAATGTGTCATCCGGGTCCATATGATCGGACATCATGAGGCGCACTGTTTCGGGCTTTAGGATTTGAACCCCTTTATAGCTGCCGCCTTGGAGCAGCATTTGCGCGAACGCCGCATAATCATCCAGCGTCGAGATCAGTCCGCCGCCGCCGGATTCAAATTCCGGCTTAGTGAGAAATTCGCTGGTCTGGCCATCTTCCTGAAGGACAAATCCGTTTTCCGTTAACGCGTAATTCGAGGCAAAGCGCGGCTTTTGATCGGGCCGCACGTAGAAACCCGTATCCTTCATCCCAAGAGGATCGAAAATCCGGTCCTGCAGAAGATCGCTGAATTTCTCATCTGTGACGACCTCAGCGACGCGCCCGAGCACGTCAATAGAGTAGCTGTAATACCAGCCGTCTCCCGGCTGTGCCACGAGAGGTAGCCGCGAAAGCTTTTGCATTTTGGCTGACAAGTCTTCGCCTTGTTCAAACAGGCCGGCCTTTTCATACAATTCTTCGACAGGATTCATGGGTCCAAAAATACCGTATCCCAAACCGGCGCGGTGCAGCAGCAAGTCCTCGATTGTCATCGGACTTGTTTGCGCCGAAAGTTTCGGCGTGCCATTATCATCCACGCCGGCGACCTGCATATCGGCAAGCTCTGGAATATATTTGGAAACCGGATCATCGAGGCTGATCTTTCCTTCCTCGACCAGATCCATAATCAGCGCCGATGTTATCGGTTTAGACATGGAATAAATCCGGAATACCGTATCGAGCTCTACCGGATCGCCGCGCTCCCGGTCGCGAAGACCAAAGGCGTTTTCATAGACCACCTGTCCCTCATCAAAGACAAGCGCCGAGACGCCGATGATCTCGCCGCTATCGACGGCGCCGCTGAGCAGGCTATCCATCGCCGCAACATCGAAATTATTGACAGGCGTGGTTTGGCAGGCGGCGAGCATTGCCGCCGCGCTAAGGCCTATGAGGAAATTCCGCATGATTAGCTCTTGTTTGGGACGATCAGAAATTTCTCGCCGGTTTTCTTGGCGTTGTAACGCGCGACCGTTTTGGCATCGAGCGCTTCCGCGAGCGTGATTTCGTCGGTGTAATGGCTGGCGAATGTGGTTTTAAGCTCAGTGGCGACGCGGGTGCGTAGGCGCATCGCGACTTCCATGCCGGCTTTGGCGAGGAAGTTCGGCAGAAGCCAACCGCCGACGCCCCAAGCCATGCCATAGCCCCGTGTCAGCAGCGTCGGCGATGTGTCGAGCCCGCCGTAAAGATAAACCTGCTTATGGGCGATAGAGCCATAGATCGAGTAAGCCCCCGGCGTGCGTGCGGCAGCCTGCTCCATCGCCGTTAAGATATCAGAGGCGAGCTTACCGCCGCCGGTGGCGTCAAAGCCGAGCGTCGCGCCGGTTTCGTGAATGGCATCAACCAGGTCCTTCATAAAACTGTCATTGCTGGAATTGACGATATATTTCGCGCCCATGTCTTTGAGCATCTGCACCTGCTCATCGCGGCGGACAATATTAATGAGATCGACCCCGTCGGCCTGACAAATCCGGTTGAGCATTTGCCCAAGATTAGACGCGGCCGCTGTGTGAACAATGGCTTTGTGGCCTTCCATTCGCATGGTCTCGAGAAAGCAAAGCGCGGTCAGCGGATTGACGAAACAGGACGCGCCGTCCTTGGCGGTGTGGCCGTCTTGCAGCGGCAAAACCATCATGGCGTTGACCGCCCGGTACTGCCCATACATGCCCCCGCCCATGGCCGCGACCGTCTTGCCCATCAGGCTCTGGGCATATTCACTATCGCCCGCCGCCACCACAGTGCCGGCGCCTTCATTACCAACAGGCAGCGCCTGACCGATCCGGCCTTTCATAACGCGCATGCCTTGGGGCGGTACGGGCGCCGTCAGAACCGTGTCATTGCCGGAGCCGGTTGAGCTGGCCTTGGACATGTCTGACCAGCCAAACATCACGCCGTGATCCGACGGGTTGATCGGTGTCGCTTCGACGCGGATCAAAACCTGATCAGACTTCGGTGTCGGCATGTCTTTTTCAACAAGCTCCATCTTCAGTTCGCCGTCTTCGGTGACAGTCGAGAGCATTTGCAAATATGTTTTAGGCAGAGACATGAGGGATCCTATTCTTGATGATCAAGTGAGTTAACGAGTATGGCATTTACATCCGCGCCTGCAATGCGGTGCTCGGCGATTTTCTGATATTCCGGCGAACTTATCCACGCCTTCCAGGAGGTTTTGTCCGGAAATTCAAGCAATATTGAGCGCGAAGCTGTCCACTCGCCGGAAACATTTTTGGGATTGTCTTCAACGCTCAGAACCTTGCCGTCAAATTTTTCGAACACGCCCATAAATAGCTCGGCATATTTCCAATATTCGTCAGGGTTTTTAATAGTGACCTGACCGATCATGTAAACGCTCATAAATGGCTCCTATAGGCCGAGGGATTTATCGGGATGGACGCCGTCAACATAGCCCATGAAGAAATCATGGATGCTGTAACCGACGAGCTCGCGCACCCGTTTGGACAGTTTAGCGGCTTTTTCCGGCGGAATAGCGATGGCCATATTTTCGAGCTGGCGTGACCAGCCGGCACAATATTGCGGTGTCACGATCAGGCGGGATTTGCCCGACCGGTTAGCACCGCCGCGGTGATAGACAGATGATTTCATGATCATGAGCGAGCCTGCGGGCATGATAGCCTGGACCATATCAGGATGGGGCGCGGGGTCATGATGGACGTCGCGCTCGCTCGGATCAAACAGTTCGGCGCCGCGATCAAAATTTAAGTCGCCATCGTCTTCCCACAAATGAGATCCGGGAATGATTTGGGTCGCGCCGTTATCCTCGTTCATCGGATCAATGGTCCAAAACGTGCTGACCCCGAAAGCCGGACGCGGACGCGGGATCATGACCTGCTGATCATCACAATGCCAAGGCTGAACCGTCTCGCCGGGATGCAGCTTAATCGCCAGCAGTGCCGATAATAGACAAGATCGGCCAAGCTCCCGCTCGGCAAAATAAAGCGCGAGCGGATGGGTTATCATGTCCGAAAAGACATCCGGTGATTTTGCCAGAAGCGCATAAACCCGGTTCGATTTAAAGCCTTCAAAATCATTGCGCCCGGTTTTGGACAGATAAGGATTTAAAGCCGTCCGGACCCGCTTAATTTCGCTGCCGGGCATTATGCCTTCGAAAACGACGAAACCCTTGGTCTCATATTCGTTCCATAACTGCTCAAGATCGCGGCCGTTCAAAAACGGTGTAAGGCTTTCTGCAGAAATAGAGGGTTCGGGCACCATATGCAAATAATGGCATATAAGCGCAAGGCGATCTAGCCCTTAGACAATTATCTCAAGGATAAAGACCTAGGGGATTTTCTGAAGCTGCGCTTTAATGCCTGGCAAAAGCATCTGAATGTTAGGGTCGTCGCTTTGCGCGGCAAAAACGAATAATGCTTTCAAAAAGGATTTGGCATTGTGGCGCTGCGCCAATCCACTTTCAGAATTAAAGGCTTCGCCCCAATTCGCCATTGGCGCGGGATCTATAACCAAACCCAGCCATCTGGCCCAGCCATCAGCGTCAATAACGCCGCGCTGCGCTACCAAAATAACGGGGCGGGCCAATCGTTCAGACTCGCCGTGAATATAAGCATGGGATTTATCGGCCTGAATTTGTGATCCGACACCATCCAGAATTAAGCCAAGATCATTGTCGGTGACATTTTTATTGAGGGCCAACTGCATGAGCCAGTCGGATCCGTGCGCCACGCCGTGCCGCCATCCGTCCTCATCATCAAAGCCGCGATAATCTGAAACGCCTGTTACATAATCGACGGCAGATCGTACAAATTCCGTTCGCTCGGGCGCTGACATCCACGGGATTATCCGATCCGAGCGCGCGACCTCTGACAATACTAATGCCGCGAACGGCGCAGCGACTTTTGGCGGGTCTTGTTCTTTTGTGATTTCCAAAAGATCGAGCTTTAATCTCTGCATGGTCTCGAGCTTAACCTTATTGCCCCGCAGCAGGGCCGTCAGGCCTTGATAAGCAAGTTCGTCACGGACTTCCGGACGCGTATCTCTCAGGCAATCCACCAATGCCAAGGTCAGCGCCTGTTGATCCGTTACTTTTTCGCCAACGAAATCCGCCGCCTTGATCTCGGTCAGGTCCGCCACGCTCAAGCCGAGCGGCGAACAATTATAGTCGGTTTTGACCTCGGTTTGGCCGGACCGACAGCCGATCAGGAGCACTGCCAATAATATCGAAAGTTTTTTCATAAGCGCACCTTAGTCCTTGCCGCTCTTGAGGCAAGTCCCTAAAAGCCCGCTCATGAATGCAATCCTCTATGTAGCTTTTGGCGGCGCTATCGGCGCGGCGGCGCGCTATCTCACAACCGAGTGGGCCGGACGCCGTTTTGGCGAGTTTCCCTACGGCACCATGATCGTCAATATTGTCGGTAGCCTTTTGATGGGGCTGGTCATTGGATGGCTTATGACGAAAGCTGCTGGCAGTGACAGTCTCAAACTATTTTTAGCAACCGGAGTACTCGGCGGTTTTACGACCTTTAGCGCCTTTTCGCTCGACGCGATGAATTTGCTCGAAGAGAAGTCTTATAGCGGTTTTGCCGCCTATGTCGGCGGATCGGTTTTGCTCGCCATTATCGCTTTGATGATCGGTCTGGTTCTGGCGCGGAAGGTGTTTGGCTAAAATGGATTATTTTACTATCCGCTCATCCCGACGAAAGTCGGGAACCAGTCTGTACCCCGGGTTTGCACTAACCGACAAAACGAAAACTGGATCCCGTGTCAAGCACGGAATGAGCGGAGATTAATATGTCCGGCGTTCAAATTATAACCATCCCCGAAGAGGATGAAGGCCAGCGGCTGGACCGCTGGTTTAAGCGGCGCTTTCCGCATATTGCTCATGGCCGGGTGGAAAAGCTTCTGCGCACGGGTCAAATGCGGATTAACGGCAAACGCGTCAAAGGCAGCGCCCGGATCGAAGCCGGGGATGATATCCGTATTCCGCCGCTTCCAGAGCCGTCCGAAGTCAAATCAGAGCGCGGGCCAAGCGATACCGATATCCGCTTCATGCGTGATTTGGTGATCTATGAAGACAAAGACCTGATCGGGCTCAACAAACCTTTTGGCCTTGCCGTACAGGGCGGAACAAAAACCACGCGCCATATTGACGGCATGCTACCGGCCCTTGGCAAAGGCTTCCGTCTTGTGCACCGGCTTGACCGGGACACATCGGGCGTTCTACTGGTCGCCAAAAATGCAAAGGCCGCAGCCTGGGCCGGGCGGGCCTTTCAAAGTCGCCGCGCCGAAAAGATTTACTGGGGCGTCACCAACGGCGTACCCCACCCCAAAGCCGGCGAGATCAAAGGCTATATGGCCAAAGGCAGGCTCGATAACCGCTTTGGCAATAAGCATGAGGGCAAAGAAGTGATGGTCGCCGTCCGCCACGGCGAAAAAGACTCTAAACATGCTAAAACGCTCTATCAATCTGTGCAAACCGCCGGCGTGAAAGCCGCCTTCGTGGCGATGCAGCCGCTCACGGGCCGGACCCACCAACTGCGCCTTCATATGCAGCTTCTCGGCGCGCCAATTGCGGGTGATCCCAAATATATGACAGATCGGCCGAGGCCCGGCGGTTTAGAGAATAAGCTTCACCTGCACGCGCGCACGCTCACTATTCCCGGGCCGAGCGGCGACATCACCATACACGCGCCCTTGCCCGCACATATGAAGTCCGCCTTCCAGCAGCTTGGTTTTGAAGAAAACGCCATTATCGATGATTGGGAAGATCTTAAATGAAAACCGCCAAACGGTTTTACAAACAGGTCACAACCAGCCCTGTCGATAACGGGTTCGCGGTTCTGCTCGACGGACGCCAGCTGAAGACCCCCGGCAAGCTTCCGCTGATCGCGCCGTCGGCTCATGCCGCCGCGCTGGTTGCCGCTGAATGGGACGCGCAGAAAGACACTATCCAGCCCGGCACCATGCCAGTCACGCGCCTTGTCAATGTCGCGATTGAATTAACACCGTCCAACCGGGACCAACTGGCCGAAGAGGCGCGGCGCTACGGCGGAACCGACCTGTTATGTTACCGCGCTGCAGAGCCGTTGGAGCTGGCCGAGCATCAGGCGGAGCAATGGGATCCGGTTCTGAAATGGGCGGCTTTAAAAGGGTTCAGCCTGAAAACAACCCAAACCGTTAAAGCCATTGATCAAGACCCGCAATCGCTTGAAAATATTGCGGCCTATGCAGCAAAGCAGGATGATCTTCATTTGACTCTCCTGACCCATTTAACGGCTGTCTATGGTTCCGCCGTTTTGGCCATAGCTGTGATGGAACGGAACATATCGGGGCCAAAGGCGTTCAATCTGTCCCGCCTCGATAATCTTTATCAGATTAGACAGTGGGGTGAAGATCAAGAGGCAGCTGAAATCGCCGCGAACCTGGAAGCGGAAACCGTAGCGCTTTGCCAATTATTGGAGGCATAAATGTCCGAACCGATCAGCATTTCAGAACGCCCGGGGGGCAAATATACCAATGATGTGCGCTCATCCCGCCATCATCTCTATGCCGATGAACCAGTTGATCTGGGCGGCGCCGATCTCGGGCCCTCGCCTTATGAATATCTGTGTGCCGCGCTCGGGGCCTGCACATCGATTACACTGCGAATGTATGCCGATCGTAAAAAATGGCCCGTGTCGCACATTTCGGTTGATGTTTCGCATTCCAAGGAAATCCACGGAGACGGTATAAAACGCGATGTTTTCACCCGTATGATCTCGGTTCAGGGCGATCTTGACGAAACCCAGCACGCCCGCATGATCGAAATCGCGAATAGATGCCCGGTTCACCGCACTTTAGAAGCCGGATCAGACGTCATAACAAAAGCTGCACATTAGCGCTTCTGTAACCTTATTTTGCTAATCATGGCCCTTAATAATGCCTTTAAGAGGGACTGAACATGGGCAAAATAATTGATATTCTAAAATCCGCAAAGGACACGAACCGGCTCGATGACGCGCAGTTTTCGTTACTAAGACGCGCTTTTTTCGCCGACGGTCATGTGTCAATGGAAGAAGCCGACATGATATTTGTCGTCGATACCCACGTTGAAACTCTGCCCGAGGACTGGAATGATTTCTTCGTCGGCGCAATGACCGATTTTCTGATCCGTCAAACCCTTCCGGTTGGCTATGTCGATCCTATCCACGCCAGCTGGTTGATGGAGCGGATTGAACAGGATGACCGTCTTGACCCGGAAACAGAATTAGAACTGTTGCTCAATGTGTTGCGCCATGCTGAAGACGTTCCGCAAAATCTCGAACTTTATACCCTAAACAAAGTTCGCCAACGGATTGTCCGGCGCGCGACGGAAAATGAAATGCGGGTTACCGAACAAGATGTCGATGAGTTAAAACGCATTCTTTATGCATGTGCCGGTAGCGGGGGTTTCTCAATTTGTGAATATGAGGCCCGTTTTCTGTTCGACCTGGACGAGATCAGCCAAAATTCCGATAATCATGAAAGCTGGCAGAAATTATTTGTCGGCGCCATTGCCAACCATGTGATGACGGCTGGCGCGCCTAATCCGGCCGACCGCGAAGGCTATAAGCGCGCTCAGGAATATTTACATTCCAGCCAAGGCATTAAATGGGGTGATCTTAAAAACTCTTTCAAGGCTTGGCAGAGCGAATCTCAATCGTCTGTCTTCTTGAATGACGCCCTGATGAAACGCGAAGAGGCGATTGATCTGGGTGAAGCGGCGTGGCTGGTCGAACAGATAAACCGCGACGGCGTACTGAGCGACAATGAACGCGCGCTTCTCGCCTTTATCAAAGCCGAGTGTCCAAACGTACATGAAAGCCTCGAGCCGCTGCTACGCGTCGCCGCATAGATCAGGCCAAATATTATCTTTAAAGGAGCGGCTGGTTAGGCCGCTTTTTTTATGAGATAGACCGCTATGAAAAATCTTCTGCTCACCCTCAAAGGCGGGATCGGCCGACAGGACTTCTGGATTGGCTTTGCCATCATCGCAATCCTGACGATTGCCTTTAACGCCCTGATCAGCCGTCAACCAATTGCCAGCGCTGGAGCCTTTTGGATTCCGTTGATTTATCTGCCCGTGATTATTTACATGATTATCTGCGTCTACTGTAAACGCCTAACCGATATGGGCAAAACGCGCTGGGTTTTCACCGGCGCGATCGGCCTTGAAATATTGGTGATAATAATGCTGATGTTGGCTTTTGGCGGCGTCGAATATTTTAGCGCCTATGCCGAGTTTGAACGCAAAGATGAAATCGAAGAGACCGTAAAAGAAGCGATCAACGCGAAATATAAAGCCGTACAGGCGGCCAATATGCACATTATCAAGCCGGCCATGTATATTGTTCCGCTATTGTTAACCCTATGGTTGGCGATTGCGCCTTCTAAGCCCAAATCACCTTGATTTTTACGTCGTTTCCCGCCATCACGCTGCTTGGGAGAGCCAATGTTTAAACTATTATTCAATCCGGAAGGCCGCATAGGCCCGGACGCTTTTGCCAAAGGCGCGGTTATATTATTGGCGCTGAATTTTGTGCTCTGGCTCGGGTGGTATGTCAGTTTGGGCGTCGGGATTTTAGCCAGCCTAATAGCCCTGATTACCGTTTATTGCTGGGCCTGCCTCTTTACCAAACGTTTTCATGATGCCGGCCTGCCTGGCTGGGGGTTCCCGCTCATTTTGCTCGCATTTTATGTGCTCGTTTCCTTCGTATTTGCGCCGTTATTAAGCGGTTTATTTAGCGTCAGCCCTGAAGCCGTTGAAGCCTATATCGTCTTGGAAGAGTTTCAAAATTCAGATGAACAACCCACGACGATGGAAGAAATACAGCCCGTTATTGAAGCGTTGGGAATTTTAATGAAATCGATGGCAATTCGCAGCAGTATCGTTTTCTTTATCAGCGGCGCGATCCTGGCCTTTGGGATCAATAAATTCTTAAAAACCGACCCAGAACCCAATCGTTGGGGATAGTAATATGGAGGCTCACATGTTCAAGAAGCTCGCCCTAACAACCGCCGCCGCGCTGGTCTTGACCGCTTGCGGCTCAAAATCATCTGACATAGAGGCTTCGACAGTCGACGGACTTTGGAAACCGACCATGGCTCAGATGGGCGGGGCAAATTTGCCAAAGGAGATGCTCGAAACCATGACGCTCGACATTGACGGCACAAATTATAATGTCGTCGTTCTCGGTCAGCCGGAAACCGGCGAGCTGGTTTACTATAGCGATACTGATCCCAAGCGAATGGATATTATCGGCGTCGAAGGTCCGAATGCCGGCAAGACAATGAAAGCGATTTATAAGCTCGACGGCAATAAACTGGTCATTGCCTATATTGTGGTAGGCGATCAATATCCGTCCGAATTTACGAGCCCTGCCGGCTCGCAACAATTTTTGGTCGAATATAAAAAATAGCTAGTCTTCGGCGCGCACGGGCCCGAATAGTTTTTCGAAATTACGCGCTAAGGCCTCGTCCAATTCGGCCATAGTGACAGTCCTGCCAAGCGCTACGAGGCTGGTCACGCCGTGCTCATTAATGCCGCACGGAACGATCCCTGAGAAATGCGACAACTCCGGATTAAGATTAATCGATATGCCGTGAAAGCTGACCCATTTTTTGAGGCGAATGCCGATAGCGGCTATTTTATCTTCGCGCCCGTCCGTATGGGCGACCCAGACTCCGACCCGGCCGCAGCGCCGCTCGGCTGTGACATCGAACTCTGCAAGCGTATCGATAATCCACTGTTCGAGATTACGCACAAAGGCCGACACATCCCGGCCGCGCTTGCGCAGATCGAGCATCACATAGGCAACGCGCTGCCCCGGCCCGTGATAAGTATATTGTCCGCCCCGTCCGCTATCAAATACGTCAAACCGGTCCGGATCGACAAGGTCCTCAAGCTTCGCGCTGGTCCCGGCACTATAGAGCGGCGGATGTTCCAGCAGCCAGATCATCTCGCCCGCATCGCCCGCCGCAATGGCGCGCGCGCGCGCTTCCATCTTAGCAACCGCTTCCGGATAAGCGATCAGGCCGGAACTAACTCGCCATTCAACACTATCTCTGGTTTGACCGGACATGGGACCTATCTGGTGTGGTGCAGGGTCTATTGCAAGCTAAAACCAGCTTAAAATATACAGCGGGGCTTAGTAAGAAATTCGCGCTGTAACTTTGCCTTGGCCGGAGGACCCAAACGCAAATTCATCGGGAACCGCCACTGGACCGCTTTCATAATCCGAGTTCAAATAAAGAATCGATTCCGAGTTCAGCTCCAGACGCCGCGTAATCATAGCCGTCCAAGCAGATGATGAGAATACCGCGCCGCCACTATTGATTTGAATACCGTTATTCGGGTGATAGATAACGCCTTCGAGAGACGAGGTCGAATCTGAATTCCAAATTGAATAATTGGATTCAATGTCTCTATCTTGATAAATAACCAATCCTTTGAAAATACCATCGGTCAGCCCTGACAAATTCACATGACTATCAGAGTTGAAATTAAACCGCGTATCATTGCCGCCTGTAAAAAACAGCATGACATTATCGCCAACCACTTCGCCGCCGCTATTGACGATAAATTCGCCATCCCGGATGACATAAATGCCAGGTTCAAATGTAACTTTGGCACTGTCAATTTCAAATTTATCGCAATAAACCCCGGGAAAAATAGTTTTGTCATTGGTTATTTTTCGGTCGGTATAATTACACGGCGCGTCGGCATTTGCAGGCTCGGGGAGACCTTTTAAAGGATCTTCTTCAATAGGACAATTAACCGGTTCCGGATTTGATGAGGACGAACTGTCGATATATGCGTCACCGACCACACAGACTTTGCTGGCTGTGATTGAGCTATCGCTATTGAGATAAATCGCTTCACTGTCATAAGAATTGACTTGGATATTGCAGCCGGGCGCAATGATCTCACCATTGGAATTCAACCTTAGCGATTCTTTGCGGTCGGGATGTAGAGTTATCAAGCACGACGCAGATCCGCCCTGCTCAAAACTGACTTCCGACTTAACGGCGATTTCCATGGACTGAATTCCGACCACACCGGCGAAAGTCATATCGAGGTCGCAGCTTACGCTTCCCACAATTTTATCATCTGTAATTGCAAATTTGGGATTTTCATTACAGTCAATATGACTATTGCTGTTAAAAAACTTCTTCCCGACTTTACGCCGATCTTTCTTAGTGCTGACATCAGCTAGTGCGGCGGCCATCGTCGCGCTATCAAGCGCGTCTTGCAGACGCATCCGCTCCATATAGGCGCTGGTCGCGTCTACACTGATGCCAACCGCCGAAATCATCATGACACCGGCAATTGCCGCCGGAACGGCTATACTGCCGTCTGTCCGGTACTTTTATTTCCGGACTATGCGTCGAAATTTTACGGAAAATGGATCGGCCATCATTCAATATTCCCAGTTAAGAGGCGATAGTTTAGGCGCTGAAACTGGATGAACTGTTAAGCTTTAGCGTTAACAAAATCCAACCGATTAGGCTCTGACTCTCAATGTTGCGCTGAAAGCTACAAAAACCGCTTCACAAATCCATAGTGAGTTGCTAAAGGCCGCCTTCCTCAATGTGCGGCCGTGGCGGAATTGGTAGACGCGCAGCGTTGAGGTCGCTGTGGGGTAAAACCCGTGGAAGTTCGAGTCTTCTCGGCCGCACCATTTTCATTAGATGATAACCCAAAAAAATCGCCACGTCGGGGCGATTTGGAGAGCCTGATAGACTGATCCGGAGAGAATCGACGCCGCGGATCCATATTCAGCAGCGCGCCCGGATAGGGATTGTCGATATTGGCCTTCGTCATCAATTTATTATTTGTCCGAAGTTTTTGTAACTCAGCACTGTTAGATGAGCTGGATATCAAACAAGACTAAATATCACCTAAATCAGATCGTTAAGATTTAAAGAACGCCAATATTGGATTTCGAAATCAAATATGTCGCTTACTTGCATTTACGGCCTTCTCTAAATTATAAGGCGATCTAAGAAGTTGAGGTGCCCCATTTTCAGCGTTCCAAAATATGCTGCGTTTTTATCCTATGCTCATGCTGACGAGCGTATGGCCAAACGTCTGCACCGGGCTATTGAAACCTATACCATTCCAAAGACTTTAAAAACGGACAAAGCCGGAAGACTATCGCCTATTTTTCGCGACGTCGAAGAATTGTCAGCCCATTATTCGCTATCTGAAAAAATCAAGAATGCTATTCAAAATTCTTCTTTTCTGATTGTGTTGTGTTCACCCGCGGCCAAACAGTCGCGCTGGGTTAATGAGGAAATTCGACTGTTTCGAAAACTTCATGGCGATGACGGAATTTTATCGGTCCTGATTGACGGTGAACCCGAGTCCGCGTTCCCGGAGGCTCTGATCGAGGGTGGCCGCGAACCGCTCGCTGCCAACATGCAAGGCGGACGTGACGGCTTTCGATTTGGAATTAACCAGTTGGCGGCTTCACTATTGGGTGTCGGGCTCGATCAACTGGTCAAGCGCGACCAGAGACGGCGCAGGATTAGAGCGCAGATTTTTCTGGTAACCGTATCAATGGTTGCTATGATCATGAGCGGCATGGCCTATGTCGCCTTTGATGCTCGAAACGCTGCCCGCGAAAGCCGGAATGATGCGGAGCGGCTGGTCGAATATATGATTTCGGATCTAAAATCAGAGCTGCATGGCTTGCAACGTCTCGATATTCTGGATGGACTCGGCGATGAAATCGTCGATTATTATGAAGGTATTGATCCCAAAGACCTCCCCGATGAGCGCCTGACCAATTTGATCACAGCTATTCAATCCTTGTCTGAAGTTTCGATCGAAGAAGAAAATTTTGACAAGGCAGAGCGTTATCTAACTGACGCGTCGGATTTAATTAAAGTTTTGGAAGACAGGAATTCCGAAAGCGATGAGGCCATATTTTACCGCGCTCAAAATGAATATTGGACCGGCCTCATTTTTAAGCGCCAGGATAAATTTCTCAAGGCACTGCCCTATTGGGAAGAATATAACCGCTTGGGGCAGAAGCTCTATCAGCGCGATCCGGATAATATTGATTGGGCGATGGAAGCCGGATGGGGCGCGAGTAATTTGGCGATCCTCTACCGATTTTTAGATAATTATGAGCAATCACGGATCTCCGGCTATAAAGGCATGAAGATCTTTAAACCTGTATATGAAAAAAATCCGGACGATCTTTATATCGCGTATGAATACGCAAACGTTATTAGTACAGCGTCGATGGCTGAGTTCAAATTGGAAAACCGGGCAGAGGCGATTGAACTGGGACAGAAACAATTGAAAATTATTGAAAGGGTTTTGGATGGATCCAAGGTTAATTTCAAAGCATTGCACTATCGCAATCAAACCAAATATCGCTTGCTAGCTTATCAGGACATCGAAATTTGTGGCAATGGTGAGTATTCGAAACTTCTGGACGAGGCTTTTTCACTGGTTGAATACGAGACAGGAAACTCCAGATGGCGGGATGAATATACAACTCAGTGGGGTGATAAAATCGCGAGCTGTTTGAAGAGTGATCCCAATCAGATTTCGGACGAAGATATTAAAGCCTATATTGAATATTACGAAAAAACAGCGCCGCAGGCAAAAGTAAATAAATTTAAAGAGCGCGTAAAAAAACTCCGGACTATAAATCCAGAGTCTCTTGATTAGTTTTATGGATGTTTAATTATCGGTGCCTTGACCGCCGCCTTGACCGCCGCCTTGGCCGCCTTCTCCTGGGAATCTGTAAGTCATTTCATTTCTCCATTTCTAAGAAGTGACCATTCTAGAGCGAATCTGGTGAGTAATCTGTGACTTAAGTCACGCCGCGCAATAATATGTTCTTGTTTTGATCTTTTTTTGTTGAGTTTTTTGGACATATGATTATATTCCTATTCATGCGAGAGAGCCAATCTATCCCCTTCCAGCACCAACGCCCGAAGACCGAGAAAGGGCGCGGCGCGCGCAGCAATCGAACCAATCGGTTTGAGCGCCAGACCCGGGAGCGGCGCGACGATGGCTGGGCTTCCCTATCGGATGATTTTAGACTCGGCACACCGACGATTGTGCATCAGGACAAATCCCGCAAGATTATCAATTATATCAACTCGCCCTATGTCGAGATGGACCGTTCGATTAATATGTATCGCGGCTGTGAACATGGCTGTATCTATTGTTTCGCCCGGCCGAGCCATGCTTTCCTGGGCTACTCTCCTGGCCTTGATTTCGAGACCCAGCTTTTTGTCAAATCCGACGCGCCTAAACTTCTGGCCAAGGAGCTTTCCGCTCCGGGCTATAAAGTCCAGACCATGCATATCGGAACCAATACCGATGCCTATCAACCGATTGAGCGGCGGCGGCGTTTGATGCGCGGGATCCTTGAGGTGCTTCAGGCCTTTTCCCATCCGGTCGCGGTTTTGACCAAGTCCGATTTGATCACGCGCGATATCGATATTCTCGCTCCGATGGCTCAAAATAATCTGGCGCGCGCCATGATTTCGATCACGACCCAAGACCGCCGCCTCTCCCGGGCCATGGAGCCGCGTGCGCCGACCCCAGATAAAAGGTTCGAGGCTTTGGAAAGGCTCGCCGGAGCGGGCATTCCGACCGGCGTCATGCTGGGGCCAATGATCCCGGGATTAAATGATCATGAAATGGAATCGATTCTGGAGCGTGCGGCGTCAATCGGCGCGAGCTATTCCGCCTTTACGATCTTATGGCTGCCGCAGGAAGTGGGGGCCTTATTTGAGGAATGGCTGGAAAGTTTTGCGCCCAATCGGGCGGCGCGTATCCTTCGCCATATTCGCGAAATGAATGGCGGCAAAATTTACGACCCGTCTTTGTCGCGCGGCAATCGCCATAAAGGGCCTTTTGCCAAGTTGATAAAAAACCGCCATCAACTCGCCCGCGACCGGTTAGGGCTAGGCGCCGGACGTAGTGAAAATCTACCGCTCGATTGCAGCCAGTTTCGCGTCCCGCCCAAACCCGGCGATCAGGCCGATATGTTTGCACCATAAAAAGAGGCCCGTGGGGGCCTCTTCAAATTCAAGAATTTCGGCGCGATTTACTGAGGCGCAGGCACAACAAAGTTGCGGCGTTTTTTGGCTTTGGCACCGTCATCGTCCTTAATCGTCAGAAGGACGCGGTATGTCCCGGGCGCCGGAAAAGTATACGTGTTTGGATTGCCGAATTTACCAGGAACGCCGGATTCGAATTTCCAGAAATAGCTCACGATTGTACCGTCCGGATCAGAGCTCTGATTGGCGAAAAACTCGCAATCAAGACCGGTACAGCGGCCCCACCAGCGATTGATCGGTGGTTGGTTTGGAACGTTGCCGCCGTCAAATGTGGCAACGATATCGACATTTTCAAATGTTGCATAAGAATAGACATAGACATGGTAACGGCCCGTGTTCGGAACCGCGAATGTACAGGTCTCATTATTGTCGAATTCCCATGACCGGCAGTCAAATGAACTGCGGGTCGGTAAGACATCATGGCTGACATAGAGATCAGCATCGCCGGATCCGCCTGACATGACGAAATTCAAGTTGGTCGCGCCGGATGGCACATCAATATAGAAACGGTAGAATTGGCCTGATAGGCCAGCCATACCCTGCTTAGGCACACCGTCGAACATTTCCGGATCAAAGGTCGGTTGCTGCGGCGGCTCAGGAATTTCAATCTCCGGTGCCGTGTCACAGCCTGATGCGAGCATATCAAAAGCAGCTTTGGCTTGAACAATCCCCAGCCCGTATAAAATGTCGCGTCCGGGATCACCGCGGTCCAAAGCAGTTGCGGCTAATGTGCTGCGAATTTGTACGGGCGTACAGCTTGGGTAGTGGCTCCAGACCAGCGCTGTTACGCCCGCTACATGCGGTGTTGCCATCGATGTTCCGGTATAGTTGGAATATGTATTGCCCGGCGTTGTCGATTTCACGCTCGTCCCGGGCGCGGCCAGCTCTACCTGGTAATTAAACTGAGAATATGACCCGTGATTGGCAGCCGAGTTAACGGCGCCCACAGAGATCACATTATCATAAGAGGCCGGATAGCTCAGATCGCCATTGCCGTCATTACCGGCTGCCGCAACGCTGATGATACCGTTAGCATAGGCATTGTTAAAAGCTGTTTCTTCGGCATTGCTGGATCCGCCGCCGCCCAGGCTCATATTGACGACTGTTGCTCCGGCGTTTGCGCAGTGATTAAGCGCCACAATCAGGTCTGATGCATTTGTCCAGTCACCATTATCATTAAATATTTTAACTATATGCAGCGGAAGATTATTACCCGGATTAACGCCGACAACGCCTTCATTATTTCCGCCGAGCGCGGCAATCGTGCCGGCGACGTGTGAGCCGTGCCCGTCGCCATCCGTATTCCACGGGCCGGTCGCAGTACCGAAATCATTGCCGGTCAAATTAGATGCTGGCAGATCAATATGTGATATTTCATAGCCCGTATCGATCACGCAGACTTTCTGGTTGCCCGTATTGGCATCGCTGACCAGCGGCGCTTCAACCATGGTGATGCCATAGGGCACTTCTTCGGCCATCGGGTAACGTCTCGGATCAACCTCAACATATTCGACGTCGGGGTGATGTTTCAGGCTCATCACTTCGGATTTCGGCAGAACGGCGACCAGCATATCCAGATCATCGATCGACTTGTCCATCAAACCATGCATCTCCCCGATTTGATCGGATACTGCCATTTTGGCTTTGGATCTGTACTTGATGATATATTGTTCGGCTTCGAGCTGAACACGGTTTCCGTCATTATCAATGGTTTCGATCGGCGGAACAAACTGTGCCTGCGCGCTGGTCGCAAACCCGCATAACATGGCGGTTGTCAGTAACGCGGTTCTTAGTTTCATCAATAATTCTCCAATTTATAATCGCGCCCTTACGATATTTTTATGTCTATACCAGAAAAAACATGACTGGAAACTGACAATTTCGTGTTGTGTAAAATAACACTTAAAATCGTTTTCGGCTACGCTGAATCTGGTCGAGGCATTCCTGATCGGTTTGCCGCTCCTTTTCAGGAGCTTTTCGGCGCGGAACTTCCAATATTGTCATCAGTTCAGCGTGTTTCAAAGTGGCGTCAGCGTCCTCATCATGGCGATCAAATAGATCGAGTAACGCCGTCTCAAATTCTTCGGCGAAAACCTGATTATTATAATCCGTATCAAAATTCAGATTGCCCGGTAAAGCATCGAGCGAGCCCAGCGCCGCTACCCGCCAATCTTCAAGTTCGAATAAAGACACGCGGCCATTTCCGTCTTTATCAGCCCGGTCAAACGCGTCCCGCGCCCCTAAAAGCGCCTCGGCGCGGGTGACATGATAATCCCGGTCCGTATCAAATGTCGTAAATACCAGAGCCGCCGGGCGAATGATGGTAATCGGGCCGGAAATACGCGGCATGGCCGGCAATGTCTGTTCCTGATCGCTTAATGTTTCTATCCCGTCATCGGCATCCTGTGTGTGGCCCGAATAGGCCGATAGTGATCCGGCGATAATCAGGCTTGCCAGGCTTAGTTTAAGGATTTTCATTCCTATCTCCGATAATTTGGACCCCTTTTGGGATAGGATCACCGAAAATGCACCTTATTTCCTCGTAATTTACTGTAAAAAAAGGGCCCCCGAGACTGGCAAGAGGGCCCTTTAAATTACTCTGATCAAAAAACGCTAGTTAAAAACGACCGTGACAATATCGGAACAATGGCTCGAGCTGCCCTGATTGCAAAGCTGATAGCCATAGCTTGCATTCCCGCGATTTGTGCGGTGCTTCCAATATCCGTCGTTACGCGTGCGGCCAATATAGCTGCCATTTATGTAGACATCGACGCGCGAGGTCGTCGCGCCGGACCAATAAAGCTCGGCAATATTGCGCTTGCGGGTCTGGCGGGATGTGACCGACAAATCAATCGCAGGTCCGGATGGAGGATCCGTAACTGTTACCGATTGGGTCGTACTGTCATTGGCGCCGTCATCATCCGTCACCGTCAGGGTCACGTCATAAGTGCCGCCGGAGGCGAAGCTATGAGATGGAGAGGCGATGTTTGAACCGCCGCCGCCTTCAAAGGCCCAGCTATAGCCGGTCACCGTACCGTCACTGTCAGAACTGCCCGTGCCGTCAAAGTCACAGTCCAGATCCGAACAGCTAAAGTTAAAGCTGGCGGTCGGGGCCTGATTAACCGGGCCGCTACCATCGGTGTAATTGCCGACAAGGCCCACACCAGAAAATGCCGAATAGCCGCGAACCATGACATAATAGGTTCCGGTTTGCGGAGCGGCAAAGTCACAATTCTCATTATTGCCGCTACTATAAGGGCGGCAATCATAAGTACTGGTGGTCGGCTCAGACCCGAAACGGACATAGAGGTCCGCATCTCCGCTCCCGCCGGACATAACAAAAGACAGGTCGGTCGCGCCGGATGGCACATCCATAGTGAAATCAAGCTCAGTGCCTGATCCCCCGGACAATCCGGATTGCGGCACGCCGTTTTCGAGAACTGTCGCGACAGGCGGTGGCGGACCGGTTACATCGCAGCCGCTCGCGAGCGCATCAAACATGTCCTTGGCTTTGACAATACCGTGACCATATTGATTGTCCCATCCAGCCGAACCGCGATCCTCCGCCGTCGCCGTCATAGCGTTTCTAATCTGCGCTGATGTGCACTGCGTATAGTGGCTCCAGACCAGAGCCGCGACACCTGAAACGTGCGGTGTTGCCATCGACGTGCCTGACCATGACGCATACTGATCATTGGGAAGTGTCGAATTGACAGCAACCCCCGGGGCCGCGATCTCAACCTGATTGGTGGTTTGCGAGAAGCTGGCATGATTGCCGCTACTATCAACCGCCGCCACTGACATCACAGAATCGTAAGAGGCCGGATAGGAATGGGCGCTATTGCCGTCATTACCCGCCGCCGCGATCGATAATATTCCATTGGACGCCGCGGTTTCAAATGCCGCGTTCTCCGCAGAGCTGGAACCGCTGCCGCCAAGGCTCATTGAGATAACATCGGAACCGGCCTGCGTACATTGGTCAACAGCAGCAACAAGATCAGAGCCGTAAGCCCAGTTACCGGCATCGTTAAAGACTTTGACAATATGCAGGTTCAGATTATTGCCCGGGTTCACACCGACAACACCTATATTATTTCCGCCAAGCGCGGCGATTGTGCCGGCGACATGCGTTCCGTGTCCATGACCATCATTGTACCAATTTCCCGTATTATTGGAGCCATAGCCGTCATCCCCTGTGACGCGTAAAGATTGAAGATCCGTGTGGCCAAGATCATATCCTGTATCAACAATACAGACAGTTCGATTGCCAACAGAGGCGTCGCTGACCAGATCGGCCTGAACCATGCCAATACCGTAAGGCGTGCTTTCGGCGAGCAGATAGCGTTTGGGATCAATTTCGATCGATTCAATATTGGGGTTTCCCATCAGTACCTGCATTTGTGACCCGGTCATATGGGCGGCCATTACGTTCTGGCGGTCAATATTTTTCGCGATCTTGCCGTTACCTGCCATAATGTCGGACGCGATTTGCGGGCCTTTGAAAGCTTTATATTTTATGATGTAGCGCTCGCTCTGGCCTTCAATAAATTCCGGCGTTTCGGAAAAAAAATCAGTTTGCGCAAAAGCCGGCGTGGCGATTACCGATAACATCGCCGTAGCAAGTGCAAGTTTTTTGAGTTCAGTCATGCATGTTCCTCCCTTAATGCATTAATGTCATGAGACACTCGAATTCGAACGACTTCGAGTTGTGACTTTTAAACCACTATTAAATGTTGTGCGGGAAAATTTTGCGTTTTGAAACCCCTTATCGCAACGAACTGCTAAGTTTTTAGCATTTAGTTCCTACGCTGCCTAATCTTGGAGCAGGATTTCTCCTTTAGGGCTAATTTTAGGATGTTTTACGTGCCGGCTTGGCCCTTAATATGATTGATAAAAGGGTTGTTTTTGTCGCTTAGGGCGCTAGTTTCGGCGGTTAATTCTGTTGGCCACAAGGGAGAGACCATTGCAGGATATTCTGGAACAGCTGGAAGCCCGGCGAGAAGAAGC
>JABDKG010000057.1 GCA_013002305.1 Hellea sp.
CGCTCAAATATGGTGAGGTCAATGGACGGCTCGGCCCGAGCCGCCAGCATCCGGTCCTGTGGCAATATCAGCGCAAAGGCATGCCGCTGATCGTTGTCGCGGAAATGGATATATGGCGGAAAGTCCGCGATATTAACGGAGATGAAAGCTGGATGCGCAAATCCTCCATCACCAGCGTCAATAAAGTTGTCGCCCTATCAGAGATTAAACTCCGCCGCCGCGCCAAAGATACGGCGGCAATCACCGCCATTGCCGACAAAGACGCCCTGCTCGATCTAATCGAATGTAATGATAGCGGATGGTGTAAAGTCCGCGCGTCCGAAGGCTCTAAAGGCTGGGTCAAACGCGCATACCTTTGGGGGTCTGGACCCCTATAAATTCCCGATCTGCCTCTTGTGTTTATAGGCCGATGGGATAGGCTAAGGGCCAATTATTGACAGGGCCCGCAATGAAAAAAATTCAATCTTCCTATAGTTATGACGACCTTATCATCAGCGGTGAAGAGAGCCTGTTTGGCGAAGGCAATGCCAAACTTCCGCTCCCGCCAATGCTGATGCTTGACCGGATTGACCTTATTTCAGAAGAAGGCGGCGCCTATGGCAAAGGCCAGATTCTGGCCGAACTCGATATAAAACCGGATTTGTGGTTTTTCGATTGCCATTTTCGCGGCGACCCGGTCATGCCGGGCTGTCTCGGTCTGGATGCGATGTGGCAACTCGTCGGTTTTTTTCTCGGCTGGAGCGGGTCTCCGGGACGGGGACGGGCGCTGGGTGTCGGCGAGCTTAAATTTACCGGTCAGGTCACCCAGGACATTAAATTGGTGCGCTACGAAATTGACATAAAACGGGTCATTCGTCGCTCCTTGACCCTCGGTATTGCCGATGCGGTTTTGAAAGCAGACGGTGAAGTGATATATAAAGCCAAAGATTTACGTGTGGGGCTGTTCAAACCTGAGGAAGGAGACGCTTAATGCGCCGCGTAGTCGTTACGGGAATCGGGATTATTTCCTGCATCGGGAATGATCAAAACGAAGTTGCCGACAGCCTGAAAGCCGGGCGTTCCGGCATCACAACCGACGAAAAACATGTCGAGCTTGGATTTAGGTCCTGCGTCTCCGGACGGCCCACGCTCGACCCCAAAGAACATGTTCACAAACGCTCCTACCGATTTATGGGCGAAGCCGCCGGCTGGTCCTGTGTGTCGCTCCAGCAAGCCATCGATGATGCGGGCCTCGAAGAAGATGTGATTTCCAACCCGCGCACCGGCATCATAGCCGGGTCTGGCGGGCCGTCTTCGATTGAAATCGTGCGCGCCGCCGACATTGTCCGCGAAAAAGGCAGCCCGAAACGGATCGGACCCTTTGCTGTGCCCAAAGCGATGTCCTCAACCATATCAGCGACGCTCGCGACCCATTTCAAAATTAAAGGCGTCAACTATTCCATCACCTCGGCCTGCACCACATCGCTGCACTGTATCGCCGCGTCAGCAGAGCAGATCCAGTGGGGCAAGCAAGATGTGATGTTCGCCGGCGGCGGCGAAGAGCTGGAATGGCCGATGACGTCTTTATTTGACGCCATGGGCGCGATGAGCAGCAAATATAATGACGCGCCAAAAACGGCCAGCCGGGCCTTTGATGTCAACCGCGACGGGTTTGTCATCGCCGGCGGCGCCGGCATGGTTGTGCTTGAGGAATATGAACACGCCAAGAAACGCGGCGCGAAAATTTACGCCGAGATCACCGGATATGGCGCAACATCAGACGGCTATGACATGGTTGCCCCGTCCGGCGAGGGCGCGGAACGCGCTATGGAAATTGCGATGGGTGAGGCCAAAGGCAACGGCGTTTCCGGCATTGATTATATCAACCCCCATGCCACCTCGACGCCTGTTGGCGATGTCGCCGAAACCGGCGCGATCTTTAGAACTTTCGGCGAAAATGGCCCGATGATATCGGCAACCAAATCTATGACCGGCCATTCGCTCGGCGGCGCCGGGGCACAGGAATTTATCTATACGCTGATCATGATGGACCGCGGCTTTGTCGCGCCGTCGATCAATGTGTTTGATCTTGATCCAGAGCTTCCAAAAGTCAACATCGTCACCGAAACGCGCGAGACTCAAATCCAGAACGCCATGTCAAACTCATTCGGGTTTGGCGGCACTAATGGCAGCGTGATTTTCAGTAAGGTTTAGTTTTATCCTGTTTATAGTCCAAACCGCTTTTTATATTCTAGGACTTTTTCTTCATGAGCCGTCCAGAACGGCCAAGGCACGTCGCTGTTCATTTTAGCAGCCATAATGTCCAGATGGACATGCCAGCCCGCCGATGTACTGATTAGATGATCAGGCGTCACCTCGCCGCGCTGGATCAGTATAAGCCTGACCTGATCGCCGTCTTCTCTCAGCCTGACATCGACGATCACATCTGAGCTGTCGGGCGACGGCCAGAACCAGACTAGATGGCTTGGCGAATCACAGGTCATGATCTCCACATCAAAGGAAACACCGCTTTCCATTTCTTCATAAGCTTCAGGATAGGCCTCATCATGTGGCGTCAGCTTGCTGTGCAGAAAATCAAATTTGATGGTTTGACCTGCTTTGGCCGCAGTGCCGCCGCCGCAAAGCCACCGGGCGCGTTCTTCGCCGCTGGCGAACCAGTCCCAGACCCGGCTTATAGGCCCAGGCAATAGCCGTTCAAATTTTAGCGACCCGTCTTCCAGCAATTTTCCATAATTTTCAGTCATGATCGGTCTCCTTTTCGAGCAAAAAGTCAATTGCGTCCGGCAACGAAGTGTCGGTTTAGTTCGAAATAAACAGGCTCGAAGTGACAAGCTCGGCGCTCACTTCGCGCAGTTTGATCAGCTCCGCGATTAAAGTCAGAACCGTCCCGGAGCTGTCATTCTTGTAACAGTTTGAAGGCCCGCCGCTGCCGCTAAACTGCTCGGGCGGTCCGGCATAATAGGTCATATTGTGATGGTCGACACGGGCGGCGTAACTGGATTTACACCCGGAAATCGATCCTGAACGGTCTATTTTAAAAAAATGATTGTCATCTTTGGTTGGGATATTGGACGTCCACCCGGATCCATTATTTTGCAGCGAGTCTCCGACCCTGAATATCATATTGTCGATCGAGCTTAAGGTCAGCGCATACATGGTGCGATCGGGCTTGATCGCATCAATGGCGCCAACATAGATCAGCGACGCCGGTTTCTGGCCGGAAATATTGGTCGCGGCACCGGCAACCCGGCAATCATACATCATCGTATCGGTTGTCGACCTGACAGAGCGGGCCTGCGGATAAGTGGTTTCGCAGACAAATAAAGCCCCGTTTCGGCGGGTACTGATATCTCTGAGTTTCCGGTTCAAATCTTTGGAATAGGACCGGACACTGGCGAAATTTCGCTGGGTCAGCAGGTAAAGCTCTGGCCCCTCTGCCGGGCTTTGAGGGTCCAGCGGACAGGCATTAATATCGAAACAATAATAGGCCTGCAGAGACTGGCAATTATCGGTGAGACTGCAATTGGCCGGCGTTATCCCGGTAAATCCCTCGCCCACAAAGACCCTGAAATGGCCATCGGAATCGGCCAGGATGGTCTCGACCACGGACTGGCCCGCGCCCGTCCTGCCCGGGTCAATATTGCGGATCTGGTCGAGCATCAGATTGTCGACCACATTGGAATCCCAGTCGCTGTAATAGGTCAGAAACGTATTGATGCTGATCGGGCTGTGATAGATCGTATCGACCGCCGTTGCGCTGGATTTTGCATTGGGCGAAATCGTCAGGGACAATTGATTACTATTGTCGCGGGACTGACCCAGACTGAACACACCCCACGGATTGGTCGGATTGCCGAGATTGACCCCGGAAAGGGCCGGACGATCGGATAATTTGGAGGTCGGCGTCGTCGTCAATGGCGACAGGGAGGTATAAAAACGCGGCTGTCGATCGCGCGCACGCAGGATGTTTTTTAGGATCTGACCGTTCAGTTCAGCATTATAGGCTTCGTTCACTTCAATTGCGCGGTCGGCGATCGAATTGTCAAACTCCGCGAATTTCGTTGGATTGGTTGTGCACGCCGATAGGCCCGCGCCGATCAGCAGTGAATAGAATAGGTTGCGCCCCGTCATGTTTGCCCCTTGGTGATGACCCCTTTATATCGTCCGCAGCCCTATTTGGCTGTGACCGTCATCACGATAGCATATTTTTCAAATATTGGGAAATGGTAGGGGGAGAGGGACTTGAACCCCCAACCACCCCGTTATGAGCGGGGGGC
>JABDKG010000003.1 GCA_013002305.1 Hellea sp.
CAAGGCTATATTCGTCAGGTCACTTCACTGACCACCGATCTTGATAATGTCTCTGAGCAGCTGTTTGCCCTTAAAACCAATGGCGGTCAGGAATATGCCGGTCAGGTTATCTCGACCGCGATTGACGCGCTCGAATGGAGCGATAATCCAGCCGATATGAAATTGGTGATTATCGCCGGAAACGAGCCATTCACCCAAGGACCTGTCAACTTCCGCACTGCCTGTGAACAGGCGCAAAATAAGGGTATTCTCATCGATACGATCCATTGCGGCGATGCACAAACTGGGATTGACACGAAATGGAAAGCCGGCGCGGATTGCGGCGGCGGCATCTATATGACGATCGATCAGGACGAGAAATCTGTCTTCATACCGTCGCCCTATGATGACGATATCCTAAAGCTCAATCAGAAACTCAACAAAACCTATTATGGCTACGGGGTGCAAGGCCAGCTCAATATGGAGCGCCAGGCCGTTCAAGACAGTAATGCCGCCTCTATGGGCGTTTCCAGCTCGATCGCGCGGGCCAAAACCAAATCTTCGGCGCAATATAACAACTCAACGTGGGATCTGGTCGATGCTTATCGCAAAGACGAGACTTCGATCCTTGAGATGGAAGAAGATCAGCTGCCCGAAGAGCTTAAAGGAAAATCCCCGGAAGAACGGGCCGCCTTTATTGAAGGCAAAATGAACGAACGCGATCTAATCGCGGCCGAAATTGCCAAGCTAGAAGGGCTGCGCGGTGATTTCGTAGCCGAAAAGCGCTCTGAAATGGCAGATGCGCAAACGCTCGAGCAGGTTGTTGTCAGCGCGGTCAAGAGACAGGCCGAGTCCAAAGGCTATAAATAAGCCATCCTTAAAATTTACGATTTACACTTTCCTAACGGGATATCCCTACTTATAAGGCGCGTTGTTCGCGGGGAGGGGCTTCACGGGCTGTTACATTTTGAATTAAGACGTGACTATGATGCGGTATTCTATGACGTTCCTTTGCTTTACTTTGCGGCCAAATTTTAGAATAAGCGCATTAACTCAACAGTCGCGCAACTGTAATGGATGCAAGTAAATATGCTGGCAGCTTTACCAACGGATCGGGGACTCGCTCTCAGACCCAGTGATTTTGAAACCCTCACCGAAGGGCTGGAATATGCTGCGCGCTGTAATACCGGGCTGAATTACTACACGGCCCGCGCACAATTAGCCTCGACACTGTCCTATAAAGAGCTTCACGACAAAGCCATTGATATGGCCAAGCGTCTTGTGCCCTATGCTGAAAAGGATGCCCGCATCGGATTATGCGCGGTTACGTCTCCGGAATTTGCGATCCTGTTCTTTGCCTGCCAATATGCAGGCCTCGTCCCGGCGCCCCTGCCGCTACCGGTAACGCTCGGCGGCCGCAGCTCCTATGAACGCCAGCTCCAGCGCATGGCCGACACAGGCGACTTTCACGCCATCTTCACACCGTCTTCGATGGAAAACATCATCAGCGCAGCGCTGAACGATCACGATACGCCGGTTTTAACTTTTGAAGATGTGATGGATTTGCCCGCTGGTGATGAAATTCGTCCCTTTAACAAAGACGAGCTTTGCTACATTCAATATTCCTCCGGCAGCTCAAGTTCGCCCAAAGGCATTATCGGTACGCAAAAGTCGGTCACGTCCAATTGTAAGGCCATTATTCAGCATGGTCTGAAACATAATGAACAAGATCGCGGCGCCTGCTGGCTGCCAATGTATCATGATATGGGCCTGATCGGCTGTCTGCTCGCGCCGATTATGAGCCAAATGACTGCCGACTTTATGGACCCGCAGGATTTCACCCGGCGTCCAATCTCCTGGCTCAAACTTATTTCTGAAAACCGCTGTACCATGACCTATAGTCCGACATTCGGCTATGAGCTCTGTGTCCGGCGTTGGCGTAATGATGTCGAGCTGGATCTCTCCTGTCTGCGCATTGCCGGTATTGGCGGCGACATGGTTCGCCCGGAGCCCTTGACCGAATTTGCCGACGTTTTCGGCGAGATGGGCTTTTCAATGGACGCTTTTGTGCCGAGTTACGGCCTCGCAGAAACCACACTCGCGGCGACCTTTAGCCCGCCGGGCCAGGGGCTGAAGAAACATACGATTGATATGACTCATTATGAGCGCACCAATGAGGCGGTCGATGTTACAGACTTTACCCAATCGGATCATATCCGGACATTCGTCGCGTGCGGCAATGTCCTACCCGATCACGAGATCGAGATCCGAGATTTTGACGGCGCAGTGGTAGGCGAAAGAAAAGCCGGCCGTATCTGTATGAAAGGTCCGAGCGTTTCGCCGGGCTACTTCCGAAATCAACAGGCCACTGAGGCGTCCTTTTCGCCCGATGGCTGGCTCGACACAGGCGATTTGGGCTATTGGCTCGACGGACAAGTTGTCGTCACAGGGCGGTATAAAGACCTTATTCTATGGCATGGCCGCAATATTTGGCCGCAAGACCTTGAATGGGCGGCCCAAGCTGCCGCGCCACATCGTTGTGGCCGCGCCTGCGCGTTCTCAATCGGCGGAGCTGGCGACAATAAAACCATCATGCTGCTGCTCGAAGCCAGAACCCGGGATCATGACCTGCTGGCCGATATTCATCAAACGGTGAGCGCGGCCATCCGGCTGGAGGTCGGTGTTCCGGTACAGTTACAGCTCGTCCCGCGCGGTTCTATGATCATGACCTCGTCCGGGAAACTCTCCCGCGCCCGCGTTAAAGAAAAGTTTAATGCTGGCGGCATTATTGATTTGCAAGAAAACGAACCATTGAAAGTCGTCGCTCGCGAAGCTGGCTAAGTGCCAAAAAAAATTCTGACCATTGCGATTACGGGTGCCACCGGCTTTGTCGGGGCTCATGTGCTGCAGGCTGCTTTGGCGACCGGCCATAATGTCCGCGCGATGGTGAGAAGCCCCGAAAAAGTCGCTCACATTACGCACGATCATCTGACATGGGTTCAAGGCGGGCTCGGCGCGGCCGACACCGAACTGGTGCGCGGGGCCGATATATTGATCCATCTGGCTGGCCTGATTAAAGCCCGCAGCAAAACTGAATTTTACGCGGTCAATGCCGACGCTGCAGGCGCAATTGCAAAAACCGCGCAAATAGCGGGTGTTTCGCGGCTTGTCCTTGTATCATCCATGGCGGCGCGCGAGCCGGAACTGTCGAACTATGCCGGATCAAAACAAGCCGGAGAAGTGCAGGTCAATCAGGCCTTTGACAATAAGCTGGCCATTATTCGCGCGCCTGCGGTGTTTGGCCCCGGCGATGAGGCGACCAAACCGTTTTTTGATCTGCTCTCCAGAGGATTATTGCCGGTACCCGGTGGTCGCGGCTGGAAATCCCGCCAGATATCCATGGCCTATGCGCCGGATCTGGCAAGCGACATCGTCAATGCGGCGATCTCCGGCGAATATGACGGGCAGACCGTGTCGCGCGCCACGATTGTTTCCGCGAGCTGGCCGGAATTTGCCGATATTTGCCGCGAGGCGTTCGCCCGTAAGATCCGTCTGATAGCGCTCCCGCTCCCGCTGCTTTATCCAGTCGCCGGCGTGACCAGCCTAACCGCCAAACTATTCGGAAAAGGCCATCTAACGCTGGAAAAGCTTCCTGAGCTGTTACATGCAAATTGGGCAAGTGATGGATTGATTTCGGGGGCGACACCCCCTATTGAAGCGCTCAAATTGACGATGCGCTCTTATAAAAGCGCCGAGGAATAAAATATGCCGGAACAGATGGAAATCTTCGCCAAAGTTTGCGAACTGCTCAAGCCTTACAATCCCGAGAACCGTCCGATAAATATGCAAAGCGGGATCGTTTCCGATTTGGAGGTTGACTCTGTAGCGGTTTTTGATTTGGTCATGGGCCTTGAAGACCATTATGATGTGTCCATACCGATGGAGATGGTCAGCGACATTAAAACAGTTGGGGAACTGTGCACGGCCATAAAACAGCTCGCGGAGGAATAGGGCATGGCGCTTTGGGATAAATATGGTCAGGTTCAAGGCCGTCTCGATAATGTCAAAAAACTCATCAAGAAAGACCCGCTCGGCGTCGAATTTGACGATATTATGGGCCGGACCCGCGGCCGTATCGGCAATCGCGAAATTATCCTCGCCGGAACCAATAATTATCTCGGCCTGACATTTGATCAGGACTGTATGGACGC
>JABDKG010000020.1 GCA_013002305.1 Hellea sp.
ACCACTTCACGCATGATATGAATGCTTTCGGCTTCAAGACGTTCCAGGTGCGTTAAGTTACTCATTTTATAATTCGATATAATTTTTGACGTTGTGATCAATTTCGCATTATACAGTTTAATAATTAACCGGCTTTAAGGCATAAGAGTACGAAGTCATGAGATCATTAATGCTGCAGGTGCTTGGCGTGCGTGGGTAAAAAAATCGTTATAATGCGGCATCAATCCACTGCTTGACCTGGGTGTATTTTAAGCAATGCTTCCCGGGCAATCTCTTACACAGAATCACTACGGGAAACCACTCATGCAAAGTGCAGGACAAAAGTTTCGTGAACTCGTCACCGCTGAAGCCCCCTTGCAAGTCGTTGGCGCCATCACCGCTTTTGCTGCACGCATGGCCCAAAATGTGGGTCATAAGGCCATTTACCTATCCGGAGGCGGGGTAGCCGCGAATTCTCTGGGGATGCCCGATCTCGGCATCAGTAATCTGGAAGACGTATTGATCGATATACGTCGTATCACCGACGTATGTGATTTGCCTCTACTAGTGGACGCCGACACCGGTTTTGGTGGCGCGTTCAATATTGCCCGCACCGTGCGTGCCATGACCAAGGCCGGCGCGGCCGGTTGTCATATTGAAGACCAGGTCGCACAAAAACGCTGTGGCCATCGTCCGGGCAAAGCCATTGTGTCAACACAGGAAATGGTGGATCGCATCAAAGCCGCCGTTGATGCTCGCACGGACGAGAGTTTTGTGATCATGGCGCGTACCGACGCGATCGCTTCGGAAGGTCTTGATTCAGCAATTGAACGTGCCCAAGCGTATATTGAAGCTGGCGCTGATATCTTGTTTCCTGAGGCAATTTATGAATTGGACATGTACAAACAATTCCGCTCGGCCGTAGATGTTCCCATACTCGCCAATATCACCGAATTTGGTAAAACGCCCTTGTTCAGTACGCCTGAACTGGGCGATGTGGGCGTGGATATCGTGTTGTATTGTTGCGGGGCATACCGCGCCATGAACATAGGCGCCATCCGTGTGTACGAATCCATTTTGAATAATGGTCACCAACGCGATGTGATCGACATCATGCAAACCCGCGAAGAACTGTACGAACATTTGGGTTATCACGACTACGAACAAAAACTCGATGATCTATTCAGTCAGGAAAAAAATAAATAGTTTTTAATAAGGTTTATCACTATGACTAACACAAAAAAGAATACCGGCGCTGGCTTACGTGGTCAGTCCGCAGGCGAAACGGCCATCTGTACTGTTGGACATGAGGGCAAAGCCCTTAAATATCGTGGTTACGACGTAGAGGATCTGGCCGAGAACGCGAGTTTTGCCGAAGTCGCTTATATGATCCTGAAAGGAGAGTTGCCGAGTCAGGAAGAACTTGAGGCTTATCAAAACAAACTCAAATCTTTACGCGGCTTGCCGCAGGCGCTTAAAGAAGTGCTGGAAAGAATCCCGGCCGACGCTCACCCAATGGACGTGATGCGGACGGGAGTCTCGTTTTTGGGTAATGTTGAACCGGAAGGCGATTTTTCCAGACAACAGGAAATTGCCGACCGTTTACTGGCAGTATTGCCATCCATCGTGACCTACTGGTATCGCTATTCACACGATGGTGTACGCATTGAAACCGAAACCGATGACGACTCCATTGGCGGGCATTTTTTACATATGCTGAAAGGTAAAAAGCCTAATGACTTGCACGCCCGGGTAATGGATGTTTCGTTAATACTTTACGCCGAACACGAATTCAATGCTTCGACATTCACCGCACGTGTGTGCGCCTCAACATTATCGGATATGCATTCCTGCATCACCGGTGCGATCGGCTCTTTACGCGGGCCCTTACACGGAGGTGCCAATGAAGCGGCCATGGAAATGATCGAGAAATACACTTCAGCGGATGAGGCCGTACAAGACGTATTGGCCATGTTGTCGCGTAAAGAGAAGATCATGGGTTTCGGACATGCGGTCTATCGACTGCGTGACCCGCGTAATGACATTATTAAAACCTGGTCTGAAAAACTCGCTAAAGACGTAGGTGACAATGTCTTGTATGCGGTCTCTGAAGCCGTGGAAAAAACCATGTGGGATGAAAAGAAAATGTTTGCCAATGCCGATTTTTTCCATGCCTCGGCCTATCACTTCATGGGCATTCCAACCAAATTGTTTACCCCGATCTTTGTGATGTCACGCGTGACCGGCTGGGCGGCGCATGTCATGGAACAACGTGAGAACAATCGCATCATACGTCCCGGTGCCGATTATGTTGGGCCAGAGCCAAGAAAATACGTCTCGATAGATAAGCGCTAATAGACCAACGTTGATTGGCCACGAAAAGTATACGTTCGTCATAGCGCGGCTCGACCGCGGTATCTGTTTCACGAGGTCACACTTCAGGAAAATATTTACTAAAACTTACAAACTAATGAAAGAGAAAAATTATGTCCAGTTTTGATATTCGTTCCGCCAAACGTCCCGATCCCGATAAAGTCTTAAGCGATATCGCCGACTATGTATTGGACTATGAGGTCGCATCGGAAGAGGCCTATCGCACCGCGCGTTATTGTTTGATGGATACTCTGGCCTGTGGTTTTCAGGCTTTGGATTATCCAGCTTGCACCAAGTTGCTGGGTCCGGTGGTCCCGGGTGCGACCATGTCAGGTGGCGCACGGGTACCGGGAACCTCTTACGAACTCGATCCCGTAATGGCGGCCTTTAACATTGGCGCCATGATCCGCT
>JABDKG010000044.1 GCA_013002305.1 Hellea sp.
CAAGGATTTGTCGAGCATTTTAATGTCGTCCACATCACCGACCTTCGGCATCATGACATAAGGCAGATTAAGGTCGGCTTTTGACAGGGCTTTGATATCATCTTGGCAATATTCCGTATCCGATGCATTGATCCGAAGGGACACATGATTATGAGGTGTTCCCGACAGATAAGCGATAACCGTATCCCTCGCCGAAGCTTTGTCCTGCGGCGCGACCGCATCCTCAAGGTCTATGCATACCAGATCCGCCGCCGAAGCGCAGGCCTTGTCAAACCGGTCCGGTCGATTGCCCGGCACAAATAATATCGTTCGTTTCATAGGCGCAGCTTAGCCAGAACTACACCAACGTAAAGCCGCGACTTTGTGAAGCCTGAAGAAAATTGAATCTTATGTTAGCGTTGGGTAAGGAGAATTAAACATGCTCATAGCAGCAGCTATCATCATCGTCGGCATAGGCTTTGCCCATTCCTGGCTCGGCGAAACCAAAGTCCTGATCCCGCACTATAAGCGATATGATTTAAAACCTGGGACCAAACGAGTCATCCGCGTGTCCTGGCACCTTTTAACTTTGTTCTGGGTCGCCATCGCCGCGCAGCTATTTTCAATGCAGCTTTACCCCGCGCACATGTCGAAAAGCTTTATGCTTATCATGACAATCGCCTTTGGCATTTCGACCTTTGTTGCCTTGATTGCGAGCCGGGGCCGTCATATTTCATGGATAGGCTTTGGCGCTGCAACCATATTGCTCGCATGCACAGCTTTTCATCCTTAGCCGACTTGGCAAAGCGGAGCTTAATCCCTAACTATAAGATCATGTCCAATTCACCAGAAATATCCTTTGCCGAAGCACCGGCAGCCTGGGTGCCGCATCGTCCGTCGCGCCCTGCGAAAGCGGAAGGCGGCAAGAGGTTTCAACTGGTCTCGGAATATGAACCCAAAGGCGATCAGCCGACGGCGATTGCGGAATTGGTTGACGGGTTGAACCAGAAAGAACGTGACCAGGTCCTGCTCGGCGTGACCGGATCTGGTAAGACTTTTACGATGGCAAAAATAATCGAAGCAACCCAGCGCCCGGCTTTGATCATGGCCCACAACAAAACACTCGCAGCGCAGCTTTATGCCGAGTTTAAGAGTTTCTTCCCGCATAATTCGGTCGAATATTTCGTCTCTTACTATGATTATTATCAGCCCGAGGCCTATGTTCCGCGCACGGATACATTTATTGAAAAAGACAGCTCTATAAATGAGCAGATCGACCGGATGCGCCATGCCGCGACGCGGTCAATTTTAGAGCGCGACGATTGTATTATCGTGGCCTCGGTCTCCTGTATTTACGGTATCGGGTCGGTCGAAACTTATACGGCTATGACGGTCGATATAGCCACAGGCGACACTCAGGATCCGCGCAAACTGATGGCGCAATTGGTCGAGCTGCAATATCAGCGGAATGATCTGGCTTTTACCCGCGGCACATTCCGTGTCCGGGGCGATACGGTTGAAGTCTTTCCGGCCCACTATGATGACACGGCCTGGCGGATAGATTTTTTTGGCGATGAAGTTGACGCGATCACGGCATTTGATCCGCTCACGGGTAAAACCACTCAAAAGCTGGAATCGGTACGCATTTATGCCAATAGCCACTATGTGACCCCGCGACCGACCCTGCAAAGCGCCATTAAAGGCATCAAGCGCGAACTTAACCACCGCCTCAAAGAATATGACGAAATGGGGAGGCTACTCGAAGCTCAGCGTTTGGCCCAGCGCACAGAATTTGATCTAGAGATGATGGCCGCGCAGGGTTTTTGCTCCGGCATTGAAAACTATTCGCGCTATCTGACCGGACGCGGTCCGGGCGAGCCGCCGCCGACCATGTTTGAATATCTGCCCGAAAATGCGCTCTTATTTATGGATGAGAGCCATGTCTCGGTCTCGCAAATCGGCGCCATGAGTAAAGGCGATTTCAGCCGTAAATCCACACTCGCCGAACATGGTTTCCGCCTGCCATCTGCGCTGGATAATCGGCCGCTGAAGTTTGAAGAATGGGAAGCGATGCGGCCGCAGACGATCTACGTTTCCGCCACACCCGGCCCGTGGGAAATGAACAAGACTGAAGGCGTATTTACCGAACAGGTGATCCGCCCGACCGGCCTTATTGATCCGCCGGTCGAAATCCGGCCGGTTTCGCTCGACGGCGCGTCGCAGGTTGATGACATTATCGATGAAGTTCGAAAAGTGGCGGCCAAGGGATTTCGTTCGCTTGTCACAACCCTGACCAAGAAAATGGCTGAAGACCTAACCGAATATATGCATGATCAGGGCATACGCGTACGCTATATGCACAGCGATATTGATACGCTCGAGCGGATCGAGATCATCCGCGATTTGCGTCTTGGCGTGTTTGACGTGCTGATCGGAATTAATCTGCTGCGCGAAGGCCTCGATATCCCGGAATGTGCCTTTGTCGGAATTCTGGATGCGGACAAGGAAGGCTTCCTCCGTTCAGAAACATCCCTCGTTCAGACGATTGGGCGGGCAGCCCGAAACAGCGAAGCCCACGTCGTGCTCTATGCCGATCGCATCACCGGATCGATGCAGCGCGCTATCGACGAGACAGACCGCCGCCGCAATATTCAGATCGCTCATAACGAGAAGCATGGTATCATCCCGCAATCCGTCCTGCGCGGCGTGTCAGACGTCATTCGCGATCAGGTCGCCGAAGACGAGCAGGCAGCCTTTAGCCACGGCAAGTCCAGCAAATTTGGCAAAACCGGACGACCGCAGCGCGGCCTGCTCGAAGAAGCCCGCGAGAAATTTGGCGATAATATTATCGCTGTCATGGCTGATCTGGAAAAGAAAATGTTCGAAGCCGCCGAGAACCTTGAATTCGAGCTTGCCGCAGAACTGCGCGACCAAATCAATGAGCTTAAGGGCGATTAATCTCTTGGACTGAACCCATGCGTGGCAAAAATGTCACGGGTTTCGCGCAAAAGCAGTGCCGCTGAATTTATTCATTTACCGTACACTAAAAATCCTTAGACCGCCGCAAC
>JABDKG010000045.1 GCA_013002305.1 Hellea sp.
ATGGGCGAAAACATCTGGGGCCGCCCCAAATCACCTGTTAACAAGCGTCCTTACCCTCCGGGACAGCACGGCCAGGGCCGCAAGAGCAAGCTTTCCGATTTCGGTACGCAGCTCCGCGCCAAGCAAAAGCTTAAAGGCTATTACGGTAACATCACCGAAAAACAGTTCCGCAGCATTTATGCTGAAGCGACTCGTCAGAAGGGCGATGCGTCTGAAAACCTGATCGGCCTACTTGAGCGCCGCCTCGACGCTGTTGTCTACCGCGCCAAATTCGTCCCGACTGTCTTTGCGGCGCGTCAGTTCGTTAATCACGGCCACGTCATGGTCAACGGCAAGAAAGTCAATGTTCCGTCCTACCGCTGTAAAGTCGGCGACGTCGTTGAAGTTCGCGAAAAGTCACGGACAATGGCATTGGTTCTGGAATCTCTGGAAAGCCCGGAGCGCGAAATTCCAGAATATGTCGATCTGGATCCAAAAGGGATGAAAGCGACGTTTGTGCGCGTTCCGAGTTTTGATGAAGTGCCTTACCCCGTCATGATGGAACCAAATCTGGTTGTCGAATTCTACTCTCGTTAATTAAAGCGAGATCACCAAATACATAAAACCCCGCCTTCGAGCGGGGTTTTTTATTGGAATTAATAACGTCGTTGCCAGACGATTTTATAGTCGGCGTCCGGATTATCGAGCCGGACATCAAATCCATAAAAGCCGGATGTAGAGACTCTCAGACCTTGTTTGCCTTTGACCTGATTTCCAATCTTGATTGTTTTGATAATCACTGGATTACATCTCAAAATTTCGATCAGGGCAGGCGCCTGGCAATGGAAAAACACCAATTGGGCATTCGTGCCGGCGGGAAATTCATAAACGGCTTCAACACCTTGACCGGCCCGCAAAAAAGCCCGGTCGAGATTTAAAAGATCAATATAAGGGCTCAAAAATGATTTTTTCTTGTCCGCGCTGACTTCACTGACCGTATTGATTCCGAAGGCTTGTTTGTAATTGAAATAGGCCGGAACGTAGAAAAGACTGCCATAGGCGACTGAAAGACCAAACGTTATCGACATGGCAGAGCCGACCAGTCGGCTGTTTGACATTGTCCGTTCTGTTGAGAATAATCGCGCCCATCCGCGCGTATTCCGCCTTGATATCGCGACTTTGTTGAAACCCATGGTTGCACCTATATTCGGTACAATTACAGCATATCTTTGTTAAATGAGTCTGAATCCGCTGGTAACTAAGCAGTAAGCGCGATTTCCTTATCAGCGAGGAAGGTTTTCAACTCGCCGGTTTCGAACATTTCGCGGACGATATCACAGCCACCGATAAATTCGCCTTTGACGAAGATTTGCGGGATCGTCGGCCAATTATTATATTCTTTAATGCCTTGGCGGATTTCAGGGTCGTCCAGCACATTGACCGATTCATAGTCAGCGCCAAGATAGTCGAAAATTTGCACGACGGTCGAAGAGAAGCCGCACTGGGGAAATACAGGCGTGCCTTTCATATAAAGCACAATGTCATTCTCGGTGACGGTTTTTTTGATCGTATCGTGGACAGTTTCGGACATGGTGGGCCTTTTTCAGTATCAGGCGTTAAATTAAGTATCAGGGGCGCGGGTTTCAAGGGCCAAAGCATGTAAAACACCGCCCATATTGCCTTGAAGCGCTCCGTAGACCATTTGATGTTGAGCAACGCGGGTTTTACCGGCAAAGGCCGTGCTAACGACAATCGCCTTATAATGGTCGCCGTCACCGGCCAGATCGATGATTTCGACCTCGGCATCGGGCAGGGCAGCCTTTATCATGCTTTCAATATCTTCGGCCTTCATGGCCATTTAGCTCTCCATCAACTTTGGAAACCACGCTTCATAGGTAGAGCGGACTTTGCCAATATCAAGGCTTAGACCATCATTGCTGGTCAGGCGCTTTCCGCCAAATGTCCCGATCTTTGTTGCTGGAATGCCGAGCCCTTCCGCGGTTGAGAGGATGGGATTAACGCTATTTTCATCGACAGCCAACAAATAGCGCGCCTGATCTTCGCCGAAATACCAACCGCTAATTGCGCAGCTGCCAGCCGGACGTTGCAGATCAAAACCGATATCGGCCGCAAGCGCCATCTCGGTTGCCGTGACCAGCAGGCCGCCATCTGAACAATCGTGGACCGCATTGACCCGGCGATTGCGGATCAGGCGGCGGACATAATCGCCGTGTAGCTTTTCCATTTTCAAATTAACCGGCGGCGGCGCGCCTTCTTCCCGGTGAGCGACTTCCCGCAGATAAAGCGAAGAGCCGATCCAGCCCGTGTTTTCGCCGATCATCAACAAGACATCACCGTCCTTGGCACCGGCCAGATTTGTGTGAAAGTCGAGATCGGGGATGAGGCCGACACCGCCAACGGCCGGAGTCGGCGGGATCGCCACGCCATTCGTTTCATTATAGAGCGATACATTACCCGAGACGACCGGGTAATTGAGCGCGTTACAGGCCTCATTCATTCCTTCAATACAACCGACAAATTGCCCCATAATGTCCGGGCGCTCGGGATTGCCAAAATTCAGGCAATCGGTAATCGCAATCGGATCGGCTCCGACACATGTCAGGTTGCGCCATGTCTCGACAACGCATTGTTTGCCGCCCTCATAGGGATCCGCGTAACAATAGCGCGGCGTGACATCTGTTGTGATGGCGACAGCTTTGTTCTTGCCGTGAATACGGACAATCGCTGCATCGCCGCCGCTTTGGCTGCTGTCAACCGTATCGGCCATAACGTGGCGGTCATATTGCTCCCAGATCCAGCGGCGCGAGGCAATATCGGGTGATCCCATCATCGCCAGCAAGCCGGCATTGACGTCGGTCAGGGCTATGTGCGCCGCGTCGAGCACGTCGCGCTTGGGCGTTGGTTTATGTGGCCGGTCATAATTTGGTGCATCGTCAGCGAGCGGCGCGACCGGGATATCGCAAACAATTTTGCCGCCATGATGCAGAGTCAGACGGCCTGTATCGGTGGTCTCGCCAATATGCGCGACATCGAGTTCCCATTTTTCAAATATATCAAAAGCCAGCTGTTCTTTGCCGGGCTGGATAACCATCAACATACGTTCCTGGCTTTCGGACAGCATCATTTCGTATGGTGTCATACCGTCTTCGCGCTGCGGTACATGATCCAGATTTAATTCAATCCCGACGCCGCCCTTATCCGCCATTTCGACAGAGGAGGAGGTCAGGCCAGCGGCGCCCATATCCTGAATGGCGATAATCGCGTCCGTTGCCATCAGCTCAAGGCAGGCCTCGATCAACAGTTTTTCGGTGAACGGGTCACCGACCTGAACGGTGGGGCGCTTCTCATCGCTATCATCATCAAATTCGGCGGAGGCCATAGTCGCGCCGTGAATTCCGTCGCGGCCGGTTTTTGAACCAACATAGAAGATCGGATTACCGACGCCTTTGGCCGCCGAGTAAAACACATTATCTGTGCTGGCGAGGCCAACGCACATGGCGTTGACCAGAATATTGCCATTATAGCCTTTATGAAAATTGGTTTCGCCGCCAACGGTCGGGACGCCGACGCAATTGCCATAGCCTCCAATACCGGCGACAACGCCGTCGACCAAAGATTTGGTTTTGGGATGAGACGGCTCGCCGAACCGCAGTGCGTTCATCAGCGCAATAGGGCGCGCGCCCATAGTAAAGACGTCGCGCATAATCCCGCCCACGCCAGTCGCTGCGCCTTGATAGGGCTCGATGTAGCTCGGGTGGTTATGGCTTTCCATTTTAAAGATTATTGCGTCGCCATCATCAATGTCGATAACGCCGGCATTTTCGCCGGGGCCTTGGATAACGCGCTCGCCGGTCGTGAGAAATTTTCCGAGGTGTCGGCGGGAAGATTTATAGGAGCAATGTTCTGACCACATGACCGAGAAAATACCCAGCTCATTCATGTTTGGCGTGCGGCCAAGGCGATCTAGAATGATCTTATATTCGTCTTTGGATAGGCCGTGTTCGGCGACAATATCTTTAGTTATTTCAATATCTTGCGACATTATCTTGACTCTAGAATAGATTTGAAAAAGTTGATACCGTCCGTGCCGCCGTGGAGCGGATCCACGGCGCGTTCGGGATGGGGCATCATGCCAAAGACATTGCCGTCTTCATTGCAAATCCCGGCAATATCGCGGGCCGAACCGTTCGGGTTATCGACATATTTAAACAGGACACGGCCGCTCTTTTCGAGCTTACTCAGGGTAGCATCATCGGCATAATAATTGCCATCATGATGTGCGACCGGATAGACCACTTCCTGTTGTCCGCCGTAAGCGGACGTGAAGCGCGTATTGCCATTGGTAATTTTGAGTTTTTGCGGCTTACAAACAAATTTCAGGTTCTTGTTGCGCAGCAGCGCGCCGGGCAAAAGTCCGGCCTCGCACAGGATCTGGAAGCCGTTACAGAAGCCCGCAACAGGCAAGCCTCCATTGGCCTTTTTCACCAGATCGTTGACGATCGGAGAGCGGGCCGCCATAGCGCCGCAGCGCAGATAATCGCCATAGGAAAACCCGCCAGGTACAACGACAAAATCAATATCTTCCGGGATTTCAGTTTCGCGGTGCCAGATCAGGGTTGATTCCCGGCCGGTGATTTTTTCAAGCGCTGTAATGGCGTCGCGGTCACAATTGGCGGCTGGGAACTGAATAACGGCCGTTTTCATTGGCTAGGCCTCTATATCAATTTTATAGCTTTCGATTACCGTATTGGCGAGTAGCTTTTCGCACATTTCAATGACGCTGGCCTTGGCTTTCTCCGCATCATTGCCTTTCATGTCCAGCTCGATGACTTTACCTTGGCGCGCGCCGGTCACTTCGGAAAATCCGAGATCGCCGAGCGAACGGGCGATGGCACGGCCCTGCGGGTCGAGCACGCCAGGTTTAAGACCGATATGAACTATAGCTTTCATGATATTTCCTTTCAGTCGTCGCTGGAAACAACGGAGAGAGTAGGGGGATTGGATGGGTTCGGCTTCAAGATGCCAAGCCGCATCGCAACTTCTTGATAGGCTTCGGTAACTTCGCCAAGATCGCGGCGAAAGCGGTCTTTATCGAGCTTCTTATCGGTGTCGCGGTCCCAAAGACGACAACTGTCCGGACTGATTTCATCGGCCAGGATAATTTGGTGACCTTCGGCCAGTGGCACGCGGCCAAATTCGATTTTAAAATCAACCAGACGAATGCCGACGCCTGAAAACAGGCCTTGCATGAAATCATTGATGCGCAGGGTCATGCCGATCATTTCATCCAGCTCAGCCTGAGAGGCCCAGCCAAAGGCGTGAATATGTTCTTCGGCAATCAGAGGATCGCCAAGATCATCGCGCTTGAGACAAAATTCGACGATTGAGCGCGGCAATTTTTCGCCTTCATCAATCCCGAGGCGCTTGGACATTGTGCCCGCGGCGACATTGCGGCAAATCACTTCAAGCGGAATAATTTCAGCCTTCTTGATCAACTGTTCGCGCATATTGAGGCGCTTGATGAAATGGGTCGGTATGCCGATTTCGCCGAGGCGCATCATCATATATTCGGAAATGCGGTTATTCAGGGCGCCTTTGCCGTCAAGCGTGGCTTTTTTCTGCGCGTTAAACGCGGTTGCGTCATCTTTAAAATATTGCACAAGTGTCCCGGGTTCGGGGCCCTCATAGAGGATTTTCGCTTTACCTTCATAAATCTGTTTGCGGCGGCTCATACCATCTCCCTCGCCCAAAAAGACTCAGTTGGGTCTGTGATGAGCGCGCTATAGACCACCCGCTTCGCGGCGGCAATGAATTTACTGCCGAATGTGACGAATTTGCATTGAGAATCTACTTGGATATCCCTACATGAGGATAAGGAACTCGAAATCTGTATGGGAGCACCGAAGTGAATTCGTTTAGAGACAAAGAAAAAGCGGCCGAAACCAAATTTGTGCTGGAAGCAGCGGAAGAATTTAAAGCCGAAGCTCGCCGCAATAAGAAAATCGCAATCTGGGCCGGCAATATGATGAACAAATCAGAAGAAGAGGCCAAAAAATATATCGGCGAAGTCATTATGGCGGATATGGAAGAAGCTGGCGATGATGACGTATATCGCAAATTGCGCGCCGATTTCACCGAAGCCGGTGTGGAAATTTCCGATATAGCCATTCGAGATAAGCTCAAAACCATGCTCGCGGAAGCCCGTCAGGAAATCGCCGACGAGCGCTAAGCCTAAAATAGCCCGCCGACAATTCGGCAAGCTAACCCATTAGGTCCTTTTTTGACTAAAGATTTTCTTTGGATGAAACGATTTAATTATTCGGCGCGGGGCAGGTAACGTCGAAAGTCTGCTGATTGCTCATGGCAAATTCTTTGAGGTTGCGAATATGCATCGCCATAGACGCGGCATCATAAGTCAGATCCACACAGCCTAATGTCTGTTTGGTATCGGCGTCGATCATAGCGGCAAAGCCTGTCACGCCCCACCAGCTATTATATTGCTGGACGAAATCCCGATCAAAAGCGAGATGGGCGCTATTTTTCGAGCGCGGCGGATCCGAGCTATCAATGGTGACATGTTCAATGCCGCTATCGGCCAGCTGATTGAGCGCTTGATCAAGACGGGGTTCGACAATTTTACAAGGGCCGCACCAGTCAGCCCGAAACATCACCACATACATATCGACGGGCTGAACCTGTGCACTCGGCATTGGGGCCGGATAGTAAGGCTGATTGGTCTGCGCGCCGGCACTCATAGCGAAGCCCGTAAACAGCGGCAGTATAAATTTCAGTCGCATGGTCTTTCCTTGTCAAACTAAAGGCCTTTTATACGCCAATCCGGAAAAGTTCATCCTCCGATTACAGTCATAACTGTAACAGTTCCGTGAACTGAACATTTATCTGCCGCTCATAAAAAAACCGGGTGCGAGCACCCGGCCTTCCCACGTATTTGTTTGGCTTACGAGCCTGGCGGCGTATTATGCGCTGCTGGACACTGAGTTGTCTTCATGCGTGTTGACGCCGTAGACAATTGAGCGTTACCGGCAGCGCGGCTGGCCATAGCGCGAACCTGTTCGGCAATTTCAGCTGAGCTGAAAGAACTGTTGACACAACCAATGACTTGCTTGGAATTAGCGTCAACAATTGCGGCGAAGCCGGGAAGACCGACCCACTGATTGAATACCGGCACGATATCGCGGTCAAATGCTTCGTGAGCACCTTTTTGCCACTTCGCAGCGTTAGATGTATCGATGATGACCTGCTCGGCTGAACCGCCAACCATAGACATGGCCGAATTTAGCTCGCGGTCGAGCTGTTGGCTCTCAGCGCTCTGGTCATTGCGGAAGTTGACGACATAGACGTCAGGTGAAGACGCATATGCTGTCGCGCCGAATGCGGCTGTCAATGCGGCCACGCTTAGAATTGATACAAAATTTTTCATTACACTCATTCCCATGTTAGTTTTTGGATGTTGTTCCGTCTGTGTGCCGTTTTGTAGGGTGCAATGGTTTATAATCTCCAAATAACGCGGTAACCGACCGTTTACGATAGTTTCCAAAACAGTTAATATGGGCAGTAAGTCATTGAATTTAATTAATATAAATTATGCAATTTTTCTGCATTTTGTTTTTGAAGCCAGAGGTGGTGTTTTAGATCGGGCAAATTTCAGAGCTCCAAGGCAATATTAATTATGAGCTTTCAGGTTAAAATAGTCTTATTCTGCGCGCACAAGGCTGACAGCGACGACCGTTATATCTAAATCGAGAAAACGCAGAAGACTTAACTCAGAAGGTCAGTATAATTTCGGCTTCGCGACAGTTTTAGACCAAGTTCAGGCTTAATACCGCAAGCGCAGGGTTGCGCCGTATTTCATGTCCGGGGCGACGACGCCGGCATAGCCGCTGGCGGCCGGGATCACAAAACCGGCGGCATAATAACCTTCATCCAGTAGGTTTTTGCCCCAAACGGAGGCTTCCCAACATTTTTGTTCGTTCGCCAGGGTGACATTCAGATCTACCAAATTGACGTGATCGTTCACCAATCTGGGGTCGAGTGTCTGCTCCAGGAAAAAACGATCCGTGTAGCTATGGTGCAGAAGCACGCTTAGCTCCAGCGCCTTGGTCAGATCTTTGTTAAAATAGGCGAACGAACTCGCGGTCCATTCCGGGGCGTTATCCAGCGGCTCACCGGTCAAATCTGTGGTGCAGTTGGCGTTGACCCCCGGACTGCCGCGATCATTGCCCTGGGTGACATAATAATCATAAAAAGACGCTTCGATTGTGCACGGTGCGTTTTTAAAATCGGCATAGCTGGCTTTGTTATAGCCAAGCGCAGTGCCCACAATGAGGTTGTCCTTAACCGGATACATCACCTCAAATTCCGCGCCGTAACTTTCCAGCGACCCGGCGTTCGTGACCTTGAAATTGGCACCGTCAAACGTCTGGGTCTGAAAATCGTCATAGTCGACGTAATAGACCGCGCTATTGAAAAATGGGCCTTTGACTCCCAGCTCGAAACTGGTGGCGGTTTCCTCTCCAAACTCTCCGTCAGAGCCGATATTTTCCCGGCGCTGGTTGAACCCGCCTGACTTGAAGCCGCGGCTGGCGCTGGCATAGGCCATCACATCATCATTGACGAAATAGCGCAGATTAAGGGACGGCGAAATCGCCGAGTCGCTGCGCTGGTTATCGAAGAAAATATCCGGCCCGGCTATCGGCGCGAGGTCAACAAGTGATGTTGGCGTGGTGATCTGGGAGCCAATGCGCTTTTTTTCCTCAAAGGTATAACGCAGGCCAAGCGCCGGCTTGAACTTGCTATCGATATTCCAAACGAGCTGCCCATAGGCGGCGTAGCTGGTGGTTTGATATTGGTTGGTATCAATGTTCACAGTCCCTTGCGGAAACAGGCGGGATAGCGGGAAGGTCGGTGTGATCGCAATGTTTTCCACCAGCGGCTGTTCCAGCGCAAAAGTGCCCAGCGAATCAAAATTCGAATGATAGGCGTATAATCCGCCGACATAATCAAATGCCTTTCCCCCCGGAGACGCAACTCGCAGCTCGAGGGAATATTGGTCCAGCTCAACATCTGTGGTGGTGTTGGACAATTGATAGGCCGTAAAATCCCCGTCAAAAGCGCTATCGGATTTATAATTACGCCAAGACCCGATAAATGTCAGAGCGTCCTTGTTTGGTAGGGCTAAGTTCCACTCGGCCGCGACGCCGCCAACGTCCACCTTGTTGTAATATTCGCCGTCAAACCAACGCTCATCCCCGAACGGGTCGGCGTCCGGCGGCGAGAACCCTTCGCTGTCTTCAAAAGCCGTATAAAACAAGACCGGATTGCCTGATGCGTTGAGCCCTAGCTCAGCCTGCAATGCAGCGGAGGGTGTATTTGTAAGCGGCACGTTTAAAGGCGATAGGCCATCATAGTCTATTACGGCCAGAGCGCAGCAATTTGTATCTTCTTTGCTATAGTCCAGTGTCATCAGCAGCTCACCCGCCGAGTCCAAATCCAGCAGGACGCGAGTTTTAGCGCCCCATTTGTTGACATTATTCACATCTTCGCCGGTGTAGCTGTTGGTGTGAAGCCCGTCGCCATTGACCAGGTAAGCCGTCGTTCGCATGGCATGACCGGAATTGCCCAGAGGGGTATTTAACATGCCGCGAATTTCTTTGCGGTCATCATTGGCATAGGTCAGCGCAAGTTCGCCTTCCTGTTCCATAGAGGGTTTATGTGTGAAAATACTGATGGCACCTGCGGCAGTGTTTTTGCCGTAGAGCGTGCCCTGCGGGCCTCGCAAGACCTCAACGCGCTCAACATCGACGAGATCAACCAGGCTCATGCCGGCCCGGCTCTGATAGACGCCATCTATAAATACCCCGACACTGGGATCGATACCCGAATTACTGCCAGGCGAGCCGATACCGCGGATGCGAATGGCGGTCGCGCGGCTTCCAGTTCCGGTTTTAATGCTCAGACTCGGCGTATAGTCCTGCAGCTCCGTCAGGCTATTTACGCCGGCATTCTCCAAGAAATCGTCGTCAAAAGCCGACAGAGAAATGGCAACGTCCTGCAGCCGTTCCTCTCGTTTGGAGCTCGTCACAATAATTTCATCCGGCAGAAAACTCTCTGTCTTGTCAGGCGCTTGTGAAAAAGCGGGCGACGAGACAGACGCGGCGATCAAAGCTGCCGTGACGGAAGCGATTGCTGGTGTTTTTTTGGCCATGCTGAAGTTTTGATTACGTCTTCTGGTGAAATTTTTTAGACTTATATGGCAGCTTTTAAGTTTTGTCATACGCCTAAGTCAGTCATTAGAAAAAATCCGGTTCCGGCGGAAACAGTTTTTCGCGGTTATCCATAAGTTGGTCACAGGTTAGAATGTCATCCGGCAAGCGGGTTAGCAAAATCGGGTTCATCTTGGGATCCGGGTGCTGCACGGGGTCTGACGGTTTATTGAGTATTCCCAAATTGGCCCCCAATATAAACTGCTCAGACCGGTCAATGACCGTTCCGCTAATGCGATCAAAAGTTTCTACCGTCATAATATTCTTAAACACTTCCCGGCGGGTTATATAAATTTTGCCTTTAATGAAGCCGCCTATCATCACTCTGACCGTAACGCCGGGTTTACCGTCGCCGTCACTGTCTTCAATATTAGGGTCATTTTTATCGCGCGAGAGCGGTAAATTTGGATCGCCCCGAATACCCAGTAATGTCGGCGTGGCTTCACGCACGATCTGCCATTGACCGTTTTCCAAAAAGAGATCAACGACCTTATCTTCAGGGATAATGGCTTGTGTCGCTTCATCACTAAAGCGCGTGCGCACGGTTTTAAAACTCATCTTATGCTTCGCGCTGCAGAAGCGATCGCGTTCGATAAGCTGATCCCCGTTGACAAAAAACTCCGTAAACCCATAAGAGATCACAAAGGTCCGCATCACGGGTTTAGCGTTGAAATCCTCATACGCCACGACATCATAATGAGCATACCGGCCTTCGATCATGGCCATGGCCTCTGCGCGCGATAGGCTCGAGAAATCCGATAAAGATTTGGCGCTGCTCGGAGAGACGGCACTCGCGCTCGGCCAAGGGAAACTGGTCGTCGAGCAGCCCTGCAACAGACCTAAACCTAAAATCAAAAACAGCGGGCGCAACCCGATGACCGCAGACCGCAAAGAACAGGCCCGCCAGTCGTTTGAATGCAAATCTTTCATGGCAATTGTTTAGCGCTATAATCCGCGACTGCAAGCCGCCAACCCGTTTTTAGGGGAGGACTGCCGCACATATCCCGGACTCCAAAGCTCGACCGAAATCGTAGGGTGTTATGGAGGCCGTAGGCCGTAATGCACCACAGCAATGTATCCGGTGAACGGTCGGTTGAATCTTGGCGTATTGCGCCCTCATCCTGAGGAGCCGATTTGCGGCGTCTTGAAGGACGCTTCATAACACCCTACGGGACGGTGTTTGATCCAACGACCTACCCAAAAACCCGGTCAAAGATCACGTCGAAAAACTTAGCATGATATTCATCGTCAAACATGTCATGGAGGCCGTAGGCCGTAATGCACCATGGCAATGTTTCCGGTCCAATCAGGATATTCAAACCTTATTTTTACCAATTCAGATTATTCTATTCCACAAGATGACAGTCTTATGATTAAAATTTTTATCGGTTTGGGTATGATCGCTATTGGCGTGATTGAACATTTCCAATTGGGGAATAGACGATCCTGGTGGATGTGGACGAATTGGCGATCCAGGGGGTTTCGCCAGGAATTTGGGGATTCCGGGTACGAAAATTTCTCTAAGGTACGTATCCTGCTCCTAATTGGAGCCGGGATATTTTTTATTCTCGATCAGGCCCTCGGGTTTGGGATCTTACCTGAATCCAGACAGTAGTTCCGCTTATCCGTAATCAACTCGTCGCGTTTTCAAAAAAAAGCGACATGTACTTGTTTAAAGGTTTGCCCCAATCCGTGACGGCTAAGACCTTTCTGCGGGCTATTGCATCCAGATGACCGGCCACTCCATACGAAACTCCAATTTCTTGGAAAACTTATCTGTCGATTTCATATCAGGGCAGTTTAAAATCATATCGATGCTTAATTCATAAGGAAAGTTTGAACGGTCATAATCGAACGGAAAATCGGCCAGATGAAATTGTCCGGTGTTGTACGCGCCAATTTTTTTGGTCATAGGCAACCCGTCTTTAGCTATAGGATTTACTTCAATTAAATCGACATCGCGTTTTGAGTCTTTCAAGTGAAGTTGCTTGACCGTGAGGGTGCAATTCTTGTTCTTCACACCATTCTTGTAGGATGTATTGATCAGGAGATAGCCTTTACCCTGGGCATCATTGTTATCACCGACAGACACAGGGGCCATCCAGACATACATTTGTCCCCAGTTGAATTTTTGCGGTTTCGTTTTGTAGGTTGGCTTTTTGGGTCCGGCACATCCGGCAAGATTTGAGATGCACAAAAATGTGAGGAGAAAAAAAACAAATTTTTGAGCGGTCTCATTCGTCTTAAAATTCATAGGTCCCCCTTAGCGATCGTGTTGCTTCGCTCAGTTCGAGGCTATAACTTTCACGCGCAATCACTTTGTTTCAGTATTTCCTTTCGATACAAGGCCCAGGGAAACAAATGTCTGTAATAATTCTTCAACTGTCATGTCGGGCATTGTGTGAATGCTTTCGGAAGGGACGAGCGCGAGATTACCTGTCATCGGAATAGGGGCTTGTGGAAGAAACACCATATTTCTTGGCTGTCCATCAACTGTATAAATTTTATTAGACGTCAAAAGTCCCAGGCAATCAACGCCAGCATATTTGCAAGAAACTACGGTCATGGATTTGAGTTCAGGGTCTTCATTATTGCCAAGCAATCGCACGACTTGCGAGACGGGTTTGTAAATATTCCCTATTACCGGCGTGCCGATTAAAAGCCGATCAATGAATGGACCAAAGCTATATTTCAAACGGGCCTGCACGATAACCCCCAACACAATAATAAGAATGATCGCCAAAAATAGGCCCATAAAATATGAGATAAGTTGATGATTATTACCGGTTACAAAAGAGATGGTGTTTTGAAGCGTGCTTCCCAAGGGTGACGCGGGACCTATCAGATAAGCAATTTTTAAAACCAGCCATTTCATAATCACGAAGGTCAAAACAACAGGTAACAGGGCTACCAAGCCTGCTATAAATGTTTTCATTATCCCTGTTTTAGCAAACGGTTTCATAATCGATTCCCGGGTGTGTGATTAAGAGTTTTCTTGAGTCGAACTAATTGCATTTTCGCCTTGCGGCTTAGGTGTAATCATCGGCCTTCGTCGAGACGCCATATTTAAAAATTCAACCGCTACAGAAAACGCCATGGCCGCATAAATATAGCCTTTTGGTATATGAACGCCAAAGCCATCCGCAATCAAGATCATCCCCAACATGAGTAAAAAGGCTAAAGCCAACATAACTATGGTGGGGTTGTTCTTGATAAAACGCGCCAAAGGCTCGGCGGCCAGAAACATAACACCGACGGCGATAACGACGGCCGCAATCATGACGGGCAAATGTGTTGTCATGCCAACGGCCGTCAAAATGCTATCAATTGAAAATACTAAGTCCAGCAGAATGATTTGAACTATAGCGGCGGAAAATCCGAGCTTAGGTTTCGCTGCCTTGAAGACAGTATTGGCAGGTTCGGGATCAACTTTGTGATGAATTTCTGTTGTCGCTTTCCATACGAGAAATATACCGCCGACGATCAATATAATATCTTTGTAGGAAAATGCAGTTTCAAAACTTGGCTTTCCGTAATTGTTTAAATTCCCGGTAAAGCCGAGATCGAAAACGGTTGCGGACAAGCCGATAAGCCATGCGATTATGCTCAGGAGGGCTAACCGCAAAAATAAAGCTAAGCTTATGCCAATGCGCCTGGCACGCACTTGCTGATGTTCGGGGAGTTTATTGGTTACAATGGAAATGAAGATAAGATTGTCTATACCAAGGATTATTTCTAACGTGACTAACGCAAAAAAGGCGGCCCAAACTTCAGGGGCAGTCAATAGTTCGATCATAACGGCCTCAATTCATTCCCAATGCTGCAACAGCTTATAAATATTTCAGCTTGAAATATATTACACTCGCTAAAATAGCCACGGGTTAATGTCACATCGCTCAAATATAATTGGTTGGCGGATCACGTCGAAAAACTTTGCATGATATTCATGGTCAAACATGTTGAGGATTTGCTTGTCGGAGAGCAGCCCGGTGACGTATTTGTCGGCCAGCAGGAGATTGAGAAATTAGCATTCGCCGGCATTACCTTCGGTACGGAATAGCTCCCAGACTTTTAAAACTTATCCAACTTCCGCTCATATCGTCCGGACACCGCGTGGGAAGGGCGG
>JABDKG010000061.1 GCA_013002305.1 Hellea sp.
CTCGGGTTAGGTCATTTCAAGACGGTCTGTCAGACCCCGACGAACGGCGGGCAGCATTCCAGAAACAGCATAGGGAGTTAATCGCCCTTGCCCAAGCTGCTCAAGATCGCGGCGAACCCATAGGGATTTATCAAAAAGGCATTGATATCACCGACCCCGATGAAATGAATATGTTTCTATCAAGGAATATTACGCGGGCGACGGATGCGGATAAGCAGCTAGATAAGGCTTTTGGAATAAGCGACTCTAAAAAACAATTCGGCGGCCAGGTTGAATACAAGGACGCGAAAGGGAATATTTTTTACGGAACCACTATCCGCGATCCGTCTAGCGCTGAAGTCCGCGCCAACGTAGTCGCGGCTGATGGCTCGGGAAGATCGCCAGAGGGCAAGCTAGAAATAGTCGGCTCTACCGGCCAGACGGCTGCCGAGCAATTAGAAACATTTGGCAAGAAAAAAGATATCGAGCGCAAGTCAGATGTTACTGAGGCTCTTGATATACAGCAGGGCAAGGTTGAAATACTAGAGGCATCGCGTGGCAAGCAGTTAGAAATGGAAAAACTACGCCAAGATATAGACGCGGGCGCGTTCAGAACTAGTGAGGCGATGCTGGCGGCATCAGAACAAAAGGAAAAAGCCGCCCAAACAAAAGAAACCATCAAACGCCTTACTGATGAACTAATAAAAAACAAAAAGGGATTGGAATCATACGTCGGGCCGGTGTCTCAAATCACGCCAACGCTAATGCCTGACACCCTTAAGGCAAGGACTGATTTTGAGCAGTTAAAAAGCATCCTAACTGTGGATAACTTAAAAATGATGACGGGCGTTTTGTCTGAATCAGATATTAAAATACTTGCGGCGGTTGCCGGTGGCGGGTTAGACCCGTTTGGCGACGATGCTACTGTGTATTCTGAAATACAGCGCATTGGTGATGCTATATCGCGCGAATTGTCTGCGCCCTCTAGTAATGACCTTACAGAAGAGGAAATGCAGGAGCTTGAACTGTTGAGGCAGAAACAGGGCGGTAGTTTATGACGCCAGCCGAAGAACTGCAATTAAGAAGGGCGATAGATTCTGGCGATATGAGGGCGGAGCTTGCTCTTCGAAAAGGGATTGAAGCAAAGGCCCAACCGCGTGAGGATTACGGCCAACCAAGACAAACACCGGGCGGTGCTTTTGATGTAGGCGGGGGTACGCCGATAAGTGAACTCTACCCGTCAGCGGCGTCTATGTTTGAAAGGACGCTGCAACAAGGCACCGCGATGGCAGCCGAGCCGGTGGCGGGGATCGCTGGCTTGAGCCAGGCTATAAACCCACTTGCACCCGAGGGCGCGGGCGGGCAAATGGTGCGCGATGTTCGCGAGGCGCTAACTTATCAACCTAAAACAGATCAGGCGCAGACAGATCAGGCAGCGTTTGCCGAAATGGTGAAACCCGTGGCCGACTGGATTGATAAGGCCAGATTGGGCGATGAGGCGCTAGATGCCGGGATGCCGCCTGCTGTTGCTGCAATATATGAATCTTTCCCCGAGATGGTAACGGGAATGCTAACCGCCGCAGGGTTGGGCGCGTATTCAAATAGGTTAAAATCGCTTAAACCATCATCTCGGGGCATGACTAGGGCCGAGATAAAAACATCACTCACAGAGGGCGCTGATGACGTTAGGGCGGCCAGGTTTATGCTAGACAAAAAAGGGCAGGTTGTTGATTACCCATTAGCCACCCAAGCGCACAAACAAGGGTGGAGCGACGAGGTTATAACTTTTGCTCGTTCGGCGGGCAAGAATCCAGCAACACGCAAAAAAGCGCTAGAAATGATCGATATTGCCAAGCGCGCCAAGAAAGACCCGGTTTGGGGGGTTAAGAATCGGCCTCAAATGGTAATGGGCGACTCGATTATGACGCGTTACCAATACCTTAAAGACCTGAATAAAAATGTAGGGAAGCAAATCAACTCTATCGCTAAAGAATCGCTAGGGGGTAAATCTATCGATCATGCGGGGATATTTCAGGGCTTTTATAACGATATCGCCGAATTGGGCGGGACAATAAAAAAAGGAAAGTTAGCATTTGAGCCAGGCTCTAGACTGCATGGACAAACTAGCAACCAACGGGGGTTGAGGATTATTCAAGACCAGATTAAGGCATTAGGCCCCACCCCCGACGCTTACGCTATGCACAAACTTAAGCAAAATATTGATGATTTCGTGCAGTTTGGCAAGGCAGGTAGAAGCAAAAACCCGCTTACGGGTCAAACAGAAAATGTACTGAAATCATTGAGAAGAAATATTAACGAACAGCTTAAAGGCGTTTCTTCTAACTATGATTCGGTGAATACCATATTTTCGGATACAAAAGACGCGATAAACGCCCTAGGGGATGCTTTTGGTAAGAGTCTGTTTGGTAAGTATTCGGTAAGTGCCACGGGGCAAAAAATGCGCCGATGGATTAGTATGGCGGAATCAAGAAACCCAATCATTGAGGCGTATGAGTTAGCTGATGATGTGGCTTTAAAATATGGCGCGTCATTTTCGGATGATGCAGCCCCGCAAATATTGTTATCGAACGCGCTGGATGATGTTTTAACCACTCCGTTTAGTCGGCACACATTTGCGTCCCAGAGCGGTAGGCAGGTGCAGCAGGCACTAGAAAGGTCTACATTGGCAAATGTCGCCACATGGTTAGATGAGGGCATAACCCATTTCAGGGGTGTTGATGACTTTAAGGCTATGGGCGCTTTAGAGAAATTAGTCCAATCGGGTCAATAATGCCGGGACTTAGAGAGCAACCAAAAAACAAACCAAACGGCCAATAAGACAGTGATAAAATCCATATCGAGATTATACCATGCCATCATTAATTGACGAACACACCCAATACCAAACACCCGGCGGCGTACCGCTAACGAGTGGCAAGGTT
>JABDKG010000091.1 GCA_013002305.1 Hellea sp.
GCGGATTATCTTCTTCCGGCGTGTCGTTTTCGTCGCTCATTGCACACTTTCAAAAGAGACATTTAGCCGGTTTTTTGCGACCGTTTATCCCAAATAAGAAAAGCCCGTCGAATCGGGCGGAAATTCCCTATTTTTCTAGCATTATGAACCGGAAAACTCAAACAATGAGATGCGCATTTGGAACGCCTATTTTGAGTAAATTATAGCAAGATAACCGGTCCGCCAAACCGTGCGTGCCGAAATTAAAAATACTTGGAGATTAGATAATGCGAATTGCAGATTCGTTGATTTTTAAAGCAATAGTCTCGAATATTTCGTTAAATGTTTGGGCATTCTCAGCATCGTAATAGTGGGCTTCTTTTTCCAAGTCATAATCTTTGTCGCACTTAGCTTTGGTATGACCGTTCTTGTTTCCATTATTATTGTTGGCACCGTTACCATTGCCATTATTATTTCCGGGCCCGTTTCCATTGTTGTCTTTGCGACACTTTTTATTTACGTGCTCGGCGCGGCCGGAATTTATATCGATAGTCAGATCGTCCCAGGACGCACAATCCATCAATAATAATTGCCCTTCTTCCGGGGCTGTAAATGCGATGGAAAATACTTCAATCCCATCCTCTCGCATAGCAATGCAGGCCTGATATGAATCTTCGTCTAACTGAAACGGGTCACCAGCCGTGTTGGCACCATCGGTCATGAAAATAACAAACTCGTCAAGACTATTGAGATCGATCTCTGGATCATCTGCCACGCGAAACAGGCGATCGGTTAGAATTTGATTATGGGCGTTTACGAGTGCCGCGTGGGTATTCGTCCATCCGCCGTCCTCAAGCTTATCGATCGCGTCTTCAATTTCATCAAATCCCCAAGACATATCGTGAGTAACCGACAAACTACCATTAAATGTCGATAATCCTGTACGAACTTTGTCCTCAATAAGATATGGATCGCCAACTTTATTCTCAATCGTATCAAACATCAGGGACGTCGCATCTTTTAAAGCATCGAGTTTAATTTCGCCATCAGTTGTGGTCTCGCCCATAGAACCGGATACATCCAAAGCAAACGCAATTGTCAATGGATCCATATTGTTTGGATATATCGCGACCGATTCGTAACCGACATTTTTGTTTTTTATGCCAAGAACCCCAGAAAACGTCATCGGAATTGAGGTATCTATATAAACGGAAACCTCTTTTTCATTGTCGCCAAAATCGATGACGGGCGTACCGATCATCTTGGCTGGCAACATTTCACTGGCATTGGCAAGCAAAAAAGCTGTGACGATTTCTTCCCGGTTTGCTTTTCCGTGAGAATTTGCGCCGGCAAGCGCGGCTGCATCGGTAATCGCGGCGATTTTAGTCTTTGCAGAAGTCAAATTGCTAATATCTACAGCAACCATCAATGCGCCAAGAAACATAGTAGTTGCCACCGCGAACATGATCGCAAACTGGCCACTCTCGTTTCGCCCAAATCGTCTAAATATTCCCATCAATCTACGTCCCAGCACAATTTTCATGAGCTGTAATAGCAAAAAATACTTAACCTCAGACTCGCAAATAGAGTTAACGATTCGCTAAATTAGCACTGTGTTCAGTTGTTGTTACGAATGTTCGCTTCGAACTCTTCGAGGATTTCCCTGGCCCGCTGGACAAAATCCTTGTTGTCTTTAAGCGGAACCCCTGACCGATAAAGGCTGGCCATTTCTGGCATGCTGCCACGATCGAAATTTTCGACCTGCTTTATAAATTGATTGGCCTCGTCGCGAGAATATCCCAGCGCTTCCAATACAGATCGCCCTGCCCTCAGTGAACTATCATAGGTCTCGCGGATAATATCACGGCACCCTGTCTCCCAAAGTTCGAAAACGTGAGGTCGATCAATCGCTCTAGCAACTATATGAACGTGCGGGTAATTATGGTGCACATAATGGGTCAGACGCGTGATATGGTCTTTGTCATCAATTGCAATTACGAGCACCTTAGCGGTCTTTATACCCGCCGCATGCAGAAGATCAGGGCGGGTCGCATCGCCATAATAGGCATCGACTCCAAATGCGCTAAGTATGTCTAATTGTTCAGCGCTATAATCAAGAACCGTTGTGTCAAACCCTGCAAAACGGACGGCACGATTAACAATGCCGCCAAAACGACCGTGACCTGCGATTATTATGTGATTTTGCTCATCAATATGGTCAGCTACGCGTTCGATCTCTTGGCTATGCCGCGGCGCTATAATTTTGTCGTAAATTATGAAAAGCGCCGGCGTAACCAACATCGAAAGGGTAACCACCAGCAATAATTGATCTGCAATTGACTTGGGAATAATATCATTTGCGACCGTAAAACTGAGCAAAACAAATCCAAACTCACCAGCTTGAGCAAGACCCAATCCAAACAGCCAATTTTCTGGTTTTGGAATTCTAAAAATTCTCGCCAATATTAGTAGCACCGAGGCTTTTATAGCGATTAGGGCGAAGGTCATCCCCACAATATGGCCCAGATTGCCCCCTAGTAATCCGAAGTTAATGTTTGCGCCAACCGTGATAAAGAACACGCCTAAAAGCAATCCTTTAAACGGATCGATATCACTTTCGAGCTCATGCCGATATTCGCTATTGGCAAGTACGACGCCTGCAAGAAACGTCCCTAATGCCGGTGACAATCCAACCAAAGTCATCAA
>JABDKG010000099.1 GCA_013002305.1 Hellea sp.
TCAATCGAAACAGACGTTTCCTGTGCATCGTCTTGATACAATAAGAGGCATAAAATTTGATTAAGTGAGAGTTGACTGTTTATTAAGCATAATCGCCCTGATAAGGGGCGCTATGACACAGGATAAATCCCGCCAGAAACCAAATGCAAGATTGATCGCTGTCAAGGCGTTGACCCGGATTGAGGAAAATCAAGAGCTTCTGGAATCTGCTATTGAGCGCGATCCGGAATATAATTCCCTGGAAACTCGCGACCGGGCATTTATTCGTATGTTGGTGAGTTCCTATTTCCGCTCAAAGGGACAAATTGATCAGATTCTGAACGGCTTTGTTGATCGAGAGCCGCCAAAATTCGTCTTGAATGCGCTAAGAATAGGCGCTGTTCAAATATTGGTTCTTGGGACTGCGGATCATGCCGCTGTTGGCGAAACTGTGACGCTGGTGAAAAATCACAAAAAATATGTCAAATTTGCGGGGCTGGTAAATGCCGTGTTGCGCCGGACGATCCGCGAAGGAAAAGCCGCCATGGGCGCGATCCCGCCGCGTGAGAATATTCCGGCTTGGATATATAAGAGCTGGGAACGCGCATATGGCCGCGCCGCCGCCCGGCAAATGGCAACCCAGCTGCAAAAAACACCGCCGCTCGATTTGACCGTCAAATCAGACCCGCAGGGCTGGGCTGAAAAACTTGGCGGTGAGGTCATGTTCGGAAATACGATCAGACTGCCCAAGGCGGGGCAGTTGATGGAGCTGGCAGGCTATGATAGCGGCGATTGGTGGGTGCAGGATCTGGCCTCTAGCTTGCCGGTGCAAAGCCTTGGCAATATTGAAGGTAAATTGGTGCTGGATATGTGCGCAGCGCCGGGCGGAAAAACTCTACAATTAGTCGCCGGCGGAGCCGAGGTCGTTGCGCTTGATCGATCCGGCCGCAGAATTGATATCTTAAAAGACAATCTCGCCCGCACGCAGCTATCAGCGGAAATAGTCGTCGCGGATGCGCTAAGTTGGGACGATGAACGCCGCTTCGATATTGTGCTCTTAGACGCGCCGTGTAGTGCCACAGGCACCTATCGGCGCCATCCGGATGTCTTATACGGAAAGACGGCCAAACAATTGGGGCAATTGCAGAGACTACAAGCCAGTCTATTGGAAATAGCAGTAGAAAAATTGCGTCCGGGCGGAATATTAGTGTACTGTACCTGTTCCTTACAGGTGGAGGAAGGTGAAGAACAGATGAATCGTTTCTTGCAAAAGCAGAGTGATTTTGATCTGATTCGTTTTTCAGAAGAAAAATGGTGCGAGTTTGGGAACTCAGGCGGGTATTTGCGGCTTTTACCACACCATTTAAGGGAAAATGGTGGTCTGGACGGCTTCTTTATAGCCAAGTTCAGTCGAAAGACAGAGTGAACGTAAACACAAACTTCATGTTTATTTGGTCTATAAGTTGCAGAAAAGGACATCAAATGTTTCAAAATGGGAGGCCTAGTATGGGCACGAATAACTTAATACGAAACGGCGCAATTGCCGCAATGGGTATCGCCGGTCTAACTCTTTCCGCTTGCGCAAGTAGTGGTCAGACAAGTGATCGATATGGCGGAATTTCCGAATATGAAAGTGGTGCAAGCTGCGATTCCTACCGTTATGGTAGCAGTGGTTGTGAAGCTGTTATGGTTCAGCCCGCGCCAATGCCAGCGTACTCAACCGGCGTGGTTTACGCGGATTGTTCACAATTTAGCGGCATGAATTGCGGTACAGCGGCTCCAATGCCCGCGCCAGCTCCAATGCCTGCGCCAGCACCGACGACTTATCCGATGACAACATATCCAGCGACGGTTCAGTCCTCGGGGACTATGTCTATGGGAACTATTGATTGCCCTGCCGGAACAACGGCTCAATCTGACGGGACCTGTATGCAGACATCCAGCTCTTACAGCTCAGGGTCTTCTTCATCATATTCATCAGGGTCAACCAGCTCCTATTCCGGATCTTCTTATGCGTCCGGCGGAACAGTGGACTGCCCTGCCGGTACAACCGCTCAATCTGATGGCACCTGCATGCAGACGGGTTCATCATATTCTAGCGGATCGACCTATTCTTCAGGTTCCAGCTATTCATCCGGTTCAATCGCGAGCACAGGCCCAGTTATCTGTCCAGCGGGCACGACTATGCAGCCGGACGGAACTTGCATGCAAGGCGCCTCATCAACGGGCGGCTACAGCTCAACGGGTTCTTATTCTTCAACTGATTATTTGCCAATTCGCAAATAGGTCGTTTGACAGAAATGAAATTACGCCGCGCCCTTTGAGGCGCGGTTTTTTTTATGGGCTATATGAATGACGAAAACTAAGTTTCCGCCTCTCAAAGACTTTAAACCATTTCTGGGATATAGCCCTGAAAACTTTGAAGCCGCCAAGCAATTTTACCGCGATATCGGGTTCAAGTCCTATTGGGAGAACGACAATGTTTGCGCCTTTGATACTGGGATCGGACAGCGGTTTTTGGTGACACTTCATTACGGGCTAGAGCGGGACAGCGCCGGCATGCTCCAACTTTGGGTCGATAGTGTTGATGACTGGCAAAAACATCTCGCCAAGCTTGACCTTCCGCAGAAATTTGAGGGCGTTAAAGTCGCCGAACCCACCATCACAGAATGGGGCTGGCGCATATTATATGTGTGGGATCCAGGCGGGTATCTGCTCCACATTGGAGAGCCATATTCGCCGGAAAATATCGAGTTTTTTGAGAGTTTGGATTTAGCCTAATTGGGTGTTGAGCTGCCTCAGCTCATGTACAGCCGCTTCGTGCAATTCTTTTAAACGGGTCCACTCGCCATTATCCAGATCGTGCCATAAATTCAGCTTCATCTGCGTAAATTTTATACGCCATTCCAAATCGGCAATTCTCTTGTTCGCGGGGCGCTGCAGGCTTGCCAATGTGTAAGTTTCGACGGCAGATGTGCCGCTTCGGGTTTGACTATTGTGGGCATTCGCCATGAGATCGTGCTCCAAATAAAGCTGGACCATTCCAGCTTGCAATCTCTTGTCGCAAAACTCGTGCCAGAATATGATGCAGACTCAATTTTAGCCTGTTACGAACGTTTCTTCACCAAAGTAACCCCCAACGACGCCGCCGAGTTGACAATTGATCAAATCGATCTCATCGTTTTCGTTTAGAGGTGAGAGGCTTCAAGATGATAAGAAAAGCTGGCTTGTTTTTAGCCGCGTTGACGGTCTTAATGCTTGGTTTTCTACAGTTAACCTACGGGTTAGGATACATTGCCCGGGTTTACATAAAACAAGATGCCAACTTTGATGATTTTTACTGGAAGCCGAGTGTGTCAATTTACGCGCCGACTCCGAGAAAGTTGAGGCCCGCTAATTTTGATATAGAGGGCGTAGAAAAGGCCTTTGAAGCCGATGCAAACATAATCGATTTACATGATTTTCTTGAAAAGTCGGGTACAACCGCATTTATAGTTATAAAAGACGGTGTTCAAATTTATGAATCACATTTTCGTTTACATGAGCCAGGGGAGGCCGTGGCAACGTTTTCAGTCTCCAAATCGGCTTTTTCAATTGTATTGGGACGCGCCATAGAGGCCGGATTGATTGAGGATATTGATCAGCCAATCACGCACTATCTGCCGGAATTGGAGGCGCGCAATTCAGAGTTTTCAAATATTACGCTGGCGCATTTAATCGATATGCGGTCAGGAATCGAGTATGATAAAAGTACGACGTTTCCCTTTTATAATCAGGATGAGCCGCTTGTTTATTACGCCGATGACTTGCGAAAAAATGTATTGAAATATCCAGAGATAATGGAACCGCCGGGAAATTTTCTTTATAATAATTATAATCCGAATATGCTGGGTTTGGCGTTGGAACGATCGTCAGGAAAATCGCTGCCTGATTTACTACAAGAAGAGCTCTGGTCACAATTTGGTGCAGACTATGATGCCATTTGGTCGACTGATTATAACGGTTTTCCGCTCTTAGAAAGCGGCCTCGTTGCCGCACCGATTGACCTTGCTTGGTTTGGTCAGGCCATGCTTGATAGCGCAAATCCGGACACCATCGACCCTTTTATCAACCAGGAATGGTATGAACGGTCAACGCAGTTTACGTCCGAGAGTAATTTCGACGCTTATGACGGCCGTCAGTGGGCATATAAAAACGGATGGTGGTTAATATTGCGTCCAGACGGTCCGCCAGACTATGCGGCGATAGGACGGTTTGGACAGTTCATCTATGTTTCACCTCGCAACAATGTCGTATTAGTTCGAACGGGTATCGACACAATTGGCCTTGGAGATGGTGATTTCACATCTGCCTTTTACGCCGCATCCGATCGGTTATCTAATCGATCGGGTCATTAAACTTATGCCTGTTTACCCGACTGTCGTTTCGCCGCGCGCCAGAACCAGATAAATGCCAGAAACAGCAGAAGAAACGGCAGGGCCCATAAGAAGTAAGTTTGAGGCTTAAACGGCGGCGTTAACAGCACAAAATCGCCATAACGGCTCTGCATATAGTCGAGCACTTGCTGGTTGCTGGCACCGTCTCTGATCTTGGCCCGAACGATTGTGCGCATATCCTCGGCCATGGCGACGTCGGATTCTTCAATCGACAGATTTCGGCATACCACGCAGCGCAATTGACGCCCGACCTCGCGGGCGCGCTGCTCGACCACTTCTTCGCTGATTTGAGGAGCGTCCTGCGCGCTTATCACGGGCGTCAGGGCGAATGCGGCGAACAACACGCTCAGCATTATCAGGGTTTGCCGTATCATGTTTCGCCCTCCAATAATTCGATCAAAGGCAGAAAATCGCGCTTCCAGATGTCCGGCGTCATTACGCCGACATGTTTTAACCGAATACGACCTTTTTTGTCGATCAGGTAATTTTCGGGCGCGCCGGTGACGCCGATGCCGACGGCCAGTTCGCTGATTTCGTCAAATAGGATAATATCATAAGGATCGCCATGTTTATCCAGCCACGCCCGGCCTTTGGCGCGCTTATCGCGCCAATTCATACCGACCATTTGGACCCGGCCCTGCTGGCTGATCTTCATCAAAACCGGATGCTCGACGACGCAGGCGACACACCAAGATCCAAAAACATTGACCAAGCTAACCCGGCCTTCCAAAATGGTCTGATCGACCGTTTGATCAGGATTATCGAGCGTCGTCAAAATAAATTCAGGAAATGGTTCATCAATTAGGTTTGAGGGCAGTTTGTCATCCTTGTTAAAAAATAAGACCGCGGCAAGACCAATGGCCAAAAGACCAAACAGGATTAACGGAAGAAAGGATCTGAGCCGGTTCATGACATCACCGCTTCCGTCTCATCTCGCAGCCGCAGCCGCCGATCCGCGAGCGAAATAAATCCGGCGAGCGCAATCATAAGCCCGCCAATCCATATCCACACAATCATCGGGTGATGATAAACCCGCATAACCCAGCCATTTTCAGTTTTATCATTGATCGCTGCAAATATTGTGTCTTTGATTTTAAAATCCAAACCGGCTTCGGACGTCCACATTTGGCGAGCCGGATAATAACGCCGCTCTGAAAATAATGGATCCAGCGCATGGCCGTTTTTAGAAACGTCTATCCGAGCCCGGATAAAGGCATAATTATCGCGCTGAGATTCTGTGACATCGGTCAGAGTAAACTCATAGGCTCCCAGTTCAATGGTCTCGCCAATTTGTACCCTGTCAGCTTTGTCAGCGCCCCAGACAACCATCACCGTGATCGCCATGGTCACAACTGCTAGCCCTAAATGGCCAAATACAAATCCCCAAAACGCTGCCGTTTGCTGTTTGATCTGTTGCCGGCGGTTCCGGATAGCCAGCAAAACTCCAATTGCCAAATATCCTGCAAGCCCCAATCCTAAAGCTGCAAAAAACGACTTTCCGAAAATTGCTGCGAGTAAAACGATTGCCATAGCTGGCAGAAGCAGACGCGGCAAAATAGTTTTCAGCCTCGGCCATTTGTCTCGTTCCCATTTTAATAGCGGGCCAAATCCCATCACCAGGATCAAGAGGCTCATAATGGGGATAAAGGTCATGTTAAAATAACCTTCGCCATTGGAGCCCATCCGGTAATTAAAGACGGCCTCGACAAATACCGGATAAAAAGTCCCGAGAAAGACGGTCGCCGTTGCGACCACGAGCAGCAGATTATTGATAACCAATGCACCGCTACGGGAAACGGGCTCAAACTGATTTTGGGAGCGTAATTCTTTCGCCCGCAGGCCGTAAAGCCACAGCGCCGCGCCCGTATAAATCGCTAGTAGCACCAACAAATAGAGGCCTCGTTTTGGATCTTCGGCAAATGTATGGACTGACATTAATAGGCCAGATCGCACCACGAATGTCCCGATCAGGCTCAGCGAAAATGTCGTTATGGCGAGCAAAACCGTCCAGCTCGGCAATGTGTGCCGCGTTCCCAGGACTGATATGGAATGGAGCAGGGCGGTCCCCGCGAGCCAGGGCATAAAGGAGACATTTTCGACCGGATCCCACATCCACCAGCCGCCCCAGCCCAGCTCATAATAGGCCCAGAGACTGCCCAGCGTAATGCCGATGGTCATAAAGCTCCACGCCAGCAGCACCCAAGGGCGCAGCCATCTGGCCCAGATGGCGTCAACCTTGCCTTCTATCAGAGCGGCACAGGCAAAAGAGAAGCTCAGCGAAAATCCGACATAGCCCAAATATAGAAATGGCGGATGAAAGGCGAGACCCGGGTCCTGCAAAAGCGGATTAAGGCCGAGGCCTTCCTGCGGCATCGGGCTGATCCGTTCAAACGGATTGGAAGTGAAAAGGACAAAGCCCAAAAATCCGGCACATAAAAGCCCTTGTATGCCAATCGCGCGGGCTTTGAGACTGTCCGGTAATGCTTTACCAAAAATCGGCACCATCGCCCCGTAAATCGCTAAAATTAGCACCCACAGGAGGATCGAGCCCTCATGGTTGGCCCAAACGCCGGTAATTTTATACAGGAGCGGCTTGGCCGTATGGGAATGATCCGCGGCGAGCAGAACGGAAAAATCCGATGTAACAAAGGCTGTTGTCAAAAGCGCGAACGCACCGATCAGGGCCAAGGCCTGCAAAATCGCCGCTCGGCTCCCAAATGCCATTAGCGCCTTATCTTTCTGATGCGCCCCCCAGAGCGGCAAAACCGTCTGGAAAACCGCAATGATCAACGCGCTGATCAGGAGAATATGACCGAGTTCGGCAATCATGGCGCCAGTCATACGATAATGCAGATTTTGCGCAAGAGCCGAGGCGTCGCAGCTTGGCCGTCAGTTTGCGCTCCGCCATTGTTGACGGGCTTGCCGCTTTCCCATATAGAGCGCGCCTTGCCGAGAGGCAGTTTGGTCATCAGCCCTGGTGGCGGAATTGGTAGACGCGCTAGCTTCAGGTGCTAGTTTCTGTATGGAAGTGGAAGTTCGAGTCTTCTCCAGGGCACCAAACCACCGTTTTACTCCATCCGATATAGTCCAAAAACCCTTGTAATATATGGGTTGATTATGACTTTCGTCTAAAAACATCCAATTGTGTGACGGTCGATCCCGCGCGATTTATTCAATCGGGAAGTAGATCCCGACCTTACCGCCATAGGCCTCATAATTAGTAGCACCGATGCCGTCGTAGAATCCAACAAATGTCAAACGCGTGTCTCCTCCAAATCCGAATGTTAGGCCCGACTCCGCTCTGGCGCGAAGTTTGTCGGTTCCGGTGGCCAGACCTGTATTGAGGTTAAGGATATCAGCTTGCTGGAAATCCCAAATGCCGCGCAGTCCAAAGTTTGGTGTTATCGATGTGGTCCCACCTTGTCTGAATGTCTTGCTAAAGCGTGGTCCAAATGTCATTCGCCCGAGACTAATTGTTTGCTCAGGGATCATGATATTGAGCGAGTCCACATAAGCTTTTTGGTCCTCTTCAAAATAGATTACTGAAAGGTTTGGATTAAAGCGCCAGTCATCAAGCATAAAGTCACCCGTGAACTGCCCTTTGAGCAACCAGCGATTGGTTTTGAAATTATCTGTGTAGGTTTGGAATGGGCTGACATCATTGCTCGATTTGCCCCAGGCTGCACGTCCATCAAATATCAATTTGTCGGATAGTCGTGTCACCATATAAGGGCCAACCATCCAGCCACTGCCGGATATCTCAAAGTTTTGAGTTCTATCTTCTTCTTCGGCCCAGTCATATTGACCCATAATTCCGATAATGGTGTTATCACCCACTCGGTAATCTATACCGGCATAGATCAGGGCTAGATCATTGTCAGTGGTGTCCTGGTGCAGGCTGACGAGGCTGGCCTCAGTCCAGAGATTTATCTTGGCTGCCCTATCCGCTCCGAAGATTCCGGCCAGATTGGCATCTTCGCCGCTTAGGCTTCCGTTAAAGGCGAGACGGGTTGTATGCCGCTCGGCATGGCCATTTAATCTGCCGTCGGATCCTTCATTGAGGAACCTATCTGAAAGGTCAGGATCATTGAGCGTTATTTGATCAGCGCGGCGCACGAGGAAGTTGTTAATAATTCCCATTGTTCGGGTGCGAACAAAGTCTTCATCAATATACTCAGTGGAAACTGGGTCTCCTGCGGTGTTGCCATTGCCAGCCGCGTCTTGGGCTGCGTCTGCGGGCACTTCTATTGTTACCGTTCCGTGCGCTGTTGGCGTGATTGTGACCATATAAACGCTCGGACTAACGGAAACGAGGTTTGACGCACTTCCATTATCGATAACGAGGTCTGATGCTGTAAATCCGGTGACGTCTTCGTTAAATGTCACCGTAATTACAAACGGACCTCTAACATCTGCTGGCAGGGCAGCTATAGCAACGCTTGGTGAAGTGGCGTCAAAGGTTGTTGTGGCTTGTGCTGCAGCCGTATTATCATTGCCGACATTGTCTTGCGCGACTGCCGCTGGGACATCAATTGTCACGGTTCCATCAGCTGAGGGTGTTATCAAGGCAGTATAAACAGCGCCGCTTCCGGCGAAATCAGAAGCCGTTGCATTGCCGAGGACTATATCTCCCAGCACAAATCCTGTGACATCTTCGGAGAAGGTGAATGTTGCCGTGAATGCAGAATTTGACGTATCCGGTACCCCGGAAATCACAACGGTTGGCGCCATATTTTCAAGGATTTCAATATCGACAGTGTCAGCTACCGAGTCCACCTGCCCATCGTTGACAATGAGCGAAAACGTCAGCGTCGTTGTGGCCGTTAGTGCAGGTGCAGTAAATGTAGGGCTGTTTGACGCAGAGCTTGAAAGCGTGACCGATGGACCGCTGGTTTGGGTCCAGGCAAATGTCAGGCTATCCCCGTCCGGGTCCGAAGACCCTGTACCGTCAAGCGTGACAATCGTTGCGTCTATTATACCAGTTTGATCGATTCCGGCGTCCGCGACGGGAGCCTCGTTGACGTTATTGACGGTAATATCAACCGTGTCGGTTACAGAATCGAGAGTGCCATCATTGACGATGAGAGAGAATGTTAGAACTTCCGGTGTGTTGGACGTCAATGTCAATGCGGTAAATGTCGGGCCGACCGCCGTAGCATCAGAGAGCAGAACTGCCGTTCCGCTCGTTTGTGTCCAGGCATAGGTCAAGGCATCACCATCCGGGTCAGAAGATGCGCTGCCATCGAGCGTAACCATCGTGGCTTCAATTACACTTGGTTGGTCTGGGCCGGCATCAGCGAGCGGCGTCTCATTGATATTCGTGACAACCACATCGACGGTATCGGCAACAGAATCGACCGTGCCATCATTGACAATCAAGCTGAAGGTTAATGTTTCGGCGATATTGGTTGCCAGAGTTGGAGCGGTGAAAGTCGGACTGGATGCGGATGCATCAGATAGTATCACCGACGTACCCGAAGTTTGTGTCCAGGCATAGGTCAGGCTGTCTCCATCAGGATCAGACGATCCGCTGCCATCCAATGTAACAGAACTGGCTTCCAATACTGGATCCTGATCGGGCCCTGCGTCAGCAAGCGGAGTTTCATTGACATTGTTGATGGTCACATCAACCGTATCCGCCACTGAATCGATGATACCGTCATTGACAATCAGGCTAAAGGTCAGGGTTTCCGGCGTGTTGCTGGACAGCGTAGGCGCCGTGAATGTTGGACCGGCGGCTGTTGTATCGGACAGTGTTACGGTTGTGCCGACAGTCTGAGTCCAGGCATAGGTCAAGGCATCACCATCCGGGTCAGAAGATGCGCTGCCATCGAGCGTAATGACTGTTGCTTCGGAAGCAGATGGTTGATCTGGGCCGGCATCAGCGAGCGGCGTCTCATTAACATTGTTGATTGTGATGTCGACGGTATCAGCGGGCGAATCCAAAGTTCCATCATTAACGACTAAAGAGAATGTCAGGGTTTCAGGCGTGTTTGTCCCGAGTGTTGGCGTCGTGAATGTTGGGCTGGCGGCGGTTGAGCTTGAAAGCGTAACAGTGGTGCCGCCCGATTGAATCCAAGCGTAAGTGAGGCCATCTCCATCCGGATCGGAAGATCCAGATCCGTCAAGTGTTGCTACCGTCGCTTCCAAGACGGCGGGTTGATCGGCGCCAGCATCTGCGACCGGTACCTCGTTGACATTGTTGATCGTGATATCGACTGTATCGGCAACAGAGTCTACGAACCCGTCATTTACAATCAAACTAAATGTCAATGTTTCAGGTGTGTTCGAAGATAATGTCGGTGCTGTGAAGGAGGGGCCCTCAGCAGTGGCGCTCGATAGCATGACGGGGGTCCCCGCGGCTTGGCTCCAGCCATAGGTTAGTCCGTCTCCATCCGGGTCTGAAGACCCGCTGCCATCAAGTGTTACGAGCGTTGATTCCGTAACTGAACCTTGATCTGGGCCCGCATCGGCCAATGGAAGTTCGTTAATATTACCAATGACGACATTAACCGTGTCGGCGACTGAGTCTACTGTTCCGTCGTTCACGATAAGGCTGAAGGTTAGAGTCTCAGGCGCATTGCTGGACAATGACGGGGCGGTGAATGTCGGGCCAACAGCGGTGGAGCTTGAAAGCGTAACAGCTGCGCCCGCGGTCTGAGACCAGGCGTATGTCAGACCATCTCCGTCAGGATCAGATGATCCGCTGCCATCCAGGGTCACGAGCGTGGCTTCAACGACAGAGGGCTGGTCAGGGCCGGCGACCGAGATCGGCGCCTCGTTGATGTTATTGATGGTGATATCGACAGTGTCAGAAACCGAGTCTACGGCACCATCGTTCACGATCAAGCTAAAGGTCAGTACTTCTGGTGTATTGCTGGCGAGCACAGGGGCGGTAAAGGTCGGACCGACTGCTGTTGTGCTGGACAGCGTAACCGTCGTACCTGCAGTTTGGCTCCAAGCATAAGTTAGACTATCCATATCGCCATCGGATGAACCGCTGCCATCCAAAGTGATCAAAGTTGCTTCGACTGCAGAAGGTTGATCGGGGCCGGCATCTGCCACTGGAATTTCGTTGACGCTAGTCACTTCAGTGTCAGAGTTGAATCCAGGAACATTATCAATCGCGTCGCTTGCTACAGACACACTCGCCGTTAGATCTGCTGTCGTGGCAGCATTTACGGATACCGTGACATTAAAAGATGCATTTCCACTGGCGCTGATGGTTCCTAGAGAACAGGCCGGAATTCCACTGGGATCTGCCGCACATCCGGATGTTGAAACAAAGGTGACACCCGCTGGCAGCGTAAATGTTGCAATTGTGTTTGTGGCGGGACTAGGGCCGGCATTGGTCACGAGAGACGTATAGGTAACATTCGATCCTGCCGTAACCGGGTCGACGCTATCCGTCATAGTAACCGAAAGATCAGCTTCCGCGGATATAACTGTATCGGCGTCAGTTGCGGAGTTGTTTCCGGAGGCCGGATCTGTATTCGAGCCTGAAATTGTCGCTGTATTTGACAGGGTTCCGGTCGCCGTAGGACCTACCGCACATATAGCGCTGTAAGTGGCCGTAGAACCAGATGGCATGTTCAATGTTTCAGAAATGTCGCCTGAGCCAGAAAATGAAATGCCTGAAGCTCCGCCGGTTGTAGATGAGGTGTGCGTACAGGTTAGGTCACTCGGGAAATTGTCAGTGACCAAAGCCGCTGTTTCCGTGGATGGCCCCGCATTCGAAGCGACAATAGTATAGGTGATATTGGAACCCTGCGCCGCGCTTGTCACGCCATCTGTTTTGGTGATGGACAAATCAGATTCAGGCGACAGCACGGTATCGCTGTCTGTGGCGCTATTATTGCCGGGCACTGTATCTGTTATTGAACTGGTTGCAGATGCTGTGTTCGACAAAGTACCTGTCGCGTCCGCATCAATTGCGCAGATTGCCGTATAGGTGGCCGAAGAACCAGAGGGCATGGACAGTGTCTCAGAAATATCGCCCGAACCAGAAGCCGTGTTGCCTGTCAAACCACCGGCTGCAACCGAGGTATAAGTACAGGTCAAATCTGCCGGAAAAGTATCTGTCAATGTTACAGACGGGTCAGCTGAGGGACCGGCATTCGCCGCAACGATAGTGTAGGTCAAAGAACTACCTGGTGCAGCGCTTGTCACACCATCAGTCTTGGTCACGGAGATATCAACCTCTTCAATACCGGTACCGCTTAGCGCTATGTCATACGGAGACTCATCAGAGTCATCGCTGAGCACGTCGATATCAAATGAGAACGCCCCGGCCGCTTGCGGAGTATAGGTTACTGTAAAAGTTGCGGTGCCACCGCTTGCGGCGACTGTGGCCGAACTATAGTTCCCGGGTGTAGGCATGCCGACATTGACACCGCCTGATAGGCTGGGGCCAGCATTGGTTAAATTAAGGGCCGCGCCGCCAGTATTTGTGATCGTGTAGGTCACGACTTTGGCAGTACCAACAACTTCATTGCCCTGCGCATCGGTTCCGCCATCGGCGACAGCGCCGCTTTCAGACGATGAAATTTCAATTTCCGGCGCTTGGATATCAAGTGAATCGGTAGCGGGCGCTGCGACAACGGAAGTTCCAGAGGTCAAATCGCTGGTTGTATTTGAGTTGCTTGACCCGGGCATCGCTCCAGCAGGAACCTGAAGCGTTACAGAAAATGTGCAATCGCCACCGATGTTCAGGTTGCCTCCGGTGAAAGACAGGTTGCTCGTGCCGCTCAAGCTGGAACCGGATCCACATATATCATTGGCAGGTAAGCCGGTTGCGACCAAACCAGAAAGCGTCGCGTCTAAATCATCGGTGAACCTCATATCAGTGAGGCCGCCGGTTCCGGTGTTTGCAATCGAAAATTCTAAGTTCACTGTACCGCCAGGAACTGCCGGGTCATTGGTGAAGGATTTCGTAAATGTTGCGGACCCGTCCGAAACCACGAGATCAGCATTTGCGCCGGCTATAGAAGAGGCGACGCCGCCCATGGTCGCGTAAACATCGCTGGTTGAATTTGAATAAGTCGCGGCGGCTGCAGCGGCTGGAATGCTAACTGCTACGCTGAATGTACAGTTATCATTGGCAGCTACGCTTGCCCCGGAAAGGGAAATCGTCGATGTACCGGATAAAGTTCCACCGCAAGCTGCCACGGGCAGGCCTGTTGCAACTGTGCCTGTTAACATGGCGTCCAAATCATCAGTGAAACTAATCACTGTTGCACCGTTGACGGTGTTGTCGTTGGCAAGTGTGAACTCCAGATTGACGGATTGGCCAGGCTCAACAGGATCATTTGTGAATTCCTTAGTTAGGCTTAGATCAAAGGCCGCAGATCTGACCTCCAACGTATCGGTAGCGGGGGCAAGGATCCCGGCGCTGGTGATCAAATCGCTTGTTACATTACGGTAAATTCCGGGAGAGCTCGAAACTGGCACGGTTGTCACAACTTCAATAATGCAGGAAGAATTTGCAGGCAAAGTTCCGCCAATATAAGTGAGGAACGTAGTTCCGCTCATAGTGCCTCCGCATGTGTTCGTAACTGGGGGTAGAGTGGCCGTAAGTCCGGGTAAACTTGCGGCAAGGTTGTCGGTAAAAAAGGTAATCGATTCGACCGACGTGCCGGCATTGTCGATGGTGAACCGAAGATTTGTAGTGTCGCCTTGAGCCACGGGATTGGTCAAAAACTCCTTTGTAAAGGTTATGTCGCTGCTAACAATCAGATCCGCAGTGGCTGGGCTGGCTGTAAATCCGACGCCGCCGGCAGTGCCGGTTAAATTGCTGGTCGTATTTGTATAGCTGCCACCGCCCGCTGCAGGAGGAACAGTTGTCGAAACTTCAATCGAACAAGTGCCAGTTGCGGTCACAGTGCCGCCGGTAAACATGATACTAGTCGTACCAACCCCGGTAACCGTGCCGCCGCAACTGTTACTGGTCAAGCTGGCATAGGTAAGGCCCGTTAAAGCCGCGTTGAGATCATCTGTGAAAGCGAGGGCAGTGGCATCGACCGTAGATTCCGCTGAGCTTGTAATCGTAAATACCAGCGTCGCAGCGTCACCGGGATCCACCGGATCGTCCGTGAACTCTTTTGCCAGCGTGACTGTCGCTCCGCCATTGACGACAAGCGTATCGCTGGCCGGTGGGCCCGTTACCGCTGCGCCTGCGAACGTTCCGGTTATGTCGCTAGTTGTGTTGGGATAAGACCCACCCGGGAAACCGGCCGGAATATCGACGCCAAAATTAAAGGTGCAAGATCCGGAGGCGGGTAGGTTGCCGCCTGACATCGATAAAGCTTGACCAAAACTGGTAGACACAATTGCAAATGTGGAGCCAGCACCGCAAGATCCCGCCGCGGGTAAAGTTGAAGATATGGGAGACGGCAGGAACGTCGTCAGTTCGTCAATAAATGTCAGATCGGTCACCGCGCCTGCCGCATTTGGATTCATTACCGTAAATTCCAGATCGACCGTGTCGCCCGATCCGATGGGATCGTTTGTAAATGACATAGAAAGCTGGGGCTGAGCCGCTTCAATAAAGAGCGTGTCAGTCGCGGCAGCGCCAACACTTGGGCTGCCGCCAATTGTGGCTGTGATCGAACTTGTTGTATTCGGGTAAGACCCTGTCGCTGCAGTGCCTGGAACTGTGAGGCTTGTGACAATTGTACAAGAGCCCTCGGGCGCGATTGTGCCGCCGGAAAAACTAATAGATGTTGTTCCGACCCCGGCTACAGAACCACCACAATCATTTGATGTCAGGCTTGTATAGGTTAGGCCCGTCAGAGTTGCGGCTAAATTATTTGTAAAGGCTACAGCCGTCGCCACGCCGGTGCGATTTGTGTTCTGAATTGTGAACTCAAGCTCAACTGTAGCGCCCGGCAGAACAGGATCACCGTTAAATGTTTTGTTGAGTTGAAGCGCGGTCGCTGTTACAGCCAAGGTCGCTGACGCTGCGCCCGCTGAAACAAAATCTGACAGCAAATTGCCTGAAATATTGTTGAGCATGCCTACACCCGTCGCTGTTACGTTCACGGAAACGGTGCAAGCCGCGCCGGCTGACAAAACCTCAGCGCCCGGAAATAAAGTGCTACCGTTTGCATCCAAGGCCATGGATGTTGCGCCGGCAACGGCGGTCAAAGTTGTATCGTTAATTAAGGCACTGACACAGTCAGTGTTGGCGTTAGGCGGAGACGCTATTTCCATTCCAGTTGGAAAATTATCCGTAAAATCCAAATTACCAATGACAGCTGTATTAGATGTATTATCGATCGTAAACGTCAAAGTGGATGTTCCGCCAAGGCTGGTAGAACTTGGCGAAAACGACTTGGTGAAACCAGGGAGGGTGGAGACAACCATCAAATCGTCTGTAGCCGTTCCGCTATTGCCTTCAGACGAGGTCAGGTCGCCGGATACGTTCATGTGGGTACCGACTGTTGATGACGTCACGTCAACGGAAACTGTACAAAACGCGCCCGATCCAATACTGCCATCAGCAAATGTAACGGTTCCGCCGCCATTGGGCGCGGTAAGGGTGCCTGCCACACAATCATGAGAAGCATTAGAGGGAGTTGCGATGGTTAAACCAACGGGCAACACATCGGTAAAAGCCATATCGGTTACCGGAACAGCATTTCCGGTACTATCAATCGTAAAGGTGAGGGTGGTGGTGCCGCCTGGTCCTATAGTATCCGGTGAAAAAGTTTTGGAAAAAGTTGGCGGAGCGGCAAGGGCCAATCCCGAAACTGATAGCGTTGCCAATACCCAACAAACAATTGAATATCCAACTCGAAAAACATTTTTACGTCTAATCCCCATTACTCGGCCCCTTAATGTAGAGTTGTTAAATGTTGAATTTCTTGGCAACTCCTATCATCCATATCACAACGAAATCGCACAGTGTGCAAGTAAAAACTAACGAAAATTTGCCGTGGCTCTTAAACAACTTTCGGGCGGATACGTTCCAGCATCAAGCCACAGTTTTACTCAGTCCGATATAGTCCATGGGTTTATGGGCAAAGAAAAAGGATTATCATTTAGAATTTATCCAGCGATTAGCCCAGTGCGTGAAAGAGTGCAACGAAACCGGCTCCATAAGTTTAAACAGAGAGAAAATTCCTTATAATTTATGGAGCCGACGATCTTGACGCTGCTCTTATCATCAGGGCGCTGATGCCGCCGATAATCAAGGCAAGAGCGGCGATGGCTATTCTGCCACCGACTGGATTGGGTATGATCAGCATAAAACCGATAAAGGTAGCGATGGCGAGGCCGAACCGGCCGATGGTTTTGAGCTGGGCCAGATCATTGCCGGCGCCGATCTCGGCTTTGAAATCAATCGGCGTTTTCATCTCGGTAATGAACTTATCGACCATGGTCCGGTGTGTTGAGCCCTTGGCCGGAGCGAACGGAATGGATATCAGAAAGCCCAGCGACCCGGCGGTCAGTACGCCGAAAAACTTGGCTTGGAACGTCCATGTCGCATCGGGTGAAAACCCGAAGGTTGATAGCGGCACGTTCAGAAACGCCAGAAGCGCAACCAAGAGGCCGCAACTGATTGAGAGCAGCGCCGCCCATGACGGGGTCCTGCGGATGAACAGCCCCCACATCAGAGGGATCTGGATCGGCGACATCAAGAGCGCGCCAACATCGAGCATGATCTCGAAAATACCTTTGCCCTTTTGCTGCGCCAGATAAAGCGCCAAAAATATGATGATGACCCCCATCAGCCAAGTGTAAATCCGGCCGTAGCGCAAAAGCTCGGTTTCGGATTTTAATTGCCACTGAAACCGCTTTTGGAGCTTGGGATAAATATCCTTGATCAGAATAGCGACATTGGTGTTCAGCCCCGTATCCATCGAGCTCATCGTCGCGGTCAGGATCGCGACCACGATTAGACCAATCAGCCCGACCGGCAGCAATTTGATACTGGCAATGGCGTAGGCCGTTTCGGCCGGTTTACTGATCCCGAAATATCGCTTCTATGCTGACCTTTCAAGGCGGCGTGCGCGTCCCGGCCTATACGGCGTCCAAAAGCGGCGTTGGCGGGCTGACCAAAGCGCTCGCCAATGAATGGGCGGGACATGGCATAAATGTCAACGCCATCGCGCCTGGCTATTTTGCGACAAATAACACGGCAGCTTTACAAGCTGACGCGAAACGCAATGCAGAAATCTTAAGCCGTATTCCAAGCGGCCGTTGGGGTCAGCCAGCAGATTTGGCCGGCGCCGCCGTCTTCCTCGCGTCAAGCGCATCGAATTACGTCCACGGCATTACTCTGCCCGTTGATGGCGGCTGGCTCGCGCGGTAACATTTACAGCGTATTTATAGTTCTGAAGTTTAAGCTGGCGTCGTTTTCGCAGTGATCTCCTGCCATACGCCTGTCACGCCAAGGTATGACGTGAAGAGAGAAAACAGCAAAATCGCCGCTAGAAAGACATTGGCAAGCCAGGTATTTCTATAATTACCCATTAAATCTTGGCGATTGGTCAGGTAAAAAATACAACCTACAGTGACAGGCAAAATGATGGCATTGAAGGCTTGGGACATAATCATTACGGCGACGGGCCTGGCCTCGAACAAAGGTACGACTAAGCCCAGCAATGATATCAGAAAAACCATAATCCGGTATTTTGGCAGCGTCATATTGCGATCTGTTTCGGTGTAATCGCAAATTAGCCAGGGCAGCATCAGCACGTTCGGAAATTGCGACGAGACGCCGGCCGCGATGATCCCAACAGCAAATATTGACACGGCCAGAGGACCGGCCAGTGGTTTTAGAAGTTCGATCATTTGTGAGGCTTTTTCGAGTCCGATATTTCCGGCATGAAGCGTGCCTGCCGCTGCCGCCATGACGGCGGCGCTAATGACGAACATTAAGACAACTGCAAATATTGCGTCTCTTCTTTGGGTTTTTGCATCTTCTAAGGTCCAGCCGGCTTCTTTGACCAATGTCGTTCGGATGATGAAAAGGCCGGAAAATACTGTGGTTCCGACCATAGAGGCTATAACCAATAGAGGTCCTTTCTCTGAACCCGATGGAACTTCCGGAATGCTTGGGACAAATCCTTTTATGATATCGATTGGCGGCGGCATCATTATGAAAAAGTTGATCAAAAAGCTCGCCGCCATTACGGCGACAATTACCGCCAGACTGCGTTCGAAAAATTGAGTATTGCCGTTCCAGAAAATGAAAAAGACCAGAGCGGAAAAGAACGAGGCAAAATATATCGGTGCTATGCCGCCTTCGATCATCGTTTTTGACCATTCCGAGCTGATCTCCGCGACGATGCCCATGACGCCCATGACGCTGCCGCAGACGCCCAGTGTTAAAGCGATGATAAAATAAATACCGACGGCCGGGTGGATATGTTTTTTAAAGGCCTGAAGTGCGGTTTCGCCGGTCACCAATGTGTAGCGGCCATAAAGATTGATCATGAAAAAAGTACATAAGCAGGACGCCGCAAGCGCCCAAAGCAATGTCATCCCGTAATCGGCGCCGCCTTTCGCCATGGCCGTAATGCTGCCGGTTCCGATATTGAAACCCAGCAGGAAAATTCCAGGCAAAAACAAAGCCAGCAATGCCGCAAATTTTTGTCCGATGGTAAGTTTTGTATCTGTCATGATTTACCTGTGCCTAAGCGGATAGCGCCCGGATGACCCCGCGGACCTCGGCGAGCCCTTTGAGGCGCCCGATTGTCGAATAGCCCGGATTTACGGTTTTTCCGATATCGTCCATCATTTGAAAGCCGTGATCCGGGCGAATGAATATTTCTTGCTGCGCCGATTCCTCGCGCCTGCGCCGAGTCTCTTCGGCAAGCAGTTCTTTGATAACCGCCACCATGTCGATGTCGCTATCCAGGTGACTGGCCTCATAAAAAGAACGCTGTTCTCCCGGATCCCGACTTACACCCCGAAGGTGCGAAAAATGAATTCGCGGACCAAATTGCCGGGCCATGGCCGGAAGGTCATTATCAGGACGGCTGCTATAAGTACCCACACATAAAGTGATACCGTTGGCAGGGCTCGGCTGGGCCTTAAATAAAATTTCCAGATCGTCGGCCGTGCAAATAATACGGGGCAGTCCCAGCATATCGCGCGGCGGGTCGTCGGGGTGAATGGCTAGATTGACGCCGGCTGCTTCGGCGCGCGGCAAAACCACGGACAAGAATGCAAATAGATTTGCCCGTAAAGCATCGGCGCTCACGTCTTGGTAATTGGCCAGCATGGCGCGAAAATCATCCAAGCCGTAACTTTCGGTCATCTTGCCCGGCAAACCAGCGATGATATTGTTGGTGAGCTCGGCGCGCTCGGCCTCAGACATGCTTTCGAATATTTGCTTGGCTTCATAAATTTCCTCGGCGCTATAGTCAGCCGCCGCATTCTCGCGCTTCAGAATGAACAGATCAAATGCGGCAAATCTGTTCTGGTCAAAGCGCAGCGTGTAGGCGCCGCCGGGTAATTTATGTTTGAGATCGGTGCGGGTCCAATCAATCACCGGCATGAAATTATAACAGATGGTTTTAATGCCGCACTTTGCGAGATTTTCCATCGATAGAGCCCAGTTCTCGACATATTTCTCATGGCCGTGCCGGGCCAGCTTAATATTCTCATGAACGGGTATGCTTTCGACGACCGTCCATTTGAGCTGTGTGAGGCTGCTATCGCCGTCTTCTATAAGCGCTTGATGCTCTTTAATGGCTTCAAGCGGCCAGACTTCGCCAGCAGGAATTGCGTGAAGCGCGCTGACAATATCCGTAGCCCCGGTTTGCCGAATGTCGTCGATGGTTACAGGGTCGCTCGGACCGAACCATCTCCAGGATTCACGCATAATACCCCTATACCCTTCCGAATTGCCGTTAGTGGCTGTGTGATTTTATTGTCACATTTCAAATAAATCGTCAATTGGTAATACCAATTAATGCAAATCGGTATAATAATAGGTTGACAATAAGTAATGTATTGGTTCATTGAAGCTCGCAAAGTTAACACCAATCCAATTAAACCAGTAATTCTAAGGGGAATTCAGGACATGTCTCAGATTAATTCAGACGTCAGCAATGGCAGAACTTATACAAAATCGTGGTTAAAAGGATCGCTCCTGTTAGGTGCCAGCCTTTCAATGTTAGCGACTGCCACGCCAGCGTTTGCTCAGGATGCTCCGGGCGAAGACGAAATTATTGTCACCGGTATCCGCGCTTCACTTGAAAACGCGCTTGTCGAGCAACGCGAAGCGGTCGGCCTGACAGAAGTTATTCTTTCTGAGGATATTGGTAAGCTGCCAGACCAAAACCTCGCTGAAGTTCTGGAGAACATTACAGGTATTCAAATTACGCGTACCGCCGGTGTCGGTACGGGCGTTCAAATTCGCGGTACAAATTCAAACCGGACCGAGATTAATGGTGTCTCCACGGTCGGTGCAGGCTCTGGTCGTAGTGGCATTAGTTTTGAAGATGTCTCTGCTGGCATTATTGCTGGCGTTGAGGTTATCAAGTCTCCGGACGCGCAAACAATTGAGGGATCTGTTGGTGGTACGGTTAATTTACGGACGATCCGTCCGCTAGATCTAACCGAAACCCTCGCGACTGTGCGTTTGCAAGGGGAAAACAGTAGTCTTTCAAGCGAAGGCGGCTGGACACCTAGGGGTTCTGCAACACTCGGAAACAAGTGGGAAAATGCCAAGGGGCAAGAAATCGGTGCGGTGATCAGTATGAGTTATACGGAGCAAGAGGCCTCCGCATATCGTCCTCGGATAGACCGTGACGGTAGCCTTGTCGAAAATCGCAACGTGAACATGGTCGATGGTGCCCGCGAAAATGCAGTGGATCGTCCGGCGGCTCAGGATTTTGACTTTTTAGGTATTCAGTTCTTGAACCAAGAGTTTGAAAACTTTGAGTATGACACTCTTAATATAGCGGCCAGTGTTGAGGCGCGCCCAAGTGACAATGTGAAACTGTATTTTGACGCGATCTATAATGATCAAGAGCGCCGTCAAGACAGCACGAGAGTCCAGGCGTCTGGTGTTTCCAGTCACCCGATACTAAACACCAATTTGCCGTCGCAATTTGAAACGGTCAATTTTGGTTCAATCGGCGGCACGCAAATCGGGAGTATTCAGGCGGCCGTCGTCGGTACAATTCAACCAAATTTCATTGGCACGCCGAATGTTGGTGGTGATGATGATGATCCGAATTTGCGTTTTAATAGTGATACCGGTGCACGTGTCACCCAAAGCAATTTGTTCAGATTGGGCTCAGAGTGGGAAAAGGGAAGAGTTTTTGCCCGTGTGGAGGCGTCGTCGTCAACATCTGACTCTGAAACACCGACTTTGAGCACGCAGCTTAACTTCATAAACCCTAATCCTCTGACGCCCCTTGATGGCACAAGCAATGATAATTCTGTGCCATTCAGATATAATTTGACGGGCGGCGCCCTAACATTTGGCATCGATTTTGACTCAATTTATGCGCCGAATGTTGCAGATTTAACCAAGGCTGAAAATGTCGTCTTGGATCAGGTGGATCTAAGTAATAACTTTAATGTGAACTCTGAATCCGCACTTCGGGCAGACTTTTCTATTGATTTAGAAGACAGTTTCTTAGGTGAAGTTCCGCTTACATCTTTTGATTTTGGTATTCGGCACAATAAAACCCAAAGTACCTTTAATCGCGTAAATGAACGCATTGGCGGCTTTAGCCGAATGGTCAACAGTCCAAACGGATCCCTGTTTTCTGAGCTACTTGTTGCCGGTCCAAATAATTTTGGTGAGTCAGATGGTAGAGAGCTTGCATTCCGTAATTTCATTATCGTCGACCCTGATCGCGCTTTTAATGATCCGTTGGGTACACTGGCTATTTTGGAAGCCGCGCTTGCAGCACACGATCCGAATTACACTCCGGTTGATTTTGCCCCGGATGAGGAAGCTTTCTTTGATATTGAAGAGAAAACCAACGCCTTGTATGCGCAAGCCAATTTCGAATCTGGCATGTTCCGCGGTAACGTAGGTGTGCGTTACGTCGAAACCGACATTGCTTCGACGGGTAACACAATTATTAACGGTGTGGCCTCGCCTGTGGTAACGGAAGGGACTTATAACTTTGTCCTTCCACGTGCCAATTTGGTTGTTAGCCCAACGGACGACGTACAGCTGCGCTTTGGCTGGGGTAAAGATGTCAGAAGGCCGGATTTCAATGATTTGAACACATCCATAGCCTTCAGCACTAATTCCAACTCAGTTGTGAATATCGGCAACCCAAGCTTAGAGCCTGAAGAAGTCAACTCGTTTGATGTTGCTGGCGAGTGGTATTTCGCGCCGGCTGCAGTCGTCCGGGTTGGTTATTTCAATAAAAAGCGGACTAATATTATTGGTGATGTGTTTACAGACGCGGGAACGGATGCAAATGGGTTTCTCAGTGAAGATCCTTCCTGTCCGCTCGGGGGTTACTACAACCCGATTGCCGAAGGCCGCGGATTTATTGCGCGCCAAGGCGCCGTGGGCTTGTGTACTGGGTTTAATACGGGCGTAAATGATCCGGACACCACTACTCAGCAAGGTATTGAAGCGTCATTCCAATATGATCTATCTAATCTCGAGGATGAGCTTGGTAGTATGGCCTGGGCGTCAGGTTTTGGTGTGCTAGCGAACTATACCCATCAAACCTTTAAGGGCGGTTCCATTACTGACACTGTTTCTTCAAACCGCGGTATCGATGTTTTCAACGCGATTAACGGCAATTATGATAGAAGTACATTTACTTCAGTTTCTCAGCCGCGCGGGCTTCTTGACTTCTCAGAGGACGCTTACAATGTCACAGCATTCTACGAGAAATATGGTTTTTCAGCGAGAGCACGCTACACATGGCGTGACGCTTTTAAGACTTTAGACACAGCGGCGGGTGCCAGCCTGAACAGTACTTTGGGTTTCCCGGTTGTCACATCGGCCAGAGGACAGCTTAATGCGGGCATCAATTATGATGTAACGGATAATTTCAACATTGGTGTTGAGGGTGTAAACCTCACTAAGTCTGGTATTAAGCAGTGGTGTGTTAATGATGGCGCTCTACTTTGTGCCCAGGGTATTCCGGATCGTCGTATTGTCGCCGGTGCCAGCTACAAGTTCTAGGAAATAGCTCGTAATACTCTTTGCGACTAAAAAACAGAAAACGCCTCACATTTGTGGGGCGTTTTTTATTATCTGCCATGATCATGACGGTATTGCGGGTTGCGATTCGCAATCGGCCTTAGTCTAAGTGCATCATTCAAGTAGCATTGGCTCTTTCCTCGTTCTGATAGTGTGTTGGTTATACAACAGAAAAAAGAAAAAACGACATTGGTCCTACCAATTATGCTGGATCGGTCCGCTTAAGAGGTTGACAAAGAATAAATATGTAGTTTTGTTAGTTCCGATATTTATTCAATAACATCATAATCTCGGGGAGATACTTAATGCCGATATCAAGTCCTAAGTCAGCACATATAAAATCAGTCAGATCGTTACTACTAGCGGGCGCTTCTTTATCCATTCTGTCAGTATCACAAGTCGCACTTGCGCAAGGAGCCGACCCAACAGCCGTTTCTGAAGACGAGATTGTCGTCCTTGGCACGCGCCAAGTCATTCAAGACTCCATTGCGTTAAAGCGTGGCAATACACAGATTGTTGACGGACTTTCAGCCGATGAGATTGGTGACATCCCGGCGCTCTCCATTGGTGAAGCCCTGGAAACCATCACAGGTGTTGCATCACACCGTGAAAATGGCGGCGCAACAGAAGTTTCGGTTCGGGGTCTCGGGCCCTATCTGTCTTCGACCGTCGTCAACGGCCGGGCGGCAACAAATGGATCAGGTGACCGATCCGTCAACTTCTCACAATTTCCATCTGAATTGATGAATAAACTCGAAGTTTTTAAAACTCAGGATGCGAGTCAGGTTGAGGGCGGCGTTGCCGGCCAAATTAATATGGAGACAATTAAGCCGCTGGATTATGGCAAGCAAAGGGCCCAGTTCGAAATCAAAGGAAACGTTAACCCCGACCAGCTTGATCAAAAGGACACCGAAGCCGGCGATCTGGGCTATAGATTTACCGCAAGCTATACGGATCAATTTGAGGCCGGAACTGGCGATATGGGTTTCTCCATTGGTGTTCAGCGCAGTGACATTTCTCAGCCCGAAGCCGAAAGTCGCCAAACAGGACCGACAAGTAATTCCCGGCCTGCTTGTTTGATTACAAATGGCAATCCCAATTATATCGAACCGGAAACTGGCGGTACTGTAACAGGTTTTTCTAACCAGCCAGAAACAGCCCGGCGCGGCGATGACGATTGTGACGATGTCAATCTGGAAGGCTTTAACGGTGATCTAACCAATTTCGGCCGAGGTAGCTCGGTGGAAGGCGTCGATACGTCACTCGTCAATGGCCAACCTGTTGATGCAGGCGTACCGTTTGTGTTCGCACCGTCGCAGCGCCATTTTCGCCAAAATGATACGCGCGATCAGCGAGATGCTATCTTCGGAGCCTTTCAATGGCAGCCACATGATAGGCTCGACATTAATCTGGATGCCCAATGGTCAGAGCGTTTGCAGTCCGAGCGCCGTAATGATCTAACCTTCAACGGCGGTCGTCGCAATGATACGTCTTTGAACATAGGAACTGGTATCGATGTCACAACATTAGATACGCTGGAATATACACCTAGCGGCGCTATTTTGTACCAAATCACTGACAGCACGATCGAAGTTCAGGGTGGTGATTGGCAGAGAGAAGAAAACTATCTCGGCGGCGGTTTGAATGTCGAATATGATGTTTCAGATAAATTGACGGTAGCTGCCGACTTCGGTTATTCCAAAACCAAGCGGACTGAGGATGCGGTAGAATTCCGTATTCAATCCAATATTTCTCCGGTTATTGTGTTTGATCGTCGGAACAACAATGTTCCGACCTATTCCCTATATGACGAAGAGTTTGACGTTAATAACCACGACAATTATGTGGATCGTCTCCGCGTTCGTATTGATAATGATCGTCTTCGCGAAAACACAATCAAAGCTGCTCGCTTTGATGTTGACTATGATCTTGGAACGGGGTTCTTCACAAATCTAGAAGCGGGCGTACGCTGGGCTGATCAAGATTATCTTGAATTGCCGGGCGGCGTAGATTCTGGTGATCCGTTCAATATCACATCGGGCCGTTTCTCATTCGAGATCGAAGATAATACTGACTTGAATATCAATAACCGCCAGGTCGTTGATGGTTCTGGTTCAGCAACGACAGGTCTTGCATCTAATTGGGTCGATATCATCGCATCAACAAACCAAGCTTGCCGCACGCAATTCCCGGAAGGCAATTCCTTCCTAAGTAGTCAGCGCAATGGCAATTTGGTGACAAATTATACGGATGATGGAACAGTTCTTAGCTCGACCAATTCATGGGCAACATTTGATGCCACCTGTATGGCCAACACGGCTGTATCCTCTCTGAATGCTATTCTTGCTGAAATTAATTTGGCGATCGTGGACCGCGGTGACGTGGACGGCATGCTGACAGCATTTAACGCCGGTATTCCGGGCCTCAGTGAAATAAACAGCCGTACAATTGATGTACAAGAAGTTACGACAGCATTTTATGCCATGACAGGCTATGAAACAACGTTGAGCGATTTGCCGCTTTCGGGTAATATCGGTGTTCGTTTGGTGCAAACGGAAGTGGATGCTACCGGGTATCGTCCTGAGCTGATGATTACAGATACTGCCGGGGTCCTGTCGGGGTCATTTGGCAATCTTCAACCTGTCACGGCTTCTCATAGTTATACCGAATTATTGCCAAGTGCTAACGCAATCCTAGAATTGTCAGAAAACAAGCTTATTCGGCTTGGCGTATTCCGGGCGTTGTCGCGTGCTGACCCTGCCGATATGGGGTACGGCCGGACTATTTCGCTGGAAGACGATGATGATTTGGAACCAGCAACGCTTGACGAACTGATTGAAAACATCAGTGCCGCCGGCAATCCGGAGTTAGATCCGCTGACATCTTGGAATTTTGATGCTGGTTTCGAATGGTATCCCAACCCGGACTCAATATTGGCAATTGGAGCCTATTATAAATCCTTCCAAGGTGGTTTCGAAAATGTAAGACAAAATGAAACCTTCGTGATTGACGGACAGAATTTTGAATTTCCGGTTTCCGTTCAGCAAACTAATAACGACACAAGCAGCTTATTTGGTATCGAGTTTACCGGCTCGCACAGCTTCAGTTATTTGCCAGGATTATTGAGCGGTTTGGGGGCGAAAGTTAGCTATAACTATGTCGACTCAAATTTCGAATTTGAGGATAGCCGTTATGGTAACGCTTATACCCGCCAGCTTGATGGGTCCATTATACAAACCAATCAGGGAATAATTGCCCCGGGCGGACTGCCGGGATTGTCCGAGCACACCTTCACAGCTCAGGCTTACTATCAAATCGATGATTTTGATTTTGGCATAAACTACAAATATCGCGACGATTATTTCCAGCCATTCACATCTGACGGTACACGGCTTAGATTTATCGGCGATGTTGGTGTCTGGGAAGCGCGCGCTGCATATAAGATAAACGATAACTTCCGCCTATCTGCTGAAGCTATTAACCTCTTTAGCGCCCCTAAAGAGCAGTATGCATTTGTCAGAGATGATCTTTATGAAGTCAATGATTACGGCCCACGTATATTCGTTGGACTTCGCGGAAGGTTCTAAAATCTAAGTTTTAACGTCCTTAAAAGGCACGGCTTTCATTTATTTGAAAGTTGTGCTTTTTTTTTGCTTTAAATTGGTCTAGACTTTGAAGGAATTTTTGATTTATTGGTATAGGGAAATTAATGGCCGAAAAACGCTTATACCATAAAGTTGCTAATCAAATATTGGAATTGATTGACTCTGGCGTATTCCCGCCGGGTAGTCGGTTGCCGGGCGAACGGGACTTGGCTGAAAAGTTTGGCGTCAGCCGCGTTGCCGTCAGAGAGGCTGAAATTTCATTACAGGCGCAAGGAAGGTTGGAGATTAAGGTCGGTTCCGGCGCCTATGTGCTGGATGGCAGCTCCGGTCCGCTCAATGGCTTGCCCAGAGTTGGCCCTTTTGAACTTACGGAAGCAAGAGCACTGTTTGAGGCTGAAGCTGCGGCACTCGCGGCGCCTATTATTACCGACGAAGCTATAACAGAACTTGAAGACTATATCGCCATAATGTCGGGCAAACCCAGCGAGAAAATGACTGCTGATGAGGCCGATGCAGCGTTTCACAATGCGATTGCGCGCTCGACAAACAATCACGCAATCATGTTTGTCATTGATAGTATGTGGCAGATGCGAACCGAAGCGGCGCAATTGCAAGCGGTCTATAGGAAAGTTTGCGACGAGGATCCCAGCCACCGGGAGGATGAGCATCAGGCGATCTTGGAAGCGTTGAAGAACCGCGATTCCGTTGCGGCTAGAAGCGCCATGCGGGCACACTTTACGCGTATGATTGATGCCTTATTGGAGGCGTCCGAAGAAGAAGCCTATCAGGAAGTAAAGCGCAAAGCATCGGAAAGTCGATCCCGATATATGCTTGCCAAGCAACTATCTTAAGCATCTATACCAATATTTTTAAATTGGTTTAATATATTGGTTGACACAACGGCCTAAATTGCTGATATTTTCCTCCGCTTAAAAAGATAAAAAATTTGAATGGGCGGGGCGCATAAAAGACTTTTAGTGCCCGTCAAATGACAAGGGATCGGAATAAATGAGCTTGCCTTTTGCGCGCAGAAAACTTCTGACAATCATCCCTTTGGTGTTTGCGTTTACGGCGTGCGGCAATGTCTCTGATGGTAACCTCATTAAAAACCAAGATGAGTTCAAAGAGGCGGTCAGTAATGCTGCGCCGGGCGATACAATTATCCTAGCCAATGGGGTTTGGGAGGATTTCGAGATCCTGTTTAAAGGTGAAGGTGAAGAAGGTAATCCGATCCGGTTGACCGCCGAAACCAAAGGCGAAGTTATATTATCCGGCCAGTCTAATCTTCGGTTAGCCGGCAATTATCTGGAGGTTTCCGGCCTGGTGTTTAAAAATGGTTCTACGCCGACGCAGGAAGTCGTCAGCTTTCGCCAAAATAAGGATAATCTCGCCAATAATTCTCGCATCACCGAGATCGTCATCGATAATTACAATCAAGCCGAACGCCAGGAAGCCGATTTTTGGGTGATGATGTATGGCAAAAACAATCGGTTTGATCACAATCATTTGGTCGGGAAGCGCAACAAAGGCGTGACCATGGCGGTTCGGCTTAACACCGAAGAGAGCCAGCAAAATAATCATAGGATTGATCACAATTATTTTGGACCGCGGTCAATCCTTGGATCAAATGGCGGCGAGACCCTGCGGATTGGCACGAGCCATTATTCGCGGACCGACTCGTTTACCACTGTCGAGAGTAATTATTTCGACCGGTGTGACGGAGAACTGGAGATCATTTCGAATAAGTCGGGCAAGAATAAATTTCTAAATAATATATTTTACGAATCTCGCGGCACGCTGACTATGCGGCACGGGAATAATAACCTCGTGGAAGGCAATGTCTTTTTCGGCAATGACGCCGATCACACGGGCGGTATTCGCGTCATTAATGCGGGCCAGACGATCCGCAATAATTACATGGAAGGCCTCAAGGGCACGCGCTTTGGCGGCGCTTTGGTTGTGATGAACGGTGTGCCGAACGGACCTATCAATCGTTACGACCCTGTGATCAATGCGCTGATCGAAAATAATTCGTTGATTAATAGCGACAATATTCAGCTCGGCGCCGGCAGCGACGAAGAGCGCAGCGGACCTCCGTCTGATAGTGTTTTTCAAAACAATCTTATCTATAATGATGGCGGCCGCGACGTGTTTACAGTCTATGATGACATGTCGGGGATTGACTTCAAAAACAACGTTTTAGGCTCAATGGATCCGCCCGATTTTACAAGCGGGTTTGAACGTCGACAGGTGACATTAACGCGCGCCGACAACGGATTACAATACCCGCAACCTGACATCAAGGCTGGCGTTTCTCGTGATCTTGTCGTGACCACCAAAGATATGACCGGGGCGTCCTGGTATCCTAAATTAGAGCCCACGATTGCGTTTGGGTCCGGCGAAACCATCAAAATTGCGCCCGAAGAAGGCATTTTGCTGAGGACGATCAAGCAGGCAAACCCCGGTGATACAATTATCCTTTCCGAAGGCGATTATGTTGCGGCTAAGTTTTTGAAGCTCACCAAGCCGCTAACGTTCAAGGGTGAGGGCGAAGTGAATATAACGTTCGAGCGCTCGGCCATGTTTGAAGTTTTGGAAGGCGGGAGCCTTCAGCTGATCAATCTGAATATTTCGGGTGAAGACAGTCCGGATTATGCCGGTAACTCCGTTATTCGGACCAGCCCATATGCCCAGCTTGAAAACTTCCGTCTGGAAATTATTGACAGTGATTTCACTGCCATCGACAAAAACCATACCTTTAACGTGGTCAAAGCCTCCAAGGGCACTTTTGCTGACAATATCCTTGTCCAAAATTCGACTTTTGAAGATGTAACCGGCGCCATCTTCAGCCTTGATAAAGAAGATGATGATTACGGAATTTACAATGCGGAATATCTGACCATCACAAATTCGACATTTAAAAACGTCGAAGGAGACCTTGTCGATTATTATCGCGGAGGCCGCGATGAAAGCACGTTTGGACCGCATTTTAAAATGACGGGCTCGACGCTTGATAATGTCGGCAAAGGCAATCGTAATCAGTCCAAGTCATCGATTTATCTGCATGGTGTTCAGGTGACCAATATGTCGGACAATATTTTTAAAAACAGCGCGCCGTTTTTGATTAATCATACAGTTGGTGAACCTAAAACCCGTATCACTGGAAACAGATTTTCCGGAACACCCGGGCCTGCCGTTTACGAGCTAAATAGCATCCTGGAAAACACCGCAATTATTACCAACAATGATGGACTGAACCCATGAGGCTGAAGTGGAAAAATATCTTGGCGGCCGTCCTTACGGGTAGCGTCGCGGCTTGTGCTCCAAGTTCGGAAACAGCCGTAAAGACGACGGCGGCTACGTCGGTTCAATCGGGCGCGTCTTTTGAAACAACTATGGACGCCGCCAAGGATAGCCTGTCGGCGCAGATGAGCACGCCGCTGATCATTCCCGTGCCCAAAGACGCAGGCGGCGGATACACGCACGAACAACATAAGAAAAACGCTAAACTGATATATGATGCCGGGCAGCTTTATAAGCTGACAGGCGAGACCCAATATGCGGATTTCGCCAGCAAGGCCATGCTCGATTACGCCGAAGTTTACCCGAGTTGGGGGCTTCATCCTGCTAAGAAAGAACAAGATCCCGGGCGCATGTTTTGGCAAAACCTGAACGAGAGCATGTGGCTTCTCCATGTGGCGCAGAGCTACGGTGCCATTAAGGACACCGTCTCGCCAGAGCAGCGCGAAAAAATCGAAACCGATCTTTTGCGCAATATGGCAGATTTTATGTCGGAAGGATCGCCGACAACGTTTAACAAGATACACAATCACGGAACTTGGGCCACGGCGGCTGTCGGGCTAACGGGCTATGCAATCGGCGATGACGATTATGTCGAGCAGGCCCTCATGGGACTGGATAAATCAGGCGACGCCGGTTTTCTGAAACAGATGGATCGGCTGTTTTCACCCGATGGATATTACAATGAAGGTCCATATTATCAGCGTTTCGCGCTCAAACCCTTCGTTATTTTCGCCCAGGCCGTTGAGAAAAATAACCCTGAACGAAAGATTTTTGAACAGCGCGACGGGATTTTGAAAAAGGCAATTTATACGACTATTCATCAGAATTATGGCGGGCTGTTTTTCCCGATCAATGACGCCATAAAAGAAAAAGGAATATCAACAAATGAGCTGCTTCACGGTGTTGCCATTGCCTATGAGTTGACCGGTGACAAAGGTTTGCTGTCAATCGCCCAGGCGCAAAACACATTTGTTTTGACGCCGGAAAGCCGCAAATTATCGCAAGATCTGGCCGCGGGTATGGCGGAGCCTTTTGACTATAAAAGCATGCGCCTCGGAGACGGCGAAGATGGAACAGACGGCGCGCTTGATATCCTGCGCGCCTCTGCAGATCCAAATGGTCTTGCCGTTGTCGCCAAGAATACATCGCAAGGTCTGGGTCATGGGCATTTCGATAAACTCGGACTTCTGGTTTATGATGCGGGGCATGAAATTTTACGTGATTACGGCGCAGCGCGCTTTCTCAATGTCGAAGCCAAATATGGCGGGCATTATCTGCCGGAAAATAATGCTTACGCCAAACAGACGATTGCTCACAATGCCTTGGTCGTGGATGAAACCAGCCATTTTAACGGCGACGTCAGGATCGGCAATGTAAACGCGCCAGAGCTTGGGGCCTTTGTCAATGACGGCGCTTTGAAGGCGACTACCGCTGAAATATCCACTGCTTATGACGGCGTTGTGATGAGCCGTACTGTTGCCATTATTGAGGACGATGCTTTTCCGGGTCCCGTAATTGTCGATCTCGTCGAAGGACACGCCGAAGGTTCACATCAATATGATTTGCCGTTTCATTATAACGGACACATGATCGAAACCAATTTCAAGGTCGCGGCTGATCCCGTCTCGCTGGTGCCGCTGGGTGATAAAAACGGATATCAGTTCTTATGGAAGCTTGCCGAAGCGACGCCGATAGATGGACTATCCCAAATAACGTTCTTGCTTGATCGCAAATTTTATTCAGTCACCTCATCGGTTCCAGACAACACGTCGATAATTTTTGCAGAGACCGGAGCAGGAGATCCTAATTTCAGCCTGCGTCATGAGCCTGCCTTTATTCTGCGTTGTCAGAGTACAGATGGCGTTTCTTATGCGTCTGTCATTGAGCCTCACGGCGATTATAATCCGGTTGTCGAATACACACTCGACAGTCATAGCCACGTAAAAACCGTATCGCATTTCGAAACAGGTGCCGATGAGTTCGTTTTGATTGAAACTAAAGACGGCCGCTTTGTCGGCCTCGGCATTTCGGGCGATCCGGACACAAGCATTTCACACACAGTTTCAGTGAACGGCGCAGACAAAACATGGACGGGTCCTTACAAACTTTTCCATTCCACACAGGAAGGTCAATAAACATGCAAAGCCCTAATTTTGTTTTCGACAAGGATGTTCCGAAAGAAGACGTTGATCCCGGGATTAAACGCCAGATCCTCAGCCATAGTGACGATATTATGCTGGTCAAAGCGACTTTTGAAACCGGCGCCGAAGGCTATATGCACGAGCATTACCACAGCCAGATCGCCTATGTCGAAAGCGGCGTTTTTGATGTCACGGTCGACGGCGAGACCAAGCGGCTTAAGGCCGGCGACAGTTTCTTAATGATGCCCCATGTCATGCACGGCGCTATCTGCATCGAAGCCGGAGTCTTGCTCGACATGTTTACGCCCATTCGCGAAGATTTTTTTGAAAATTATAAAAAAGGGAAAAGTTCATGATGAAGGGGAAATTACGCTGGGTTGTTGTCAGCCTGGTCGCGTTAGCAACGGTCATCAATTACATTGACCGCCAGACAATCACTGTATTATGGCCTCAACACATGGCGCCCGATCTTTTTCCAGACATGGATGCGGATGGACATAAGTCAATTTTAGGGTTGGTATCGGCCATTTTTATTCTGTCATACGCGGCAGGACAGGCAATTTTTGGTAAAATATTTGACTGGTTAGGTACACGCTTGGGGTTTGTTCTCTCTATCGGCGTTTGGTCTATGGCAACCGCGTTGCATGCCTTTGCGCAAGGTGTTTTGAGTTTAAGTTTTTTCCGAATATTATTAGGCGTTTCGGAAGCCGGTAACTGGCCGGGAGCGGCCAAAGCCAATGCCGAGTGGTTTCCAACCAAGGAAAGAGCGTTGGCTCAGGGAATATTCAATTCGGGTGCGGCTATCGGGGGTATCATATCGATCCCGCTTTTAGCCTATTTGGCTGTTTTTCTAGATTGGAAAATCATCTTTGTATTAGTGGCCGGATTGGGCCTACTTTGGTTGCTGCCTTGGTTAATCATTGTCAAGGCGCCGCCAAAATACCATTCCTGGATATCCGATGAAGAGCGCGAATACATCCTAAGTGGTCAGATAAACGAAGACATGGACGGCGAATCAGACGGTGGTTATGCTCCATCAACGGGGGAGCTCTTGTCTCGAAAACAAAGCTGGGGTGTCATAATCGCGTCTGCAGCAATTGACCCGATTTGGTGGTTGTTCATTGTCTGGATTCCCACATATTTATTCGAAGTTCACGGCTTTAACATTAAAGACCTCGCTGTCTCTGGATGGTTGCCGTATGTAGGCGCCATGGTTGGTGCCTGGTTCGGAGGGTTGTTGGCTCAATGGCTCCTTGGAAAGGGATGGTCAGTCAATAAAACTCGAAAGTTCACGATCACACTTGGCTGCCTGATTATGCTGCCTGCGCTTCTCGCTATGTCTGCGGCATCGACAGCAGTTATCGCAATTACTTTGATGTTTATCATCCTGTTTGGGTTCCAAACTGCGATTGGCAATGTTCAAACATTACCCAGTGATTTTTTGGGTAAAAAGACGGTTGGTACTTTATCTGGGTTCGCGGGGATGGCGGCAAAGTTGACGGCGTTCGGACTAACACTCTTAGTGCCGGTGATGACTAAGGGCGCAAATTACACAACCGTTTTCATTTTGGGGGCTTTCCTGGCGTTAACTGCAATCGCGGCAATTTGGGTCCTGTGCGGAAAAATTGAACCTTTAAAACCGCTTTCGGCAAACGAAGCGTAAACAGAAATTTAGACTGAAAAAGGAGTCATAATAATGTCAAAACCAGTCATCGGATTCATCGGCCTCGGCTTGATGGGCGGGAATATGGTCGAAAACCTGCAAAAGCGCGGCTATGAAGTCGTCGTCATGGATCTTAACCCGGACGCGGTCGCAGCGGTACTGGCTCGCGGCAACGCGACAGAAGCCAGCTCACCTAAAGAACTTGCCGAGAAAAGCGATATCGTAGAGCTTTGCCTCACGACATCTGCTGTGGTTGAGAAAATCGTTTACGGCGATAACGGCATTCTCGCCGGTATCAAAGAAGGGTCGGTTCTCATTGATTTTGGAACATCGATCCCGGCGTCTACACAAAAGATCGGCGCGGCTCTGGCCGAAAAAGGTGCTGGTATGATCGACGCGCCGCTCGGACGCACGCCGGCTCACGCCAAGGATGGTCTTCTGAACATTATGGCCGCTGGAGATAAAGCGACTTTTGATAAGTATGAGCCAGTTCTCAAAGAGCAAGGCGAGAACGTCTTCTATCTTGGAGCGCTCGGTGCCGGTCATGTCACCAAATTGATCAACAATTTTATGGGCATGACATCCGTTTGTGCCATGTCGCAAGCCTTCGCCGTCGCAAAACTCGCTGGTGTCGACCGTCAACAGCTTTACGATATTATGTCAGCCGGACCGTCTAATTCTCCGTTTATGAGATTTTGTAAAAACTACGCTGTCGACGACGTGAGCGATCTCGGTTTCTCCATTAACAACGCCAACAAAGACCTCGGCTATTTTGTCCAGATGGTTTCGGACCTGGGCTCAACCACAGCCATCGGCGAAAGCACTTCTGCCAATCTTCAGGCAGCTGTCGCGGCCGGAATGGGTGATGGCAATGTTCCGGAAATTTTTGATTATTTTGTCAAACTAAAAAAATAACAGGACCAAGACATGAGTAACCTTGAAGGAAAAGTCGCTATTGTGACAGGCGGAACCCGCGATATCGGGAGATCCTGCTCAATCAAGCTTGCTGAAGCGGGCGCAAAAGTTGTTGTGAATTACTGCAATAATAAAGCGGCAGGCGAAGAAACCGTCGCGGCGATCGAGAAAGCCGGTGGCAAAGCTATCCTTGTTAAGGGCGACATGACCAAAAAAGCAGATGTTGATAATCTTATCGCCGAAGCCCGAAAGGCATTTGGCGACGAACTTCACATATTGGTCAATAATGTTGGCGGCTTGGTTGCGCGTAAGAAAATCGGTGAAATGGATGAGGATTTTTTCAACTACGTCATGTCCCTTAATCTGAATTCAACATTTCTCTGCACCCAAGCCGTGGTGCCACATATGCCCCCGGGTAGCGCGATTGTGAACCTGGCGTCGCTGGCAGGTCAAAATGGCGGCGGTAATGGTTCCTCTGCCTATTCGACATCAAAAGGCGCTGTCAGCGCATTTACGCGCGCTATGGCCAAAGAGCTCGGTCCGCAGGGCATTCGTTGCAACGCGCTAAATCCGGGTATGATCGCCACGACTTTCCATGACACGTTTTCGACGGACGAGGCGCGCCGCAACGTCGAAGCCACAGTACCGCTGCGTCGTCAGGGCCATCCGGATGATTGCGCTGATGCGGTTGTTTACCTAGCCTCAGACGCATCATCTTATATCACCGGCGCGAATATCGATATTAACGGCGGAATGTATTATTCCTAAAAGCCAAACTTTTTAAACTAGAAGCAAAAAAATATGACTGACTTTCTTTCATTTGGCGAGATTATGCTCCGCCTTCGCACCAACGGTTATGAGCGCTTTTTCCAAAGCCCGTCCTTCGAGGCCACCTTCGGCGGCGGCGAAGCTAATGTTGCCGTATCCCTATCTAATTACGGATTTAATTCCGGGTTCATTTCGGCCTTGCCTGATAATGATATTGGTCAGAACGCGGTCAACTCGCTACGCGGGCTCGGGGTAGATATATCTAACATCAAACGCCAAGGCGACCGTGTCGGAATCTACTTTCTCGAAACAGGCGCGAACCAGCGCCCATCCAAAGTTATTTATGACCGCGCGGCATCGTCAATCAGCCAGTGTAAGCCGGGTGATTTTGACTGGCCTTCAATCTTCAAAGGCGCCAAATGGCTTCACATAACCGGTATCACGCCGGCGCTGTCTCAAGACTGTGCTGACTTATCTCTGGAATGCGTCGAGGAAGCCCAAAAGGCTGGTGTCACAGTGTCCTGCGATTTCAATTTTCGGGGCAAGCTTTGGAAATATGGCAAGACAGCACCAGAGGTTATGCGCGACCTCGTCAAACATGTCGATGTCGGCATAGCCAATGAAGAAGATTGTCAAAAGTCACTGGATATATCAGCAGATGTCGATGTTGAAAGCGGGCACCTCGATATGAAAAAATACGAAGCCTTATCTCAGAAAGTTCTCGATATCTATCCGGGCATGTCGACCATCGCCATCACCCTTCGCGAGAGCATCAATGCTAATAAAAACGGCTGGTCTGCCTGTATGCGGGACCGCGAGAACGGCTTTCTTCTTTCTAAACATTATGAGCTATCCGATATCGTCGACCGCGTTGGCGGCGGCGATAGCTTCGCTTCAGCCTTCATCGCCGGGCTCAATCTTTATGAAGACCGCCAGCAATCGCTCGAATTCGCCGTAGCCGGTTCGGCGCTGAAACACTCAATTCTCGGCGACTATAACCGCGTGTCCCGCGCCGAAGTCGAAAACCTCATGGGCGGCGACGGATCAGGCAGAGTGCAAAGATAAGCTCCCTTTTAAAGACAGCTTTATCCCACATATACCGTTTTGACGTTACAAAAAGCGCGAATGCCTTCGGCGGCAAGTTCTCGGCCATAGCCGGACCTTTTGATGCCGCCAAAAGGCAATCTCGGGTCTGACGACGTCATGGCGTTGACGAAAGTCGCGCCGGCTTCGAGGTCCCGGATTGCCAAGGCTTGCTCATCGACGTCATGTGTCCAGACCGATGAGCCGAGTCCAAATGGGCTATTATTGGCGAGCTCAATAGCCTCCTCAATCGACCCTACTACATAGAGCGCGGCTACAGGTCCGAAAATCTCTTCATGGAAGGCTTTAGAGGTCTTGGGAATATTCTCCAAAATTCCGGGCTGAAAATAATAGCCTGGGCCGTCAATGATCGTCCCGCCGGTAATGAGCGTTGCGCCGTCTTGCACCGCGCTATTCACCTGCTCAGCGATTTCGTTTCTGCTGGCGGCGTTTACGAGCGGACCGATATCAGTATTTTCGTCTGTTGGGTCGCCAACTTGTAAGGCTTCAATGGCGCTCTTAAATTTCGCTCTAAATTCCTCGTAAATATCCGCGTGGATAATAAAGCGTTTGCCGGCTATGCAGCTTTGGCCGTTATTTTGAGTTCGCGCCGTAACGCCGACACTAACCGCTTTGTCCAGGTCAGCACTCGGCATAACAATAAAGGCATCCGAACCGCCAAGCTCAAGCACGGTTGGCTTTATCTCTTGCCCACAGATCGACGCCACGGAAGCCCCGGCAGGCTCAGAGCCTGTAAGGGTTGCGGCTTTGACCCTGTCATCCCGTAACACAGGCTCGACTTTACTTCCGCCAATTAAAAGCGTTTGGAAAGCCCCATCCGGAAATCCGGCACGTTTAAAAATGCTCTCTATGTACAGAGCGCATTGGGGAACATTTGAGGCATGTTTGAGCAGTCCCGTATTGCCCGCCATGAGGGCTGGCGCTGCAAATCTGACAACCTGCCATATTGGATAGTTCCAGGGCATGACGGCGAGGACAGGGCCAATAGGTTGGTAGGCGCGATAAGATTTCGAGGCATTGGTCTCGACGATTTCATTCGCCAAGTGCTGCGCGGCCATATCGGCATAATATTCCGCGCCGATTGCACATTTTTTAACTTCAGCGATAGCAGATTTCAGCGTCTTTCCCATTTCACGCGTGATAATGGCGCCCAGCGTTTCGGCTTCAGAGCGTAAAATGTCCGCGGCGCGGCGCATAGCTTCGGCGCGGCGCTCAAAAGACCATAAGCGAAGCTCGGAATAGGCGCGCTCTGACTTTGCGATTATCGCATCGACTTGCTTATCGGAATGAGGCTCAAAAGATTTTAAAATTTCACCAGTTGCGGGATTTTGGGACTGAATGGCCATGGATTTTTTCCTGAAGGATCAGTTGACGGACGTTTTCTTGGTTGGTCAAGAATTTCTTCCCATCGCGCCCGTCAATAATCAAGGTCGGCTTTTATTTATTATCTGTTGAACCTCGGGAATATTCTCGAATTATCTACTGAAATGACTAGTATCGGAGGCAAATATCAATATTAACAACGGACGAATTAGGCCTAGGAAAAATCATGACCAGTAAACTTATAGATTCCTTGAAAACCAAACGGGTTGTTCCGCTTGTTCAATCGGATGATCCTAAAACTGCTCTAAAAATTTCTGATGCCTTGCTTGAGGGCGGATTGGACGTGCTCGAGGTTGTGCTGCGAACCGATGCGGCACTTGATTGCCTAGAAGCAATTGCCAAAGAATTTCCACAGGCGCATGTCGGCGCGGGGACTGTGCTGAGCGCAGATCAGTCGCAAGAAGTTATTCGGCGCGGCGCGAGTTTCATTGTGTCGCCAGGCCTCGATCCGGCCTCGGTCAAAGTTGCCAATGACGCAGGCGTTCCGATCTTGCCGGGCATTTCCACGGCTACAGAACTGCAGCAGGCTTGGAACCTAGGCCTTCGAACCGTGAAATTATTTCCGGCTAGCCTCGTTGGCGGCCCAAAGATGTTAAAGGCGCTATCATCTGTTTTTCGGGATGTTCAATTTATGCCGACAGGCGGCGTTAATCCGGGTAACCTCAAGGACTATCTTGCGGTGCCGGCGGTGTTGGCCTGCGGCGGGTCTTGGCTCACCCCGGGTGACGCAATCGCAAAAGGTGATTTTGAAGCCATTACAAAGCTTGCCGAAGAAGCCATCGCGCTCGCAAAATCCTAGTCTCTAGCCGGCATCTTAACGCCAGCGTTTCCAGACTGTCCACCCGATCCACATCAAAATGAACTGCACAAGAACCCGAATAATTGCGGCGCTATGCGGTGTGATTGCCGGGTTTTCGCGCACCAAATCCCACAAGTGAAGCGGTAAAAATGCGAGGCACAAAACCGTAAAGCCAATGCCTGCTATTGCCCGTGTACGCGGCCATAAAACCCCCAGTCCGATCAAAAGCTCCGGTATTCCCGATAAGAGGACGACTTCTTTTTTGGGTAGGAAATCGGGGACGATGGCGTAGAACTTGTCTGGAAAGAAAAAATGGCCGAAAGCGCCTCCAAGCATCCAAATGGCAATCAAGGCTATCGCTAAATAATGTAACAGGCGCGGGATATTCACGACCTGAGTCTAACGCGGAATAACGCTGTTGAACAGGCTTATTGCGGCATCATTGTTCGGCGCTTATATCCACTTGGCGGTTCAAAATCATCGGGGTCGAGAGTGCGTTCAGAGACCGATTTTAAGACCGTTTCACTTTCAAGTTCGCCGTCCTGAAAATCACGCGTTACGATCGGGAAACCGCTGATATGTGTGAAAATATCAATATCATTGCGATCACCGCTCATAAAACCGCCTCCCGGTAATTGCGAAGTGGACTCCATCATTTCTTCCCAGAAATCGGCCATCTCTTTGAAGGTATCGCGAATGTCTCCGCTGCCTTTGACATTGTCCCAATCGGTGACCCAGAGTTCCCGAACTATTTGACCGCCTCGCAGCACCTCATATTTGACACAAGGATAGCCATTCTTGACCGCTGTTTCGCCGGTATTTCTATAGTCGCTTTTGACTCTCTTGGGTGATGTATGGGTTTGCGAAATTCCCATACCGCCTAAACCCTGACCATTGCCTTTCATCAGTTCTTCGACCATAGCTCTTTGCGCCGGATCAAGGCCTTCCAAATGTTTATTCACCTCTTTCATAGCCTGATCGATTTGAACGGCAGCGTCACCCATTACCTGGTTCATAGTCTCCGCGTCCATCACCATATAATATTGCTCTTCGTGATTAATGACGACCATTTCGCGCCGATCACCTCTGAAAATAGCAGTATCCTGCTGACCTTTTGACGCCCTAGAGCCTGACGCGATTTCCATTTTTAAATTGGGTTTTTCAACGGACATTTCGCTCACATCCACGCCTGTCGAACCGGAATGATAGGTCGTTTCGACTTCGAATACGACCCCGGCATCCGCCGACATGGCCGCTAAAATGATCGCTGCAGATGTAATGGCAAGCCTGTTAATAAAACGCATATTGTCTTCCCCGTATAGATTTTAATGAAATAGTCGCGCCGAAATGTGTTTTGCATAGTACATTAAATTTGTATTTTTGTCGAATTTAGCGGCAATTGACCCTGTCGAACGCACAAATTCCTACGTGCTTCGCCAAGTCAATTTAAAGCCTTACAACCTAGAATAAGGGCCCGTTTACAAGCAATTAACGATGATAATTTTGACTTAATTTACTTTGTCTTTTCATCAAAGATTTCAAGTCTTCTTATATAAGCCCTGCAAAGTCCGACAAAACGTAAAAGTCCGGACAGTTAGAAGGCGGGATTTCAATGAGGCAGTCTACCATCATAACCTTAGGGGCTTCGGTCGCGTTTGGCGTCTTTGCGGTTGTACTGGCCCGAGGCTGGATCAATGATGCGATCAAAGACGAATATTCGAAACGGGTAGTGCCCGTCAATCAGGTTGTCGGGACGCCGTCTGGTGCTGATATGGTGTCTGTAATTATCGTCGATGCCGATCTCAATTTTGGCGACGTGTTGACACGCGATATGTTGCGGGTTGCTGAGTTTCCCAAAGATGCGGTTCCCGTCGGCGCTTACGAAACCATGAACTCAATTTTTGTCAATCCAGTCCAGCCTACAGTTGTCCTGCGCCGTATGGCCCGAAACGAAGCCGTGCTTGACTATAAAATTAGTGGGCCGGGTGCGCGCGGATCTTTAAGTGCATTGATCAATGAAGGCATGCGTGCCGTTTCTGTTCGCGTTACCGACGTGTCAGGCGTCGCCGGATTTGTGATGCCGGGCGACTATGTCGACGTGATCTATACGCGCGATGAAGAGGTGCGCCGCAATGGCAATAATTTGAAGTCTGATGTGTTACTCCAAAATGTCAAAGTTCTGGGGATCGATCAGGACCTTAATAATGATAGCGAACTGCCAAGTGTCGTAAAGACGGTTACTCTGGAAGTTTCCAATGTCGATGCTCAAAAACTACATTTGGCCGAAGATGCCGGCAAATTGGGCTTGGCCCTGCGCCGTGCGGGTGACACGCAAATCCAGCCTGTAAAAACAGTTCAGCAACAATCTATTCTCAGCAATCCGCAAAAGGCAGCGCCGGTAAGAACCGCTCGGCGCATTTATGGGGCGCCCAAGAAAACACCGTCCAATCTAGCTGAGATAACTGTATTTCGCGGCGAAAAGCGCGATCAGGTTCAGGTCATAAAAGATCCGTCCGAAACCGACGGTTTAAATAACACTTTGGCGGGGGGCTAAAATGACAAAAATTAAAAAACTCCTTCTTTCCACGCTTATATTCGGGACAATTGCTGCGCCCGCGCAGGCCAAATCCTGGATTGACGATATGTCGGGCACACGTTCCGCCACAAGCGTCACAATTGATGATCTCATTGTAATGAGAACCGAAGAGTCGTTTAAAGAAGTACGGGTGGCCAACGCCGACATCGCAGATGTTTTGGTTTTGACGGATCGCTCTTTCCAGGTCATGGGGAAAAAGGGCGGTAAAACCAATGTCCTCCTTTATGATCAGGACAAGCAGATTATCGACATTATCAGTGTCACCGTAGGATATGATCTCGCTGAGCTAAAGAAAACATTGTTTGAAACGATGCCTGGTCAAAACATTGAAGTGCGTCCCATGGGCAGCGGAGTCTATTTGTCGGGCGAAGTCTCCAGTCAGGGCGCCGCCGTACAAGCTGAGAAAATTGCTCAGGCCTATGCGCCGGGCCGCGTCACCAGTGCGATCAGCGTCAATGATTCGCATCAGGTAATGCTTGAAGTTCGTTTTGTCGAAGCTAGCCGAACAGCCATTAAAGAACTCGGCATTGGCATTTTAACCGGCAGTTCGGCCGGTGATGGGTTTCAGCTTGGCGGCGGCCTATTGACCGGCAGTGCACCGACCTTGGCCGGAACGCTTCTCAGTAGTTCCGGTAACTTTTCTTTGGACACTAATATTCAGGCGCTTGAAGAACAGGGCGTAATCCGTACCCTGGCCGAGCCTAATCTGGTTTCAATGTCCGGTGACACAGCGAGCTTCCTCGCGGGCGGAGAATTTCCAATACCAGTGTCAGCTGATGACGGCCAGATCGGGATCGAGTTCCGCCAATTCGGTGTTGGGCTTTCGTTCACACCGACAGTACTGGATGACGGCATCATTAATCTCGAAGTCAAACCCGAAGTCAGTCAGATTGACACCACGAATTCAGTTAGAATTGCCGGCACTGAAATTCCTTCCCTCCGGGTGCGGCGCGCCGATACGACGGTCGAGCTGAGAAACGGCCAAAGCTTTGCGATTGCCGGACTTTTGCAAAATGATAAGACAACGACGAAGTCGCAAGTGCCGTGGCTGGGCGATGTTCCTGTACTTGGCAGTTTATTCCGGTCGAGCCGATATAAGAACCAAGAGACCGAGCTTGTGATTATTGTCACGCCGCGCCTGGTTAAACCGGCCCCGGATATTAGCGATCTTGCGACGCCCCATGATTTCACAAAACCCCCTTCGGAGCTTGATTTGTTCCTGGGCGGCGAGTTGGAAAAAACATCTGATGCAGGCGGGTTAGCCGGCAATTACGGCCATACTCTTCAATAGGATCTCTGATATGAAATATTTAAAAACAGTTCTCATACTATCTGCGGCCGCCTCACTTGGAGCCTGCGCGACAAACGACATGTCGATGACCTCTGACACATTTGGTATGGCCGTCCGTCATAATATCGCGGTTCAGACCGTCGAACCAACACCAGAGCAAAAGCAAAACACATATATTCAGCCCGACGCACAGCGCATGGCAAATGCCCAAGAGCGCTATCGCAAAGATGAGGTCGAAGAACCCGAGGATCTGTCAACGCTCGATGATTAAATGAAAAAAACCATTCTACATTTAGGTCGCCGCTTTTGGCGAGACAGATCAGGGGCAATGGCCATCTGGGCTGTTTTAGCGATGCCTGTATTCATTGCTGGCGCAGCTTTGTCTGTCGATGTTTCGCGAATGTATAATCTGGAGCACGAATTGCAAATCGGCGCAGATGCGCTCGCTAAAGCGGGCGCAGCGGAGCTTGATCAACGCTCTGATTCAATTATCCGGTCTAACCGCGCAATCGCCAATCTTGTCGAGAATAATCAAAAGTTTTCTGAAAATGGTGCCGGTGAAGTGACGACGCAAAGCGTACGCTATTTGACCGATTTGCCGGACAATGACTACGAAATTCCGGGGACAGAACTTGAAACTACCGATCCCTATCAAGCGCGCTATGTAGAAGTGAATGTCAGTCCGGAAACAGTGAAAGTCCTGTTTTCACGAAAGCTCGCAGATTCAATAAGCTCGGCCACGCTTGAAGCCACATCCATTGCTGGAACCGGAAATGGTGTTTGCGGCGCAGCGCCTCTCTTTGTTTGTAACCCTTATGAAGGAACAGGTACTTCCATCTACGAAGCGATGGAAACTCAAGAGTTTCAACGCCAGTTGATTCAATTCAAAACGACGACGAAAAACAATGATCCGTACGGCCCGGGAAATTTTGGATTTCTGGACCCATATGGGAACGGCGATAATTCCAAAATTGATGAGGCCATAGCGATAAACAAACCAGCTGTCTGTTTCAGTAAAGCGCAGGGCGTGAATCTCGAGACCGGTAATATCGCATCCTTGAGAGTTGCCCTAAATACGCGGTTCGACATGTATGAGGGCAAATTCAAGCAAAAGAAAACCGACGCAGATTACGCGCCCGCGGCAAATGTAACCAAAGGGTTTTCCGGAAATAATTGTAATTCTTCCCCGGACCCGAACGCAATGGCACTGCCGCGCGACAAATGTTTTTATGATGATAGCTGCCCCAATATGAACGGCCGTCAAGGCGATGGGGATTGGGATATGGTTTCCTATTTTGAAATCAATCACAATGCGGCTAAGAAAGTCACGATTGAGGGACAACAATATAACTTAAATTTCAATGCCCGTAAGGTGACGCCCAAAAATAAACTTCCGAGCCGGTACCAGGTTTATAGATGGGAAATTGATACGGGGTCGATCCCGGGCAAAGTTTCCTACGGCAATTCCTCGACGCCGGAAGAAGGCACGCCGCAATGTCACGCATCCGGTGCCAGTTCATCACCATTTGACCGGCGTATTATGTACGCCGCTGTGATGAACTGCGTCGAGGTCGAGGCCCAGTACGGACTAAATGGTTCACAGAAGAATTTGCCGGTTGAGACTTTTGTCAAAGTCTTCGTGACCGAACCGATGGGAAAAGGGCATAACAATATGATTTGGGGCGAAATCGTCGGGCCAATTGTGAAAGGGAAAGATCCGGGAGCAACAGATCAGGTGAGCGTGTCGCGATGACCCTGTTCAAGTCATTCATTCGCAATAAGAGGGGCGGGGTCATCGTCGAGTCCGCGCTAATTTTACCGCTCATGATTTCAGCAGGACTTAGCGGTTTAGATGCATCTAACATGCTGATTCAAAATCATAAATTGGAAGGCCAGCTCGCCATGGCCGGGACCTATCTGTCAAAATCAGATAATCCCGTAGCCCGGGAGAGCGCCGCGAAAAATCTCGCCGTCACTGGCGATATTTCAGGAACAGGGCCGGCTCGCGTAAAGGGCTGGACGGCCGGCGATATAACGGTTTCCTATTTGGCGACTTCCAACACAAATGGCGACTATCGCGGCGAGAGCAATATTGAAACCGTCAAGATATATACAGAACTCGATTACAAAGGCTTCGGAATTTTATCGTCGATCATGCCTAACGGGATCACGATAAAAGCTGAAGTGCAAGAGCGGATTGTAGGCGGCGGTCTATGAGATTATTAGTTCAAAATTGGCTTCAAAATGAGTCGGGCAGTGTGAGCGTTTCAGCCGCCTTCATTCTGACGACTTTTATTGTGATATTCGGCTGCGCCGCAGAGCTCACAAATGCCTATTTCAAAACCAATTCGTTGCAGCACGCCGCCAAAGCTGGCGCAAGGATTGCGGTGACCTCCGAACCTGTCGCGTCGGCCCTTACAACAATGACCGGGCTGGAAGGGAGCGGCGAAGTTGGCGATCCCATGCCGACCTACAAGATTGTCTGCTCCGGGGAGACGCAATCCTGTTCGCAAGGATCGTTCAACCAGGCGGCATTTGACAAAATTTTATATGGCCGTGACAACGATGATACTTGTCAGGCGACCAGCAAAGAACGACGCGGCATGTGTGACATGTTCGATCAACTGAATGCTGAAAACGTTACAATTACCTATGAGAATTCGGGCATGGGCCGCGCCGGAAATCCACCGCGAATAATACCTTTGGTGACAGTGGCTATAGCCAATGTTGATCAGGACTATTTGTTTTTAGACATGGTCAATGACGATCTTGGATCGGCCAAATTGAAAGCTCAAGCCATGTCTATCGGCGAGGATTTGAAATAAAATGGATCAGTCTGCGAAAAACATCCATACTTTGCATGAGGGAATTGCGATCCCGTCCCATGATGATACCGGCCGGTCAAAGAATCCCCTAATTTTTGGGTTTACCGGCGCGAGTGGCGGGGTTGGCGTGACAGTTTCGTCCATACAAGCCGCATATCACCTCTCACGGCAAACGAATTTGCTCGGCCAACCTCTAAAAACCTGCTTACTATCCTTGGATTTCGAAAATAGTGCGCTTAGTCAATATCTCGATCTTGAACCATCGGTTTCAATCGCCGAGTTTCAGATCGACCCTGCGAAAGTGGATGCATCATTGTGTCAAAACTGGATGATCAAAACGGCTGCCGGATTCGATGTTCTGATATTGCCGGGCACAGTCAATGGTAATGCTTTGGTCAATCCGAATACGGTCTTGGCTTTCTTAGATCAAATGTGCGAGCTTTATGACGCTATTGTGCTCGATATTCCGAGGCTCTGGAGCCGCTGGACCCACGCAGCCCTTGGCGCTGCCGATAGGGTAGGAATGCTCGCTGAGCTCAATGTGCCGTCATTGCATTTTGCCCGAACCCGAAGCGCGGAAATCTTGAAAACGGTGAATGAGCTTTCAAAGTTCGAGTTCATCATCAACAAATTTGAGCGCCGATCTTTTCGCAATAGCGTGAAACTTTCTGATGCTGAAAGCGCCTTAAGGGAAGCTTTTTTACATACGATTTCAGTTTCTCAGGATAAATTACGTGATGCGCTGAACCGTGGCGAACCCCTGGGTGTCAGCCACGGAGAAGCGCGCGTAACCCGCGATATAAACGTAATTTTAGATGATTGGACAAAAACCGAACTAGCGCGGCGAGAGCATGAAGGCCTGCGGATGGCAACTAATCGTTAATCTTAAACCTAAACCGAATAATTACAGCGATTTGATAAGAGTGGGATATGGGACGTTTTTCAAAAATAATAAAAAGTGAAACGCCGCGCTACGTTGCCGAGGCCAAACCGGCTGCGGAACCGGTACCGGGCCCGGAGCTGTTGATTGAGGCGGTCTCTACAAAGCCTGAGAGCGCCGAACGTCGCCGCGCGGAAAAACCACAATCCAAAAAAAATCAAGAAAAAGCCTTAGAGAAAAGCATTTATCTTCATGGCAGACTCCTCGATGAAATTGATTTGTCGCAGCTGGAAGGGCTCGACGAAGACGCCATGCGCAAAAGCGTTAATGTCGTTGTCCGGGATCTCGGACGCAAAGAGGGATTGAACCTAAACCGCTCTCAATTTGATGACCTCGTCTCGGGAATAATTGACGAGATGACAGGGCTTGGACCGCTTGAAAACCTTCTTAAAGATGAAAGTGTGACAGACATTCTGATTAATACTCATAATCAGGTTTATGTCGAACGCGGGGGCGAACTTGAGCTTAGCAAAATTCGCTTCGCCGATGAAAAACACTTGCTGCGTATAATCAATCGTATCGTTGCCGCGGTCGGCCGGCGGGTGGATGAAAGTCAGCCTTTGACCGATGCGCGGCTTTTAGATGGTAGCCGGGTTAATGTTGCGATCGCGCCAATTGCCGTTGATGGTGCGCTTGTTTCCATTCGGAAATTCTCAAAAAAACCCTTCACACTCGACAAGCTGGTCGAATTTGGCGCGGTTCCCGACGCAGTTGCGCAATTCCTTTGGGCGGCGTGTAAAGCTCGGGTCACGATTTTGATATCGGGCGGAACGGGCTCGGGCAAGACGACATTGCTCAACGCTATGTCGCAGTCGATCAGTCATAAAGAACGTCTCATCACAATCGAAGACGCCGCCGAATTGCAACTGCAACAGCCGCATGTTGCGCGGATGGAGACCCGCCCGCCAAATATTGAAGGCAAAGGCGAAATACGCCAGCGCGAGCTGGTTAAAAACGCGCTTCGGATGCGTCCGGATCGGCTGATACTTGGTGAGGTGCGGGGCGAAGAAGCATTTGATATGCTACAGGCAATGAACACCGGCCATGAGGGCTCAATGTCAACTCTCCACGCCAATACGCCGCGTGATGCTATCACCCGACTTGAGCAAATGGTGGCGATGGGAGATTTGAAAATCACGCCCGAAGCGATCGCCGGACAGATTGCCAGCGCCATTGGCATTATCGTTCAGGCTCAGCGCCTGTCAGATGGTCAGCGTAAAATTACTTCAGTTTCCGAAATTACCGGCATGGAAGGCACGGTCATTCAGATGCAGGAAATATTCAACTATACGCGTACCGGATCCGGGCCTAATCACGAAGTTATTGGTGAATTTCGCGCGACGGGTATCCGTCCGAATTGTCTGCCGGAGATCGTGACGCGTAATATTCCACTGCCCGAAGGCCTATTCGAGCCAAAGGTTTTGCCGGTTGGCAAGGCCTTTGAAAAAACCATTAAAGAGCGAACGGGGTAAGACATGCCTCAGGACACGCAACTCATCGTATTTTATGCGCTCATTTTCGCCAGCACATGCCTGGCGATTAGTGCGTTGACGGGTGCTGGACTGGAAATGTACCGGACGCAGTTTCACGCTAATATGCGCGAAAAGAAAAAAGAAAAAATGGATACGCCCGAGGCGCTTTTGATGCGTATGCGGCGAGACCGCGGGCTTAGCCGAGAAGGTTATCTGCGAAATTTAAACTACCGAATTGGTAAGCTTGTCATGCAATCGGGATTGCCGCTGAAGTCCAATTATATTTACCTGATTATGGCGGGGATGATTTTGGTTTCGGCCGGGGTCATGTTCCTTTGGAAAGGCGTCTTGCTATTCGCACTTGGGGCCGGAATAGCTGGCGCATTTTTGCCGCTTCTTATTGTCGATCGGTGGGTCAAACGCCGCCGTAAAAAGGCCGCGAAACAACTGCCAGAGGCGCTGGATGTGATCATTCGATCGTTGAAAGCCGGGCATCCTGTTCCTGTTGCGCTTGGTCTAGTGGGACGCGAAATGGCGGATCCAATCGGATCCGAATTTGGTATGGCCAGCGACGAGATCAGTTTTGGCGGAACCGTTAGCGGCGCAATACAGCGTATGGCAGATCGCATAGGTCAGGAAGATTTCGATCTGTTCGCCGCGATGATCCGATTGCAGGAAAAAACCGGCGGTAATCTGGCCGAGCTTTTGCAGGGCAACGCTGCGACCATTCGGTCCCGGCAGCGATTACGCCTGAAGGTTCGCGCAGCGTCGGCTGAAGGCCGGGTATCAGCTTTGATCTTAAACGCGGCCCCTGTAGGACTTTACTTTTTGGTCAATGCCTTGGCGCCGGATTTCTATGGCGATGTTGAAAACACGACGGCCTTATCCTACGGATTTATAGGGATCATTTGCTGGATGTTGATCGGCAATATCGTCATCCGCCACATGATCAATTTCAAGGTTTGACATGTTTGGGTTAACGTCAACAAATCAGCTGATTATCGTCGTTGCGCTATTATTTATCGCGTTCGCGATCACCTTAATATTTGTCGCTATGAAAGATGCGCTGGAAGACAGCCGCAAAATTAAAGCCCGACTGGCTGGTAATTGGAAAGAAGAAAGTACGGGTACAATCCTGAAGCAAAATCAGGCTTTTCAGAACTTCGCCAACCATTTGTCAATGCCAGACGAAGAAGAGATTACGAAAATTCGCGCCCGCCTTTCCAAGGCCGGTTATTATGGCAAGTCAGCCGTTAAAACCTATTATGCGGTCCGGATTTTATGTCTGGTCGTTCCGCAGCTCATTTTCATGCTCAATTGGGCGATATTCATGCCGCAGCTTGAGCAAAATTTAGCGATATCTATCAGTTGCGGTTTAATCGTTGCCGGCCTATTGGGTCCGCCAATCTTGATTCGGTACAAAATGAGCCGCCGCACCCGGCAAGTCCGAAATGGCTTTCCGGACATGATGGATTTGATGGTGGCCTGTATCGAGGCCGGGCTGGGCATGAACGCCGCGCTTCTGCGCGTCGCCGAGGAAATCGGCAATCGTTATCCCGTCCTCAAGATAAATCTTGATCTATTGAACATAGAACTTCGGGCCGGGCGAGAGCGGCATATCGGGATGCTAAATTTTGCCAATAGGGTGAATATGGAAGAAGCCAAAGCCCTCGCTGTCATGCTGAGGCAATCTGAAGAAATGGGCTCGAGCCTCGGTAAATCGCTGCGAACTTTTTCCGATGAAATGCGCAATAAACGCATGATGCGCGCGGAGGAAAAAGCGATGGCGCTACCGGCCAAAATGACGGTCCCGCTTATCATCTTTATTTTCCCGGCTATCATGGCCATGCTTTTAATTCCAGCCGGACTGCGCATGATGGAAGGTTTCGCCTAGTGATCAGATCTCTGGTCATATGCGGGCTCAGTATAAGCCTTATCGGCTGCGCCAATATGGTCGAAGTGACGCCTGTCTATTACGACTCCACCGAAGAAATAAAATCTGATCCTTTCGATCCAGATGGTGGTTTTACCTTGGCCGAAACTTTGTTCCGCTCGGAGCGATATGCCGATGCGCTGGTCGAATTTGTCAAAGTAATGGAACATGACCCGTCGCGGGTCGAGGCGCGGTTCGGCGCGGGCGAAAGTTTTTTGGCACTTGGAAAATATCACGCGGCGGCCAAAATTTATTGGGACGATGAATTTAATTGGCCGGACGACGAAGCAGGCGACACATTGCAGATCGGGCGAATATTATCGGGCATCTACACGGATCGCTTTGAAAATCAGGCTAGCGCTATTCATGACGGGATGGTGCTAAGCACAAACGATGCTCGGCTCTGGAACGCTAAAGGACAATGGCATGATCGCCGCGCCGAATGGATGGATGCACTCGTTTGTTATGTAACGGCGATGGATATCGGCGAAAGACATTCCGGCACAATCAACAATATGGGAATGTCGCTTATGCTTCAGGGCCGTTATGAAGAGGCACTTGGCAAATTTTCTCAGGCGAAATACCTTAGTCCTAAAACGGAAATTTACGACAATAATCTCAGAATGAGTCAAATTATGATGGGCGAATTACGGTCTGCTTTGTCGGATATTGACGAAAGCCGCGGCGCCGATATTTTAAATGATGCGGGATTTGTGGCTTACCAGCGAGGCCAGATAAAACAGGCATCGAAACTCTACCAGAAAGCCATAGAAATCAGCCCGGTTCATCACGTTAAGGCCCAGGCTAATCTTGATCTGTTACGACAGGAAGCGGGACTGGATTTAAAACCCGCCGCCCGTTCGGAAGCCACCCGAACGCCCTGATGATCTGCCAGACGAGCGCGGTAATTTTACTTTCGGTAATGAAGTACGCGGCATACGCGGGATAGAGGTCCGGCTACGCGGGCTGCGATGGGTCCTACTTGTTCGCGGCAGACGCAGGCCTTCTGTCCAATCAACTCCGCCAAAATCACTATCTGAATATCGCCGGGTTGTTCTTTGCGCCCGTTCGATTTGGCGCCAAAGACTATCCCCGTCGAGCGCGCCGGCTAAAACCCGGAGCAACAAAGCGCCCACTAAGTTCCCGTCAAAAACAGATGAGGGCGCGTCATAGCGGCGTGACTTGAAACGACGCCGAATATCTTCAAGTTCTTTGAGGGTGCGCTCATATTTGCGTATCAGTGTTTTGGCTTCTTTTTGCTCGTCCTCGAGCTCATCGGAAACTCGCGCTAAATCCAATATTTCTTCTATGGCTCTGTCATCGTCCCGGCCGGTCGTTTGAGACGCCAAACGTCTAAGCTCGTTAAACTTAATTCGAGTCATGGCTTCTGAAACAACATTGATCGCCTCGCGGAAAGACCCGGTATCTCCGGCCAGTAGGCTTTGATGTGCAGCTCGAATTTCCGAATATTCGCGCTCTGCGCCCGCGATCTTTTCGTCAGTTTTCTCAAGACCGGACTGGGCTTTAATCGAGGCCTTATGAAGGGCGGTGACACCTTTTGCTTCTAAAATCTCCGCTTCAAGTTTTTCTAGCGCCGCGCGCGCTTTGAGGACTTTATCCTCAAGGGCTTTGACGTGATTGCCTAGCCGGGTAGGAATGGCTTGGAGCCGTTGGTAATTCTCAGCTGCGCGGCGATATTTGATAATGGACGCAACCCAGCTATCGAGCATTTTGGTTAAAAACCAGCCCTTCGCCTTTTTGGTGCCGTATCCGCGTTTATGCAAATAGCTAAACAAAGGATCATTTTTATAAGGCGCGCCTTTTTCAAGCTCGTCCTGACGGGCGACTTCCAGCTTTTCGCTGGCGCGGATGACGGTATTTTCGGCCTGCTCAACTCGGTCCAGAGCGGCTATATAGGCAGGATCTTTCAAAATCTCTTTTTCCGCTTTCGCCGCGGCTTTGTCGTAAGCGTCGATTGCCTTATTGACTTTCGTTTCAAGATTACGGCGTTCTGATTCCAGTTTTTCAATGCGTGCGACGGCTTTGTCCAGTTTAGAGCCCATAGCGGCCAGTTCTTTGTCATGGGCCTTCAGATATTTACCCGCTTGGCGGTCGACATATCCCAGCTCACCGCCTTCGCCCTTGGAGATCAGTCCAAGCCGTTCTTCGGCGATTTTATCATAAGCCAGAGATTGTTGACGGCGCAATTCGACCAAAGCTTCAGCGCTCCGCTTTGGCAAGAGCGAGGCTTCCGTGACGGCCGACCGCGCTTTGACAATCGCCGTATCAATATCGTGAAGAGTTTTTAGACCGCTTTTCATATCACCAATCCAAAATCGTTCCGCCGGTTGTTTCGACGGAATATTCGGGTTCAAGATAGCCGCGTTTCTTCTGACCTATAATGGCATTTTGAACAATTTGATCGTCTTTCTTATCTGCCGCGACAGCATTAAAAACCGCTTCAGAAACGCGAACGCCCCAAATATTTGTAAGTTCGCTTTTCTGATCTTCTTCGCTATTGATCATCACTTTGGCGTGTTCGCCCCCAGGCGTGATGCCTTCGACGATGAGATAATAATTTGTCACCTGCGTGCCGCTATCTTCGTTGATCCGGAAAACGCCGCTATATTCTTTTGGCCGCGAGACTATGCGGATTGTGTAAACCTGTGCCAACGCGTTTGATAATTGCTCAAGCTGCGCGAGCTTTGCTTCTGCGGCGCCGGCGTCCTGATTTTTCAAATCATCCTTGGCAAGGTTATATAAATCATCGGCCTTACTTTGCAGCGCGTCGGTTTTGGCTAGGCCCAACGCTTTTTCGTGAGCCGCTTCCAGCTTGTCCGGGATCGTATTGTTGATCAGTCTTTCGACGCGGTTGGCTTCGGCTTGCTGCGGGCGTTGAAATCCGAAGTAATTTATCGCGAATGCGGCGACGACGATAAAGATAATGGTGTAAATGAGTGGCAGCCATTTCCGGCGATTGACATAAATTTTCGCCAAGCGCGTAGAGAGACTTTTATTCGGCGGATCATAGACAAAACGCTGCTCTTCAAGCGCCAACACGCCGTCCATCAAAATTTCATCCGGAACATCAATTCCTTGCGCGTCGTAAATTTCTCGAAGCCGTACGATAAGGGCGCTGCGGCGTTCTTCGCCCGATAGTTCTTTTTCGACCATCAAGCGCTCATGCCGTAGCGTGTCGACAACATCCATGGCGAGCATGACATCGTCGAGTTTTTGCTCAGATTTTTTGGCAGGCACGGCCGATTCTAGCGTTTCCGCCTCGCGCAAAATGTCATCAGTATTTACCATCGGAGCATCTTACAAACTCAAATTTTTTCTTAGGTCTGATCAATCAGTAAAGTGGTTGAAGCGCCGCTCTCGGCCAATTTGGCAAGACGACGTTTTCCGTCTTCAACAATGACGCGGATTTCCTTTGAGTTTTCAGATGCCAAATGACGCATTTCCGCGATTATTTCATGGCTTCGCTCCTGATAGGATACGACTGCGTCTAATAGTTTCTTTACGGCTGCCGCTGAAACGGTTGGGCCATAGCCGGATCTAATCGCAGCTTCCTGAACCTTATCTCCGACTTCGGCGAGCACTTCCAAGCTTTCATTCATACCTTTTTTCATGGCTTCGAGCGTTTGCGTACTTTCATGAAGGCCGTGCATTCCGGTCAGGGTTGCGGACAGGGCGGTTAAAACGACTTCATTAGTGCTAAAGAATGAAATGCTCTGCGCGTAAACCCGCTCTTTGGCGTTTTTGGTCTGAACCAAGCGCGCCATAACCACTTCTGATGTGTTATACCCAATCGTCAAATTATCCGACAGATCTTTAGCGACCTGATATCGTTTATCCGAAGTTTGTAGCGCCCTGAGTTTTTCGTCGCGATCAAGTTCGAGCTCGGCGCGTTTTGTTTTGTCATCGCCCGTATAGGCCTCGACAGTTTTAACTGCGACTCCAACAACCTCTTTAGCCTGCTCAAGTTCGGCATGGGCTTTTTCAAGGACGTCGAATGACAGAACTTCAGCGTTCTTCATCGCGCCGCGAAAATCCATATAGGCTTCGAGGATCAGCTGTTCACGCTCTATCTGAGTGGAAGTGTCTTCGGTGACGTCAGTATAAAGGTCTTTGATTTTATCAAAACGGGAGGCAATAGTTCCGCGCCTCAATTTCATCCAAAAATTGGAGACTTTTTCCATAGTTCCAATTTTGCCGTCAGCATATTGGTCGACCAGCGCTTTGGTATCATCACGGATTGAATTAAAGGCTGTTGTGATCCCTTCATACCGGGCGGCGACTTTTATCCCGGAAACCTGTTCGCGTACAACTTCGTTAAAATAAGAAGCTTGATTTAATGTGCGGGCAATAGCCGTTACATTGGCTTCATCAAGATCTGAGATTTGGTCTAACAATGTTACGATCGGCACTGGATCGCTTTCGCCTTTAAGCAAGCCGAGCTCGCGTAATCCGCCTAATGCTTTGTCCAAATATTGTAGTGCGCTGAGTTTCGCCACTTCACCCTCCATTGTTTATTGTAAGGCTAATATAGGAAAGGCGGGGGTGCCTGCAAACGGATTCCATAAATAGCATGCTAATGGGCCTCAAAATCCAAAAATTGAGCTGTCATGAGGCCGCGCAGGGAATTTCCGACATAAATCTCGCTCGCCTTTTTAAGGTCATCCAATCCAAGAATTTTTTGACTAGCCTTGCCTGTTTCCACAAGTTCCGCGCGCAATATTCCGGGTAAAAGCCCTGAGCTGAGCGGCGGTGTAAACAGCTCATCCTCGATCAATGCAAAAATGGTCGTAAAGCTACCTTCGCAAATCTCGCCGTCTGGATTGAGAAAAATGGCTTCGTCGCATCCTGTGAGCGCCGCTAATCGCGCGCGTTCGCCATCGTAGAAATCGCGCGCGAGTACTTTGTGGCGATATTCCTGCACCCGCAACGACAAAGGATGTTGAGACAATGAAAGCCGCACGGGCGCCGTGAACTCGATTAGCTCACTTTGTTCAATGGATACGGATCCATTTTCACTTAGAATTAAGCGGCATTTTTGCGGCGAAGTCGCCGCGATGGTTTGAAGGGCGGTTTGAAGTTTGACCTCATTAAACTCATAGCCCAGGCTTCTGGCGCTATTGGCGAGCCGCGCAAAATGGCGCTTTCGGCGAATTATCCCGTTTTCCGGATCCCAGCGAAAGGTCTCGACCAGACTTGGAATATCAGACAGAACTTTGGCTTTAAGAAGGCATTCTTCATATTCAGCCCGCACGTCACTATCCAGTACCACACCGCTTCCAACATGATAGCGCAGCTGATTATTGCTCAAAATGGCCGTTCGAATGGCGACGTTGAAACAGGCTTTCCCGCTTGGGTCCATATAGCCGATGGCGCCGCAATAAGGACCGCGCGGACCGCTTTCCAGATCATCGATTATTTCCATCGCCCTAATTTTCGGCGCGCCGGTGACCGAGCCGCAGGGAAATAGGTTTTTAAACAAATCCAGCGCCGAAATGTCTGACGGTAACTCGGCTGTTACGGTCGATGTCATCTGGTGCAAGGTTGGATAGGTTTCCAGCGAAAAGAGATGCGGGACATTGACGCTGGCCTTCTCCGCGATCCGGGATAAATCATTGCGCAACAAATCCACTATCATAAGGTTTTCGGCCATAGATTTTTCGTCGTGCCGCATGGCTTCACACAGGGCTAAATCATCGCTGGGATCAAGGAGTCGTTTGACGGTCCCTTTCATCGGCCGCATTGTAATTTTGTCGCCCTCTTTGTCAAAAAAAAGTTCAGGCGAAAAACTGACAATATCCGGCCCGCCGAGCGAAATGACGCCGCCATAATGAACCGGCTGACGCGCCCGAAGCGTATCGTAAAGACAAAGGGCCGACCCAGAATATTCGCAGGTCAGCGGAAAGGTCAAATTGACCTGATAAATGTCGCCCGCCTTGATATAGTCAATGACCTTCTTAAATCGCTCAATATAGTCGTTTTCCTGCCAATCTGGCTTGAGATCAAGTCGGGGGGCGACCTCACATGGCGGTTCTGGATAATTCGATGACCAATTGTCAAAGACGCCCATGATTAATAATGGTTCGGTCGATTGTTGAAAACGCGGGTTTAACTTTGGCTCTAAAACCAAACCTGCCTCATAGCTTATATAGCCCGCAATGAACCAGCCCGCATCCAAACGATCCTGAATAGTTTTAATTGCGCCGAGTAATTCATCCGGCGTAAAGGCTTGTATGATCTCCACCGGATTTTCGTAAAATCGCGATTGGCCGGAAAGCTGATCATCGAGTAAAATGAAGGCGCTTTGCGTCATGGCGCTAAAAAGAAAAGCCTTCGATGAGGTTGCCATAAAATGCATTGCGCCGCGCCAATACATCAAAAGAATCTGTTCCAATCGAACGTTTGAAGCTGATTTTTGTGCCAGGCTTGATTTGCCCCATCAGCCATAAATCAGCTCGGATGACTTGCAGCGCCCGAAGATAACCGCCTGTGCAGTGACCGTCGGTCATTGCCAAGATAGGTTGCCCGTCCGGCGGACATTGCAATGTCCCGGGCAGCAGAGGAGAACTGATCATATGGCGGGTTATTTCGGGGACAACCAGATTGCCTTTGAGGCGCGCGCCCATACGATTTGTATATTGGGTGGCGCGGTACGGGTCGATGAACAAATGACGTTGGCTCGATAATGAAAGCTCGTAAAATTCGGGGCCCTCTAGCGCGCGTAAAACAATATGATTTGAGTGAAACGGTTTATATCCGGTCGGGATTATGTTGGGAGAAGGGTTAACATCTTTGATTTCGAGTATATCTTTGCTTTGCAGCGCCCTGCCATCAAAACCGCCGAGCCCTGCTGGTAGATATGTCGATACGCTGCCCAAAAATTCGTCCCCGGAAAAACCGCCGGGTATAGCAAGATATGCGCGGCATCCCGTACGGGCGAAACTAAAGGTTAAAATATCGCCTGATTTAACTTTGAATGAAGTGCAATTTTCGACGTTCTGACCGTTTACCTGTGCCCACATTTCGGCGCCGGCGATGGCAACTGTCATGTCTTTTTGAAACCGGAAATGCTGGCCGCCCAGGACACATTCCAAAGCCGGGGTGTCCCAGGGATTTCCGACCATGAAATTTGCCAGAGCAAAACTCAGCTTATCTGCGGCGCCGCCGCGCGGAATACCTTCATGTCGATGGCCAGGTCGTCCTGCATCCTGGATGGTCAGCCGGGTTCCGGATTGGCGGACTTCAATCATGAAAGTCCCCGGCTTTGATAGGTTTAAACCGAACCCGGTCACCGGCTTTTAACAGGAACGGTGTCTCGCGCTCGCCATCAAATAATTTGACCGGGGTCCGGCCGATTATTTGCCAGCCGCCCGGGCTTTCAAGTCCGTATATTCCGGTTTGCCAGCCAGCAATACCGACGGAACCGGCTGGGACAATATTTCTCGGAGATTCCCGTCTCGGATGGTGCAGAGTTTTGGGCGCTTCTGATAAAAAAGTAAAACCCGGGATAAATCCCATCATGCACACTTTATAAACGGGCCTTGAGTGGCGTTTAATAACGACGCTTTTTGTCAGGCCGCTACTTTGCATAATATTATCCATATCAGGCCCATATTCACCACCATAACAGACAGGAATATCAATTATTTTGCCGCGCCTAATGGAAGGCATCCGGCTTGTTCTCAGCGCTTTTCGAAGCTCGCCGATGGCTTTCTGAGGGGGAAATGTTGTCGGGCAAAAATAGGCCAGAAGACTATTGTAACCCGGGACCAGTTCTTCCCAATTTCGCTGTTTGCCCAAAACTGCGATGAGGCCATGAATATGCTCGGTAACAGCTTCAGAATAGCCAGCAACATCAAACTTAATCAAGTAAGCAGAGTCGCCATATGGCAGGATCTCATAACTAGCCGGCATTGGTAAAAGCCTTAATGTCAGCGCCGCGGGATATCAGGGCGTCACAGATAGTTTTGGCTGTTTTATCGGCGCCGGGACTATCGCTGTGGATACAGAAAGTGTCGACATCGAGACTAAGTGGCTGCCCTGTATTTGTGAAAACCTGGCCTTGGGTTAGAAGCGAAATAGCCTGATTTTCGCGTTCAGTTTGAGATTTTAAAACCGCGCTATCTTCTTTCCGGCTTAGTAAATGTCCATCGTCAGTATAACGGCGATCGATAAAGCCTTCGGCAATAAATTTAAGGCCGTGATCATGCGCTGCTTGTGTCAGGCAAGAATTTGGCGCGCCCATAAGCCAAAGGCCGCAATCTATATGCGCGACAGTTTCAGCGATCAAATCCGCGAGTTTAATGTCAAACACCGCATCATTATATAGCGCGCCGTGGGCTTTGACATAGGTTATAGCGCCGCCTTGCTCTGACGCTATTTCGGCCAATCTTGAGATTTGCGCCGTTATCGAATTGGCCAGTTCCAAACTCGAAATATCTGTTCCTAAAATAAGCGGCTTGCGCCCGAAATTTTCGCGGTCCGGATAGGCGGGATGGGCACCAATATTGACATTATTCTCAAGCGCGAGCGACACGGTTCGGCGCATAGATTCATCATCACCCGCATGCCCGCCGCAAGCGATATTGGCCGAGGTAATATAACCCATAATAGCCGCTTCGACCGCCTGCCATTCGGCAGTGTCGGCTTCGCCTGTATCTGCATTAAGGTCGATGGCTCTCATGGCTTGAGACCTAGAGTAAATTGCCGAGCTTGAAAACCGTTTTTAAACAGCTTGGCCTGCCGCATATCCGCTGGCCCAGGCCCATTGGAAATTATGACCGCCCAAATGTCCGGTAACATCGACGACCTCGCCGATAAAATATAAGCCAGGCACGATTCTAGACTGCATGGTCTTGGATGATAGGGTTTTGGTGTCAACGCCGCCGAGCGTGACTTCGGCGGTGCGAAAGCCTTCAGTGCCAGCGGGTTTAACGAACCAGCTATTAATCTGCAGGGTAATATTGACGAGTTCCTTGTCGCTCATATCGGCGAGTCGTTCTTTTTTTACGTCGCGGCAAATATAATCCACGAGCCGCTGCGGCAATATTGCGCCCAAACAGGTTTTCATATGCTGACGCGGGTGCTTGGTTCTGGCCATTTTTAGCCGTGCGAGAATATCTATATCCGGCGCTAGATTAATCGTGATCGCTTCGCCGGGTTTCCAATAGGACGATATTTGCAAAATAGAGGGTCCTGAGAGACCGCGATGGGTAAAGAGTAAGTCTTCATCAAAACTGGCGCGCTCATTGTGCACGCGCGCAGAAACGCTTACGCCCGACAAGGTTTTGAGCGGATCTTTAAGCTCATCTGTAAAGGTGAGGGGGACCAGAGCCGGGACCGGGTCAATGAGCCCGTGACCAAACTGCTCGGCGATTTTATACCCGAACCGGCTTGCCCCCATCTTCGGAATAGAGGCTCCGCCGCAAGCAATCACGAGGCTTTCGCATGAGATCGATTGACGATTGGTCGTCACTACAAATCCATTATCGCCAGAGCGGACGTCGAGAACTTCAGTGCCGAGCCATAATTCATTGCCGGACTTTTCACATTGCGCGATCAACATATCGATGATCTGTTGCGAGCGGCCATCACAAAATAATTGTCCTAAAGTTTTCTCATGCCAAGAAATGTCGTAACGTTCGACCAAGTCAATAAAATCTTGCGGCACGTAGCGCGACAGAGCCGACTTACAAAAATGAGAATTATCCGAAATGAAATTTTCGGGATTGCTGTAAATATTGGTGAAATTACATCGTCCGCCGCCGGAGATGCGGATTTTCTCGCCTGGCTTCTCAGCGTGGTCAATCAGAAGTACTCGCCGTCCTTTCTGTCCGGCAATTGCGCCGCACATTAGGCCGGCCGCTCCTGCGCCAATAATGATCACATCAAAATCCATGGCGCCTCCTTTGAACAAGGGCGAGGGGCGAGACAAGCGGAAAATAAGATATGTCACAAAACTATCATGAAACTACAACATAGCTGTCACACAGGGTCGGCAATGGGGACTCGTTTTTGGAACATACGGAATACGCCGGTTTCGAGCTATAAGAGGTTAAAATGTCAAAACTATTCAGCTACGCCGCAACAATGGCTCTGGCAACCGCATTGATCGCCGCAGAAACGGTTCAGGCACAGGAAATTACGCATAAGATTGGTGGACGGGTCCAGATGGATTGGTCGATGGTCGACGCCGATAACGCCAATATGGACTGGAATGCGACAGAACTGCGCCGCCTGCGCCTCGGCGTCTCCGGTAAGGTAGGCGATGATGTAAAATATAAAGTCGAGCTGAATACGAATAGCAGTGAAGATGTAAATGTTGAAGACGCTTATGTGCAGTGGAGCCCCAAGGGTGGTGACTGGTCAGTGAAGCTAGGTCAGTTCAAAACGCATAACTCACTTGATGAACAAACGTCTTCGCGTTTCATCTCCACCCTTGAACGTGCCGCATTTACAGACGCGTTCGAATTTAATCGCCGACTTGGTTTGGCCGTGGGTACAAGCGGTGACAATTACACAATCAATGCTGGTGTTTTCGGGGATAACCTTTCAACGTCTTCAGCTGAAGAAGGTCACGCAATTTCGGTCCGCGCTACGTTTACCCCGGTTAACGATGACTCGGCACTGGTTCATTTGGGCGCGTCTGCACGCTATCGTAAGCAAGGCGACACTCAGAGCGATTTTCGCTACCGCCAGCGTCCCGTTTCACACATTCCAAGCCGTATCATAAGCACGGGACGCGTCGCCGAGAGCGATGTATTCTACGGTGTTGAAGCAGCTGCGATCATGGGACAATTCTGGACCTCCGGTGAATATGGCGTATTAGACGCCAATTGCAATGCTTGCGCCAGTGATCCAAGCTTTCATGGTCAATATGTAGAAGCCGGCGTATTTTTTGGCGGCCAGAAAACCTATAAAGGTGGTAAATTTAACCGTCCGAAAGTCGACAAGCCTATCACCGATGGCGGAATGGGCGCTTTTTCTGTTGTTGCCCGTTATGACTCGCTGGACTTGCAAGACCAGTCGGTCAACGGCGGCGATCTAGACAGTTTAGTTCTGGGCGCTGACTGGTGGCCCACCAAATATACGCGGATCGGTGTAAACTATTTTGATGCCGATGCAAATCTGGGTTCAAGCACGTCCGGGCTTGACGCGGCCTTCGCGGCGCTGGTTACAGGCGGCATTACCGAAGAAGAGGTTAGCGGATTTAACCTGCGCGCACAGTTTGATTTTTAAGGAATGAACAGGAGAATAATTATGAAGAAAATGTACCTAACAGGCGCAACTGCGCTTACTTTGATCCTCACCGGATGCGGCGGCGGTGACAAGCCAGACTCAAAAAATTCAGAAGCTGGAAAACCGGCTCCAGTTGCAGCTGAACAGACCGAAATCCGGATTGTCGGATCTTCAACGGTCTATCCCTTTTCCACGAAAGTGGCGCAGGAATATAAAAACAAGACCGGGCAAAACGTCGTGGTCGAATCAACAGGTTCCGGCGGCGGACATAAGCTGTTTTGCGAAGGTAAAGGCCCGTCCACACCGGACATCACAAACTCTTCGCGCCGTCAAAAGAAAAGCGAATTTGACCTTTGCGGGGAAAAAGGTGTTAGCGACATAATCGAGGTCAAAATTGGATTTGACGGTATCGTACTGGCCAATGCGCTGGATGCCACGCCGCTCAACTTGACCAGCAAGCAGATTTTTCAAGCCTTTGCCAAGCAGGTTCCAATGAGCGATTCAGACTGCACATTACAGGACAATCCTTATAAAACATGGGCTGACATTGACACGTCATTACCAGCAACAACCATTGAAGCTTACGGTCCGCCGCCAACCTCCGGAACCCGTGATGCATTTGTAGAGATTGCCATGGAAGGCGGCGCTAAACAGTTCGCCTGCTTGGCCGATCTTCGCAATGCCGACAAGAATTCCTTTAAAGATGTATCCCACACCATCCGTGAAGATGGCAAATGGATAGACTCCGGTGAAAATGACAATGCAATTGTTGGTACATTGGTCAACACGCCGTCAGCTTTAGGTATATTCGGATTTTCTTTTCTGGATCAAAACGCCGACCAAATAAAAGGTGCTAATGTTGATGATATCGAGCCGACATTTGAAAATATCGCAGCCGGGGATTACGCTATATCCCGGTCTTTATTCTTCTACATCAAGAAGGATCACGTTGCCACTAAGCAAGGCATTCAAGACTTCGCGCTGGAATTCACGTCTGAGGAGAGCTGGGGCCCAGGTGGATATCTGGAAGAAATCGGGCTGGTATCCCTGCCAGATGCCGAACGTGCAAGCTATCGCGCAGCTGTGGAAAACCTGACCGGTTACCATCAATAGACGGCTTGCTATTAAGCTCAACAGGCGGCAGAAATGCCGCCTAAATAATTATTAGGTACATGTTGAATTCTGTCTTTTTACTCGTGCTCGTGCTGGCTGCCTTAATGGCGGCTTCGTTCGTATTTGCGCGCCGTAAAGCCAAAGCTACCGTTGTCGCTGCCGGCGAGGGCGCGGGCCTGATATTTCACTCTCAGCCTGGTTACTATGGCTGGCTGGCCGGGATTGTTTCCGGTTTGGCGGCACTTATGGCACTTGTTGCCGGAGCAAACCTTTCTCTAAATCCTTGGATGACACTCACGCTAATGATGGTCGTGGGACTAGCCGGAAGCTATTTTGCCGCCTCACGGGTAAGCGCCGAATTTCGTGCCCGAACCTATGTGGAATTTTTTATCAAAACTCTGCTGGTGACCTGTTCCCTGATCGCAGTTTTCACCACAGTCGGGATCATTTTGTCTCTGGTGTTTGAGAGTTTTCGTTTTTTCCAAGAAGTGTCGTTTCTAGATTTTTTAACCGGCTTACAATGGTCACCACAAACAGCTATGAGGTCTGACCAGGTTGGACAATCCGGTGCATTTGGCGCCATCCCGGTCTTCACCGGTACGTTCCTGATTATGGCGATAGCCATTGTTGTCGCGGCGCCGATTGGGCTATTGATTGCGATTTACTTGTCCGAATATGCCGAAAAGCGGACCCGCAAGATAGTCAAGCCTGTGATCGAAATTCTCGCGGGTGTTCCGACCGTTGTATACGGGTTTTTTGCATTGATGACTGTTGGTCCGGCGATCCGCGCTCTGGCCGAAACAATGGGCTTTTCAGTACCGACCCAAAGCGCGATTACCGCGGGTCTTGTCATGGGAATTATGATTATTCCTTTCGTATCGTCACTGTCTGATGATGTGATCAACGCCGTGCCGCAAAGTATGCGCGATGGTTCATATGCGCTGGGCGCTACGAAATCCGAGACGATGACCAAGGTGGTTTTTGCAGGCGCATTGCCGGGTATTATCGGCGCGCTATTGCTGGCGGTTAGCCGCGCCATTGGCGAAACCATGATTGTGGTTCTGGCTGCTGGCCGCGCCGCCAACCTCACCGGAAATCCTTTTGAGGCAGTCACCACGGTGACTGTCCAAATTGTAGCGCTTCTAACAGGTGATCAGGAGTTCGATAGCGCCAAGACATTAGCGGCGTTTGCGCTCGGTTTGATGCTCTTCATTATCACGCTCGTATTGAACTTTATTGCTTTGATTATTGTCCGACGTTACCGCGCGAGGTATGAATAATGCCTGAGAATAATTCCATTCACGCCTCCGAATATGCACTAAAGCGCCTAAATAAACGCCATATGCGTGAGCGCCGGTTTAAAATGGCCGGGCTGGGCGCTATCTTCGTAGCGGTCTTTGCCTTGATCTGGTTGATGAGTAGTATTTTAGGTTCGGGTTATAAGGCGTTTTATACACATTCCATGACCATGGATATAGAGCTGACGGAGTCACTATTAGATCCTCAAAAGCTGCGCGAACCGGATAAGCTGCGGAAAGGCAATTTCCGGCTAATTATCCAAAACTCACTTTATGCGCGTTTCCCTGATGTGACCGATCGCAAGGCTAGGCGTGAATTGTTTGATATCGTATCTTCCTCAGGAGCGCCCAACCTAATTCGGCAGATGGTTTATCAAAACCCTGACCTAGTCGGGCAGACTCTAACCATAAAAGTGCCGACTTCGGATCATGTTGATCAATTGCTCAAAGGCAACATTGACCGGAATGTCAAAGAGGAACGTCGAAAAGTTTCTGACAGGCAGATCGCCTGGGTGGATGAGCTCATTGCCAGCGGCGAGATAAAAGCTGGGTTCAATACATGTTTCTTCTTCTGCGCCGACAGCCAGGACGCGGAGCTAGCGGGAATAATGGGTGCCTTTATCGGTTCATTAATGACTTTGTTCATCACCGCCTTGATTGCAATTCCGATCGGAATTGGAGCGGCCATCTGGCTAGATGAGTTTGCCCCGCGCAATAAACTTGTCGATTTCATAGAGATCAATATCAATAATCTGGCGGCAGTGCCTTCCATTATTTTTGGTGTGCTGGGCCTAGCGATCTTCATCAATTTCTTTGGCATGCCGCGTTCTGCGCCGATTGTTGGCGGCCTAGTTTTGGGTCTGCGGGCCTTGCCAACGGTGATCATTGCGACAAGGGCGACACTGATGGCGGTACCGCAATCCATTCGTGACGGCGCGCTCAGCGTGGGGGCCTCCCATATTCAAGCTGTGTTTCATCACAAGCTGCCTCAGGCGGGTCCGGGAATATTGACAGGTTCGATCATCGCGATGGCGCAAGCACTGGGCGAAACCGCGCCACTGCTGATGGTTGGAATGGTAGCCTACCTTACAGAAATCCCCGATGGCGTCACTGACCCGGCAACCGTCCTGCCGGTGCAGATATTTATTTGGGCCGGAAATGCAGAAAGGGCCTGGATCGAAAAAACTTCAGCTGCAATTATATTATTACTACTGGTCCTGTTTTTGATAAACGGATTTGCAATCTGGCTGCGCAACAAGCTGGAAAAGAGATGGTAAACCAATGAGTAAGATTGATAGCGAAATCTCCAAAATCAAGTTCACTTGCAAGGATGTCCGTGTTGCCTATAGCGGCAAGGAAGCCCTTCACGGCATAAATATGGCCATTGATGATCGCGGCGTGACGGCTTTTATTGGTCCATCCGGTTGCGGAAAATCATCCTTCTTAAGGGTCTTTAACCGTATGAACGATACGATTGCCGGGTGTACAGTTACCGGAGAGGTTTATATGGACGGTCAGGATATATATGCACCAAGCTTGGATCCTGTGCTTTTACGCGCTCGTGTTGGAATGGTATTTCAAAAACCTAATCCTTTCCCGAAATCGATTTACGACAATGTGGCTTACGGTCCTCGAATACATGGCCTTGCATCCAACAAAGCCGAGCTTGACCATATTGTCGAAAAAAGCCTGCAGCGCGCCGGCTTGTGGGAAGAAGTCAAAGATCGTTTAAAAGACTCCGGCACCGGCCTGTCCGGCGGCCAGCAACAACGCCTCGTGATCGCGCGCGCGATCGCTGTCAGCCCCGAAGTCATATTGATGGATGAACCGGCTTCGGCTTTGGATCCTATTGCGACGGCGCGTCTGGAAGAATTGATCGAAGAGCTCTCTCAAAAATATTGTATTGTGATTGTAACCCACTCCATGGCGCAGGCCGCACGTATTTCGCAAAGGACAGCATTTTTTCATATGGGTGATCTGGTAGAATATGGTCTGACAACCAATATATTTACAAACCCGGCGGATCCTCGGACGCAGGACTACATCACCGGAAGAACAGGATAATCTTATGGGCGAGCATATTGTAAAATCCTTTGATGACGAAATGAAAGGCCTGTCCGTCGAATTGGTTCGAATGGGCGAAATAGTGGTTGACCAGATTACGTCAGCAATGAAGGCTCTTAAATCCCGTGATCTTCAGATTGCTGAGCGAGTCAATAAAAACGACAAACAAGTCGACGCCATTAACGATGATATTGAAGAGCGGGTTATGTCCATTTTAGCATTGCGCCACCCCTATGCCGTTGACTTGCGCGATACGATTGCGGCGCTGAAAATTGCGCGTGAATTGGAACGTATTGGTGATCTCGCCAAAAACTGTTCCATGCGGACTGGCGTGATCATCGAAGATGAGAAAATAAAAGGCACCAAGAAAATTTTGAAAATGGGCAGGCAGGTTGCAGCCAACGTGACAGCTGTCATGAAAGCATATGAAGAGCGCGATGCGGAGGCAGCGCTGGACATCTGGTTCGGAGACGAAGCGATTGACAATTATTGCAATGCAATATTTGAAACGGTACTGACCGGCATGATGGCGGATAACAGTTCTGTTAACGCCTGTACGCAAATGACCTTCGTTGCCAAAAACCTTGAACGTATCGGCGATCACGCAACGAATATTGCTTCAGCCATCCATTTTGTGGTTACGGCCGAGTCTATACGCGAGAAACGTCCCAAAAGCGACCGAACCAGTACGACAATCTTCTTGCAGGAAGATGATGAAAACGGCGATTAAAGCACGCCTGGTTGAGTACCGCCAACAACTTAGTTTGAAATGAACTATCCTAAAAAGCGTCGGTCCCGCCAGGCGTGATGGCCTTGGATTGCATCAATGAAATCCAATTATTTTCACGAATTTGGTCTGTCTCTTGCAACGACCAAGGATTATCGATTGGGGAAGGTTTAAATTTCCTGGGTATCAATGTTAGAAATTGTTCTTTAATGGTTTTTTACGGCAGAACCAAATGGACAATTTTTAATGTCTAAAGTGTGACCTGTGTTAGTTTACTTATGGCATAGCTACCCATAGAAGAACGGATATTATATTTGAAGGGACACGCAAATATTTATGGCGTCATCGGCAAAGACAGCAGTTCTTGGTGTACGATTGGTCTTTTTGGCCTTTATCGCACTTGCGTGCTTCTTTGCGATGAAAGCCATCATGATTTGGATGAACCCGAGCAGTGAGTGGATTGCGCCGAACGCACAGGCGACAATGGCAGTGCAGCAAAACCAGCCACAATCCGGTGAAACTTTCGATTTTAGCTTTGACCCGTTTTTCCGCGAAGCTGCGAAAGCACAGCCAGCACCAGAAAAAAATCCGGATGAAGACGCCCCGGATACGACGCTTAACCTGACCCTGAAAGGTTTCATCGCGCCGGAACGCGCGATCATTGAAGGCGCTGACCGTAAACAGACGAGTTACGGAGTCGGCGAAGAAGTCGTGAACGGCGTGACTATCCAAGGGGTCTATCCCGAGGGTGAATATGTGATTTTAAACCGCAGCGGCAATCGCGAACGTCTTTCAATTGATCGTAACAGTGAAATGAGCGCGCTAACTGGACGACCTGCGACGGGGTTTAGCGCGGGCACAGGTGTTAATAACCCGATGCAAATGTTGAATGCTTTGCAATTTGAGCCCGTCCAAAATGGCAATCGACTGGTTGGATACCGGATTCAATCTTCCGGTGGGCTGGACCTTAGAACTCTGGGATTTAGACCCGGCGATGTCATAACAAAAATTGGTTCGGATGATCTGACCAAACCAGGCGTTAATGTTAAACAGGCGATTATCCAAGCCGCTATGAGCGGCAATAGTACCGCGCAAATCACAAGACGTGGCCGGAAAATGACAATTAGAGTGAAAGTTCCATGAGAAAAATAGCAATATCATTAGCGGTTATGACTTTGGCGTTAGGCCTTCATATGCCAAGCGCTCAAGCTGCGGACGACCATCAAATTACGATGCAGCAGGCCGACATCAGAGCATTCATCAATGATGTCTCGATCGTTACTGGAAAAACCTTTTTAGTTGATCCGAGGGTTCAGGGTAATGTGACCATTTCATCAGAAGAGAAACTTTCGCCTGGAGAAGTATTTGAAGTGTTCAAAAACGTCATGCGTGTGCATGGCTACACTGTCATTCGAACGCCGACAGGCGAGTACCGGGTCACGTTGATGCAAGGCGCCGCGCAGGATGCGCCGTTCGTATCTAATTCCGGATATGACGGACAATTTGCGACGACCGTATTGAAATTGCAGCACTCCGATGCGGCAGACGCGGCTAAATTGATCAAACCGGTCATGCATTCTCAAGGCATCTTAACGGCCAATGCTGGCGGCAATATAATTGTCATAACTGACTTTCCAGAAAACCTGCGCAAAGCGCGCGAAATCGTCAAAGCCATGGATACGCATGGAATGCTGACCGAGTCATTTAGCTTTCGCAATATATCTGCGCTCGACGCCCAAGAGACCCTTAAAGCGCTGGGCGG
>JABDKG010000049.1 GCA_013002305.1 Hellea sp.
TATGGTAACACCATGTCCCCGTTTTCTATGAAAATGCGGGCCTATCTGCGTTATCGCCGCATCCCTTTTACCTGGTCTGTGGGCGAGCGCGCCACTGAAGTGGCGCAAACGAAAATCCCAACCTATATGGTACCCGTTCTGGAAACACCTGACGGGGTTTTCAGTCACGATTCCACCTTCATGATTAACGCGCTGGAAGAGACCTATTCCGACCGCAGTACAACACCGGATCATGAAGCCGATGCGTTTCTCGCCTCCCTCATCGAAGATCTCATGGATGAATGGATTATGTGGGCCATGTATGTTCACCGCTGGCGCACACATGAAGACCGGCTGCATAATAGTAGCTGGATTATGTACGAACATTTCCTAGGCAATACCCTCCATCCAGCCTATGATCAAATGGTGCAGTTTTGGGCCAATCGACAAGTCAAAGGCATGGAACTGCTCGCCGGAAACCCTGACCTTATAGATGAGAGTCTCGATAAATTCCTATCCATAACAGAAGATGTTTTCTCCAAGGGTCTTTTTCTGTTTGGCTCGCGCCCGTCACGGGCTGAAATCGCCATTTACGGCATTCTTTCCCAGCTCATAATCGACCCTACGCCAGCGGCGCTATTGCGGGAAAAATTCAACACCACCTATCGCTGGGTCACTTTAATGGAAGACCTCAGCGGCATCGAAGGCGAATGGACCACGCTTTCCACGGATCCCGACAAACTCAAAGCCTCCAGAATTCCAGACATGCTAAAACTCAGCGGGACTTATCACCTCCCCATGCTCGTCGCCAATGACGCGGCCCTCTTCAAAGGTGAAAAGCGCTTCACCGTGGAGCTGGGCGGGAAACCCTATAAACGCAAAGCCCATAATCGTCATGACGGATGCCTGCCCGCTTTACGGCAGCGATACAAAAACCTATCCAATGAAACCAAAGACCTTTTGGATGGCCTGCTCAAAGACACAGGCTGTTATGATTATCTGGCGGTGAGTGAATAGTGCAAAAAGTGTTTAAATGGGGACGGCGCATATTGGGGCTATTCCTGCTCTTATGCATTTGCCTTTTCTGGCTCGCCTATTGCTCACCCCGTCCCGCGAATATGACAGACCCGGCCGTGCTCGCAGGCGATGGTAGTACGGTCGATTACTGCGCCCTGCCCGAGCTGGATGGCTCCGGCCTGATGGCGGCAGATATCCCCAAAGGCAATACGCCGGGCTGTGCCTATGAACATTTCCCCATGCCCATCCTCGCGGATTGCACCGAGCCGCTCGTGGAAGGCGCGCAGGATATTCGCGGGCTTTGGAAGGCGGTAGAGGGTAAAGTCGGCCACGTCGAACGCGTCGAGCAATGCGGCGAACGCACGGTCATCACAACATCAGGTATCATCCACGATCTGGGCCCCAATAGCACAGGCGGCGTCAACTCCAATGACACTGAAGGATCGGTCAGCTTTATCATGGGCGGCAAAGAATACTGCATGCGCACCTCCGCCAGCGCGGTTTGGCGCAATGGCAAGCTAGAGTTCAACGCCTTTGGCTTTGGCCCCGTCGCTGTCAGGCGCTATCGCGACGGCGAAGACATGATCTGGGAATATATCGACGGGTCCATAACGCGGATGCAGCGGATATGTAAGTTGCCAGAGGGGTATAAAGTGCCGAAGCCGCGGGGGAAACGGCGGAAGATTTTTTAGGGTTTGGTTTGGCCCGATTATTTCCATTGGGGACTTCCGCTTTGGGGCAAAAGCAGACTTTATCCGAAATATCGGATTGACCAGTTATTCCAGATATTTAAAGCACTTTATAGAGCCCTTAGTGCCATAAATAAGGTATCCGTCTATAAAGAGGAAAGGGGTAGTAATTCGATTTTCAGAGCTCAAACGACTTACTTCGCCCGCCCTTGAAATTACTTTCATCGCCCCCTGTGCTCCAGCTATAACAAAGTGATCGTTACCAAGTTTCACACTAATTACGTCTGTCCAACTATTGTGCTCGATTGGAATTTGCCAGACAATTTCCTTTTGCGCCCGATTCAACAAACAGTAGGTCTGTTCAGTATCGCGAATAATCATCTCATCTGCAAAGTAACAAGGTATATTGGTTTGGACAGATTCTAGAGGCAGCTCTTCAATAGCGAGTGATAAGTCTTCAGTACTGAACTTAAAAAGCTTTCCCCTGTTCGTAAGGAATGTAACGTCCTTATCAACAATTTGATATGAGCAACCGAGGTCAATATTGTGAACCCCATCAGGTAAAACATTCTTATCTAGCAATTTTCCGGACTTAACATCAATGATCTCGATACGCTTTGTAGTGTGATTGACCGTAAAAATGCGGTTCTTGTTGAGGAAAGAAGGAACAGAAAATTTCTGTAAATCAGCTGTTTTTGTATTGTGCGACCATAGCAGTTTGCTAGTTTCGAGATCATATGCGCAAAGATCGGTATATCCCCGCCACCCTCCAGTCAAAATTGTATTTCCCCACACTTTGACATACCCAAGATAAGGGAATTGGAATTTAAATTCGCTAATCCGTTCTCCAGTGTCCTGTTCTAAAACGCAAAGCCCGTCACCGCTCGACATATAGAATAACTTGCCATTTGAAGTAGTTGCCCAACCGTAAGCATCTGTTATATTTCTTGACCAAACTGTCTCACCAGAAACCATATCGATCTTTGATAGCTTCTTACGGCGTTCCGTGATGAAAATGCTCTTGCCATCAATAATCATGGATTTCGGGTTAAGCGCGAAATGCAAGTCTCTTTGCCATTGGGGTTCGAATTTCATTGTTTCATGATACAAACAATCAGGATCATGACAAACCCTAAGCTTCCTTATTGGTCCGAAAGTTTATGTCTGCTTTGGAGGAAAAGCAGACACCCCCTAATTCGGCCACCAGGCCACGACATCATCCTTCGCCGCTTCATCCGCGAGGGTTTTGTCGATTTGGATTGGGCTTTCCATGGAATAGGGATAGAGCGACGGGGTGCGGCCGGCTTGGTGTTTTTCCAGTAGCTTGGTGAGCTCGGCGAGCTTTTCCGGATGCGTTTCCGCAAGGTTATTTTGCTCTGTCGGATCATCGGCCAGATTGAACAGCCAATTTTTATTCCGGCGACCTTCATGTTGTAATTTCCAGTCACCGGCGCGCACCACTTGCAGATAACCGCTCTGCCAATAAAGCGCATCGTCTTCACGGCTAAACTCACCATCATCTGCGATCAGGCTGAGCATATTGCGGCCGTCAATTTTGACATCCGGTAGCTCTGCGCCCGCTGCGGCGGTAAGCGTCGGCATAAGGTCGATATGGGCGACCGGCGTGTCGATCTTGGTTCCGGCCGGGATACGGGCGGGCCATTTGACGAACATGGGCGCTTTGATGCCGCCTTCGAACATGGTCAGTTTCCAGCCGCGATAAGGCGCGTTGACGCCGTCCACGCCGATATAGCCTGCCCCGCCATTATCGCTGGAAAAGACGATGATCGTATTATCCGCAAGGCCTTCGGCTTCGAGCTTATCCATAACGCGGCCAACGGAGCGATCAAGGGCGCGCAGCATGCCGCCATAGACTTTGAGGCGGTGCGTCGCATCATCGCCGACCATGGCTGACACGGCGTCGTAATCCGCTTGGGTGGATTGCAATGGCGTGTGAACCCCCCAATGGGCAAGGTATAAAAAGAACGGGCGGTTTTTATTGGCCTCGATGACTTTCAGGCTTTCATCCGTCCAGTAATCCGTCAGATATCCGCCGGGGCGAAAGGGCTCGCCGCCGTTAAAACTATTGGCAAAATCGCCGCGCGCCCACAGGAATTTATCGATGGGGTCGAAATCCAGTTCTGCATTGACGATACCCGGATCGCCTTTGGGTAGATAAAGCATATCATCCATATGCAGGCTCTCGTCAAAGCCCTGATTATGGGCGCCGCGATCGCCATATCCGAGGTGCCATTTGCCGATATGCACCGTGTGATAGCCAACGTCTTTGAGGGTTTCGGCAATGGTGATTTCTTCGGGCGGTAGGCCCTGCCCGTAAAAATCAGGCACGTCGCCTTCTGGCTTGGTGTAGACTGATCTATCGATCGGGCTATTGGACTTGGATTTCAAATCATTGGCGATCATCGTTACCATTCGCCCCATGCCCGGCGGCGTCGGCGTATATTCATAACCGGTCCGGGTCGGGTAGCGCCCTGTCATCAGCATGGCGCGGGACGGCGCGCAAGTCGCATTGCCCGCATAAGCTTGCGTGAAAATAGCACCTTCGCTCGCGAGACGATCAATATGCGGCGTCGGCACTTTACCGCCCGCCAGCCCGCCGCCAAATGTCGAGATGTCATTAATACCTAGATCATCGGCGAGGATAAAAACGATATTGGGCGGGCGTTCGCTGGCTGCGATAGCTTCCTCTGCTGGACCTCGTTCCCAGTCGATTTCGATCGTCGGACCAACGTCCGGTTTGCCGCGGCTGGCAACGATTTTCAAAAGAATATCGACGCGGTTTTGATAGGCATAAGTCCCGCCTATGATCAGGGCCAAGGCGAGGCCAGATAAAATTTTCCAGCGTAGTTTCATGTTTCAAGCAAAGCTTCGCAGCCGCTACCTTTTAAAATCTCATCGACCTGTTTTTGGTCTTTCGGTTTCAAATTGAAATAAGCGTCACGGATCCAGCCGAGGGTCTTGGCTTGATATTTAAAGGTCGGCTGTGTCCACTTGGCGCCGTCGACCGTCGTTTCGAACGTCTTGTCTCCATCCATGACAGCTTTGGCATTGGCCAGCATGACGGGCGTATAGGTCCGGCCAATTTCAGTCAGAAGCGGCCCGAGAGCGTCTTTGATATTCGCTGCATCAGTCCAGTCTTCGACTGTCGGCGATAGTCCGGACAAATCATCCATGCGGTCCACCCAGGCCCTTACGCGAGCTGAAATATCTCTCGTAATTTTGGCAGATGTGGGCTCGACAATGGCGAGCTGGGTCATTTGGCCTAAAATCGCAAAATCAGCGGATGACGGACGTCCGCCAAGCACATAGCCTTTCTGCGCCAATAGCCGATCAAGGATTTCAACAAAGCGCCCATAGGCGGCCTCAATGATGGGCGCTGTAATATCATTTGACCCAACGACATAGAGCCGATCGATTTGGCGCTTGGTAAAATAATCCGACATACCCTGCGCGGTGGCGTCATCAATAACCGAGCTGCCCCAATAAATCAGCAGTGGCCCGGCATTTTTATAATCCGCCTCAAACGCCCAGCGGAAATGAAACATCGCCTTGGTCAGCCATTCATCGCCGTAATCTTCGATCAGATCATTAAGGAAAGCCAAGACCGGATTGGACGGAATGGCGCTGCGCCCTTCATACTCTTTTTCAAATCGGCGAATGAGCGGCGTCGAATCCGTGACCGCTTCCAGCTCCCCGTCCCTCCCAGTTAGAAAATATGTTGGAAGCAAAGCGACCTTCGGTTTTGGGAAACCATCCGGCACCGACCCACTGGTCCAGTGGACGCTATAGGGAATATGCCGATACCGCATCAGCGCTAACATCTTGCGCGTATAAGGCGAGCCCGGCGCGCCCATGAGGTCAATTGGGTCTGTCATGTGCTATTGCTAGTTATTGGCACTAATAATGTCAATAGTATGACTAGCAAGAACTTTCAGTAGAAATCCGGTGATAGCCAATCTCTGTTTAGCCCCAAGTGAGCCCTAACCGCCAAATAAAATTCTCCCTCTCTTCGTCCTGTTCAAACCCATCTACAAATCCGCTTCGCCGCCCAGCTGCTCTCTGCCATATTGCCAAGCCGCCCTTATTGCGCCATCATCGCGGGAAAGGAGCCCCCATGCGCCCAATTAATCTTGTGATGACCGCCCTGATCGGCCTGTCTCTTTCTGCCTGCGCGTCGAAGCCGGTCGCGCCGATATCGACCGGATTTGGCCCTGATCCGGAATTGCCGCCGCCGAGCAACCGATTACTCCCGAGGGTCAATGTCGCCAAGGCCGAAATGTGGCCGGCGGGAATGGTGCCAAGCCCGGCGCCGGGGCTGAGCGTTACCGAATTTGTTAAAGATCTGGATCATCCGCGATGGGTTTATCAACTCCCGAACGGCGATGTGCTTGTCGCCGAAAGTAATTCGCCGCCAAAGGAAACATCCGGCGGATTGAGAGCTTATGTGCAAGGCAAAGTCATGGCCAAAGCCGGCGCGGGCGTGCCCAGCGCCAACCGTATCACCTTGCTGCGCGACCGTGACGGCGACGGGGTTGCCGAGCTTAAAACAGATTTCATGACCGATCTATATTCGCCCTTTGGCATGGTTCTGATCGGCGAGACATTTTATATCGCCAACGCCGACGGCATTGTTAGCGTGCCCTATGTGGACGGCGCGACCAGCATCACCGAGACACCGGTCAAAGTGTTCGCGCTTCCCGGCGGGCCGCGCAATCATCACTGGACGAAAAACATCATCGCCTCACCGGATAAGACAAAGCTCTATGCTGCGGTCGGGTCGAACTCCAACATTGCCGAGCACGGCATGGAGGAAGAGGCCGGCCGCGCCGCGATCTGGGAATATGATATTGCGACCGGTCAGGGCCGGCTGTTTGGCGAAGGCCTGCGCAATCCGGTCGGGATGGATTTCGACGGCGCAACCGGCAAGCTTTATACGGTTGTCAATGAACGCGACGAGCTGGGCGATAATCTCGTGCCGGATTATCTGACCTCGGTTCAGGACGGCGGATTTTATGGCTGGCCTTATAGCTATTTTGGCCAGATCGTTGACGCCCGCGTAAAACCGCAAGACCCGGCGCGCGTGGCCACGGCGATCAAGCCGGATTACGGCCTCGGGTCACATACAGCCTCACTCGGCCTCGATATATCCGAAGGCCGCGCGTCCGGTATGGCGTCAAGGTTCGGACGCGGCGCCTTTATCGGACAGCACGGCTCCTGGAACCGCAAACCGCGCAGCGGTTATAAGGTGATATTCGTGCCGTTTGACGCAGATGGTCCGGCAGGCGAGCCTCAAGATGTGCTGACAGGGTTTCTGGACGGCGATCTTGCAAGAGGCCGTCCGGTCGGTGTCCTGCTCGATCAAAAAGGCGGGCTTTTAGTGGCCGATGATGTCGGCAACCGGATCTGGCGGGTCGCGCCTCAATCTGTGCCGAACCCGTGATTTTGTCGCCAAGGAAAGTTTTTGATTTCACATTGACTTTAATTGACATAATTATCCCGAATTACATGTTTCGGCGTCGGTTCAAATCCTCACAGAATTTCGCAAATTCGTCTTTCGAGAGTAATGGCTCAACCGTATCATAATCGTCGCCAATATGGTTATAGTCGATCACTGACACTTCCGAGTTCGACTCCAGAGCCATGATGGCGATGGACGATAAAGACGCATGTCCCGCTTTCCGGGCTGCCGCGTAAATCTCGTCGCAGCTCACACGTAAAAAATATTTTCAATCGGACCGCGTTTTCTTTTCACTTTCGCCGGTCTCTGAATCTAACGCCTCATCGCTTTCAACGCGGGTTAGCGCATCATTTTGAAGCGCTTGAGATGAGGCCATTGTCGCTTTATTCGCGCTGTCCCGCGCTTTTTGCCATTCCTCAGAGTTTCTTTCGTTTTCCATATCAGTCCTCACTATTTAAACTAAGCTTCTCTTACAAAACGCAAAACGTGTGACATTTGTTCCGAAAAGGTTGGCGGCCTTTCCCATCCGGCGTCCAGCCCTGCGCGAGGCCGGATAGGATCGTCTTGCGGACCAGCTTGGGCGTGAAGAGCCATGATCTTGCGCTAATTAGCTAAGAATTTAGAGTATCATCACAGCCGGGATTGCGGAATTTTTATTCCCCATTGGGGCTTAAAATACTATCCATAAAATACTATCCATAAGTTATACACATTCCATATTTGTCTCTGTTGAGTTGGCGGGATTTCTCTTATGTCTACGGGATATCCAAAATTCAGAGAGACTTATGCTGACGCCCAAGAATAAACCCGCGCCATCACCATCGATTGTACGCGGTGATGAGGCTATCCGCCTTTTTCTCGCCATTGCTTTTCTGGCCGCGGTCCATTTTTTTGTCACAGGGTCAATCATCGATGATGTTGCCGATCCCACGGGCCGGATATTTTTGATGATTGCCGCCGTTGTTGGCGGATATATGGCGCTGAATATCGGTGCCAATGATGTGGCCAATAATATCGGGCCTGTGGTCGGCTCCGGGGCCTTGACGATCACGGCAGCGATCTTTCTAGCATTCTTCTTTGAGGGCGCCGGCGCACTTATTGCTGGCGGCGATGTCGTCAATACAATCAAAAAAGGCATTATTGACCCTTCCCTTATCCCCGATAGTCAGAGCTTTGTCTGGGCTATGCTTGCCGCTCTGTTTGCGGCCGCGGTCTGGCTCAATGTCGCGACCGCTATTGGCGCGCCCGTTTCAACGACCCATTCAATAGTCGGCGGCGTGCTTGGCGCCGGTATTGCAGCCGGAGGCTGGGCTATTGCCGATTGGAGTAAGGTTCAACAAATCGTCGCCAGCTGGGTGATCTCCCCGGCCCTTGGCGGGCTGATCGCAGCAGCGTTTCTCTACGGCATAAAACGCTCGATTATCTATAAGGATGATATGCTCGCCGCCGGTAAAAACCGTGTGCCAATATTGCTCGGCATTATGGCCTGGGCTTTTACCTCATACATTTGCCTAAAGGGCATTAAGAAGCTGATCAAAATTGACACGCCAACGGCTTTGGGTATCGGATTTGTCGCGGCCATCGCGGTCTTTTTCTTCACACGCCCGATCATTATCAAGACCTCCACCAAGCTAGAAAATAAGCGCGAGAGCATAGACGGGCTGTTTGTTATTCCGCTGATTATCGGCGCTTGTTTTCTCAGCTTTGCCCACGGCGCCAATGATGTCGCCAACGCAATCGGGCCGCTCGCCGCCATTAACGAAGCTGTGCGCTCTGCCGAGATTGCCAGTAAGGCAGCCATACCGCTTTGGGTTATGGGCATCGGCGCCTTGGGAATCGCGGTCGGTCTGGCGCTTTACGGGCCCAAGCTTGTACGCACGGTCGGGACCGAGATCACAGAACTTGATATGATCCGCGCTTTTTGCGTCTCTCTAGCGGCGGCGATCACTGTCATCATCGCGACCCATTTTGGCCTGCCCGTCAGCTCGACCCATATTGCGGTCGGCGCGATTTTCGGGGTTGGCTTTCTAAGGGAGGCTCTCAGCTACCGCTATAATCAGAAGCTCGAACTCGTCCGCGAATATATGTCGGAAAAGAAAAATCAGACCGAAGAAACTGCCGCCGAATTTGTCCGGATATTCGATGACGCTTCGATAAGTGAGAAGCAGCGCATTCTCGATGAGCTCAAAGAAGAAGACCGGCGCCATGGACGGCGTAAAAAGCTGAAGCGCGCTTACCGCGAAAAACTGGTTCAGCGTTCACTGCTGATCAAGATCATTATTGCGTGGGTCGTGACCGTGCCGATCTCTGCCATGTTCGCAGCCGCTCTGTTCTATATGATCCGCGGCTTTATGGTCGGCATGCCATAAGCGCGCCAGAGCAGCGGATGACCCGCTGCTCTAAATTCCATCTATCCCGGCATATAGACGAAGAAGGCAAGTGCCGCTGCAATCAGCGTCGCGCCGGCAAAATACATTCGGCGTTTCTTCTTACGTTTCTGGAAATACCAGGCAACAGGAATGATCAGGAAGTTGGCGACCGCGATAAAGACCAAATATTCCTGCGGGATCGGATCGACCGGCTTGTCCGACAAATATTGCGACAACCGCGGCAGACCGACCGCCATATTGATCGAGATCATCAGACCGAGATAGGCTTTTGACGCATCGGAGACGAAGTGCTTACTTGCCTTGTTAAAAGACATGGCTTTGTCGAGCAGCGTAAAGCCATATTCCCGGCCCGCAATCAGTCCGAGAAAGACGAAAGTCGTCGACATTGGAATGTTGGACACTTCCTTGAAAAAGAACAGAAGCGAAGCGTAAGTAAAGTCAATTACGGTCGCCGAGCGAATATCGGTCACAGCCGTCTTGGAACTGAGGATTTTTTGTACCGGTCCACCCTTATTCCAGAACGTATAGCCGAGCAGAATAACAATGACGACCAGTCCGGCAAAGCCCTCGACCCAGGTCAATTGGCGCGGCAGGAAGACAAAAATATTGGCAAAGTCCTGAATGAGCCAGACGCCCCAGAGATAACCGGTCGTGACCCACTGAAGGATCGTCCAGTACATCCCTTTGCCAAATCGCTGGACCATAAAATATGAAGTGATGTCAACAACAACCCCGACGGCAATTATCTTCCCGATCGTCGCGGATGTATAGTTCAGCTCTGGATTAATCAGCGGTGGGACAAAATAAACGATTAGACCGATGATTAAAGCCATTACGGTGGCAAGACCGTAGGGCGCTTTCTCGGAAACGTCATTTTCCTTGAAATATCTTTCCAGTGTTTTGGACAATATGAGGTAAAGTAGCAGACCAACAGCAAATGCCAGACCGTAACCAATCAGAGACTTTTTTAGCATGGATGTCATGCCGCCCATGGTCGCAAATACTGTCAAAACCATAAAAGACGTTGAAACGGGAATGCCGTAGCGGGTGATGATCACCAACACGAGCGGCGGCAACGTGTGATACCACTCAATATTGACTTCCGGGTATTTTTTGACGTTCGCCAAACGTCCCCAGGACGGGTCACCGCCATTAATATACCAACCATAGGTAAAGGTGAAAACCAGGATCAGTGCGGCGAACAAAAACAGCCAGAACCAGTGAAGTCTGGAATTGGAATTGATAAATGTTCCGAGGGTTTGGAGCGCATCATTTCCGACCACCGCATAAGAGGCGAACAGAAAGCCGAGCATCGCAAAAATAGTAATATCAAACATAATAGTCTCAGTAGGTTGAACTGCCCGGAATCAGGCAATTTCTCTTAAATTCTTCATTGCGGCCGCATTTGCAGATAAATGTGACAAAGCTGTAACAGTTCAATGAAAGTTCAATGTCGAAACTTGAAAAATGGGCGGTTCTTCATATTTGGTTTGTATCACAAACTTATTTGTGATATATGCAAATCAAAGGAGAATATCCATGACCAAAACTGAAATAATGGCCGATCTGGCCTATGTCAAAAGTGTGGCCGAGGAAGGCCGTAATGCACCTCTACTGGGCGGACGGGTCGGGCTGATGTGGACAGGACTTTTGGTGCCGACCCTGATCGCGCACGGATTAACCGCTGCCGGCAAGACGCCAATTGCGCCCAATCAGGTCGGGCTATTGTGGCTGGCTTTCGGGATTATCGGCGCCGTTCTGGCGGTTTTTCTGATCCGGTCCATCAAGGGAAAACCGGGCGGTAGCGCGCTCGCCAACCGGATCGAATCCGTGATCTGGCCGACGACCTCCGTGTTGATTTTCGGATACGCAATCGCGCTGGGATTCGCTTTTGGACCCGCCGATTTACCTCCGGTCATTTTTGACACAATCCTGCCGCTGGCCTTTGCTTTAACCGCCGTCAACCTGATGGTTTTAGGCAAGATCACAGACAAGGGATATATGAAGCTTGCAGGACTTATATCCGGACTGGCCATGATCGCCTGTGTGTTTCTGATCGGGAACCCCGCCATCTACTATGTCGCCGCCGCCGGCGTGTTTTTAACCGGAGTAATCCCGTCCCTGGTCCAGATGAGAAATGAACCGCAATAATGGGCTCCGGCGCAGACATAGATGATATTATTCACGGGCGGCTCCGGCTGGCCGTGATGGCCTATTTGTCCTCGGTCAATCCGGCCAGTTTCACCGACCTGATCAGACGGACGGAGACAACCAATGGCAATCTGTCGACCCATCTGACCAAGCTCGAAACGGCCGGGTATATCCGTCAGGAAAAGGGCTATAAGGGCAAGCGCCCGCAAACTATGGTGCACCTGACCGAGGATGGACGCGAAGCCTGGATCGCCTATCTCGCAGCATTGCAAGATTTGCTCGGCGGCGAGTTTACAGCCTAGGCTTTGGCTTTCCTTGCTTCGCGCCGATAGCCCGGCGGTTGCCAATTATCGACCGCGTCCAATTCCGGGCCTCCGGGGCGGACGGGGCGATCGGGATAGCCGCCCATACTGATGGTCCGGTCATAGAGGGTGAGCGCAGCTGCGAGGCTGACATTGATACAGAACCTGGTCGGGATTTTGACGATGTGGCTGCAGCGCGCCTGAATATCTTCCGATAATGACCCCTGCTCCGGACCCAGCACATAGGCGCAGCTTGCCGGATGGCGAAAGCTCGGGAGGTCAGTCGCGTCATCCGTCAGCTCGATCCCGACGAGTGTGCAATTTTTCGGCAGGATAAAATCCGCCGGCTTGTCCCATTCATAAAATGGAAGATGCACATCCGAGCGCGATGTGTCTGTGATATTGACGTCCCGCGCCTTATGAAAAGCGTCAATCGTAAAGGCGAAACTGGCGCCAAAAGCATGGGCCGTGCGCAGAACTGCGCCGAGATTATGGGCCTTGGATATCCCCTCTACGCCAATACCGAAATAGCCGCGCAAATCTAATCCTCTCCGACATGGGATTTATAGTGATGCGGATTGATGGTGCGGTAGATCGCGTAAATCATGACGAAAAAGCTGATGATAATGATTGCCAGGAACGGGGTTTTTGGCGGTAGCTGCTGATAGGCCATCCAGATCAGGCCGAAGGTGAAAAAATTGACAAATATGTTCAGCAGAACCGAACCGGCCGACATCAGCCGCGCCCGTATTGCCGGGTCGGCCCGGCGCTGCGCCATGGCTTGTAGCGGCACCACAAACATGCCGTTAAACATCGATGCGGTAAATAAAAGGCCGAGCAGTAAATGGGCGTTTTCCGACTGTTTGAAAACCGCCATTCCCGGCAGCTTCCCGCCAATTCTCGCGACCGGTTCTGTTGGCATATATATATATAATCCGATGGTGCATAATACCACGCCGGTAATGCCGATCGCTGTCAGGCCGACCGACTCCCGCCCGAACCGCTTGCCATTGGCCAAAACCATACAGAGGAGCGATCCGATCAAAATTCCGATGGTCGATATCACCAGCATATTGATCAGCACGCCGGAATTATAACCCATCACTTCGGCAACATAATTCGGCAAGGTTGTAATCAGGATGGTCGAAAGACCGTAAAACCAGGCGATGCCCAGCATGGGCCGCAGGACCGGCGGCGCTTTGAAGGCGGTTCGTAAAACGCTCCATGTCGCGGTGACAGGCTCGAAATTAATCTTGAGATCGGGTTTCGGTGCGGGCGCGTCGGTTTGGAATTTCGAGGCCGCCCATCCAATAATTGCGAAAAACAACAGGACACAAGCAATAATATTGTGGCCGTGCTCGGCAATCAAAGGGTTGTCACTGGATGTGTCGGACATCATCAACCCAAACACCATGCCAACCAAAACCAGCACATAAACAAAGCCGTTGAGCAGCGCATTGCCGGTAATCAGCTCATCCTCTTCAAGCCATTGCGGCAGGCCGGCATTTTTGGTCGGCGAGAAAAAGGCCGACTGCGCCCCCATACCGGCCAGCGCGATCACCAGCATCGGGAAATTGCCCAGCCAGAATCCCAGTGCAGTTAACAGCATAATCAATAGCTCGGCGCGTTTGACATTGCGCAGAATTTTAGCGCGGTCATATTTATCGGCGATTTGTCCGGCAATGGCGCAGACCAGCAAAAACGGCCCGGTAAAGATCATTCCGGCAACCGGTACGCGGATCGCGGATGGAAGGTCAGCCAGAAACACCACGCCGCCAAATGTGATCATGCCGATCAGAGCGTTTTTCAGAAGATTGTCGTTAAAGGTTCCGGACTGCAACAGCACAAAGAGCGGCCAGAACCGCCTTTGGGTCATCAATCTCCCGGCTTGTTTAGCGCTCATGAGCTGACCTTTTCTTCCGCATCGCGGCTTTGACGCTTTTCGCGCGCACTGTCATTTTCTGACAGTTTTCCGATATTTTCAGGATTTAAAGCGCCGAGATTTTCCATGTCCAGAAGCTCAATCGAACGGGTCTCTATCCGGTCCTGCAAAAGCGCCATAAATTCGTCCTTATCCATGCCAGGCTGGATCGGTTCGAGAAATTCCACCGTCGCTGTCCCCGGGAACTTCTGAATGTCCATCTGGTTCCATCTTTGGCCAAGGTTAGACGCAACCGGCACAACGGGGCAATCAAAATCATGATAAAGGTGCCACACGCCTTTGCGGTATCGGTGATGCGTACCGATCTCCGACAGATGCCCTTCCGGGAAGATCAAAATGCGCCGGCCTTGTTCGCGAATGATCCGCGCGGTTTCGGTCATTTTCTCCCGCACCTTTTCGCCGCCGCAACTGTCAATCACGACCGCGTTCATTTTGGCCAGAATGCGTTTGACGAATAGAAATTTTGTGATGTGATCACCGGTCACAAATGACAGATCATCAAACTGGGAAAAGATCACAAACCCGTCGCCATAGCTTTGATGTTTGGAGGCTATAATCACCGGTCCGTCCGGCACGCGCGCCTGCCCTGCCGCTTGCACTTTGATGCCGGCAATCACCCGCATCGCCCAAACCATCAGACGGGTATAGCGCCGCAACGACCCCATCATCAGCCATCGACCCGGTACGAGGGAGAAGATGACGGCAACAAAGGCGTAGACGATAGTGACCGTGAGGAAGAAAATGTTGAACAGAAAGGATCTCATGATCGCACCTTTAGGCCGGCGCCGTCAAAACGGCCATGACGCGCTTGGAAAACAAATCTGTTCGCGCGGCGAGCGGACCTTCGATGAAGCCAAAGACTTTAGCCTGAGCCGCCTGGGTGACGACGCCGAGCGCCATGGCGGCGAGAATATAGGGATCAACCGGATCGATTTCGCCTGCATCCATGGATCTTTGCAGCAGGATAGCGGCCGCGCCGATTGGACTGTCATCCGGGCCGTCCGTGAGTTTCGGAAAATGATGCAGATGCAGAATATGATATTGGAACAAATCCCAGTCCTCGTCGGCGATCCGGCAATAATGGGTGACGATGAACTGAATTTTCGCCTCAAGCCCGTCCTGATTGCCATCGGCAATCCGGATCAATTCGGTCAGGCGGTCATGAATGGCGCGCATCATCGAGCGGGCCAGCTCTTCCTTGCCGGAAAAATGCCGATAAATCGCGCCTTCGGATATACCGGCGGCTGCGGCGATCTGCTTGGTCGAAACGCCGTCGACCCCGTGATCGGCAAATAGGTGCAGCGCCGCGCGCTCGATCTTGGCTTTGGTTGTCCCGTCCTTGGCCGATATTCCGCGCAGGTTTTTTGCGGCGTCCCGACGTTTTGCGGGGTTTGACGGCGCGGGTTTATTTGGCTGAGCTGCCTTAGCGCCGGATGTTACATCACGGGCTGCAGAGCCGGATAGCGGCGCAGGCGCCCCTTTTGGCTTGGTTCTAATGGTTGTCATCGCACGTTTCATAATCACCTCACATTAGCATGTGAGTGTTCACTTACATATATTGTAAGAAAACGCAAGTGTTCGCTCACATTCCTTATTTTTGAGGAACTTCCGGAATTTATTAGCAAATCAGATTGGGGATTGCGCCTGAGCTCTGATACTGGCACAAATTTGTCATGTTTAGACAGTCCTCCTACCGGATCACTGCCCTTGTCTGAAAGGCAACACAACAAGCCGCTCGGATTTTGGACAATCTGGTCGCTGATAGCCGGTATCATGATCGGCTCGGGCATATTCCTGCTGCCATCCGAAATGGCCGCGCTTGGCATGATCAGTTTCGCCGGATGGATTTTTACCTGCATTGGCGCTTTGCTGCTCGGCATCGTATTTGCGCGTCTGGCCCGGCGTACCCAGCGTAGCGGCGGTGTTTATATCTACGCCCATGACAGTTTCGGCGATTTTATCGGATTTGTGTCCGGCTGGGCCTATTGGTGCGGCTACTGGATATCCATTCCGACGCTGGCGACCGCCTTTGTCGGATATCTGACAGTGTTTTTCCCGGGCTTGGACGCCCAAAGCGACTATAAGCTTTACTGCGCGCTGGCGCTGATCTGGGTTTTGATCGGGCTGAATATGCTGACCCTGAAAGGCGCAGGGCGGTTTCAGCTTGTGACCATGGTTTTAAAGCTTTTGCCGCTGATAATTGTGATCGCGGCCGGGTTTTTCCTTGGCAGTTCCGACAATCTACCGCCTTATAATCCCGGCAATGTCGGCTTT
>JABDKG010000081.1 GCA_013002305.1 Hellea sp.
TCTTCCTGAACTTCACTGACAAAATCGACCACGGATTTTTCCTTAAATTATATGCCGATTGACTCGGTAAATTTGGCGCAAACTATATGCCAATGACACGAACTTCAACACCAAAGGGCATGACGAAACCGTAAGAATAGGTGTTTATTTAAATTTATAAGTATTGTCTTCGCCCGGAAATTTTCTTTCTCGAACTTCCCGGGTATATTCAGCGACAGAATCTCGTATTATTTTTTCCATTTGGGCGTATTTCTTGACGAATTTTGGTACGCGGGAAAATAAGCCTAGCATGTCCGGAGTCACCAAAATTTGGCCATCACATCCCGCCGACGCGCCGATGCCGATTGTCGGAATTGACACTGATTGGGTGACTTTATCCGCAAGCTCAGCCGATACGCCTTCAACCACAACCGCAAATGAACCGGCGTCGGAGGCAGCTATAGCGTTTTCGACGATTTCGTCTGCCACGATCTTCCGTCTTCCCCGTGCTCTGAATCCGCCAAGCACGTTCATGGATTGCGGACGCAAGCCGACATGGCTCATGACCGGAATTCCGCGTTCTACCAAATAGGCAATTGTCTCAGCGGCGTATGAACCGCTTTCGATCTTAACAGCCTGACAACCGGTTTCCCTCATGACGCGGGCCGCGCTTTGGAAAGCCCGCTCGGGACTATCTTCGTAATATCCAAACGGTAAATCGACCACAACAAGCGCTTTGCGAGCCCCACGCATGACCGCCTGCCCGTGCATTATCATCATATCTAAAGTTACGCCAACGGTCGTCGTCAAACCGTGGACAACCATACCAACGCTGTCGCCGACCAGGATTAGGTCACAATATTCATCTAAAATTGTCGCTGTGGGCGCGTCGTAAGCAGTGAGACAGACTATCGGGTCGCCGCCTTTGCGAGCCGTGATTTCGGGCGCGGTCACGCGCTTTGCAAAATTTTGAGCTGACATGATTGATCCTGCCTCGGTTACAAACAGCATATAGGCATGATTTTGATCAAATATAAGTTCTTTTTACAAATCCACCAAATTATCAGCGGGATAGGCAAAAACCGGGCCGGCCCCAGCCTTAATTGAACTTAGTAAGGCCGCCGCTTTGGGCAGAACGGCGCTCGAATGGTATCTGGCCATTGCCATCATATTTTCGGCCAAAGGATCATTGGCCTGACTTCCTTTGCAAGCAGCTCTAATCAAAAGCCCACCTGATATGACATGACCCGCAAGTTCCAGATAATTGGAAGCGATCGATAATGTATCAAGTTCATCCATGCCCAATACCAGTTTTGTGGCTTCTTCGAGCGTTGCAATTCCACTCATCAAAGCTTCTTGGGTGCTTTTACCGGCAAGTTCCGCGTCCGAGTGAATCTTATTGAGGTCATAGAGGAGCGCGGTCATCCCCTCACCGCCATCGCGGCGCAATTTCCGTCCGACAAGATCGATCGCCTGAATACCGTTAGTGCCTTCATAAATTGGAGCAATGCGGGAGTCTCGGTAATGCTGAGCAGCGCCCGTTTCTTCAATAAAACCCATGCCGCCATGAACCTGGACACCAATGGATGCTGTATCGACACCGATGTCAGAACCATATGACTTGGCAATAGGTGTTAGAAGCGCTTCTCGTTTATGCGCGGATTTACGCGTGTCTTCATCTTGAGTTGCACCGGCTATATCGGACGCTTTGGCCGTTGCCATACAAATCGCTCTCGCCCCCATCAGACGCGTTTTCATGTCCAGCAACATCCGCCGAACGTCTGGGTGTCCAATAATCGGATCGCCGGGTTCACCGTTGATCACCCGTCCTTGAACGCGTTCTTTGGAAAATGATAAAGCGGCTTGGTATGCGCGCTCTCCGATGGCAACGCCTTGTACACCGACAAAAAGGCGAGCCTCATTCATCATGGTAAACATGCAAGATAGGCCGCGATTGGCTTCGCCAACCAGCCAACCTGTTGCACCAGAAAACTCCATTACGCAGGTCGGGCTGGCATGAATCCCGATTTTGTGTTCAAGGCTTATGGCCTGAAAATTATTGCGTTTGCCTAGGCTTCCATCCTTATTGACAAGAAATTTAGGGCAAAGAAAAAGCGATATCCCTTTTGATCCTGCCGGAGCATCTGGCAAACGCGCCAGGACTAAATGGATGATATTTTCGGCGCAATCATGGTCTCCCCAAGTGATGAAAATCTTTTGTCCTGAGATTGCATAAGTCCCATCTGAGTTTGGAACTGCTTTCGTACGAATAGGACCAAGATCAGAGCCAGCCTGAGGTTCGGTTAGATCCATGGCGCCCGACCATTCCCCAGTAGTCATTTTGGGCAAATATGCCGCCTTTAACTCGTCGGATGCATGAGCTGCAATGGCTTTCGCAGCGCTTGAGGTCAACATCGGGCAAAGGCCAAAAGACATGTTGGACGCATAGATCATTTCATTGACAGCTACGCTAACAAGAGAAGGCATTCCAGCGCCGCCCATCGCCTCGGGGATTGATAGGCTTAGCCATCCGGCTTCAACAAATGATCTATAGGCTTCTTTAAACCCCGGAGACGCGACAACCCCGGTTTCTGTGAGTTGCGCGGGATTAAGGTCCCCTTCCCGGTTAATCGGCGCGAGAACCTCTTCGGCGAAAGTCGCGCCGCCCGACAGAATATCGGAAACGAGTTCTTCATTGACGTCGGCGAATTGCGGCAGAGAATATAAATCATCAATGTCGACGGCATATTTTAGCAAAAAAGTCTTGGCATTGACGGGGACCTTAAAGGTCATTGCGTTCTCCTGAGAGGTGTTTATTCACAAAGTTGCATAAAAAAATGACAAGCTGCTTTCCACTAGTCAATTGCGCGCAGACATAAAAAAACGCGCCCCAAAGGACGCGTTGCATTTCTAGATCTTCAAAATGCTTATTTCATCACTTTGCCGAGAATAGCTGTCAGCAATCCACCGCCAACGCCGCCGGATACTAAGCCCGCGACCGCTGCTTTGGCGTTCATTCCGCCTTCAGCGGCATCAGCAGGTGCGGCAAACATACCGTCCAGCCCCGGAATCATTGGTGCTAGGAACGCTAATCCGGTTCCGCCAACAATACCTGTTAGGCTTCGGCCCAATGTGCCCATTCCAGACTTCATTAGTCCGCCAGCGACATTACCGCCAAGTGCACCTGCAGCTAAACCAAAAATTTGTGGCAAATATTCTTGCATTAAAAACTCCCCAAAATAGACGTTAATTCGTCTTAAGTTGTTGATGCCCATCTTAGGCACCGATGCGGCAAGCTTGCCTCTATTCAAACCTGTAATCAAGGATTAATGTATCAATATATTTGGGAGAAATTGCCATGCTCTGCAACACCAAGCCATTGTTTTTATATGTTTTTACCTGCATTTTTGCGCTTTCCGCATGCGGAGAAAAATCTAATCCAGTCACGAATGACGCGGCTAAGACGCCAGTTCCTGAGCCGTCAGGACACCAATCTGAAGTTAAAACGAATCCTGTTTCAGCACCCAGCAATGCGCAAACTTCAGCGCCATTAACGAGCCTACAACAAGGAAAACGCCTTTATAAAAGATGTGTCACTTGTCATTCGTTAGAAGAGGATGGCCGCACCAAAACCGGCCCCAATCTCTATAATATTTTCGGTGCAAAAATCGCAGCCAATCGGGACTTTAATTATTCCAATGCTTTTAAACAGTCAGATATCGTGTGGACGGATGAAAATCTTACAGAATTTATTCGCAAACCTTCAGAATTCATTCCCAAAACCAAAATGAGTTTTGCAGGCATTCGCAAAGACGAAGACATTGCGGCCATCCTAGAGTATATGCGTTCTGAAATGGCGGGCGAATGAAATACATCAGTAATTTTTTGACTTTGTCTCAGCAAACTCCCACATAAGAATCCAATTATTCGGATGCGCCCAAAATATGGCCCGTAAAATCTCTAAAATTTGTTTTCATGCCAGCGACCGCCAGGAAGCCAAGCAGGCCTTGAAAACGCTAACCAAAATCTATGGAAATTGTGATGCGGCGGAAGCCGATGTTATGGTTTTGTTGGGCGGCGATGGTTTTATGCTTCAAACATTGCGGCGCTATAGAACCCTCCTCAAGCGCGGCCTACCAGTTTACGGTATGAACAAAGGCACGATCGGGTTCTTAATGAACGAGTATATCGAGGCAGACCTGCTCGAAAAAATTTCAAAAGCCTCCGAAGCCAAGGTCTCACCGCTTAGATTGGTTGCAGAAGCGACCGGCGGTGTTTACGAGGAGTTGGCATTTAATGAGGTCTCTCTTTTTCGCCAGACCCGACAAGCCGCGCACATAAAAATATCAGTTGATAATCGCGTGAGATTGGATCGATTAATCGCCGACGGCATCCTACTGGCAACACCTGCAGGTTCGACGGCCTATAATTTGTCTGCGCATGGCCCCGTTATTCCATTGGGAGCCGACATATTAGCTCTCACACCTATTAGTGCGTTTAGGCCTCGTCGATGGCGCGGGGCTCTTTTAAATTCCAAGGCAAAGGTCGTTTTTGAAAATCTCGATGCAGACAAGCGTCCTTTGAGCGCGACGGCCGATAGTCAGGAAATCCGAAACGTTACAAAAGTTACCGTTGAACGCGATGAAAGCCTGACTTTAACGCTTTTATTTAATGCCGATCATGCTCTGGACGAGAAAATTTTGCGCGAACAGTTTTCGACCTAAGCGGCCAATTTTTCCCCCGCGTCGAGACGCTCTGACAACCAATCCCGATCCGATTTTTCAAGTTCAAACGGCAATGTCAGGATTCGTTCCAGCATGAGTTGCTGAAAATATTCCGCATCATAATTGATACCTGATATTTCTAGGTCGCGATAAATTGAAAATCCGGCGCGTAATAGCTGCGTCGTTAATCCATCAAGTCCCGCCTTTTGGCATAATGCTCGTATTCCCATCGGGCCTGTATCAAAAAGCATGAGCTCTGCTTTCGCAGCATTGATGCCCGCCAAGACAGCTAAACCATGCTTCACAACAGATATTCGGCCAAGGCCAATGGCTCTCACAAGAAAAGACGGGGTTAGCCGGCCCATTTGTAATAAATGCGTCGAGAAGGAACGAAGTTCTTTTTCAGTTTGATCTCCGCTTGTCAGCTCAATCGTGGCGCGCTCCCGCGCATTGCCCGCAATATCCACAGCCGTTAACGCCTCAATCTTGTGTTTCTTGTTAAGAGCCACTGCAGCTTCTTCGGCCGCAAGAGTGATCAGTTTTTCCATGATTTTCTCAGGCAAATCCGAACGAGAAATCATGGCGTCTTTAATCAGGTCGTCTTGGTAATAAAAGTCGATGATTTCTTCGGCTGTGTCTTCGTCAATTATCGCGCCATCATTTGCCGCCATAGTGGCAATTGCGCGACTGTCTCCATACCGGACGATAGCTTTGACCAAATTGCCACTGACAACGGGACGTTTTGCGACAGCCAAGACTTTTGCAGCGCCTCTGGATTTTAGGATTTCAATGAGATCATCATCCGTAAAAACCGGTGAGTTTTCGAGAATTGGAAGCGCAATATCGTCGAGGTCTTCCGCCAATTTCAACGCGACAATTCGAGGTAGTTCCGTCGAATTTTTCAACGTAACCGCCATTGCTCGTCTGACCATTCCAACGGCATCTTGGGCCATAAATTGCAAAAGATCATAGGCGAGCGTTTTTTCACTCTCGGATAATTGGTCACTTCTGACGCTCCTGCAAATGCGCAGGGCGGCATTGGCTCGCCGTTCCGGATTCGGATGGCGTACAAGAATGCGAATATCCTGTTCCCGTAAATGTTCGAGTGCGATTTCGCCCATGGCTATCCTCCAATTCTCAAAACGTAAACTTTTAGGGTAAACGCTCACTTAATTTTGGACTGCAAAACGGGGGTTGATAGATTATTTCTATGTAAGTAGAATGTGCAATTATAAGTTCGGGGCTGAACATGAAATATAAAGATGAAACTGCAAATTACCGGAAACGTCTCCTTCGGAAACTAAAAGATAGTGCCGAACAGGATTCCGTACGTCTAAACATTTGGCCGATAGATGATGGACTTAAAATCCCAGATTTTAAGGAAATGGCCAACAATCCTTAAAAATGGTACCGCCTCTTGGTCTCGAACCAAGGACCTCCGGTTCCACAAACCGGCGCTCTAACCTACTGAGCTAAGGCGGCCCATATACAGCGCGGGCTTTTATAGGAAGCCGCGCTGCTCTTCAACCCGTTAAATCAACAGATTTATGACTCCTCCGGCATGTCAATCGATTCCCACCCTTGGCTTCCAAGCTGCTCTTGATATTTGATGTAATTATGCAGGTCTTCCGCCCGGCGCATCGGGTCTGGATGGGTTGACAAAAACTCTGGGCCACGGCTACCGCCCTCAGCCGCCATTTTCTCCCACAGCTTGACAGCTTCATACGGGTTGTATCCGGCCTTATACATATACTTTGCACCTAACAGGTCGGATTGAGTTTCGTGCTTGCGAGAATATGGTAACACAACGCCAATCATGAAGCCCATGCCAAGCGCCGCATTGAGATATTGTGTATTGCGCTGCGCGCTGGTCATGCACCGATCATAATTCCTTTGAATTACAGCCAACTCACGATTCGGAACTTGACCGCGCCCACCGATTTGCGCCTCGGCATTTTTGCGGCATTTCTTAGCAAGCTGCGATCCTGCTATTGCTGAGCCGCCTGCGACGACTAGTTGACCGCCCAATTGCTGACTTACGCGTTCTGCGGCGTGTTTGCCCGTTACGTGCCCGACTTCGTGCCCCATAATCGCAGCTATTTGATCATCCGTATTGGCGAAATCCATCATTCCGCGATAAAATCCAACCCGATTTCCCGGCAGTACAAATGCATTTTTCGTGTCCTGGTCAAATACCGCGTAGTCCCAAGTTTCGCTGCCTTTATTGGCGCCTTGCGCGATGCGTGCACCAATATTTTTAAGGCGTGTCGTATAGCGCGGATCGGTCGTTGTGGGGATTTTTGCTTTTGCTTCAGCCCAGCTGGTCGCCGCCATTTCGCTGAGTTGGCTATCTCCAATCAATAGAAATTGTTTGGAACCTGTTTCTGGATTGGTTGCGCAGCCCGAAAGTGCGGGACTGGCAACTGAAACAACGCCGCCAGCCGCGAGCGCTTGAATCATTCGCCTGCGGTTAAGCATGTCTTTGGTGTCTTGATCGACGACTTGTGTATCATTCTGGGCGAAATCGTGCGTACACATAATAATCCTCCGATAATTGCATTAACTATACGATAAATTATGAAAATGAACAGGGGTTGATCACAGCTTTTGTTGATTCAATTAATTGGCTTGATAATATGCGATTCAGTCAAGAGGCCTTTTATTGCCGTACCGCTTATTTAGAAATATTTAAAACGAATTTTTTGCCTCTATCAGACTGTTATTCGGAATAATTTTTTGACAATATTTTGTATTCTGATCATATATTTTAAAGGCACTTCAAAATGGGCATAAATGATCCTGTTGTTACTGCGCAAACTCCGACAGATGATTTTCGGATTGAGCAGAGATGGCTGCTCTATACGGATGAAGAGCATGCGATCTGGCGCGACCTTTATCGGCGACAAATCCGTATCCTCAATGACCGGGTTGTTCCTGAATTTCATCATGGCCTTCAGGCACTTAACCTAAATGAAGGCGGAATTCCTGATCTTGAAAGGATCAATGAACGTCTGCTTGACTTGACCGGATGGCAAGTTATTTCAGTTCCCCACCTCATTCCAGATGATATATTTTTTGAACATCTCGCCAATCGACGCTTCCCGGCAGGGCGTTTTATACGAAATCGCCGGCAAATGGACTATCTTCAAGAACCGGACATATTCCATGATGTTTTCGGCCATGTTCCACTCCTAACTCAGCCCGTATTCGCTGATTATATGGAAGCCTACGGCATTGGCGGGCTCCGCGCGCTGCGCCATGATTGCTTGACGAATTTGGCCCGGCTTTATTGGTACACAGTTGAGTTTGGATTGATGAACACGAAAGAAGGACTAAAAACCTATGGTGCGGGAATCGTGTCATCGCGAACGGAAAGCGTTTTTTGCCTTGAAGATTCTTCGCCAAATCGGCTGCATTTTGACCTCGAAAGAGTGATGCAGACCGATTATTGTATTGATGACTTCCAGCAGGTCTATTTTGTAATTGATTCTTTCCAAGAATTATTCGACGCGACTCAAGTGGATTTCAAACCAATTTATGAACATATGTCTGAAAGCGATAAGGTTTACGGGCTGACAGATATATTGGAAAGTGACAAAGTTTATACTAAAGGAACACAATCATATGCTAAGTCTGGCGGCCGCTTAGCGCACGCCTCCTAGATCTGTTTCTGCCCTTTAAACATCCACCCAAGCGCATTATTATGCTGATCTATCAATGGCTCCGGTTTTTCCATTTCAATGCCGCATTTAGAAAATAAATCCAGCATTTGTTTTAACTTACTCTCGTCAATCGCTGCTGATTTCATTGACGACATACGGCCTATGAAACGGTTAACTTCGTTAGACATTCCGTCAAACCATTCATAGATATCTTGAGGATAATAATTTTTGCGCTGACGAAACATGCGCTGTGTACTGACGTAAATGTGCTCAGCGAGCCCTTTCTGGGTGGTTGCCAATTCTAGAAGTTGGCTTTGCGCGGGTCGAAAAATTGCGCTGACCTCCGCTTGGGTCTTCTCTGGATTGACGGCTAAGGCTGTCTCGAACAATTCCCGGGCAGCTGGCAAAAAACCCGTTTCTTTAATCTTAAGAACCTCATCGAGCTGCTCACTCACTTCCGCATGGATGCCGCCGCCTGAATGGTGAGACAAAGCGAAAAAGTGGCCACCTCCCTTTAGAATTCGCGCGATTTCAGGGATAACTGTTGCAAAGTCGCCATATTCGAACCCGAATTGGCTGACAATCAAATCAAATTCTTTATCATCAAATGGCGTATCATCAGCTGGCGCAACATAGCCTTTCACATCCGGAAGCCTTTTAGACAAAACATCAATCGCGGATGCAGATAAATCCAATCCGGAAACATTTACAAACCCAAGTTCGCACATAACATTGGCGACTGTTCCGGCTCCGCAAGCCAAGTCAATTGCGGTTATATTTCTTTCAATTCCGGATAGGTTTTTTTCCCAGAAGGCGTGAATATCAGGATGGTTTTCTATCCCGACCAGAGCGGACCCGGCATTTTCAGCCGTACGGCCCTGCCAATAATTGCTCCAATCTTGATCGAGCGTTTCTGTATCATGGTCAGGCATTAAATTCTCTGGAAAGGATAAAAATCTGGCCCAATGCCCAAAATGCCAGTGAGCTCGTCAAGAGCCGCGAAACTCTCATCCATCAAACTCGGATCGGGAAGATCTTTCGGGGCCAAATCATCTCGATAATGACGGTTCGCCCATGCGCACAGCTTATCGTATACAGCTTCGTCAAGCTTCATGCTTGGGTTAACCTGCTGCCATTCATTTTCTGTCATTGTTACCCGTAGCCGTAGGCAGGCTGGGCCGCCGCCATTTCGCATCGATTGCCGGACATCGACGTATCGAACAGCACCGATCGGACCGTTTCCAGCCACCAATTTCTCGCAATAGAGCTGAGTTGATTTTGTTTCTTGCGTCTCTATCGGTGCGATCAATGTCAAACGATTATCTTCAGGAAACTGAACAAGCATTGAATTGAACAGATAGGCTTTGATTGCATCTTTTATCGGGACCTCGTGCTCGGGAACTTCAACAAATATTGGATCGAATAAGCCTTTAGCGGAGCGTACGATGTCGGATTTCATTTGCGCCGTGTCGTCAAAGGCGTACTCATGATAAAAGAGCGTTTTCAAAGCCCCAACACAAACGACATCATTGTGAAATGCGCCCGCGTCGATTGCATGCCGTGATTGCCGCGCAAACACCGTTCGCGCCATATCTAGCTGATGAGCACGCGCAATAGCATGGCTCGCTTCCAAGGTTTGCCGGGCTGGATATCCGGCGATTTGCGGTTCAAATCCTTCCCGGCCATAGACAAATAACTCGACACCAGACTGACCGCGTTGCTTGCATAACCGGACATGATTGGCCGCGCCCTCGTCGGAAAATACTGACTGCGGTAGCAAGGCCGAGTGTACTTTTGCAAATGGGAAGGCGGCCAACAAAGCTCGCTGTGTTTGTTGATGCTCCAAACTCCGATGGAGCATGGTCGACAAATTGGCCGGGGTGAAATGAAGATTACCATCTTGGCAGTCCATCGACGGGCTGACGGTCGCGGCATTTGCGGCCCACATGCTCGACGCGGAAAGGATGTTCTTCATCAAACCAGGCGTATTTTTCCATGCTTGTTCGTATATATGGCGATCTGACCCTGTATATCCAAAATTCCGCAAAGCTGGAAGGAATGGGCGCTGATGCGGGGGCAATACACCTTGCCACAAGCCTTGATTATGCATTGACAGCATTTTTGACAGCCCCTGAAGAACGGCTTTTTTAGGATGGGCTGTCAATCCGGCATTACTGGCCGACGCAATATTGCCATCTGATAGCCCGCCATAATTGTGCGTTGGACCGATCAAGCCATCAAAATTGGACTCCATGGCCGTCATTTCGTGCCTTTCATCGGCATGAATTCTGGCGACGGCGCTATCTGACTTGCCATTGGCCACGCACAAAAATCAGCAGCATAATAGGCTCCAGGATTGTGATTGCCTGACGCACCCGGGCCGCCAAAAGGCAGAAAACTTGCCGCGCCAGTTGTCGGCCGGTTAAAATTCACGACACCCGCACGAATCCGGCTACGGAACTCTTCCCATCTTGATTCATCATCCGAAACCAGGCCAGCCGCTAATCCAAACTTAGTATTATTGGCTACGGTGATCGCGGCGTTCCAATCGCTCACCCTGATTATTTGCAGTACCGGACCGAAAATTTCTTCGTCCGGAACTTCAACGCCAGTGACATCGTATATTCCGGGTTCGACATAAGCGTCACCCTTTCCGGATATTTTCGCTGGCTTTAGGGTCGTCCCGCCAATTTCGGTCAGATTTTTTGCGGATTTAACCACAAATTTTGCAATGTCAGGACTGATGACCGGTCCAATTGACGCCTGATCGCCATCTTGCCAGCTGCCGAGTGTCAAACGGTTTGTTTGCTCGACAATCGCGTCCACTATCTTATCGCCCATCGTCCCGCCCGGTAAAATGAGCCTCCTGGCGCAGCTGCATCGCTGCCCGGACGTAATGAAGGCTGACTGTACTGCCAGACTGGCCGCTGCGTCGACGTCTTCAACGTCCCATATAATCAGCGGATTATTGCCGCCCATTTCCAGCGCCAGAATTATCTCGGGCCGACCGCCAAATAATTTGTGAATATAAGCCCCGGTTGATGCTGATCCCGTAAATAATATACCATCAAGTTCCGAATTGCCCAAAATCGCACCGCCGGTATCGCGGGCGCCTTGAACCATATTAATAACGCCCGGCGGAAAACCGGACCTTTCATAGAGGCGGGTCAATGCCTCACCAACGTCCGGGCATTGTTCACTTGGCTTAAATACAACCGTATTGCCGGCAATAAGGGCCGGTAAAATCTGTCCATTGGGAAGGTGAGCTGGAAAGTTGTAAGGCCCCAAGACGGCCATGACGCCATGCGCGCGGTGTTGCAACGCGGCCCGACCAAAGGCAGTATCACGACACATATCTCCGGTGCGATCTTTGTAAGAAGCAATGGAAATATCTGCCTTTGCAGATAACGCTCCACCCTCGCCTGTCGCGTCCCAGAGAACTTTCCCTGTTTCCTTGGCGATCAAAATTCCCATTTCCGATTTAGCTTCGAGCGCGAGCGTTTTGAAATTTTCGACAATCTCTATGCGCTGTGCGAGAGATGTTTTAGACCAAGCATCAAATGCCGCCCGAGCAACATTAAACGCACGATCGACATCGGATTGATCTGCGGCGGCTCCCTGCCAAAGCTGCTTACCGGTCGCAGGATCATAGCTTTTAAAAGTCGCGCCGCTTCCATTTTGCCAGACACCGTCGATAAATAACGAATTTGTCATCGCCGAACCAAGAAACGAACCTTATCGTTTTCCTTTATTTTGAGAGCTTTTAGGTTTTGTCGGTCAAGACACACATGCTCATCATCAAAGCCAATATTAGCATTAATAGACCTGAAATCCGCTATCCGGTCATTACTAAGCAAGGCAAATAAGTCTGGGTCGGTTTTCCCGGCCTTAGCTGGGAGGATTCGGCTGTCATGAACGGTTCTGATATCTTCGAGCGGCGCACTCACAGACGGGCCGCCGTCAAATATATCGATTAAGCCATTATAACGGAATCCCTCACGTTCTAAAAACTTGCGGGCCGCAATGCCGGCTGGGTGGGTTTTCCCCATGACTTCCCGGGCTTCCTTGGGCAGAAGCGCCGCATAAATGGGATAACGCGGCATAAGGTCCAAAATAAATTGGCTGTCTTGCTCTGCTGAAATGTGATCAGCTTCCGCGAAATCCATATGGAAAAATTTTCGGCCCACTGCTTCCCAGAAGGGGGCGTATCCTTGTTCGTCTACATGTCCGCGCAATTCGGAGATGACTTGATTATGAAAACGTGACTTATCAGCGGCCATCAACATATACCGTGCCTGAGAAATTAGGCGTCCAGCACCTGTCCCGCGCATTTCAGGTAAAACATACAGTGATCCAACCTCAGTCGCCCCGCTATATTCATTTACCATCATTAAGACCTCCATATCGAAGCGGCGGTTGGTGACGGTTGATTTTTGCGCGACATTCATAATCCTGAAATTAAAAAATGGATCTCGAACGCCAATTTGAGCTTTAACGGCGCTCATACCGACAACATGTCCTTTTTCATCTTCTATCATCAACAAATAGACATGATCGGGGCTCAGTTTTGCGCCTCCCGTGAAACTTTTTATCGATTTATGGAGACGCGCTTCCAGCTTTTCATGCCCTACGGCCAGTGACGTAAAACCCGGCCCGGCCTTTTGGGCTAGGTTTATGAGGCTCTTCAGGTCTGGTTTTGCGGCTGGACGAACGACTAACATGAATTGCTTCCCGATCGGGCGAGTGCCTTTGCCTTTTTAGCATCGTACTCCCCGCTTGCGAGTTTCATCAGAATTAACGTTGATAATCGGGTTCTTTCGGTAAGACTTGAGAGTTTTACAAATTCCCTGTCAGAATGAATTTCGCCGCCGCATACGCCGAGCGTATCTACGTTAGGGCAACCTGACGCCCATAAATTATTGCCTTCACATACGCCTCCACTTGGAGACCAGCGAATGTCTTGCCCGAGCAATGTGCCAGCCGTTTTGACCCAGTCAAAAACCATTGCATTGGCAGGCGCCATCGGCTTGGGCGGCCTTGTAAATCCGCCTGTTAGCTCTGCGCTCAATCCGTCCCTTTTATTGATAGTCTCGATCAACTTTCGGAGCTGTTGGTCAATCCAGCTCATGTCATCCGATTCAAGCATTCGGACGTTAAAACGGCCTATGGCCAACTCTGGCACAATATTAACGGCCCCGCCGCCGTCGATTTTGGCCATGTTGAATGTGACGCCTTCACGTTGTCCATTGAGCGCTTCGAGAGCGACCGTAAATTCCGCCATAGCCGCGATCGCATTACGGCCCAAATGATGTTCCCGCCCTGCGTGCGCTGCACGGCCCTTTATGATCAGCGCAAAGTTACCACTGCCTTTTCGGGCGCCCGCCATAGACCCGTCCGCGAGGGCCGGCTCATAGGTCAAACCGACATCGCTTTTTGCGCCCAATTCCGCCAGCAAGGGCGCCGATCCTGGAGATCCTATTTCTTCGTCAGGACTTAGGAGAACAGTATATCCAACATCCATGGCATCGGGGTGTTTTTCCAACGATTTCAAGGCATTAGCCATGACTATTATACCACCTTTCATATCCGCAACACCAGGGCCATTAAGCGTATCATCATCAATTTTTCGGGTTCGCTGAAAGTGGCTGTCTTCAGGGAAAACCGTATCATAATGCCCGGTCAAAACGAGCTGGATTTTTGCGTCAGGCCGAACAGAAAGTTGCATTGCAGGCGCGTAAAAGATTGGCTCTTTCACGCCCTTCTCCGACACGAGTTCGCCTTTTGCTAATCGTGGCTCAGAAATTGTACCCGGTAAATCCGAGAAATATTCACAAAGGACGGCCCGCATTTTCTCGAGACCATCAGCATTGCGGCTACCGGAGTTGATGTGAGACCAAGCTACCATCATCGAAATCATGTCGCCGGAAAGGCCAGCAATTTCATCAAGAATAGATTGCTCGGCAGTTGAGATATTTAATTGATGAGCCATGCGGAGTCCTACATCTTCCCTGCAGAGATACTAACCGCTTTGCGCAATAAATGTCTAATTTATCAATCCATTGGGCAATTTAATTTCGACAATAAAAAAGGCCCGGTAAAACCGGACCCTCTTAAATTCGATGTCGTTTGACTGATTAGTTGACGATTGCGCCGACTTCAGAAAGCGTGATCAAAACTTCCGTACGACGGTTTAGCTGCTCTTTGACGCCGTCACCAGTTGGTACGAACGGCTCAGTTTCGCCTTTGCCTTCAGAAGAGATAACCGTAGGGTTGATGCCTTGACGAACCAGCTCGTCTCTAGCGTCTTTCGCGCGGCGCTGTGAAAGTGCCAGGTTGTAAGAAGCTGCACCTGACGTGTCGGTGTGACCAACAACGCGGATTGTGTCGACATTACAGAAGTCACCTACGTCCAGAATACGATTGATAGTGCTCCGTGTTTCAGGCGACTGACCTTTATCGAATTCATAATAGATGATTTCTTGACGATACTGGTTTGCACACAGGGCGCCAGTTGTCAGACCAGAACGTGTTTCTGTCGGGCAATTATCAATTGTGTCATAAACAACTGAATCGTCCCAACATACGAATGTTTGACGCTCTGGTGGACATGTGCCGCCTGAACCTTCCTGATAGGATGATCCATCCCAACAGGTGATTACCCGGCGATCCGGACATGTGCCTCCAGAACCTTCTTCAAACGAAGAACCGTCCCAACATGTGATGATTTTAGGCTGAACGGGGCAATCGCCGATCATTTTCACCATGGATCCATCCCAGCAGGTGACTTTCGGTGTTGGTTTACCAAGCTTGTAGCGAAGACCGGTCATCAACATGTGTGCGCCAACGTCTTCCATGAACATTTCGCCATTGGCGGTTGTCAGGTTTGGAGAAAATCCATCGACGGTTGTCCCGTTAAAGCCAAGATCTTCAAAAGATTTTTGGAAACGATATTGTGTATCCCAGGTCAGACGATCCGAAATGTCATATCCAACACCGGCGAGCAATTGCCACGCCCAAGCGTTATCTTTGTCTCTAACAGTACAAGATGCACGCGTTGAGCAGACAGGATTCGTGTTAAATACGCCCGTGGTTGGGTTGAAAAAACCGGATGCTTGAGAACTTGCAGTTGCACGCATTTTACCCAATCCGGCACCGACATAGGGTTCCCAGTTTCCAAAATCTTCGAAATCATAGATCGCGTTGAGCATCAATGAGTTGGTGCGCAATGTTGAGCGAGTTGCAACAGAGTTGTTAATGGACCCTAAATCAGACCAAAACGTCGTTCCGTCCAATTCCAAACGCCAAGCGTTTCCGAGATCATAGCCGAAACCGAGTGAAACCGGGATGCTACCCTTACTTTGAGAATCGCCAGTAATAATACCGGAATGGTCAACATCTGTGTGAAAACCGTAACCGGCATTACCACGCAGGTACCAACCTTTGTCATCATGATCATGACCATCAGCTTGTGCAGCCATTGGCGCCATCATTAGTGCGGCTGATGCGGCCGCGGTGAGAAGCTTGAGCTTCATAATTTTTCCTCCGACAGCGGCATAATCGCCGCATATTGTTTTAAAAATAAACAGTCTCTATGGCACGCCAAATCGGAATCTAGGCACCATCGAGCCTGTTCGGTACACGATTCAACGCGGTAACGCTATAAAAGTTTCCTGAATAATTTGTTTTTTTTGCTTTTTTTTCAAATAAGTTGCGAAAATACATCACCAAGCAAAATTTTTATGGTTAATTTTTGGTCAATTTAATAGATGACCTTTAATGGTGAGCCCGCACGGACTTGAACCGTGGACATCCTCATTAAAAGTGAGGCGCTCTACCAACTGAGCTACGGGCTCCCCGAAAGGAGCGCGAAACTTAGTGTCGACTATTTGTCGGGTCAAGAGCAAAAATAGGCTGTTTCTGACTATTCTGCCGCACCGTAATTCGCTCGAAATTTTTGCCTGAATTCGACAAAGTCACCAGCTTCGATGGTCGCTCGTATCCGGTGCATCAAGTTTTGAAAATAAGCAATATTATGCCAGCTGAGCAACATTGATCCCAATAATTCTCCGCTCCTGACCAGATGATGGATATAGGCCTTGGAATAATCTTGGCTTGCAGCGCAATTAATTGTTCTATCCAGTGAACCTTCATCTTCGGCAAATCGGGCATTTTTTATGTTATATGGCCCCCTATCGGTCCAAACTTGCCCGTGCCGCCCCGACCTTGTCGGAATAACGCAGTCAAACATATCAATACCGCGATAAACCGCTTCAACCAGGTCAATCGGCTTTCCGACACCCATCAAATAGCGTGGTCGATCCTGTGGCAAGAAAGGGACCGTGAATTCAAGCGTTTCGCACATGGCATTATGGCCCTCGCCTACCGCCAAACCGCCTATGGCAAATCCGCCATATCCACCGGCCGTCGATTCGTGAACGCTGGCCTCCGCACTTCGGCGGCGCAGCTCTTGGAAAGTCGACCCTTGTACGATTGCGAACAAAGTCTGATTTTCTCTTTCGCCGAAAGCCTCTAGCGATCGCTTTCCCCACCTAAGCGACAATTCCATAGATTTTTCAGCAGACTCAAAAGGAGACGGAAATTCCGTACACTCATCGAGCTGCATAGATATATCGGCGCCGAGCAAATTAGCTTGGATCTCTATCGACCGTTCCGGCGAGAGCATATATTTGGACCCGTCTATATGACTCTGAAACGTGACCCCCTCTTCTGTCATCTTACGAAGCTTGGAGAGAGACCAAACCTGGAACCCGCCTGAATCCGTCAATATTGGACCATTCCATCCACCAAACTTGTGGAGACCGCCGAGTTTTTTGACCCGTTCCGCGCCGGGGCGAAGCATCAAATGGTATGTATTGCCCAAAATAATATCAGATCCGGCGCCCCGGACCTGGTTCATATAGACGCCCTTAACCGTTCCCGCCGTCCCAACCGGCATAAAGGCCGGCGTACGAATATCACCCCGTTGCGTCTTCAAAACTCCTGTTCGCGCATTATTTTCTCGCGCTATGATTTCAAACGGAAATTTTGCCATTAGCTTTGCTTCCACATTAGGCTGGAGTCACCATAGGAATAAAACCGATAGCCAGTTTCGATAGCGTGCGCATAGGCTTTTCTTATATTGTCCAATCCACACATCGCCGACACCAACATGAATAATGTCGATTTTGGCAAATGAAAGTTAGTCATCAGTCCGTCAACGATTTGAAACTGATAACCCGGCGTAATGAAAATGTCTGTATTCTCAGTTTTGGCAATTAATCTACCGCCCGAAGAAGCGCTCTCCAAAGCGCGTAAAGATGTCGTCCCGACAGCAATAACGCGGCGCATCTCAGATTTCGCCAAATTAATCCGCGCGGCCGTTTCTTCTGAAATTGTATACCACTCACTGTGCATTTTGTGGTCGTCCAGATTTTCGGTTTTCACGGGTAAGAAGGTTCCGGCGCCGACATGGAGCGTGATTTTGGCAGTCTCTATACCAGCACAGCTTAGGCTTTCAATTAATTCAGGTGTAAAGTGGAGTCCTGCGGTTGGCGCCGCAATAGATCCGGTGTTCTGCGCGAATACAGTTTGATAATCCTCTCGATCTTGATCATCTACATCTCTTTGACGTGATATATAGGGGGGCAATGGTGGGTCGCCGACAGCCTCAAAGGTCGCCGTAAGCTGCTTGCCGCTTTGATTGAATATCAAACTAAAGTCGCCGCCATCATTTTTTTCGAAAACCTCTGCAGACAGATTATTTGGAAAATCGAGGCCGTCTCCGACCCGCAGCCGTTTGGCCGGTTTTGCAAAAACCTTCCACTTATTGTCCGATATTTGCTGGTGTAAATTAACATGAACGCTGACATCTCCGCCTCCGCCAATTGCCCTTGCGGGCCTTGTAGCTTTAAGCGCTGCTGGAAACACTTTGGTTTCATTCAGCACCAGTAGATCGGTCGGTTGCAGAAGTTTGACTAGATCATCTACACGATGGTCGGAAAGTGAACCATCGCCGGCTATTTGAAGCAATCGAGCGTGATCGCGCGGCACAGCTGGGCGAAGTGCAATAGCCTCATCCGGGAGGTAGAAATCAAAATCTGATAAGTTCACCGCCGCGCTTCTACAGCGCGGCTACAATTATTCAAGTATGAGAATTTAAGCGATAGTCGCTTTGATTATTTTTCCGGGGGAACGCGGCGGCTCACCTTTTGGCAATGCATCAACATGCTCCATTCCGCTTTCAACTTCACCCCAAACTGAATATTGCCCATCAAGAAATGTCGCGTCGTCCAAGCAGATAAAAAATTGAGAACTGGCTGAGTTCGGATTTTGGGAACGCGCCATGGAACACACGCCGCGCTTGTGAGGTTCTTGGGAAAATTCAGCGGGAACGTTTGCGTCCGCACCGCCCATGCCAGTTCCGTCCGGACAGCCGCCCTGCGCCATAAACCCGTCAATGACGCGGTGAAATATCAAGCCGTCATAAAATCCTTCGCCAACCAAGCGGGTAATTTGCGCACAATGTGCCGGAGCTAAATCCGGGCGCATTTTTATGACGATGTCGCCGGTTTCGCCATTCTGGCAATCGACGCTTAGAGTAAGTTTTTCAGACATATTTTCCTCTTTAATTAGGGTTTCAACCGGCTCGGGATATCGATGTCGCAAACGCGAGGCGCGCGGCCGGTTAGTTTTCTTTGTTCATTTTTAAAATTTATAAATGACGGGCTTTGGGTGTCGAGTACTTGAACGGCGATTTTTTCAGCGGGCGGTAAATCCGACGCAATCCGAACCTTTAACATACGCTCGGGTACGAAATTTTTCGTCTCACCAATAGTGCCAACTTTGATTTTGGTCAGATGTTCTCTTCCATAGACCGTAGACCCCCAAATAGAATAGTCAGCATCAAGGTTTGGCTCGGCAGCGCGCATCAGAAAAAACTGACTATTGGCAGAATTAATATCGTGACCACCGCGAGCCATCGACGTTATCCCTTTGCAGTGCAACGGATAGGCGTCAACCTTTCCGGTTTTGGTCGCAAATGCAGCCCCGTCCGGTTTGGATGCGATCGGGAGCGCTTTGTAAAATCCGGTGTTAAAAGTAGCGCTGCCGGTTTTACTTTTCACATCGCCCATAACATTAATTGGTATATCTTCGGGGGATCGTTTGAATGTGAATTCGGCTTGTAGATCTGGCAAAGTCGAGTTGCCAGTACCATTGCCGAGCGGGTCACCTGTTTGGTTCATAAAACCCTGAATCACCCTGTGAAAAGCAATATTGTCATAGAACCCATTGCGGGTAAGGGTTTTGATACGCTCAACGTGCAACGGTGCAATTTCAGGATAGAGTTCAATAACGAATTGACCATGAACGGTTTCGATAACCAATGTATTTTCCGGATCTAGATCGCGCCAATCCGAATCTGGTGCGTTATAGACAGGCAATTTTTTCGGCGCAGGCGCGGCCACGGTCTTTACCGTTTCAATAATGTGGTCCTGCTGCTCTGCGGCAGTTTCCTCGGGTTGATTTTCCGCGCAAGCGGTTTGAGCCATGGCTACAATCAAGCTCATGGTTAAAACTGACTTTTTAATCATGCAAATTTTTCCTTCAGTCGAAGTTCAACTTCCGGCGTTACAAACTGGGTCACATCTCCGCCGAGACGTGCAATCTCTTTGACAAGACGCGAGGCAATGGTCTGATATTGTGGGTCGGCCATTAAGAACACAGTTTCGATATCCGGGTTTAAACGATCATTCATTCCGGCCATCTGGAATTCATATTCGAAGTCCGAAACGGCCCTTAGGCCGCGCACTATCATAGAGGCACCGCACTTTTCAACGAAATGTATCAGTAGACCTTCAAACGGCTTCACTTCGACATCGATATAGTCCCGAAACGGCTCAACAACATGCTCGACCATGGCAACCCGTTCATCCAAAGGGAAAAGCGGATTTTTATCTCGGTTAATCGCGACACCTACGATTAACTTGTCGCATAACCGACTGGCGCGTTTCATTATATCCAGATGACCGAGAGTCATGGGATCAAATGTTCCGGGATATAGGGCAGTTCGTTGCGGCATTGATGCCTTATAACTCTATCGGGAGACGGCGCAAATAATAGTTTAATAAAAAAAACCGCCCAAAAAGGGCGGTTTTCTGTCGGAATTTAAACGCCTAATTACAAGCGTACATATAGTTGCCACATGTCTTCATGAAGTGAATGACTGACCCGTTCGCACTTTGGATGCGGAAGGCCTGACGATCACGGTCAGATGATGGCAGGACCGAATATTCATAGTGGTGAGCTTCACCCAGCCCGAGCATCCCAGAGGTTCCGACAGGAAGCACTTCTTCAGAGAACATACCGGCATTGGCATCTGTGAAGCCATTGGCATAACCCATCGACTTGAACAAATAGTTCAAATAGGCACGGTCTGTTGCGTTGGCATTATACCGAGCCTGTAGTTTCTCATAAAACTGTGCTGGTGTTAGGCCATGAGAATCGCCAAATTCCGGCATAGTTCCAAGTCGGCTCATCTGCTTCGGAGTCTGATTTACAGGCACATTGAAGATTGCCACATTAGACGCTCCGCAATCATTGTAGCTTGCTACGGGCGCAACAACTGCCTGGCAGAACGCTGGATCCGTTGTCCGGGAACCGTCCGGGCAATCAAAATATTGCGGAGGAGGAGGAGGTGGTGGTGGTGGCGGCGGTGGCGGAGCCGGGCAATTGGCGCGGTTCGTTACTTTCGTTACGCCGTCATCACAGGTATACATTTTTGGTTTTGGCGGCGGTGGAGGCGGCGGAGGAGGTGGCGGCGGATCATAGGTTGGTGTCGATGTGCCAAACTTCAACCGAAAACCCGTCACAAGCGAATGCATTCCGACATTGTCGAGCTCGCCGACCTGATTCAATACGTCTCCGCGAGGGCCCGTAATTGAGTAATCAAAATCGACGTCATCCATAACCCGCTTGTAGGAATAATGTGTATCCCAGGTGAGATTGTCGGAGAGATCGATACCAAATCCGAATAATCCCTGAACACCAATATTGGAGTCTTTGTCGCGCGCTTGGCAGAAAGATCCTAATGGCCCGTTGCAAGCTCTATTGTTGACCACACCGCCGCCAGGTGTACCTAAAAAGTCACCAGCCTGAGCATTAACACTTGTCTGAATGAAGCCAGCACCCGCGCCAATATAGGGTACAAAACGAGAGTCTGTATCGATGTCGTAAATGGCGTTTAACATGACGGAATTAGTTCGCAGTTTCAGAAACGAATTGGCCTGATCGCCGATTGAACCCATATCCGTCCATAGGGAGTCACCATCAAGCTCTAGACGCCAATTTGCGAAAATACTATCGTCACCAAATTCATACCCAATACCAATTGAACCCGTTGGGTCTGTTTTGCTTTGGGCGTCCCCGACAAATGTACTGTTCTTAAATTCAACATCTGTATGGGCGCCCGCGCCAATATTGCCGCGCAGGTACCATACTCCGTCATCTGCCATTGCTGGCGACGCAATGATAGCCAGAGAACTGGCGGCTAAAAACATAAATTTCTTCATAGGACTCCCCATTTTTTTCTGTTCTCAGAGAATCAGATGATTAACACTTCGTCAACCTTTAATAATCACGGCGCCGATGGACGATATTTAAATGATGAGGTAATTCCGGGATTACGCTAAATATATCGGCGTGCCCAAGCGGCTAAAACATGAGCGATATATTCTGCGTCCATAGGATTTTTAAGCAGCAAATGATCAGCTCCGTCGAGCGAAACAAAGCTTTTGGGATGCCGGGCTTTACCGTAAATATGCGCTGCATTATCGATCCCGACGACCATATCTTGCGGCGAATGAAAAATCATCAAGGCCCGGTCAAGATCGCCGATTTCAGTTGCAATGTCATGATTTTCAATATCATCAAGAAACTGTTCCTTAATCACAAATGGACGCCCGCCCAAAAGGACTTTGGCCTCCCCTTCTTCTTCAATTTCTTCAAGCTGGTCGGCAAATTGATGAACAATATGTGTTGTATCACACGGCGACCCTATAGTGGCGACAGCTTTGCATTCCGGGATTTCATCCGCGACTTTTAACGCTGCTGTTCCGCCAAAACTATGGCCGATTAACACACAAGGCGCATGATGGTTTTTACGCAAATAGGCTGCGGCTTGCCTCAAATCCTCGCAATTGGATGAAAAATTTGTATCAGAAAAGTTTCCCCCGGACTCTCCAAGGCCTGTAAAATCAAAACGCATCATACCGTAGCCGTCTTCGACCAACGTTTTGGAGATAGTTCGAACAGGTTTAAGATCCTTACCAATCGAGAATCCGTGGGCGAATAGCACCCAAGTTTTCAGCTCGCCATCAGGCCAATCTAGCTTCGCAGAAAGTAGGTCGCCGAATGCGCCTTTGAATTCGATTTTTTCGCTCGGCATTTAGTCACCTTCGTTCCTGCCCACCCTAAGCTTGTAAATACAATTTTCAATAATTCATTGCGCTTGCCGAGAATTCCGCGCCGTGCCATAGCGGCGCGATGAATGCGATAACAGAAATAAACCCATCGAAACTGTTCGCGAGCGCTCCGAACTCGGTCAATTTTAAAAAACTGCGCAAGCGCCTGGCCCGCCAAACCCAAACCGTAATTGGTGACTATGGGCTGGTTGACCGCTACGCCGTTACGACAGGGTCAAAGCCAAAGCCGAAATGGTTAGTCTGTCTTTCCGGCGGTAAGGATTCCTTCGGCCTGCTAGCGGTACTCCTAGATTTGCAATGGCAAGGTGCCCTACCCGTTGACCTACTCGCATGTAATCTAGATCAGGGACAGCCTGGATTTCCCAAACATATTTTACCTGATTGGCTCGACAATATTGGTGTGAACTATAGAATAGAAACCCAAGATACTTATTCTATCGTCACGGAAAAAGTACCGGAACATAAAACTTTTTGCGCGCTCTGTTCGCGTCTACGTCGGGGCATTCTCTATCGGATCGCGCGGGAGGAAAAATGCGATGCCATCATTCTTGGTCACCACCGTGATGATGCACTTGAAACATTTATGCTTAACTTGCTCTACGGTGCCCGCATCGCTGCCATGCCACCTAAACTGCTCAACGATGCGGGAGATGTATTTGTTCATCGGCCGCTGATTGGCTGCGCCGAGTCTGATCTTCGAAAGTTTTCAGAAGCAATGAAGTTTCCAATTATTCCTTGCAATCTTTGCGGATCCCAAGACGGGCTACAGCGCCAAGCTATGAAAAAAATGCTCGACGAGTGGGAATCTCGAAAACCCGGAACCCGACAAATTATGGCAACGGCCCTAACAACAGTAAGGCTGAGCCATTTACACGACGCGAAATTATTTGACTTTGCCGGACTCGCCATTGGGCACGCAGGTCAATCCGATGACGGCGTTCCGTTTTAGTGAATTACGGGTTCGCCTTAGATTTTTCCATCATATAAAATTCGTTGAAAGACAAAGCGCCGTCCTGATCTTGATCGGCCCTTGTTAATTTACCAGCATCCCAAGCGGCGCGAAGTCCACGGCGCATTTCTTCAGGCTGTAATTTTCCGTCCATATTGGCATCGCCGAATCCGTAAAATTGGCGGAGTTCGAATTGCAAGGGATCGTGAACCGGATTGTCAGCGGTTTCTTCGGTCCAGCGAAAGAAAAAGCTTCCATATAGCATTTCATCATCGGACTGGAGACCCCAGCCTACATCGCGGTCTGGATCTGGATTAGCAAAATTTCGCGTGGAATTATCATAAACGGTCGAGTGAATTAGTCTTGATCCAGCTGGGACCATCACAGGGTCTGCGAGAGCATAATTGTGTTGCCAGTTAAAGTCATAGCGCGGAACGGACAGTAGCGTTTCAACACGGCCGTCCGGAAATTCTAGGTCAAATCGGCTTGACTTACCACGATAATGGGAATGCGGGAACAGCAGAAAAATCTCGGCAGGATGATCAAATTCAAAATAGGCCTTTTCTTCATGTTCCTCCGCACCAGCGGGAATGTTGATTCTAAAATTGATAGCGACCTGTTGACGAAGTTGATGCGCAGGTGGTTCGTCATGGAAATACAACCCGATCTTAGTCCTATCGGTCGTTTTTCGGCCTGAAGGCGTATAGTGAATTTGAAACCGATACTCGCCGCCGGCTTTTACTAATACACCAGAATTTTCAGGATAATCATAAGAATCAGAACCCGGCACAAAACCGACCAAATAATTGTCAAATACGTCCCCGTCATTTCCGGCGCCAACCGGCGTGATGTCTTCGGAGGATCCGATCAGTGCGTGGTGTACAACGGCACGGTCACCTGGAACGACTGTAATAGCCTTCACCCATACATCTCGGTTTAGCGGGTTCAAAACCGTCGGGAACTGATAGTCGATCACACCCGTCGCCGGGATGTCAAATGCCGGTGCCTCAACAATGAGATCGGGTTGCCCCAACGGCCAGTCTGTAGGGTTGCTTTTACGGCCTTCGAGCGGATCCGGTCCCTCACCGCGCGGTGCGCCAGCTTCAATCCATCGTATTAAATCTTGTTGCTGCGAAATTGAGAGCTGACGGGCGCCGTGAAACTCGCCAATTTCCGGATCGGCAGACCAAGGCGGCATTCTTTTTGTTCGCACGACTTCGCGTATCATCGGCGAAAATCCATAGACCGTATCGTAATCTTCCATCGCCCACGGACCGATGCCGCCCTCCTGGTGACAGGTCACGCAGTTTTCCTCCAACATAGGCGCGATCGTCTTGGAGTAGCTAATTTTTGCATGGGCTTTTGCGTTATTGGCCGCACCCATGTTCACGAGACAGCCTTTCGTGGGCCGTGTCGGAGTGGCAATTGCCTGACCTGCCATCATCGCATCAAGTGTGTCTGCTAAATAATTCTCGTCAGGCTCCCGTTTTTGCCGTTCATAACCAAGACGGTCATTCACCGGCCCTCGATAGATAATTTCCCATGACGACGGATCAATAACAAACACTTCGGCCGTCCTGTTAACACCCAATGACGCGGCGATGAGTTGGGTCTCATCTTTGAGAACTGGTATATCGATACCATATTCCTCAGCTTCTTTTTTGATCTCGGACCGATCATCCTGAACATTTGCGTTTAGCATATAGAAGCGTACGCCTTTGCTGGAGTACTCTTCCCTAATGTTCTTTAAATCTGCCCAGATATTGCGGACTATCGGACACCCATTTCCCTGAACCATAAGAACAATTGCCGGTGCGTCTTCATAATAATAAAGCTCGTGCGCGTCGCCATTTTGATCAAATAGCACGAAATTATCGACATAATTTACATCCAGCGAAGGTGTAACATTAGGCGCGAAGACATGCGTCCCGGCGTGATCATTAGCGGAAGAATTGGCGGACTCACCTGTGCAGGCGGCTAGCAGACACATAGACGCAAATGATAAGAGAATAGACCTGATATTATTGTTCATACGACGAGCACCCTAAATGACTTAATCAGGGCCTATCATAATTGATTTTAAAATAACAATAAATTGGATATTTCATCTGCCATTCCTAAGCAAAGAAATGGCGCGAGTGACGGGAGCCGAAATCTAACAATAAATATAATAAAATCAATAGCTTACGTGTTTTCTATTTTTGTTTTTACCCCACTCTTTACCCCACTCTTTACCCCATTTTGAATATCTTTTGAAACGCAAGTCGGTCTATTGGAGCCGAATCGCCTCCCCGATCTATTGGTTTATCCATTCGCTTGGAACAAGGAACTTACCTTTTCGCCATTCTTCTATAATTGCATCCTCGAACCAAGGGTCATGTAGGTGGGCGTGGTCAAGAACAATAACCTGAAAACCTTCACCAATCTCGTCTGCTACATCGTTCATCAATTCAAACAACGTGTGAACCGCTCTTCTGTCGGCATCTCCAAGAGGCTCTGCTAATTCGTCGGTGTCTGCATCAGGTGGGTAGTGCCCCTGAGACGGTTGATCAAATATCACAAAGCCAGGCACTGGACGGTTTTGCGACCTTAGGAACTGATGCAACGCCAGCAATGTCAAAACATGATACCCGATCCAGTTTTCTCCACTCCCCATGCGGTTAAGTGATATTGGACCGGTCGGAGTATCCGCCACCACAGTAAGCTTTTTGATGTCTAATCTAACGGATTCTGATCCATGCTCTATTTCTAGCCGTCGAGCGTATTCGGACATCTTTCTGCTTATGAGCGCTAAAAATGTATCCAAGCGCTGCCCCACTTCATCAGCGTTGACGCCTTTCTCTAACGCCTCAACTTTCAGTTTGGCGGTTTCAATTCGACTTGGAAGTGTCTCATCTTCTGGTCCTTTTCCAGCTTGCTCTAAGAACGCCCCGATCCGGCCCACGACGCGAGCACGTTCAATTATCAATTCACGTTGTGCTTTCGCTTTGGCATCAGCTTTGTAGGCGTCTTCAAGTGCTCGTTGACTTGCGACCAATGATGTTTCGAGCTCTGACCGCTTACCTTCAAGAGTTTTTAGCTGTTCTTGTAGATGCGGGCTCTCGACGCCGACGCGCGCGAGACTATGCTGAATTCGTGTAAGAGAGGTGGTGATGTTGGAAACGGAAGGAACCTCGTGTTCCAATCCGCTTTCGCAAATTGGGCATACTGTCCCATCGTGCTCATCCGTTCCGTTGAAGAGCTGCAAACTTGATAATCGTGCTGCTTGTTCGCTGGATTCTTTTGCAAAGGCACTTTGCTCACTCAAGAATAGCTTTGTGGCGCGAGTTTCTTCAACAGTGCTTGTTAGCCGCTCCCGCAGTGTTTTTTGTTCGTCTTGCAGTCTATTTATTGTGTCACCGAAGTCTGCGAAAAGTGAGGAAGCGCCAACGTCAACCATGATGCTATTTTTTAGAGTTTCGATAATATCATCGACATCCGAAGACTCATAAGTCTGATCTATGATGCCAACTCTTTTACCGTCATTGAGGTAAGTACGAACGCGCCTAACTGAACTGCTAACAGCTTGTTTTTGGGCGGCCTGCGTCGCCTCCAGAGCTCGCAGCTCAGACCGTGCAACATCTAGTTCTGCCAGTTTGATGAAATGGTCTTCATCAATTGCACCAAGGAAATAAGGGAGTGTGTCCTTAATAGCTTGCGGAATAAATTGGTCACCCTGACGATGAAACAACCGTTCTCTGCTATCGATTTCATCTTGCTTTTGAATGCATAAAAAAAGTGCGTGCCGAATGGTCGCTTCGAGAGGAAGGCGTGTTCCCGATATCGGGCGATGCTCATTTTCTGAGATACCTGCAAATCTGGATAGAAGAGGTGTTAGACCTTCGTCAGCGATGTTCTTCTGCAACTCGGTATATATAGGCGGGCTATCGAACTCACCCCTACGGATATAGATATCAGGACTCGTTCGTTGGGAGGCGCCAGGATTTCGTCGTGCGATAAATAAAGTGCCGTTGTGGTTTTCTATTTCCACGCCAAACCAAGAAACGTATTGGCGAATAACACCTTCGGCAACATAACATTCAGAACGACCAAAGCAGTAATCTAGTATGTCGATAATGGAAGATTTGCCCGTTTTAGAGCGCCCGGTGAGTATATTGAGACCTGACTTCTTGAACTCTAACGTCCGTTCATCGCCATTGTATGAGTAGATCGTAACTGAATTGATTGTGAAGCTCATACGGACACACCCCATGCGGACAAAATTGTTGAAGTAGCCCCGGCCCCAGCAAACCAACGGCCAAGAAATCTTGTAGCATCCACGATAGCCTTCACTTCATGGGTGGTTTCCTCATAAAATGTGGGAGTAAAGCTGGCCTTCTTGCTACCAATCGATAGTTCACCAGAGTCAGTAATCCCCAGAGCATTTCGAGCTACGGTAAATGAGATCGCTTGCTTAATATATGGCGACAAATTCTTAGCTCGGTTAGCGTAGCCTACCAGGACGGCGGGGTTCCTCTCCAGCCAAGTATAGAGCGACGTGACTGTCCTATTCGGAAGCGAACGGCGCGTATCCATATGT
>JABDKG010000001.1 GCA_013002305.1 Hellea sp.
ATCCCAATGATATTGTTGGAACCTATGTAGACCCCAAGGATTGGAACGATCTCATTTCTGATCCTGACGTCATTCTGATCGATACACGCAATGATTATGAGGTCGAAATCGGAACCTTTGAAGGCGCGATCAATCCGGACACAGAGACGTTTCGTGAATTCCCGCAATGGGTCGAAGATCATGAAGATGAAATTCGTAAAAAGCCAAAAGTTGCGATGTTTTGCACCGGCGGCATTCGCTGCGAAAAAGCAAGCTCTTACATGAAGAGCCAAGGCTATGAAGAAGTTTATCACCTCAAAGGCGGCATTCTAAAATATCTGGAAAATATCAAACAGGAAAACTCGTTGTGGAATGGCGATTGTTTTGTGTTTGATCAAAGAGTTGCGGTCGGACACGGCCTTAAAGAATCCGATTATGATCAATGTTATGCATGCCGATATCCGATTACTGAAGATGAAAAAAATCATCCGCTCTACATTAAAGGCGTTTCCTGCCCGCGTTGCCATAACAAGATGAGCGAGGAACAGCGCACAAGATTTGCCGAACGTCAAAAACAAATCGAGCTGGCCAAGAAGCGCGGCGAAGCGCATATTGGGCGGGATGCATAAAATGACAAATGTTGATATTGCGCCGCCGCTTAAATTTAGAGCGATGAAAAAAATTCCGTATTCCGATGAGTTTAGCGCACGTGAGATTAGAGCGATTCAGACCGGCATTCGTCCATCGCGAAATAAAGATCGCTGGTTGATAATTTTTGAGAAGAACCGGCTTAATTTCCACCGGGCCAAGACCGGTGATGGCATCTATCAAATCCGTATTAAAACCAAGCGCGATGGATCAGGGTTTGTTAAATGGGCCAAGGGCTGCAAGGATGTCAACGTTATCAACAAACGCTACGAAGCGGAAATTCTGGCCTTTCTCGTTTCCAATCTCATACTGGACGGAGACGTGCCATTTCCGCGGCATAAAAGTCTGGAGGAAAGTCGCCCCGGCGAGTTTCAGTTCGAGCTGGCAGGAACGGATTATCCGGAAGAAATTATTGACAACAGAAAGCTCAAGCAGCTCTACAAATGAGCGCGATCCTCTATTCATTTCGCAGATGTCCCTATGCCATGCGCGGCCGAATGGGATTGAAGGTGAGCGGCCTATCCTATGAACACCGTGAAATAATCCTTCGCGACAAGCCGGCCCACATGCTCGAAGTTTCTCCAAAGGGCACGGTGCCTGTTTTTATCAAAGAAGACGGCGCCGTCATCGATGAAAGCCTTGATCTGCTTTATTACAGCCTCGGCCATAATGATCCGCGAAGTTGGCTGGATTGCGACCTTAAAGAGGCGCAGTCTTTGATCAAAGACAATGATGAACCGTTCAAACACCATCTTGATCGTTACAAATATGCGAGCCGTTATGACCCGGAAGCGAAACGCGGCGATGTCGATCAAGCACACAGGCTGGAAGCTGAAGAATTCATTTCCCGATATGAAACGAGGCTGGCTCAGGCGCCCTATCTGCTGGGCCAAAAGCAATCCATAGCCGATATCGCTATATTTCCGTTTATGCGCCAGTTCGCCAATACAGATCTGGAGTGGTGGGACCAAGCGCCCTATCCCGAAACTCGCGCCTGGCTGACTCGGCATTTGGAAAGCGATTTATTTAAATCAATTATGGTCAAGCACCCGCTTTGGCAGCCGGAAATTGTTGGAAGCTGAACAGAAAATAACAAGTCCGTTCATCGTGAGTTGGCCCGAATTGGTGTAGTGAAATCCTTCAGAGGAGAAATTATGCGTCATTTACTTCTATCAGCTGCGGCAACTCTCATGTTCGCTGGAACCGGTCACGCTCAGCTCGGACCAATTGATGATATTCTTGACGATATTATCGGAGGACCTAACCCTTCCAGTCAGGGATTGTTTTTAATCGAGAATATTCCTGTCGAGATCGATATTCAAAGCTCAAACGCGCTGGCTGGTCATAGCCTTATTCTAAGCGCCTATAAGCCGGCTGGTCCGGGCATGTCGCAGCCAGAACTTATCGGACAGTCGCGAATTATACTAACCGGTCTCCCCGGCCAATTGGGACTGGTTATTGCGGTGCCCGAACCCGTCACTCGGGATTTGGATTTTGTCGTCATTGACGGTGTTATTGTAGATCACAATAATCGAGAGATTATGGTCGCACGGCAGGAACAGTTTTACCGGGGGCGCGATGCGGCGCAGTTGGAAATGATTCAGCCCGGCCGCATTGCTCCGCCGCCTACAGGACAATCACCCAGCGCAACTTTTCAGCAGCTCGAAGGGAAAGTCTATCTGCCTAAAAACGCTCCCAACCTAATGCGCGGAGCTTCCATGACCGTGGAACTCATCGAAACCGAAACCCTTCCTGACGGTTCGCGAGTTGATAATATTCTGGGTCAATCCTTCGTCGACATTGACCAGGAAAACTCACCGTTCAAATTCAAGATGGATTATAGCCTGCCAATATCATCTTCCGGTGCGCCACGATATTTACGCGCGGTCATTACCGATTGGGCAGGTCGCTCGGTATATGAAACCCTTGCTGGAGAGCCATATTTAGCAAATGTCGATAGTTATAGACTGGATTTACAGCCGAG
>JABDKG010000019.1 GCA_013002305.1 Hellea sp.
CGTCATCTCGAATAAGGTGTTCCCAAAACCGCCTTTGCCAAATCCCGCGCTCTCCCGCTCGGCGGCCTTTTTGAGTATCAGCGGATCGAGGGATACACCGCGTAAACCGACCTTTGATTTTCTTCCACCGCGTTGAAAAATCAGAGTCGCCTTCGGGCAATATCCATATGCAATGCAAATGTTCCGGCATGACCGCATAGGCGAGCATCTCAAACGGGTGTTCGGCGTTGACGCTCTCAAAGCACGCCATCAAATCTTCGTTGCGATCGGTTAAGAAAGTTTGCGACCGATCCAGCAGATTGACCGTAAAGAAATAAGTCCCGCCCGGATGATATAAACGTCGGTATTCAGGCATGGCCAAATTTACATTGATTTATAAACAAATGCAATTCCGTAGGGTGCATGAAGCAAAGCGCAATGCACCAAAATTTCAACCGAACGCCCGCCGCAAACAAAATCTTGGTGCATTACGGCCTTTGGCCTGCATGCACCCTACGCTGTGGTTTTTGGGTTAGTCCGGCCGAACCAATCCCGGTAGCCCATCGATGCTTTCGGCGTTTTTTCCGAGCCGATATTCCTGCCAATCTTCGATGGTTTTATTTTTATGCGATCGGTGGAGCTGATCCCGTTCGCCTTTATAGTCGTAAAACGGGACGGCAAAACCACAGCTGTCGGTGACGCGGGTCAGGTGGACGGTGATGATGGCGCGGGCGCGGTCGAAATCGGGGAACCAGGCGAGCTTTTCGGCAAAGCCCTCGTCGTAAAAGGCGCAGACCTCGCCGCGGCCATAGAGGCGCATAATGTCGGCTTTGCCCTCATAGGCGCAGAACATGATGGTGATGCGTCCGTTTTCCAGAACATGCGCGTGTGTTTCGATGCCTGATCCGCCATAATCGAGATAGGCGACAGTTTTATCATCGATAATTTTAAAACTGTCATAGCCCTTGGGAGAGGTGTTGATATGGCCGTCACCGGAGAGCGGCGCGGTCGCGACAAAGAACATTTTCTGGCGCTTTATAAATGCCTCAATCTTGTCCGGAATATGATCATATATCTTACCCATGGAAGCCCTCTATTCTGATTCCGCCCTTAAGGCTAATCACGCTGACACACGCTATTGACCGCGAATATTATGGACGACCTCAGCTGCGATCGGCGCGGTGTTGAGCGTATAGAGATGGAAGTCGCCAACGCCGCCATTTTGCAGCTCTTGAATGAGCCCGCTGAAATAATCGACCGTAATATCGCGGCACTGATCCATGTCGCCTTGCGCCTGCACAAACCGGCGCGCCAAATGACCCGGAACATCGACGCCGCACATTGCGGCCATGCGCTTGAGCCCGTCAAAATTAGGCTGGAGCATAATGCCGGGAATGATCGGAATATCCATGCCCGCATCGGCGACGCGCTCCTGAAGCCGAAGAAAATCTTCGGACCTAAAAAAGAACTGGGTGATGGCCTGATTAGCACCAGCATCGGCCTTACGTTTGAGATTGTCGATCTCAGCGTCCCAATCGGCGCTTTCCGGATGGCGCTCTGGATAGGCAGAGACTGAGATTTTGGCGTTTGGTGATCGGCTGCGAATACCCGCAACCAGATCGGAGCCAAAAGCATAGCCTTCTGGATGCGGTGTATAAATACCATCAACAGAGCCGGGCGGATCGCCGCGCAGAGCGACAAATTGGGTAATGCCCATATCGAGATAGCCCTGCACGATCTCATCAATTTCGGCGCGGCTGGCATTGACACAGGTAAGGTGCGTTGCCGGGTCAACGCTGCGGTTTTTCAAAATGTTTTCGACGGTTTTAAAAGTGCGCTCGCGGGTCGTGCCGCCAGCCCCGTAAGTAATTGAAACAAAAGCCGGATTTAGAGTTTCAAGTTCGTCCAGAGCCGCCTCGAGGCGCGCGCCAGCTTTCTCGGTTTTGGGCGGAAAAAACTCAAAACTATAGCAAAATTCTGCCATGATCTGTCCCTTTTAAACCGCTTTTTTCTCGCACAGCCACAATTTGACATTGGGCTTGGAATCATGGGTTGTGATCGTCTCAATATTGGTGACTTGCATATGATTTTCAGCCGCCCATTGAGTGATATCCTGATCGTTAAATCCGAGCCGTCTATGGGCATATTTCTCGCGAAAATCTTCTTGCGAGTGGGCCGCAAAATCGACCAGCAAGGCCTTGCCGTCATTGCGTAATATACGGCCGGCTTCGCGGATAGCTTCGCCCGGATCATCGAGATAATGCAGCACCTGATGGACGGTCACAAGATCGGCCACACCGGATGCAAAAGGCGTCGCGGTCAAATCGCCGAGCCTTACGGATAAATGGCCGAAATTCCGGGCCGCTAATTTATGGCGCGCGACTTTGAGCATTTCAGCGCTATTATCGACGCCGGCCCCGCGCTCAACCTGTCCGGCGAGCAGCTCGAGCATGCGGCCTGTTCCGGTGCCCAGATCGACCATAAATTCGTAGCGGCCTTCACCGATCAGGCGATGCACCCGCAGATCCAGATCCTCGCGCGGGAGATATTCATCGCCGAGCTGGCCGTCATCATTGGCGACCTGAGTGAAGAAATTATCGGCCGCAAAAGCGCGCGCCGCGCGAACATCTTCGAGGCGGCGACGATCGGCCATCAGAACCGCATCTTCCGGCGGCAATTGCGCCAATACGGTCGAGACCAGCTTGAACAAAACCCGATCGGAGCGGTTGATCCGTGAGAACACCCAGCTGCCCTCTTTAACCCGTTCGATCACGCGGGCATCTTCGAGCGATTTCATATATTGGGTAACACGGGGCTGCGACAGGCCGAGGATTTTGACCAGTTCGCTGATCGTCAGCTCGCCATAAGACAAAAGCGCGACAATCCGCAGACGCTCACTATGTCCCATCGCTTTGAGGGCTGTTAAAACATGTTCCATTGCGCCCTATATATCATAGGGATTCCAAAAAGATATAAGAAAATTCTTATATCTTTATTTGGAACAATTTGGTTTGGTGTTAATCGAGGTGAAATCCTTAAAAAGGACTAGACCATTTGACATCAGAATAGACGGTTTGTCCAGTTAAAGTCCGCAGAAAGGCTTCGACCTGATCTTTTTCAATGTCGGTCAGGTTCAGCCGCTCGACCGTGCCAAACTCGACAAGTTGCGGGTCGATACTATTCATAAATTCGGTCCGGGTTGGTTCGGTCGTTGGGACCGGGATGGCATCATAATGATCGATCACGGCGCGCATGGTCGCAAGTGATCCGTCATGCATGAACGGGCCGTTTGCGGTGCCGTCCGGGGCGAACAAATCGCGCAGGGACGGTGATCTTGTATTGGTAAAGTCGGTGCCGGACGGGTCGCCCGCGACGCCGATCACGCCAATATGGCCGGAGTCCTGAAATACGGAAAATTCCGGATCGGCGTGACAGCGCCGACAGCCCGCACCATTATCGGCCGGGCCGGACATGTAAATATTTTTGCCTTCATTTTCATCAAAGGTGAAGTTCGGAAACGGCTGGAAGATATCCGGCTGCTGGGCGCGGCCCTCGTCAAAACGGCTATCGAACGAGACAATAGAATTGACAAATTGCGCCAGCGCCGACTGCATCCGTTCTTCGGTGATATCGGGCGTGCCAAAGGTAAAGGCGAACAGCTCGTCATAATAGTCGATCGCCTCGAGTTTGACGATCAGATCGTCAAAGTTCGGACGTCCGTCCTGCCCACTAAAGCCGTGCTCATTATGGTCGCGGATCGGGTCGGTGACCTGATCTTCGAGGTCCACCGCGCGCTCATCCCAGAAAAAGGCCGCTTCGTCCGACCACTGCGTATTGATCAGGCGCATGGAATGGCGTCCGGTAACCCCGCCGGCGACGCCGTTTGAGACCACCTGCGTGTCGCTAAACGCGCTGGCCTGCTGGTGGCAGGACGAACAGGACACGGTATCATCGATCGACAAAGCCGTATCATAAAACAACACCCGGCCGAGGGTCGCCCCGGCATTGGTCACGGGACTAGCGACATCATTGGGGGCGCGGATAAAGTCCGGTACGGTGATTGTTTCATAGTCGGCCAGAGCCGCAAGATCGATCGATCCGCCAAAGGCGGCGACTATGGCGTCCTGATCATAGTCTGAGGCAATGACAAATTCATCGGCCGCAGAGCTTTGCGTGCCGTCATTAGCCGTAATCGTGACGGCCACATCAATCGGCGCGCTTGAGCGGCCTGTAATCATCCCGGCGGCAACGGTAAAATCGCCATTATCCGGCGCGAATGTGACGGCGAAGCTCATATTATCGCCCTGGGCATCGGTGAAAGTCTGCCCGCCCTGGGTCGCGTCATAGGCAAAATCATGGCCGACCGGCGCGGATTGATCGCTGTTGGGCAAGGCCACATCCGGCGCGCTATTGCCGCCGCCGGAACCGCCGCCAGATCCGCCAGTCTGTAAAAACACCGGATTATCCCCTCCGCTGGCGCCGCAAGCGGATAGCGCCATAGAAAATACAGATAATAAAAGAACTTTGCGCATTTATCCCGGATCCCATTCTGATTTGGTACAGGGATTAACCCATTAGAGTTAGAGAAGGTTTAAAGTGCGCCGAGCGGCTTCTATCAATATTAACGCCTGAAAATCGTCGGACAGGGCCGCGAAAATGCTCTAACGCCAAAACATGACCGATTCCATCACCCCGCAAATGCGCCCGCTTGATATTGCGATCCTGATCCTGCTCTCCATTCTCTGGGGCGGCTCGTTCTTTTTTATCGAGGTTTTGGTCGATTACTGGCCGCCGCTGACGATCGTGACGATCCGGGTCGCTATTGCGGCGGTAATTCTATGGATGATCCTGCTGGCCCGGCGCATCCCGATCCCCAAAACCGCCGGGGCGTGGTGGGCGCTGCTCGTCGTCGGGATGCTCAATAATGCCCTGCCCTTTACCCTGATCGTCTGGGGCCAGACCCAGATCAGCTCGGGCATGGCCTCTATTCTGAACGCAACGACGCCGTTTTTCACCGTGCTCGTGGCCGGGGCTATCCTCGCCGATGAGCGTATCACGCGCGGCAAGCTGCTCGGCGTCATCATCGGCCTGATCGGAACGGTGGTGATGATCGGCCCGGAAATCCTCGTCTCGGGCCTGAGCTCCGGCGGCGCGCTCGGCCAGCTCGCGGTTATGGGCGCGGCGCTGTCCTACGCCTTTGCCGCGGTCTGGTCGCGCCGGTTCAAAGCGCAGGGTATCTCGCCTATGGTGATCGCCACAGGACAGACGAGCATGGCCGCGCTGATGCTCCTGCCGCTCACCCTAATGATTGACCAGCCGCTGCAAAATGCCGGGCTCTATCTGGGCGCAGATATGATGGTCTGGGGCGCGATGCTCGGGCTTGCGATTGCCAGTACGGTGCTGGCCTATATTCTCTATTTCAGATTAATCGCGAGCGCCGGAGCGACCAATGCCGCGCTGGTGACGTTTCTGATCCCGATCTCGGCCATATTGCTCGGCGTGTTTATCCTCGGCGAAGCCTTTACACGCCCGCAGGCCATCGGCATGGCGCTGATCGGGCTCGGGCTTTTAATAATGGATGGGCGGCTTTTTAAGCGAACCAGACCAGAACAATAAACACGGCCGCGCCCAGCCCGGTCGCGATCAAAGTCTTGCGCCGGTAGGCCGGGGCCAGAAACCCGACCAGAAATCCGCCCAGCACCACTCCGATCAGCCCCAGCGCAACGATCTTCTGATAGGTCTTAAAAAGCGTCGGCCCGTGGCCCTTATGCAGCTCCATAAACCCGGCCTGTAGATTGGGTTTCACCCAATGCGCCGTCAGGCCCGCATCGGTCTGCGTCAGCTCAATATATTTCCGCGAGGTCGGCCGCAGCTGCACCACATTGCCTCGGTTCCGGACATACTCAAATTTATGTTTGATCCCGTTATCATCCAGCAATTTGATAACATCATCGCGCAAAATATCGCTGCCAAAATCCAGCTCCGCCCCCGCCGAAAGCTCAATCGGCGTCTTAGTAAAAGTGCCTTTATTGCCCAGCAAATAATTCCCGCCCGTAATCGCCACGAGCAAAAATGCCGGCGTGAGGAAGCCCGCAAACAAAAGGTGCAGCGTAACCAGGGTCTTACGAATTTTCGGGTTGGTCATGGGGTGGGGCCTTGGGTGTGGGTGGTGCGGGTTTTGGATAATGGGGAATTCAAGGATTGTCTAGGTGGGGTGAAACTTTCAGCCTGCATTAATTACTCTCTCGCAATCACCGTATCATAACCGCCGATACGCGTTAGGCCGTCATGACTGTCGATACCCGTATAACGCAATGACGCATCTTCATACCGCCTAAAGGCAAATACCGCACTATTCATGAGTTCAGTATTAAAAACCTTAAGATCAACAAGCAGGTTGAAATCGGCGACGGTTAACCCGGTTACGGTTTTAAAAAGATCTGGTTCAAGATTCCGAATAACGTCAACCAATGTATTTTCTCGAAAATCTGTCAAATACATGAAAGCGGGAATCCGCGTCGCAAATTTGATCAGTTTTTCTTGAACCTTTTTTCGAAGCGATTTGAATTCGCGCTCCTCGGCAGAAAGTTCTTTCTTCTCTTTTGTTGAAAGTTCTCCCTCTTCTTTGGCTTTCTTTTTCAGACCCTTTATTTTCTCACTACGGTTGATGACCGTCTCAATGACATTGTCACCAAGCGCGCGCCAGCCTTCGATTTTTTCGACGGCGGCCATTGCTTCTTCGCTATTTAAAACACGCCGTAGCGTGCCGTCATCGACATTAACAAGCCTAGCGGATTCCCATTTGCGTGCCAGCAGGGTGGCGGACGTTCCGGCCATGGCGATGTCCAATATGCCACCTGCATCAATCTGCACCATCTCAGCGCCGTCATAGGCCAGCACGGGTAGGAATGAGACCAAATCCGCGACCGCTTTTTCAGGGTTGGGTTCAGTTGGCGAAAGGCCAATGCCGTATTCCGAGAGCTGTCGCAGAGCGCGTGTCGGCGCAAAATCGAACACAAAACAGGCGGGCTTAAGCACGTCCTCACGGGTTGGATCATCGCCGTCCGGGTTGCGAATTGACCATGGCGACTGAACGCGGAAGGCGGCTTGGAAATAGGTTTCGGGCGATTTCAAATTGCGCAACATAAGGATGGATGACCACTGCTTGACAGTCACGCCCGTGGTGAGTTTCCCGCATGACAGGGTGATGGTCTTCGTGTCGTGCCCCGACTTAATTGCATTCCGAACAGGAGGCAGCGCTTTCAGACCAATCCCGGCTTTTGGTCCCGCAGAGACATGCACGTCATAGTCATGCCAAAATGTATTCTGTTTTTCTTCCAGCAGATTTTTCATCGCCTCACAGGCGGCAACATTTGGCATGAACCAAAACGCATGATTGAGATAAGGCAAGAGTTGCCCTGTCCCGTAGGGCCAAGGCGGTGTGTCTTTGGTCTTTAACCTTGAATAAAATTGCCGAAGGTTGTTGCCGCGAATGACCTCTAACCACTTTTGCACCTCTGCTTTATGCTTAAATGTCGCCAGAATACCATCGCCTTTGGCCGCAAAGAACTCATTCAGATCAAATTCGTCAAACTCGCCGCCGCTTGCAATAGACAATAGCTCATCGGGCATCTGATAGGTGAGAAGCCGCATTTGCGGCAACGCTCCATAAGGGTTGGGCTTTGTCGGATGCGCTTTTGCAAACACGGCTTTGGCGCGCTGCTCGTCTGTGTAGGTCCAATTGAATATTTGTTCCTCAATAAATTCGCCGGTGGACAGGGCGCGAAAGGGTGTGCCGGAGAGATAGAGATATGCAGAGGTGGTGATGGGGAGGAAATCCGTTTCATCTTCTGACAGTCGGGACAAATCATCATTGATAACACCTAAAAGGCTATCATACTCATTCTTCGTTTCTTTCTTGGCGGTCTTTTCCTCTTCCCCCTCAAACAGTTCCTGCGCCGTCTCTCGCCATGCTCCGAAATGATATTCATCGAAAATGACAAGGTCCCAATCAATGTCGTGAATCCATTCATTCTTGGATTTGATATTGCCTTGCCTGTCCTTGCCGAGCAGATCTTGGAGTGAGCCAAAATATACAAAGGGTTCATCACCGGGAACCTTTGGTTGGGAGTCGTCGCTGTCTTTGGAGAAAAAGCGCCAGCCTTTGAAATCGACATGGCTATCCAAATCCGTCTGCCATGCATCTGATACGGCAGGCTTAAACGTGACGACAAGGACGCGCCGCGCCTTCATCCGCCTAACAAGTTGATAGGAGGCGAACGTCTTGCCGAAACGCATTTTCGCATTCCAGAGGAAACGCGGCACGGCGTCGGGGGCTTCATCCCAACGTGAACGGTAATAGCTAAGCGTCTGGTCCACGGCGGTGGCCTGTTCCGCGCGCATGGCAAAGTTTTGATCGCGCGCACTGCTAAAACGCAGCCCCTTTTGCAGCTCAATAATGGCGCTCCGCACATCTGCGGGGCTGCACCGCACCCATTCGCGGGATGAGCCACGCGCGGGGTTTTCAAAGCCCTTCTGGACAAGGCGGGCGCGTAGGTCATTATCGTTAAAGCTCGTGCCGTCTTCACGCTCAGCAAAGGTATTGGGGTCGGTGTGCAAGGTATAATCCTGCTGCATCTGGCCTTGGCTTTGGCGGATGCGGATATTCACATCTTTCTGTGTTGTTTGCCCGATTTTAATTAGCCCGACATAATCCGGCGGCGGGTTCTTCGGCGACCAAGCATAGAGCCGAAGCCGCGCTTCGGGCTTGGGGGTGAGGATGGAGTCAGTGTTCACGCGGGTTTAGCCCGCTGCCGGTTGGTCAAAGAGATCGAGTTCCATGGGGCGTACCATGCTCTCGATGAACGCAATCTCGTCCTCGGTCAGGCCATATTTCTTGTAGAGTTCTTCGTCTGTCCAAGTTTTGGACCAATCTTGCATGGGCACAAATTGATATACTTTACTTGTGGCATGTTGAGTTGGTTTATTTAACAGCACCAAAAATCGTAAGAATTTAGTTCTTAAATATGAAATTAGGCTAATGCATTCTGATTTGGAATCGAAAGCACCCGCGACCAAATATGTTTCAGTGCAAACGCTATCTGGTTCTCCATAAATAGGTTTCCCGAGAATTGGATGAGGGAAACTATCGCTACCGCTGCCTAGAGGGGGAATAAAAACTTTGTGCTTTGGAATAAGTTCTCGATTGGACTCAATATTTGAATCAGCTACATATCCAACGCCGCCATTTTGATACATTTTCAGGCCGCCTGAGAAAGGCTTATTTGCCCCCTTGAAAGTAGTAGGAAGTCCAAACGGTTTTCGCGAGCTCACCATTGCTTTGTATGGGCTCTCTTCAAGCTCCATCACTTTGTGTAGAACTGAGATAGCTTCGTTATAGCGAATAAATGTCTCACACCCCTGTTCTAAAAGTGGGCGGGTCATCTGTGAAACATTATTTCCGCCCGAGTAAGTAGATACTTTGCAATCGCCAAGGTTCTCGCGGTTCCACAAAAAGTAACAAACGCCGCCCTTTATCTGAACACTAGGGAACCAGTCGGAGGCGTCTGGGCAGTCATGAATTTCTCTTAGTCTTTGGTCATTCAACATTTCTGTTCGAAACCCATCCATACCTTTTCCACCAGAATACCACCTGGCAGGAATAACCATTGTCAAAAATCTTGGATTAAGCATCTTTGCTTGGTTTACAAACTCTTGGAAAATTGGTCGCGCGCTTGTGCCATGACCACCATCACTTAATTGATAAGGCGGGTTTCCGATGATTACGTCGAATTGCATATCGTCTCCGAAAATTTCGGCCATGCGGCCTTGAATATTGGCTGTGTGAATAAAGGCATAGGCGTGCGTTTCTGCGTCTTCGCCGCGGTCAAGCGTCCCCGCAGCCGCACCGCAAAAAACGCATTTGCCTCTGTGCCATTCATGCTCTGTGCGCTTGAACCAAATATTCCCGTCATCGTTCTCAAACGCGCTCGCCACAGAATGCTCGCCTGTGGCCTGTTTTGAGCAATAGAGGCTTCGCCGTGCGAGCAGAGCTGTTAGCTGTGTAATCCCAATGCCAAAGACCTGCCGCGTGAGGATATGGTCCACACGCGTTTGTAGGTCAGGAATTTCCGCCTCCAGCCCTTTAATCAGCCGCGCCGTAATCTCCCGCAAAAACACGCCTGATTTGGTGCAGGGGTCAAGAAAGGTCACAGAGCTATCCGTCCAGATATTCGCGCCGTTATGGCTTGTCGCCCATCCCTGCGCCAATGTGTCGAGCATGCGGTTTGCAAATTCGGGCGGGGTAAAGACTTCATCATTAGACAGGTTGGCGATGCAGCTTAGCACATCGGGATTGCGCCCTTTTAGGCGAAAGGGCGACAGATCACTCATGCGGTCGCGCTTTCGTCTTTTGCGGCCAGTTCTTTAATCGTCATGGGTGGGTAGGATTGTTTGGGTTGAAAAATTTCGTGCCGTCCCAAATGCGCGAAAAGGGATTGCTCCTCTTTAAACTCCGCCATACCCGTTAGGACGTCGAGGCGAAAGTCACGACGTTTAAACTTTCCTTTCCCAAGATAACCCCATTCGGCGACTGTGATTGGATTTCCTTCTGCCGTTTTCATGGTCATGGCATCGCCGTGTATTAAGTTCAGGGATATGACATGCGAAGCTGCGCGATATGCATCATCGTCTTTCTCAATCCCAAGGTAGTCAGAATAGACTTCCAGCATATTGGCACGGCATTCGGCAATATTGTCTTCGAGAAGTTCAATACCGTACAGACTCATAAGTGCCAGCAGACTGAATTGGTTTTTCTCAAAATGAGAAAAGCCATATTTTATCTCAACGGCATTGAGTTTGCGTTTAAGGACGGGGATTAAGAAGTTGCCGCTGCCGCAGGCCGGTTCCAAAAAGCGCGAGTCGATACGTTCGGTTTCGCCTTTAACCAGATCGAGCATTTTTTCAACCAGCCAAGGCGGGGTGAAAACTTCGCCGTGATCAGCGACTCGGGCTTTTGACTTAATAAGACTCATATCCAAGGCGCACTATTCAAGATAGTTTTCCATGTGTCTACCAAGTTAGACCGATTGTTAAGATAATAATCGTCGGAAGGTGCATTTCGGCCTTTGGCAGAGCTTGGTGCATTGCGCTGCGCTTCATGCACCCTACGGCAGAGGCCCCTACCCCGGCGGCGGACCGAGTAGCGCCAAACCCGATTCCGGGAGTTTGGACATATCAACCGTGACGCCGCGTTTGGCGGCTTGCTGGGCGATGATCTCGCCGATTTCGGGCGGTGTTTTGGGGCCGCCTTGGCGGATCGCGGCTTCGACATCTTCAAAGAAGCTTTCAAAATGGCCGGGGGCTATCATCAGCAGCATGGTGGCGGGCTCGGCGTAAGGGTTCCAGAAGCCGTGAAAATGGCCGCGCGGCAGAGCGGCGACGGTGCCGGCTTCGCCGATGATCTCATCTGCGCCGCTTAGGAAATGCACTTTGCCGGACAGGACGATGAAAATCTCGTCCTCGTCATCATGTATGTGGGGCGGCGCGCCGAGCATTTTGGGCGCGAGGGTGAGCTCGGTCAAAGCGACCCCGGATGGCAGGTCGGCGGCCCGGAC
>JABDKG010000041.1 GCA_013002305.1 Hellea sp.
GGCAGTGTCATCTATGTTGACGGCGGCACGGATGCACAGCTTAGGCCCGACTCTTTTTAGATAAAATATCGACTTTCCGAATGACATTCGGAAAGTCCTTTGCTATAGACCCTGAAAACCGAAAAGGGGAATGGCATGAGCGACCAAAAATCAGCCTTTATCACAGGTGCCAATATGGGCATGGGGGCTCTCAAAGCCCGTACATTGGCCGAGCGGGGCTGGAAGGTGTTCGCCGGTGTTTATCCCGGCGCGCCGACAGATGAGCTTGGAACGCACGACAATATCACAGCGATTAAACAGGACGTTACTTCGGTCAAATCCGTTGAGGCTAGCGCCAAGAAAGTTCAAAAAGCGCTCGGCGATGCTGGCCTTGACCTTCTAATTAATAATGCCGGCATTGCCAATGTCGGCATCGGTGTCATCGAAGGGGCCGATATTGATCGCGGCAAGATCATGTTTGAAGTCAATACTTGGGGCCCTATGAGAGTGCTGCAGTCATTCCTCCCGATGATCCGGAAAAACGCGCCGCACTCCCGTATTATCAATTTCGCCTCCGGCGCCGTTAGAGCCAATCCGGCTGCGTCCGGCGTCTATAATATGTCTAAACATGCCGTCATCGGTCTGACTAATACGCTTCGAAATGAGCTTGCGCCATTTGGCATTCAAGTGACTTCAGTCGAACCCGGCGCTGTCAAAACACATATGACGGCCAATGCTGCCGACACGACCCAGAACATCTGGAAAGAAGTGTCGCAAGAGATGAATGATGTTTACGGGCCCTACTTAAAAGAAACTACAACCACCCTGATGACAGAGATGCTCGAGAATAATTGTAATGAGCCGCAGGATGTTGTGAATGAAGTTCTTGCTCTGCTCGATAAGAAAAACTGGAAACCCAGCTATCTGGTTGGCAAAGACGCTCGCGCCATGGGCCCGATGCAGAAAATTTTGCCGGCACGAACCTTTGAAAAAATTCTCCAGAAAGCCGTCAAAATCCCGCGTTATAAAGGATAAATAATGAGCGACATCAAAAAGCAATTTGAAGCGCTACAAGCCGCAACTCTGCGCCTTCGAAATTCTTCAGCCGAAGAACGCGCCGCTAAAATCCGGGCGCTGACAGCCGAAACACTGGCGCGTAAAGAGGACCTCTTCAAGGCTACTCATGCCGAGCGCGGCACCCATGATCTAGATGTCGCAGCCGAGCTGATGATGCTCAAAACAGAGGGCGATTATGTTGCCAAAAATCTGACGAAATGGGCTAAACCGCACAAAGTCAAAGGCTCTATGGGCACGTTCGGCAAGAAGTGCGAAATTCGTTATCAGTCAAAAGGTGTTGTCTTGAATATGGCCGCCTATAACGCGCCGACGGCTGAATCATTCGTGCCGGCTATTGCGGCCATCGCGGCCGGAAATGCCGTCATGATCAAGCCATCCGAATATGCGCCGGAGTCTGCTCAGATCATTCAGGGAATCGTTAATAAGGTTTTCCCGGCCGACGAAGTTCAAGTTGTCCAGGGCGGCGTCAAAGTCGCGCAAGAGCTCCTCGCCCTGCCGTTCAATCATATTTATTATACGGGCGGCAACGCCGTCGGTAAAATCGTCATGAAGGCAGCCGCTGATAATTTCGCCAGCATCACGCTGGAAATGGGGGGCAAGTCTCCGGTCATTATCGATGAAACTGCCGATCTGGAAAATGCCGCTACCAAGCTTGCTTGGGGCCGCGTCATGAATGCCGGTCAGGTCTGTATCGCCCCGGAATATGTTATTGTTCACGAGAGCAAATATGACGAGTTTACCAAATTAATCGGCGAGAAAATCGACGCGCTATATAATAGCGATGGCAAAGGTCTCGAAAATTCAGCCTATGTGCCGCGCCTGATCAATGAGCGACATCATCAGCGCGTTGCAGGCCTTATAAAAGACGCCACAAAGAAAGGCGCGACGATCTCATTTGGCGGCGGAAGCGATAAAAAGAGCCGCTATATAGAGCCAACCATTTTAACTAATGTCTCCGAAGATATGGATGTGATGAATGAAGAGGTATTTGGGCCAGTTATGGCGATTATGCCTTATAAGAATCGCGCCGAAGTTATTGATATTATTGCAAAACGTCCAAATCCATTGGCGCTTTATATTTATTCCAAAGACAATGATGCGGTTGAATATTTTCTGACCAACACCTCTTCCGGTTCTGCCGTCGTGAACAATAATTGTGTTCAGGCCGGCACAAACCCCAACTTGCCGTTTGGCGGGGTCGGCGCGTCCGGTATGGGCCGCTCCGGCGGATTTGAAGGTTTTAAGGAAATGTCCAACGCACGCTCGATTGTGCATCAACCGCTCGATCGGTTCCGGGACTTTTTGATCCAGCTTCCGCCCTATTCGGACAAATATAAAAACATCATCATGAAAGCCATTAAATAAACGGTCTGCCATGGTAACTCGCGTCGGAAATGATATTTATTTTGACGATCTGTCTGAACCTGAATTTGGCCGGCTTCAAGGCCTTGTCCTGAAACTTGGTAATCTCGCCAATACCGATTTCTCACTCGAGAAAGTGCTGGAAGACGCGCGTAAAAGGACGGGATTGTCTGATTTTGGACCGGAAGGGTTCCAGGAGCCGCTTCAAGTCCTCTTAGATGCATATAAATCTGACCCGGAAATGACGCCGATTGGCGCGACGACTGTCTATAATGATCTTGTCCGCTGCGCCAGCAATAGGCTGATCATTGAGGATCGCCGCCAGAAATCGCCGAATCTCGACGCGATTAAGCTGGAAAAACCATTATCTATATCCGGCTTGCCACGATCCGGCACAACCAATCTGGTCAATCTTCTGGCGGCGGATAGCCGGTTCCAGAAATTGCCGCTTTGGGAGGCTCAAGAGCCCTTTTGCGCGCCAGGTAAAGAAAAAGCGGGTCTTGGCCTAAAGATGCGCTCGAAACTCATGAACTGTATACTTAAAAACGGTGACAGCAATATTGACGATCCGCGCTATTATCGGGGGTCGCTACGCTGGTCGAGTATGAAAATGATGGGGCCCGAACTTGCTGCGATGCACCCGATGAACCCGGATCATATTCATGAAGAACTTGAGCTGATGCAGTTTGATTTTGGCTGCAATCAGTTTGAGTGGACGGCAATGGTGCCGAGCTATCGCGATTATTATTTCAAGACCGATCAAACGCCCCATTATGAATATATGCGTGATGTCCTGAAACTGCTGCAGACAGAACGGGGAGATGAACGTCCCTGGGTCTTGAAATGCGTCCAGAACCCGGAGCAGCTCCCGGCCCTGAAACATATCATGCCCGACGCGACCGCCATCTTCACCCACCGCGATCCGGTCGCCGTGATCCAGTCTTGTGCTACTATGATCGCCTGGGGCCATCGCATGCTGCGAAAAACCGTCGATCCGCGCATGGTGGTCGATTATTGGACCGATCGATTTGAGCGGCTCTTGCGGGCCTGCGTTCGTGACCGCCACATATGGGGGCCGGCGAAAAGCCTCGACGTCTACTTCCATGAATATATGGCCGATCAAATGGGCACGGTCCAAAAAATATATGATCTCTATGGCTGGGAATTTACCGATAAAGCACAGCAGGAAATGTCAGAATTTATTGCCGCTCATAAACGCGGCAAACATGGGCGCGTACGTTATAAGCTTGAAGAACATTTCGGCGTCCGCCCCGAAGAAATCCGGGAGCGGTTCGATTTTTACTTTAAGAAATTTCCGGTGGCGATTGAGGTCACCTGACCCGGGATATTCGCCGCTAGAACCGGAACCGGCCACGCAGCGTTACAGGCACAGAATATGCATCCGTAGTCTCAAAATTTGCTGTATCAGACTCGCGTTTACCTTCGTAGCGCAGCCCGGACTCAACTCCCATAGAGAAGCTTGAAGACACCGGCATTTCAAGGCCGACAACAGCGCTGGCGGTTGGCACCCACTGATTATCGAAAACCTCGATTGGGCCAGCGAAGGCATTACCGTTGGCGCTGCCATTTTCAAAATCAACAGATTCGAGATAGGCAGCTCCCACCGTCGCGCCCATATATGGGCGAAGCTTGGCCGGTCCATTATGATTGCTGAGATATTCGCGAAATCCAACTTCGGCCCCGTAGCTATTCATATCAGAAAAATTACCGGTCACAGCCGTCCCGCCATTGCCGGTAAAGCCCGTGATTGTATCATCCGCTGACTGGGCCTGTTTGTAAAAACCACGCGCAACCAGTGTGGTGCGCGGCGCGACATCGTAAGATATTCCGCCCGTAGCCCTCCAGGCCGTATCATAGGCGTCCTTATATTCAACTTTGTTGATCTGACCGCCCGTGCCAACGACACGCGGTAAAATATTCCCGCCTGTAAATTCTTCGGCGCCAGCGCTAAATTCGATCGCGGTGCGGTTGTTTATCTGCTGCGATCCATGCATTCTTACCGGCATCGCGTTTTGATAGCCATTATGACCATAATATCCGCCATATTGATAGCCGTGTTGATAATGTTGATTGTGGTTTGATCCGCCCCAATTACAACCGGCTAATCCGATCGCAGTCATTCCCAATAATACGCGTTTCATGGCAATTCCTCGCTTCGCAGTAAATGTGAAGGAGAAACAAGCAAGAAAAATGCCAGTTTAGTGGCGCCCGGCTGATAAATTAAATTTAGCTTTCGACGGCTTTAAACGATGCGGGCAAATTATGGAAATAGGAAACGTCCTCCGACCGCGTCACTATTCGCCACCCATTTTCTGTTCGCCGGAGCGTATCATCATACCAGAGGCCGACGAAAAACACATGAGAAGCGCCCGCATTGTCGACAACCATCGGGTTAAAACAAAGGGTCCTCGCCATTGCCGTATCGCCTGTGATTCTAATCTGAGGTAATCCCAGCATGTGTTGCATCGATGGAAACTTCTCTAACGCCCGCGCCAAATAGTCTTTGATTTCAGTCAGATTGCCTTTCGCGCCCCCGGCTTCGGTATAATCAATGATCGCATCATCCGTGAATATTTCGTCGAGCGCGTCAAAATTCTTCTGATCGATCGCATGGGTGTAAGCGACCAAAAGGTCTTGAATTTCGAAACGATCAGCTAGGGCTTGAAGGTCCATTATTCGTACTTAATCCGGCCTTTTTCGCCATATGACATTTGTAAAACCTGGGTGGCGAGATCGCCAAATCCGCTCCACATATCGGGTAGAACCATATCCGCCGGAATGACGACGCTGGCATAGTCCTTGGGCGCACGCCATCCCGGATGTGGCTGGATTTTGACAAACTGTCCACCCACGGGGTGAAGCGCAAGTCGCGCGTCTAATATCGCCTGTAGTCGCTCAACCTGATCCGGGTGCTTTTCCGATAAATCAGTTTTTTCATTCGGATCGTCCCAAACATTGAATAGCTGGGTTTGTGACGTCGTTGTTCGCCGTAAATGATTGACGATCTGAACGAGTTTCCATTGACCATCTAGCACGCCATATCGAAACTTATTATACTCAGAAACATTGGATGTAAAAATCAGGGGTTCGCCGCGGTCTTTCGTGCTTTGACCGACGATAGCATCCCATCTATCAATGCCGTCAATGCTCTTGGTATGACCGGATTCCACACCGGCCGCGGTAGTCAAAGTCGGCAACATGTCGAGCACAGAGATAACATTTTCATTGATCGTGCCCGCTGGCAATACGTCGGGCCAGCGCATCACGGAAACAACACGGACACCGCCTTCATAGGTCTCAAGCTTTCCGCCGCGAAGAGGCGTGTTAACGCCGCCAAAATTGTAAAACCCACCATTATCTGTAAAGAAAAGGACGATTGTATTGTCGGCAATTCCCTGCTCATCAAGCGTATCGAGAATCTCACCAATCGCTTGATCCATACTATCGACCATGGCTGCATAGGTTTTCATCGGTGCGCGCGGCGTATCACGCCGATCCGGATATTTGGCGATATCTTCTTCCTTGGCCTGAACCGGTGAGTGCGGCGCAAGAAACGGGACATACATAAAGAACGGCTTGTCTTTTTCGCGAATATTTTCGAGATATCTGACCGCCTGATTGCCGTGAACATCGGTAGCATATTCGTCCTGATGATCCCGAATATCGCCGTTTTCCTGGAAGTCATGACCTCCGGCAAATGTATGATCAAAATAGGTCACATCCGTGTTAAAATGACCGTAAAAATGATCGAATCCACGCGCATTGGGCGTATGCTGTTCAATCGTATGACCAAGATGCCATTTACCGATCATCGCCGTGTCATAGCCGGCATCTCTGAAACTCTCCGGCATGAAATGTTCTTCAGGCGAAACCCCGCCATTATCCCATGCCATCAGTACTGCATGGGCAACGCCGAGCTTAATTGGATCGCGTCCCGTCATCAAGGCGGCCCGTGTCGGCGTACAAAACGGTGTGGCGTAAAAGCGCTCTAGCCGCATACCCTCGTCTGCGAGCCGGTCAATATTCGGGGTTTGAATATCAGAGCCATGATAGCCGACATCGGCCCAGCCAAGATCATCGGCGAGAATGATAATTACATTGGGCTGCTCCGCATCGGCAGGCCGCGCTTTTACCAAGGCCGAAAAATCACTGGCGGCGTGGCTGTCAGAACTTGGCACAGAGGCGTCTTGCGTCGCCGCCGGCGTCTCTGCTTTGGTTTTGGCGCCCGCGTCGTCTTTGCCCTGACAAGCGACAAGTCCAAACATCAAAATTGAAGATGCTAAAAATGTTTTGCGAATATTCATAATTTTCCCCTTAATCGTTTGCGCCCATAATGTGTTTCGCGGCGACGTACCCAAATGTCATGGCTGGCCCTAAAGTCGATCCTGCCCCCGGATAAGTGTGTCCCATCACGGATGATGACGTGTTGCCGATGGCATAAAGTCCTGCAATCGGCTTACCTTTTTTGGTCAGCGCTTGCGCGTTGACATCAACATCCACGCCGCCCTTAGTGCCAATATCACCGGGCTTGGCTTTGAAGGCGTAGAATGGCGGTTTTTCAAGCGGCCCCAGACAAGGGTTCGGCTTTACGCTTTGATCGCCATAATAGCGATCATAAGTATTGCCGCCTTTTTTGAAATCCAGATCTTCCCCGGTTTTTGAATATTCGCCGACTTTACGAGCCGTTTCGACGAGGCCTTTGGCGTTAATACCGGTTTTCTCGGCCAGCTCTTCCAGCGTATCGGCTTTGTAGATAATCTCATGGAATGACTGAGGCCATTTACTGTCCGGGAAGACCGATCCCGGATAGAGCGGACCAACGGCGTAGCGCTTGCGAACGCGGCCATCAAACACAACCCAGCTATCATTGGGGTGAGCCTGCATTTGCTTGCCAACCGTGTCATAAGATGCGCCCTCGTTGAGGAAACGCTCGCCCTTACCATTGATGATGTAGACGCCCGGCAAGGCACGCTCCGCAAACATAACCATAGACCGGTCGGATCCGGGTACGCGCACAGATGGCCCCCACCAAGCTCCGTCCATCAATGTCAGATTAGCGCCGACCTCCTCAGCTGCCCGGTGGGCGTCACCCATATTGGTTCCCGGGGTGGCTGACCAAGCAATATCTGTTGGCCCCGGTAGATATTTTTCGCGCATTTCAGCATTACTTTCAAAGCCGCCGGCCGCAAGGATTACGCCCCGTTTCGCGTTCACTCTGACCTCTACGCCGTCTTTCTCGACAATTGCGCCGGTTACGCGCCCATCCGTTTCTATCAAGGACTTCATACCGGCATTAAGCCAGGACTTTATCCCGCGATTTTTCATCGTTTTAAGACAGCGTCCCACCAGCGCATTACCAGCGGTTAAGCGGCGGTGTTTTTTGGTCTTCATCCGCATCGGTATATCGAGCCGATACAGGATCATTTGCTTCATTATGATGAACTGCCAGCCCTTGGCCCGTGTGATCAGGCGGGAGGCTTCCGGGATGGTAATCGTGAAGCCGCCAAAAATCGTTTGCGGATGCGGTCCGCGAAGCTTCATGAATGTTTTGCCGAGTTTACCAGCATTAAACGGCACTGGATCAAGCGTCCGCCATCCATCTTTGCCGCCCGGCTTATCCGGGAAATAATCAGCATAAGGCGTCGCGATATATTTGACCTCGGAATTGTCTTCCATGAATTTGAGCATTTTTGGCGCATTGTCGACGAAGGCCGCCATACGCTCTTCGGTGACATCATCCCCTATACATCCTTTCAGATAAGTCAGCGCCGCATCGCGCGTGTCGCTTTCGCCGTTCTTTTCCATGAGGTGGTTGCAAGGGATCCAAATACCGCCGCCAGATGTTGCAGATGTACCGCCATATTCGCCGGATTTTTCAACGACCAGAACATCGCCGCCATATTCATGGGCTGTAATCGCCGCGGTTAGGCCTCCAGCGCCTGACCCGATGACGAGCACATCAACTTCATGATTTTCCATTCCTAAACCTTCTTATTTTTTCTAACTCTAGCTAGCGCGGACCTGTGGCGTCAATGCGGGCGCGGCCAAACATTGTCCCGTAAAACATCCGGCCTTTTTCATCGATCGCTGGTCCCGAAAACTCGCTATTATATTTTTGACCCCCGATTATGTAGTGAAAGGTCGGCTCTCCTGTCAGCCAATCAACAGCCTCGAGCGTCCATAAATTGTCGCGCGCGCCGATAAAGTAGACTTGCCCTGAACCTGTACTAACCCAAGGTACCCCATTGGGTGAACTGATCGTCTCATTTGCCCAGGCTTCCTCGAGGCGGCGCTCCTTTTCGTTCCAGTTAAATTTCTGAATTCCGTAAGGCTGATATTTAGGATTATTGCCAAATGGTCCGATCGTCAGCCCGCGCCCAACCCCCTCTTTGGGCAGATAAAAAGGCGTATTGCGCGGCGTATTATTGACCACGAATACCCCGTAGCCCGCAACAATATTGGATTGCTCAGATTGAATTTCTTGGACATCAAGCTCACCCATAGTGACTGGCGCCTGCCCAGCGATCCGTCGCGATGGCGCGCCTTCTAATTGCTGCCAATCCTCAGGAATACCATCGCGCCAAAACAGCGTAACATTCATCCGAAAATCACCATCTGTGATCACCACAAAACGGTCCTCTTCGCCAAAGCCCATCAGGCTCGGTGTCGCGCCGCTGCCCTCGCCCCAGCCATTGCGATATTTCGCCGTCCAGGCACCGTCGGCTTCATGGGTAGAGAGCTGATCACCGTCCCAAACTATTTTGTGCATGTGATTTCGGGAAACCACATAAATTCCGCCGTCTTCATCCACAGCGTTGGCGTTGCGGACCCAGCCATAACCGGTTCCGTGGGTGGAAATGTCCTCGTCGTCCCGATGCTTCATCGCAATAGATCGATATTGTGAAAGATCCATGGAAACCGCCACCATTATTCCGTCC
>JABDKG010000067.1 GCA_013002305.1 Hellea sp.
TTACATAGCCAAGCCAAGCTAAATGCGGTAGCAAGGCAGCTTAACGAGCGTCCCAGAAAGACCCTCGAATATCAAACACCGGCTGAGCGGTTCAGCCAAAGTGTTGCAGCGACCCGTTGAACCCGCACCCCATAGGTGCCATCACCCCATACCCCCCATCCCCAAAATCACCCCCTTCCGCCTTGACGCATCCTGCGCGTACCCCCACTTAGGCGTTTATGCCGCCGCGTTCCCGATATGACAGCCCGTCCGAGCAGAGCCTGGGCTATCAGCTGAAGAGCTTTTTCCGGCTGTGGCCTTATCTGTGGCCAAAGGGTAAGCCGAGCTATAAGCTGCGCACCTTTGCGGCGCTGGTCCTGACGATTGCCGGGCAGTTCATTCTGGTCGGCGCGCCGTTTTTTCTCGGGCTGAGCGTTGACGCGGTCGGACAGGCCCAAGGCGTAAGCTCGGTATTTTCCAAGGCCGGACTGGTGATTGTCTTTTTGATATTGGGCTATGGCGGCCTGCGCTTTTTGTCGGTCCTGATCAGCGAGGCGCGCGAATATTTGTTTACCCCGGTCGGGCAATTCGCCCAGCGCTCGGTCGCGACCGCGACCTTTGCCCATTTGCATAAATTATCCCTGCGCTATCATCTCGAGAAACGCACGGGCGGTCTGTCGCGGGTGATCGAGCGCGGCATAAGATCAATCGATTTTCTGTTCCGGTTTTTGCTGTTTAATATCGGGCCGACCTTGCTGCAGCTGGCGATCGCCGGCGTCGCCTTTTGGGTCGCCTATAGCTGGGAGTTTGCGCTGATCGCGGTCGTGACCGTGCTGCTCTATATCTGGTTTACGGTGACGACGACCGAGTGGCGGCTGAAGTTCCGCCGCGATATGAACGCCAAGGATACGGACGCCAATGCCAAGGCAATCGACAGTCTTTTGAATTACGAAACCGTCAAATATTTCTCCGCCGAGGATTTCGAAACCGGGCGCTATGACCGCTCGATGGAAGGCTATCAAAAGGCGGCGATCAAATCGCGCACCTCGCTCGCCACCGTCAATATCGGCCAGAGCTTTTTGATGAGCGCGGGCATTATCGCCATGATGGTGCTGGCGGCGCAATTTATTCTCGACGGCAAAATGACCATCGGCGCGATGACGACGATCACGCTGGTGATGATGCAGCTCTACCGCCCGCTCAATATTCTCGGCTTTGCCTACCGCGAGATCAAACAGGCCCTGACCGATATGGAGAAGATGTTTGCACTGCTCGATCTCGAGCCCGAGGTCAAAGACAGAGACGGCGCGGAGAAAATTGGAAGCATTAAAGGCGCGATCACATTTGACGCGGTCGATTTTCACTATGAGGCGGACCGGCCGATCCTCAAAAATATCAGTTTCGAAATTGCGCCGGGACAGACCGTCGCGGTGGTCGGCCCGACCGGCGCGGGCAAGTCGACCCTGTCGCGTATATTATTTCGTTTTTATGATATTTCCGGCGGCAGCGTCCGGGTGGATGGTCATGATATTCGCGATGTGACGCAAAAATCCCTGCGCGCTGTTATCGGGATCGTTCCGCAGGACACGGTGCTGTTTAACGATACGATCGGCTATAATATCGCCTATGCCAATCCGGACGCGCCGCAAGAGGCGATCGAGGCGGTGGCGCGGGCCGCGCAAATTCACGACTTTATCTCGGGATTGCCGCAAGGCTATGACACACGTGTCGGCGAGCGCGGTCTCAAACTCTCCGGCGGGGAGAAACAGCGCGTCGCTATCGCCAGGGCGCTGCTCAAAGACCCGGCAATTCTAATATTGGACGAGGCGACCTCGGCGCTGGACAGCGTGACGGAACATTCCATTCAGGACGCGCTCGACACCGCCGCCCATAACCGCACCACGCTCGTGATCGCGCACCGGCTCTCGACCATTGTCGGCGCAGATAAAATCATCACGATGGACGACGGCAAGATCGCCGAGATCGGCACCCACGCCGCGCTGCTCGCGAAATCCGGCCTCTATGCCGGTCTGTGGGAACAGCAGCAAGAGGCGGAGCGCGCGTGAAAAAACCCGGATCTCGCAAGCGAGATCCGGGCCATTCCTCCCCTGGAATTTCTTTTCGTCTATTTCCAATTTCCGGACAGGGCGACGCCGAAGACGCGCGGCTCGTTGACGAAACCGGTGAGGTTATTAAAGTCAATCGCGCCTTTGATATTTTCCGCATTGGTGATGTTGCGGGCAAAGACAGAGACCGTATATTTGTCACCCGGTGAGCGGTAGCCGACAAAAATCGGATTGGCTTTGAGAAGGACATTTTCCTGCACGACATCGTCAATGATGATCGAGACGGGCTGCGAGGCCGCAAGATCAAAATCGACATTGCCAAGACCGCGAATATAAAAACGCGGCGCGTTACGTCCGTTTGAGCTTTCAGCATAAACGCCCGGAACGCGGGCCGCGATGGCGAGAATGTCTTCACCGCCGAGCTGAATGTCCTGAAACTCGTCGCCGCTAATGGTTGAGACAGAGATCGGAACCTCTTAAATGTTTTCGCTGCGCTTTTGCGCCGTGACGATGACCTCATCGATTTGGGCAGCGGCCGGCACGGCAATGAGGAAAGGGGAGACCAGCGCTGTGAAAACAGCGAGACGGGATTTTAACATGGGATTGCTCCAAATGGGGATTGTTTGGGGGTGTCGGCACTTATGCGTTGCATGGCGCGCCCATACTAAATTTCGGACCAAAGGTCGATAAAAAGCAGCGCCGACTCGTCAGATTTTTGCCGGACTATGGCATATTTACAACAGGGCTAGCGATTGACGGTCGCAACCATTTCCCGGCTTGGACAGGACGCTTGAGCGCCGAGACGCGTGGTCGCCAATGCGCCGACCGTGCAGGCAAAATTAAGCGCCTGTGACGGAGATTGCCCTTCGATCAGGGCCAGAGTGAGCGCGGCGGCGAAACTGTCACCGGCGCCGGTCGTATCGACGACATGGACGGCGGGCGGCCTGTCCTGCACCAAGAGATCCCCCTCTCTGAACAGGTTTGCACCCTTTGCGCCAAATGTGACAGCCATCAGCCCGTGATAATGATCCAGCGCCTGACCGTAAGCTTCATATTCGCTCTCATTGAGGATCAAGAGATCAATATGGGGCAGGAAAGGCGAGAGATCCTCAATCACCGGAGACGCGTTGAGACAGGTCAGTCCGTCAAAGGATTTAACCGCCGCCAGCACCGTCTCTTGCGGGATTTCAAATTGGGTCACGAGCGCGTCCGCCTCTATCGGCGTCAGATCATCCGGCATGAACGCGCCATTGGCGCCGGCGGCGACGGCGATCTGATTTTCGCCGTGATCATCGACATTGATGAAGGCCAGCCCGGTATGGGCGTCTTTGTGGATGAGGCTTGAGAGATCGACACCGGCTTCTTTGAGATTTGTCAGGGCCTGAGCGGCGAAACTATCGGATCCGACAGCGGCGCGTAGCTCGACCTCGGAGCCGAGCCGCCGCGCTGCCAGCGCTATGTTCGCGCCCTTGCCGCCGGGCTGCGACTCGTACGATCCGCCGCCAATCGTCTCGCCCGCTTTGGGGAGCGTTGCTGTCTTGATAATGAGGTCGAGATTGACCGAGCCGAGAACGCAGATCTTAGGAGCCATAGAGTTTCAGCCTGTCTATCAGAAGATCAAAAAACATATCCCGGTCGGCCTCATATGCCCATAGGCTGTTTTTGGGCAGCTCGGTCCGGTTCCAGAAATCAACGGCTGTGTGTCCGCGGGTCAGCTCGGCGTCCACCTCGACCTGTATGTTGCAGGCTTTGAGCTTGAATATTTCGGGCTTGAGCAAGTAGGCCATAGTGCAGGGATCATGCAGCGGCGCGACCTGATCATTAAAACGCGCCGTGTCGGTGCGCTCATAGCTTTTAAGAATGCCGAGCGCAGCCTTGGCGACCGGGTTATCAATCGCCTCTATACGCTCAATCACATCGGCTCCGGTCAGGACCTGATAGGTGACATCCAGACCGAAGACGATCTTTGGCGCGGCGCAGTCAAACACGATTTGCGCGGCGTGCGGATCTACATAAATGTTAAACTCGGCTGAAGGGGTCATATTCCCGCCTTCTCGAAACGCCCCGCCCATCAGCACAATCTCTTTGATCGCGCCGACAATGTTGGGGACTTTTTGCAGGGCGCGGGCAATATTTGTCATTGGACCGGTCACGACCAGCGTGATCGATTTTTCATTCGCCGCCGATAGCGCCTCGACAATAAAGTCAGAGGCTTCCATCGAGACGATCGGAAGGGCGGGTTCGAAAATCTCAATCCCGTCAAGCCCTTCTTTGCCGTGAATAAATTCGGCAGTCGCCAGCGGCAATTTGAGCGGCTTGGATGCGCCCGCAAATATCATGGCGCGCTCATATCCGGTGAGCTCGCAAATCAGCCGGGCATTGCGGGTGACTTTTTTCAGTCCGACATTTCCGGCCACTGTCGTAATGCCGAGAATATCAAATTCATCCCCGGCCAGCGCCATAATGAGATTGATCGCATCGTCCTGTCCCGGATCGCAATCAATAATGAGTTTGGGCTTATCGCTCATAGATCGCTAAGCTTTTCCATGAGTGTGTTCAGATTATGAATACTGGTTTGCTCGGATTCAATCCCCATCTCCAGAACAAATAACTTGCCGATCTGATTTCTGTTGAGTTTCTTGCCATCATAAAACCGCTCTTTAATCTTATGATATTGCGAGAGCTTGGATTTATGCTGATCGATCCGGACGGTGAGCTGATCTTTAAGCGCGTCAATATCCATATATTCCAGTGCGTAAAATTTCGCCATTAGCTCGTCTTTAAAGGACGGCATTCGGTTGGGTTTTCGGGACCAGAGATTGAGCGCCTTTTTCCCGTCCTTGGTGATCGTATGGACAATCCGGTTGGGTTTGCCGGACTGGCTGATTTCGCGGCTTTCGACCAGGCCCTTGTCGCGCAATTTCCCGAGCTCGCGATAAATCTGTTGATGGGAGGCGCGCCAGAAAAATCCGATCGAGGCATCAAAGTTTTTCGCCAGATCATAGCCGCTCATGGGGCGGTCCGTCAGACAGACAAGTATCGCTTCGGCAAGTGCCATATTCCCTCACTTGTATCTATGCAATTCTGTGCATATAAGTTCGCCTCACCATAAAAAGGTTCAGCATGTCACTTCAAGGAAAAACTATTTTCATGTCCGGCGGGTCTCGCGGTATCGGACTGGCCATTGCCATTCGCGCCGCTCAGGACGGCGCCAATGTTGCGATCGCCGCTAAAACGGCCGAACCGCACCCGAAACTGCCGGGGACGATCTACACCGCGGCCGAAGATATTGAAAAGGCCGGCGGCAAGGCGCTACCGCTGGTGTGTGACATTCGCGATGACGCGCGGGTCGCAGAATGCATTACCGAAACGGCCGAAAAATTTGGCGGCATTGATATTTGCGTCAATAATGCCAGCGCCGTGTCGATGACCAATACGGAGACCACCTCGATGAAGCGCTACGACCTGATGAACCAGGTCAATGCGCGCGGGACATTTTTGCTGTCCAAACTCTGCCTGTCGCACCTGAAAAAGGCCGATAATCCGCATATCCTCAATCTTGCCCCGCCGCTCGATATGAGCGCGAAATGGTTCAAAAACCACACGGCCTATACGATGGCGAAATATGGTATGAGCATGTGTACGCTCGGCATGGCGGAAGAGTTCAGGAGTGACGGCATCGCGGTAAACTCGCTTTGGCCTTTGACCGCCATCGATACGGCGGCTGTCAGAAATGTGCTCGGCGGAGATACGGTCGCCAAGATGAGCCGGACGCCGGAGATTTTATCCGACGCCGCCCATATCATTTTGACCAAAAACGCCAAAGAATTTACGGGCCAATTTGTGGTCGATGAAATTTTGCTGCGCGAACAAGGCGTGACGGATTTTTCAAAATATGCGCCCGGATATGACGGCCCGCTTGCCGGGGATTTTTTCGTTCCGGACGAGATTTTCGACTCCGTCCCGACAAACCTGTTTCGAATGCCGGGCTATTAAGAGATGAAAATGAATTTCCGCTCATACCGCCGAAGGGCGGTATCCACGCTTGCTTTTAAGTTTGGGAACGATCGTTTAAACACTATGCTCACCGCGCGTCAGGCGTGGATCCCGCTCTGCAGCGGGAAGAGCGATGAAAGATAATACTATGCCCACCCTCAACGCACTCGATCCGACCCCCGAGCAGATCAAAGAATTCCTATCACATGAAAAAGCGGGAGAACCTGTTTTCATGCTCAACCTTTTAAAGTTCAAAGACAGAGCGACCTACAAAGACGGCGAAGATATTTCCGGCCGCGAAGCCTATGGCCGCTACGCGAAAGGATTTGCAAAGATCAATGGCGACCAGACCGAGACCATATTTGGCGGTAATGCCAATGCGTTTCTGATTGGAGAAGGGCAGGGCGAATGGGACGCCGTCGCGATTGTTAAATATGATAGCGCCCAGGCGATGTTCGACGCGGTCAGCTCAGACGCTTATCGCAAAATCCATAAACACCGCCGCGCCGGTCTGGCCGGGCAGCTGCTGATCAGCTGCGATAATGAAAAAGTATTTTAGGAGCCTGCGATGAACTATGAATGTTTTGAAGTTTCGATCGAAAATCAGGTCGCCCATATTGTGCTGTCGCGGCCCGAGAAGCGCAACGCGATGAACCTGTCCTTCTGGAACGATATTCAGGCGATAGTCGAAGATATAGACGATAATGCCAAAGCGCGCGCGATTGTCATCTCGTCAACAGGCCCGATATTTTGCGCCGGGATTGACCTGTCCATGCTCTCGGCGGTCAATGGCCACGGCGATAAAAACAAGGGCGATTACGGCCCGGCCTTTTACGATACGGTCACGCGCCTGCAGGATAATCTCAGCGCGCTTGAAAAGTGCCGCGTGCCGGTGATCGTTGCCATACAAGGCGGCTGTATCGGCGGCGGTGTTGATCTGGTGACTGCGGCGGATATTCGTCTTGGCACTAAAGACAGCTATATCTGTATCCAGGAAATTAATGTCGGCATGACCGCCGATGTCGGGACCTTCCCGCGCATCCTCAATCACATGCCCGAAGGTATCGTTAAAGAGCTTGCTTATACCGGCCGTAAAATGGGTTCGGATGAGCTTGAAAAACACGGCTTTTATAATTCGGTCCACGACACGCAAGAAGAGGCCGTTCAGGCCGCGCTCGACATGGCCGCCGAGATCGCGACCAAAGCGCCGCTCGCCGTCTATGGCTGTAAACGTATCATCACCTATGCCCGCGATCACAGCACCGCCGACACGCTCGATCAGATCGGCGTCTGGAATATGTCCATGCTGGTTCCCAATGAGATGATGGAAGCGATGCAGGCAAAGATGCAAAAACGCGACGGGAAGTATTTGGATTTGCCGAAACGGAAGAAAGGGTAGGCCCCCTCCGGCCCTCACTTGAGTTCGGCCCACCTCCTGCGCGGCGTCCGCCCCGCTTCGCGGTGGAGGGAGATAACTTTACCCCTCCCTCACTTGGGTGGGGGCGGTGTCCGCGAAGCGGACGGAGGGGGTGGGGCGATAGAGGGAAAACTATAATATTTTCTCTCGGGCCAAGTGCGCGGGCTTGCCATTAACACAGGCGGGGCTAATATTGCGAAAAAGGGGACTGCTATGAAAACCAGAATCACATCAATCATGTTAGGCTCGGCCGTAGCTATTTTATGGGCCGGTTCACCTGCCATTGCACACACGCCTGAAAATCTCTCTGAACTCCCGGAGGCAATCGCCGCCGATTACGATGATCGGCTTGAGGACCTCTATGAGCACTTCCACGCCAATCCGGAGCTATCCTTTGTCGAGAGCAAAACCGCCGCGCGCATGGCCGAGGAGCTTAGGGCTCTGGGTTATGACGTGACCGAAGGCGTTGGCGGCACGGGCGTCGTCGCGGTTCTGAAAAATGGTGACGGGCCGACCGTGATGATGCGGGCCGATATGGACGGGCTTCCGGTTCGGGAAAATACCGGTCTGAAACACGCCTCAAAGGTAATGCAAAAAGACCGAAACGGCGACGAATTTCCGGTCATGCATGCCTGCGGTCACGACATTCATATCACTTCAATGGTCAGCTCGGCCAAGATGATGCAGGATCTTAAGGGTGAATGGTCCGGCACGCTGGTGCTGATCGTGCAGCCCGCCGAGGAAATTATCGCCGGCGCCAAAGCGATGATCGAGGATGGCCTGTTCACGCGTTTCCCCAAACCGGATTATGTCATCGGATTTCACGTCTGGGCCAATCTGGCACCCGGCAAAATCGTCATGGAATCCGGAACGGTCATGAGCAGCTCTGACAGTGTCTATATCACTGTGCGCGGTGTTGGCGCCCACGGCGCGTCGCCCCATCAGGGTCTTGACCCGATTGCCCTGGGCTCCTCTATTGTCATGAACCTTCAGACGATTGTGACCCGCAATGTCGCCCCGCTCAAGCCGGGCATTATCACGGTCGGAACGTTCCACGCCGGCACCAAAAACAACATCATTCCGCACGAAGCCAAGCTGGGGCTGACCGTGCGCTCCGATGATCCGGAGACGCGCGAGAAACTGCTGGCGGGTATCACGCGGGTGACCAACAACACCGCGAAAGCTTTTGGTGTTCCCGATGATCTTATGCCGATTATCGACCATGCGCCCAACCGTACTCCGCCGACTATCAATGATGCCGGCGTCACCGCAATTGTCCGCGCCGCGCTCGAAGAAGATATGGGTGATCACCTCACCACCGTCCCGCGCGAAGGCATGGGCGCCGAGGATTTTGCCTATTTGATGGCACCGGAAACCGGCGTACGCGGGGTCTATTTTTCGGTCGGCGGATCGATCGAAGAAGATGGCAGCAAGTCGCCGTCCCATCATTCGCCGGAGTTTAACGTCCTACCCGAACCGTCCATCACGGCCGGAACAGAAGCGATGGTCCGCGGCGCGATTGCGTTGTTTGACAAGGGCTAGCATTTTTTCTTGCGTTTAGCGGGCGAGCCCTTATAGCGCGCCCATGCTGACTATCACGGATCTTGATTATGCGGTACAGGGCCGCCCGCTATTTCGCGGCGCGAGCGCTTTTATTGCGGCTGGCTGGAAGGTCGGCCTGATCGGGCGCAACGGCACCGGCAAGTCGACTTTGCTCGGGATCATCCGCGAAGAGGTCGAAAATGGCAGCGCCAGCTCGCCGATCAGCCTTAACAAACGCGCCCGCCTAGGATGGGTCGCACAAGAAGTCGCGGCAACCGATGATTCTATCATGGATGTGGTCCTCGCCGCCGACACAGAGCGCCACGCCCTGATGCAGGAAGTCGAGAGCGCGACTGATCCAGACCGCATTGGCGAGATTTATGAGCGGCTGACCGATATGGATGCCTGGAACGCCGATACGCGCGCGGCCAAAGTCCTGTCGGGCCTCGGGTTTGATCCGGAAGAATTTGACCGGGCGACCAAAGAATTTTCCGGCGGCTGGCGCATGCGCGCGGCCATCGCCGGTGTGCTCGTATCAGAGCCCGACGTGCTGCTGCTCGATGAGCCGACCAACTATCTCGATCTCGAAGGCGCGGCCTGGCTGGAGAGCTATATCCGCAAATATCCGCATACGGTGATCATGGTCAGCCATGACCGGGAGATGCTCAACCGTTCGGTCACCCATACACTGGCGCTGGAACATCAACAGCTCACCGTCACGCCGGGCGGCTATGATGACTGGATGACTTTACAGGCGGCTAAACGGGCGCAGCTCACGGCTGCCAAAGTTAAACAGGATGCCGAGCGGGCGCACTTGCAAGCTTTTGTCGACCGTTTTAAAGCCAAAGCCTCGAAAGCGCGGCAGGCGCAGTCGCGGGTTAAAATGCTCGAGAAGATGCAGGACATTGCCATCCCGATTGCCGAGCGGACAACGCCGTTTAGTTTTCCGGCGCCCAAGGGCAAAATGGCGCCGCCTATGCTCGAGCTTGATAATGCGGATCTGGGTTACGGCGAAGGCGCTAAAATTCTCTCCGGCGTTAATCTGCGCTTTGATCCCGATGACCGGATCGCGATTGTCGGCGCAAACGGGCAGGGCAAGACGACCTTGGTTAAATCCATCGCCCAGCGTCTGCCGTTAATGGCCGGGAAGCGCAAAGCCTCGCCGTCGCTTAAGATCGGCTATTTTTCGCAGGACCAGCTTGACGAGCTGACAGCCGGAGAAACCGTGCTCGATCACATCCGCCAAAAGCTGGATAAAAGCGTTCCGGAAAGCAAGGCGCGCGGCGTCGCGGCGCAAATGGGTTTTCCCTATGAAAAGGTTGAAACCAATGTCGAGAAACTCTCCGGCGGCGAAAAAGTCCGGCTCTTGCTCGGCCTGATGTCAATCGACAGGCCGCATGTGTTGATTCTTGATGAGCCGACCTCCCACCTTGATATTGATAGCCGGGAGGCGCTGATTTACGCGCTCAACGATTTTCCCGGCGCCGTGCTTCTGATCACGCACGATGTCTACCTCGCTGAAGCCACAGCGGAGCGGCTCTGGCTGGTCAAAGACGGTAAGGCCGTACGCTATGACGGGGATTTGCGAGACTATAAAAAACTGGTGATGCAGGCGGATCGGGCGTAGAGTTTTCGCACCTTCCCTCCACCGCAAGGCGGGGGAGGTGGGCTTTGCTTTAGCAAAGGTCGGAGGGGGTAGGGCTGGTTCCATTCCAACCAAAAATCTCAATTTACAAACCTAGTAAGCCCCCTCCGAACCTCACTAACGTTCGGCCCACCTCCACCGCCTGGGCGGGGGAGGTGCGCGCGTAGCGGGCGGAGGGGGTGGGGCTGCCAACACCGCCCTGCGCGACTATAAAAAACTGGTGATGCAGGCAGATCGGGCGTAAGGGCTTTTGCATGAGCCGTCTTTTTGAAGAAATCGATTATCAGGAAACGCCGATCGGGCCGATTTCGCTGCGGCGGCGCAAATTATTGCAGCTGGGTGTCGAGGTCTATGAAATCATCCTCGGTGATGAGCATTTGATGTCGAGTCTTTTTACGGCGTCCGAAATTGCGCTCTCTAAATTGGGCCTTGAGAAAATTGACGGCGACCATCTTGATATTGTCGTTGGCGGGCTGGGTCTTGGCTATACGGCGTCGGCTGTGCTCGAAGATGATCGTGTGGCATCTTTGCAAGTCGTCGAGCTCTTGCAACCGGTCGTCGACTGGCACGCGGCCGGTTATCTTCCGCTCGACCCGCCGCTCGGCGCCGATCCGCGCTGCGAAATAATTTGCGATGATTTCTTTGCGCTCGCAGAGTCGGACACCGGATTTGATGCCAAATCTCCGGGCCGGAAATATGACGGTATCTTTATCGATATTGATCACACACCGGACTGGCTGCTCGATGAACGCAGCGGTAATTTTTATAGCGAGGCTGGCCTCAATAAACTGGCCGCGCATTTAAAACCGGGCGGCGTCATGGGGCTTTGGTCAGACGCGGTAGAGGACAAAGAATTTACAGAGCGGTTGATGGCTGTATTTTCGCAGAGCTGGGCCGAGCCTGTTACTTTTGATAATCCATTGCAAAACAAACCTTTTACGCAAACGGTTTACTTAGCGCGCGCCTAAATACTCAAATCTTTGAGATTATATTCTTTGATTGCGTCCATGACCTCCGGTGTGAATTTATAGTCATCCATCTCGCCGGCAAGCGGCGCATAATCATAAGGCGTCTCGTCCGGGAAACGCTGTTTGCGCGCATTGATACCGTAGCCGATGACCGCCGAGCGCTCTTTGATATAGTCATCCGTATAGACCACGGCCTGCGCATGGATACCCGCGCCTTTGACGTCCTGCACGGAGGAGCGCTTATGGAAACCAAAATTGGCCGAGACGCGGGTCTCGAAGCCCGTATTGGCAAAACTACCATGGACGATCTGGCGGTTATTGATCACGACGTCGCCGGGGTTTGAGACGATCGGGACGGCATCCGGTAGACGTTCACTGCCAGCCTCAGCGACCATTTTTTTAATGTCCATCCGGCCGAGCTTATGGGTGCCCGGGACAACCCAAACGCCGTTGACCGCCGTGCTTCCGTATAATTGCCCCATGAAATTAAAGCCGTGAATATCCTCGTCAAAATTATCGGCTTCCCAGTGGGTATCGCCGTCCTGATGCCAGGACACGGCGGCGCCGAGGAACGGGTCTTTGATAAAGAGAACCTCGTTAAACGGCGCGAAATCTTTGCCGTTAATGCTCTCGACCACTTTAAGAAGTTGTGGATGGGCGTAGAGGCGCAGGCAGCTCTCCGAATATTGCAAAGAGCCGACCAGTAAAAACGGCGCGGCTTCGGGCGCGTCGTCGCCAGCGTCCGGTTCAAATAATTTGACATGGTGACGACCATTGGCAAGCGGCGTGCCGCCAAACGGATCGGCCAGCGGTTTTGACCAGAGAAGGTTAAGCCCTTTGTGCCCGAACCCAAGCGCCGGGCCACTACCATCGCGGGCTTCTTTGCCGCCGGGCTTTGCCGGAAACTGTCCGCGCATCTTATCCATATCGCGGCGCAGATCAGAAAGTTCTTCATCCGACAAAACGTTGGTAAAAACATAAAAACCGTAATCGGAATAGGCCTGCCGAATGGCGGGGTCGAGCTCTCCGTCTTCGGTGAATTTAATCGGGCCGCGATTGGGCAGCTCCAGCGCGCGCTTCTGGCCGTCGGTCATATAAGCGCGGACCGCATCGGCATCCTCGCCGTAAAAGGCCGCGCAGGCGTCGATTGATTTTGAAATATCTTGGGTCATCAGGCAGATCTTTTGGCGATTATCGCTCGGGGTTTGTCAGTTGAATTGGCGGGCATATTTTATCGAGTTGTCAGGTCCAGTCTACTTGTGACCTTATACATGACTTTATATCTCGGGTCGATAGAGGCTACGCAAATCAATTCAGCGGCAAAAGGTAATACGCTAAGGGGTTCTGTGTGACATACAGCTCGTCTTGCAATGCGCGCTCAGTCCGCGGCATGTGCAGCGTTTACACTGACGATGAGTTGAACAAGCTCGGCTGTTAAGCCTCTTTGGTTTCTACCAAAGCGTCATTTTCAACAATCCGTTTTAAATCTTCGAATATGGACGTCATTAAGGTTAAGCTTTCCGGGGGCAGCGCATCCTTGCAGGAATGATTATAATCATGCATCCAAAGATCGAATTTTTCGAGCAGGTCGGCGCCGCTTAACGAGCTGACTTTTGCCGCATAATGCAAAGCGTCGGCTTGCAATTGCATCGCCGAGTCAATTTCAGCCAAATCCGAATCCTGGCTGTGATCACATTGCCCGAGAGATCTCAGGGATGCGTTTGCCTCGTCATATTTTTGGCGGCAATTTTTCAGAAACCGGCTATTCGCCGTTCCCGGATTTGCCTCGGACCAATTGTCCTTATCTGCAATAGTTCCAGCCGTCTGCGGCATGTGAAAATTTCCCAATTGTTTTCCAGATACATACAAATCCAAATTTTCGCGCGAAATACCAGCTTTCACAGGTGAGTCACAGGTTACGTCTGGGTAAATAAAAGGTAAATATTCCGAGTTCTTAACTGGTCAATCCCGCCTTTTCGAGCCCCTCGCGGACCAAGCTAAGGACATTTAACGGGACGTGCCAACGTTCGATTGCCGCGTCGAAAGCGGCAAGCGCATTTTGCGGTAAAAACTTTTGCGCCGTCCGTATGTCGTGGCCTTCTATTTTTTCATTAAGGTGGCCAGCTATGCAGGCGGCCAGGAAAAAGTCACCGATAGTTTGATATCCTTTAAGCTCATCTTTAAAAAACCTTGCGTCTTCGAAATTTCGGGTTCTTATCGCCTCGAGCGCGGAAATATGATGATACCAGTTGGGCGGGTCGACACTTTGCTCAAGCGCAACATTCACATGGGTCAGCCCTTCGGAAAATTCGCCGGCAAACCAAAGATGGCGACCATAATCCGCGCGATTATCGGTACTATAGGGATTGAGCTCGATTGCCCGCATGCCAAATGTTCTGAATTGCCGGAATTCTTTACAATAGAAATGCGCGAGTGCAAGACATCGATGGGCAAAGGAATTATGAGGGTCTAAGGAGGTTGCGTGGCGGGCGGCTCGGACGGCCGTCGATAATGGATTTTCTAACTTATCTTCATTAAATCCAAACCTGTAGCCATCCAAATTTAGTAGCGACCAAAGCGACCATATCTGGGCGTTCGCTATGTCAGAATTTACGAGTTTTTTTATGTCGCTGATTAACTGGCTGTGAAGTTCAAGGTCATGATTGCGCATATAGGCATAGGAGTTCATTGATAGGTTCGATGCCGACGACCCTTTGCTGATTATGCGATTTGCAACGAACCCATATGTGTCGGCAACGGCGACCGATATTTTCACGGCGAGTTTCTCGATCGCGTCAAACCCTATAAGTTCTTCAGCAGATAGATCATATTGGTCTGACCAGACAATATAAGCGTTTTGCAAAGATTCCAGCTCGGCGCTGACCCGGAACCTATTTCCGGATTGCCTGACAGAGCCACTTAATATGTAGATTATCTGTTTGTCAGAATTCCCGCTATCGGCCCGGGACAATTGAACCCGGCTAAATTTACTCAACACCGTTAAGAGGTCAGATTCTAGGCCCTCCGCAATCGTGCGAACGTCACGGGACTCGCCTATGGCTTTGAAAGACGATAGCCGAATGATCGGCATAAATGTTGTCAGGTCGCTCCTTAAATCCCGGTTCCGGTCGCCGGATCTTTTATATATTTTCAGGACGTAACTTCTATTGGGAATTTCCATTTTAAAATCACAGTCGGATTTCGCGTAATAATGGGCGAGCCGTTTTCTGAGCTTACCCATCTGAACCCTGACAATTGTGTTTTTCTGCGCGTCAAAGGTTTCGTCTTTATCGAAGACATCCAGAGCTATCGAGTAAGCTTTGAGTTTGGACGCGCGGCCGGCCAATAATTCCGCCCATAGGTAATCAAGCAGCCGGCAAAGTTTCCTTGATCGATTAAAAAGCTCGTCTTGCTTCAATAGTTCAACATGGGTATCAATTTCTGATGCGCATGAAGAAAAATCTGTGATTTCCGCTCCGACCCAATGGTCGCTCATCCCAATTCCTCACCTTGTAGTTGCTAGATAAGGCGCGCCGCTAAATCATTCAACACCAATAGTTTTAAACATAAAGCCGGGTCACGCAACTCAATTATTCAACCCTATGATTTATAGAGAAGAAATATACGTTGTAACTGAAGCTTCAAAGACAATACAATTTTTCCTAAAGAGAAATTTTTGAAACCGTCCTTGAGCCGGGCGGGTCGATCTCAACGCCATAGCTGTTTCGAATGGCTCACCTCGGTTTGACGCTTTTCATTTCGCTATGAGTGCGTGTAATGTCAAAGAAAATTATGAAATGGGGAAGACTATGGAAGTTCAAGGCGAGACGCTGATCAATTTACCGATGAGTAAATGCTGGGACAAGCTCAAGGATTATTCGGCGCCGCATAATTATGTGCCGGATGTGCTCGACACGAAAATCATTGGCGACCAGCGCGAAGGTGTTGGCGCGCTGCGCAAAGTCTACATGCCAAACGCCCCGGACGGGCTCGACGAAACGGTGATAGAATGGAATGAAGGCAGCGGCTTTACCATCCGCATGCATAAGGGTGAGAAACGGGCCATCCCGATCTTTGATGAAATCCGGTTTCAATATCTGATCGAAGATGCCGGTAATGACCAAACCTGGTTTCGCCCGACCATGACCTTTATTCCGCGCTTTGGCCTGAAAATTCTATCCAATCTATTAATCAAAAAACAGATGGTCAAAACGCTCGCGGTGATCGGCCAGTCAATGAAAGAGTTTTATGAGACCGGACAGCCGACCTCTCCTGAACGTATCAAAGAAATCAAAGCTTCGGTTTAATCTTTGAAATAAGCCGAATTGATTGATATATTTTTTATGATAGGTTCCGGTTATGAATATTCGGGACCTGTCTTATATTGTCGCCGTGGCGCGGCTTGGCCATTTCGGCAAGGCCGCCGAGAGCTGCCACGTAAGCCAGCCCGCGCTCTCCAGCCAGATTAAAAAACTTGAACTTGAGCTCGGCGTGCCGATTTTCGAGCGCGATAAGCGCTCGGTCCGAATAACTGAAACAGGGCAGAAAATTGTCGCTTTGGCGGAGAAAGCGCTCGCCGTAACCGAGGATATTCGGGTCACAGCCCGCGCCGCGCAGGACCCGTTTTCCGGAAAATTTAGGCTTGGATTCATTCCGACAATTGCGCCTTATCTGGTACCGCATTTTGTCACCAAGAGCCGCGAGAAGCTCGCCAAGCTCGACATTCATTATCATGAAGATATTACCGATCGGCTGAACGCGGCTTTGATGACAGGCGAAGTTGACGCCGCGATTTTAGCAACTCCTCCGGAAGAAACGGGCCTTGATGCGATCCGCCTTTATGATGAGCCGTTCTGGGTTATATTTCCGTCCCGGCACGCGCTCAAATTAATGGATAATATCCGCACTAAAGACCTGCCGGTCGATGAGCTGCTTTTGCTGACGGAAGGCCACTGCTTTCGCGACCAAGCGCTGGATGTGTGCCGCCTTGATGAAGCCCCGCGCGGACAGACCATTCGCGCTACCAGCCTTGAGACATTGGTCAATATGGTTGCCAGCGATCTTGGGATTACGCTCGTGCCCGCTTTGTCACTCGAAGGCGGCTGGCTCGCGGCTCGGTCAATCCAATCTGAAAAACTCAAGGACCCGCAAGCTTATCGCCGGATCTATCTGACGTTCCGGAAAAGCGATCCGCGAAAAGAGCTGTTGCAAAAACTCGCCGATATTATCTGCGAGGATTTACCCGCATCTGTCCGGCGGCTTTAAACCGCCAAGTCAGCTAGCCCTGACGCAGGGCTTGCTGCTGAGCTTGATATTGCTGAACCTGTTCTTGCTGGGCCTGAACAGTTTGGCCAGCCGGAGCCGGACCGGGCGCAGGTGCCGCAACGGGCGCCGTCGCCGGTTGAGCTGTGCTGGTATGAACAGGGGCCTGGACAGGCGATTGGGCAGGCGCTGACGGTGCCGTGGTTTGCGGCCCGGCGATTGGAACATTGACCCGCTTCTGGCCTTCATAGGCGCGCAGGCCTTTGACGGCGTCGAGACATTCCGCATACATATCAAGAATGGCGGACTGGTTGCGCTCGCCCCAGACCCCTTGGCCTTTAAGCTTGCTAACCAGTTCAAACGCCACTTCGGCCTCGGATTTACCGGATCCGGCGGCTGCAAACGGTTCACTATCATTAAATTCGGACATAATTATTCCCCATATTGAAGGCGCGACCTAGCACAATCTGATTAACGTTTAATGAGTCGCCGGATGAAATTTGTCTCTGCCGCCGATTTTACGTATAGTGTTTTAGGAGAGACCTATGACAGACAAACCAGTGACCCCTCAAAAATCCCCCATCCCGATCGATGTGGAGGCGGGAAAATCCTATTTTTGGTGCAGTTGCGGACGATCGAAAAACCAGCCCTTTTGTGATGGCTCCCATAAGGCATCTACTTTTACGCCGTTGAAATGGACAGCGACAAAAAGCGGGAAAAAGTTTTTCTGCGGGTGTAAGCAGACCGAAGGCCAACCCTTTTGCGACGGCACCCATAACGGACTTTAAGCCGGCAACCCCTGAATAGAAGCACTGACGGTATTTTTCCGGGAGAAACGCCAGACATAAAAAAAGCGGCCCTCAAGGCCGCTTTAATCTTAAAAACCAGTGGGTCTACTCTTCAGCAGCCATGGCGATATTGACGGCCTTAGGGCCTTTACCGCGTGAATCCGGCTCTGTGTCAAATGTCACTTTCATGCCATCTGCGAGCGGTGGACAGCCAGAAGCTTCGACAGCTGAGACGTGGACAAAAATGTCCTTGCTGCCATCATCCGGTGCAATAAAGCCAAAACCTTTGGCGGCGTTAAAAAATTTTACAGTTCCTGTGGCCATGATAAGCCCTTTCTTTAATGACGGTTTCAAATAGGTCGAAACCGCTTAGTTACCGGGCTGATGTTTCAGGAAAGTAGGCAGATTGGCTTACGCAGTACTGTTTGCCCTTCCATGGTTGTCAAAGAGGGGCCTTTCCGAGCCAATTTACCCGTGAGCAGACGCCTATGTCAGCTATATCGATTATGCAAGCCCTAATTACATTGTTCTGGCGCCAAAATTTATCCGCCTAATTATTCACCGCGGGTTTGCGGCACCCAAATCAGGCCGTCTGTCTCATATCCAAGGGCGCGGGACCGGGTCAGGAAATCCTGTTTTACGGCATCAGAGACCGTTGGCGTACGCGCCAGAAGCCAGAGATATTTATCCTTGCCGCCGCTAATATAGGCGTAAGAATAGTTTTCTTTATCCAGGCCGAAAATAATATAGTCGCCGTAAAACGGCCCAAAAAAGGAAACTTTCAAATGGCCGGTCGTGCGCGCGTCTTCAAATTTAGCCTTGCCCTTGGCATCTTTAAATTTGCCTTTTTTTCTCTTAAATCCGCGGTTCATCACTGTCAGCTTGCCGCCATCCCGCAAAGAATAGGTCGCGGTTACATCTGTCATACCGCGCTCGAATTTATGATCCAGCCGCGCGATTTCATACCATTTGCCCAGATATCGATCCGCATCAAACCCGGTGACGGGCCTCGCGTCAATTTTCGTGCTGGCGCAGCCGACAAGGGCCAGACCGGAGATGAGGAAGGTGGTTAATTTTTTCATGGCTTATTCCTTTTGTCCCGGTCCTATACGCCATAAATTCGGTTTAGGCCGGATAAATGTCAGTTGGCTATTTGGGGGCTGTGTCGGTAACGGCTTAACAATCCGCGTCCAGACTAAAGGCGTGGATCAGTTTCATTTCCTCATCCAGCACTTCCATCACGGCGCGGTGCTTGGCCAGACGCGACAGGCCGTCAAATTTTTCCGAGCGGATAATGACGTGAAAATGGCTCTCGCCCGAGCTGCCATGTTCGGCGGCATGGGCGGCGTGTCCGGCGTGTCCGGCATGTTTATGCGACTCGTCACGGACTTCGAGCTGTGACGGATTGAAGGCGATTGTCAGTTTTTCCTTGATTGCGGCGGCGATTTTGCCCATCTTGTGCAGTCCTTTTAATTCAGAAGATCAACATTATATATAAGCGCTATGGCCAGTAATTACAGATATAAACCCAAAGGCATCGATATTCGGGTCAATAAGGGTAAGAAAAAAGCTCTCGATGAAAGCCCTTGCGATTGGGAAGGGTGCGCCGGCCTTGGCGGCTGCAAAGCACCCAAAGGCCCGGATCGCCTCAGAGAATATTATAATTTTTGCACGGCCCATGCCCGCGAATATAATAAAAACTGGAATTTCTTCTCGGGCATGACCGATGACGACATCAAAGAATGGCAGGTCGGGGCCCGTCACGGCCACCGTCCGACCTGGGATGTGCGCAAGAACACGGCCGAGCGCGCCAAGGCGCGCAAAAACGCCCGCGCCGGGACGACAGCTTCAACCGCCGAAGGCTATGGTATATTTGGCGATGGGGGCGCCGAGCTCGGCGAAGCCCCGCGCAAGCGCCTGTCCAAAATGCAGCTCAAAGCGCTCCATGATATGGGCCTGGACGAGGGCGCGAACAAAGCCGATGTCCGCCGCCGCTATACGCTGCTAGTCAAACAACTGCACCCGGATGCCAATAAGGGTGACCGTACGACCGAAGAAAGTTTTCAGCGCGTGGTCAAGGCTTATAAAATTCTCAAGACAACAGATCTGGGATAGGTTTTTACTGATTTATCCTTCCCCGCTGAACGCGGGAAGGGACATCATTTCACGATAGTTTTTACTTCACCCGTCCGCAATCTTCCGCTATCGCTGAGCGCTAAGTCAGGAGCCGTAAATGTCAGACAATCCATTCCCGATTAACAAGCCCGATACGACCATACAGGCGCGGGACGTTTTTGACGTGGATTTCGATATGGAAGTCCCGGCCTTTAGCAAGCCGTGCGAATATACGCCGGCGATTGATGACGCCTATATTTTTGATGACCGTACGACGCAGGCGATCTGCGCCGGCTTTGCCTATGACCGCCGGGTCATGATCCAAGGCTATCACGGCACCGGTAAGTCGACCCATATTGAACAGGTCGCGGCGCGGCTCAACTGGCCGATGGTACGGATCAATCTCGATAGCCATGTCTCGCGGATCGATCTGGTGGGCAAGGACGCGATTGTCCTGAAAGCCGGCAAACAAATTACAGAGTTTCGCGAAGGGCTTTTGCCGTGGGCGCTGCAAAATCCGGTCGCTCTGACTTTTGATGAATATGATGCCGGCCGTCCCGATGTTATGTTCGTCATCCAAAGGGTGTTGGAGAGCGCTGGTCGGCTGACTTTGCTCGATCAAAACCGGGTTATCACGCCGCATCCGGCATTCCGCCTGTTCTCGACCACGAACACGGTCGGCCTTGGCGATACATCCGGTCTCTATCACGGAACGCAACAGATCAATCAGGGCCAGATGGACCGCTGGTCAATTGTCACCCAACTCAACTATCTGCCCCATGATCAGGAAGAGGCCATCGTACTGGCCAAATCCCCGACCTTCCGAAATAAAGAGGGCCAGGACATTATCGCCGCCATGGTGCGGGTCGCCGACATGACCCGCAACGCATTCATCGCCGGGGATATTTCAACCGTCATGAGCCCGCGAACAGTAATGAACTGGGCCGCAAACGCCCGCATCTTTGACAATGATATCGGACAGGCTTTCCGCCTGACATTCCTCAATAAATGCGACGAGCTGGAGCGGCCTATCATCGCCGAGTTTTATCAGCGCGCCTTTGGCACCGATCTGCCCGAGAGCGCCGCGACTGTCATGGTCGCGTAGTGTCTGCGATCGATCCTGTGAATCGATCGCAACGAAGCGCCTTCATCGGCAACGATGAAGATAGTGCACTATGACCGAACAGTCTCCCATAGATAATTTCAAGCGCGCGCTTGGAGCATGCACCAAAGCCATTTCCGGTGAGCCGGAGCTGGAGGTTAGCTTTGGCGGTGACATAGCCGGAATTATCCGGGAGCAGGTTATGCTGCCGGCGGTGCCAAAAGTTCCAACTGATGACCAAATTGCCAAGGCACGCGGCGAGGCCGATGGGTTGGCGCTGCGGATCGCGCTGCATGATGATGAAATTCACGCACGTAATCTGCCGGGTAATCCCGAAGCCCGGATGATTTATGAAGCGCTCGAACAAGCCCGGATAGAAGCGCTTGGCTCGGCTCATCTTTCGGGGCTCGGCGACAATCTCATGGCCGCGCTCGACGCCCGCGCCCGGCGCCGTAGGTTTCACAAACCGGACCTGTCCAAAGCCGACGCGCCGCTGGCCGAAGCGATCGGCTATTATGCCCGCGAGATTTTCATGGACCGGGAGATGCCGGACGGTGTTGACGGCATTATGGATGTGCACCGCAAGGAGATTGAAAAATCCCATGGCCGGTTCGACGTGCTCAAGGATATTCTAAAAGATCAGGACAAGTTCTCGCGCGGTATTCAGCAGCTGCTCGCCGATTTTGATCTCGCCGATGAACATGGCGATTCACAAAATGACGAGGACGGCGATGACGAGTCGCGCGAGAACGAGAACGAGGATCAACAGCCCGATCAGCCGCCTGATACGCCGCAGGAACAACAAGAGGGCCAGACCGAAGTCTCTGACGCTGACGCGATGGAGGACGAAAATGCCGACGCGCAGGATATTGTCGATGCTGAAAATATTGACGGCGAGAGCGATGATAGTGACCAGTCGCCGGAAACCGCACCGCAGCGTCCAAACCTGCCCAATAGCGCGCCGCCCTATCATATTTACACCGCCCGCCACGACGAAGTGATCAAGGCCGAGGAGCTGTGCGAGGTTGAAGAGCTTGAACGCCTTCGCGGATATCTTGACGGCCATATGGCGGGTCTGTCGTCTGTGATCTCGCGTCTGGCCAATAAGCTGCAACGCCGATTGTTGGCGCAGCAACAACGGTCATGGACTTTCGATCTCGAAGAGGGCGTGCTCGACACGGCACGACTGACCCGGGTGATCATCGACCCGACCAGCGGACTGGCGTTCAAAGAGGAAAAAGAAACTGATTTTCGCGATACAATCGTGTCGATCCTGATTGATAATTCCGGCTCGATGCGCGGCCGTCCGATTATGGTCGCCGCGGTTTGCGCCGATATCATGGCGCGTACGCTGGAGCGCTGCGGCGTTAAAGCCGAAATCCTTGGCTTTACCACCCGGGCCTGGAAAGGCGGACGCAGCTTTCAGGATTGGCTCGGCAATGAAAAGCCGAAAAATCCGGGCCGGCTCAATGATCTGCGCCACATTATTTATAAGGGCGCGGATGTGCCGTGGCGCCGGGCCAAGCGTAATCTTGGCCTGATGATGCGTGAGGGGCTGCTTAAGGAGAATATTGACGGCGAAGCGCTTGAGTGGGCCTATCAGCGCCTGATGATGCGGCCCGAGCAGCGGCGCATATTAATGGTAATCTCCGACGGCGCGCCGGTCGATGACGCAACTCAAAGCCAGAACCTGTCAGGCCTACTGGAGAATAATCTGCGGATGGTGATCGACAAAATTGAAAACCGCTCCGAGGTCGAGCTTGTCGCTATCGGCATTGGCCATGATGTCACAAGGTGGTATAAAAAAGCTGTCACCATCATGGATGTCGAGCAGCTCGGCGGTGCCATGACCGAAAAGCTTGCGGAGCTGTTTGACGACAAAGGCGGGCGCTAGCGCGATCAAGGTTCAAGTTCCTCCTGACTGTCATCATAATCTTCTATTTCTCCGAATTCATTGTAAGGATAGGGCACCGCTGGGAATTTGCCTTTCGGGGCCCAAATCATATGAAGACGCATAGGCGGTGCCGGCGTATCATTGCCTTGCGGGCCTTTATAATTAGCGGGAACGGTGATCAGGGACGTTTCATAAAGCGTTCCATTTATATCCACAGGGTTGTTAAATGGTGGCCTTCCTGACCATGTATCGACCAGTTCGGTATCTTCAAACGTCTTGTTATTATTCCAATCAATAAAGGTATAAACGACTATTTTTCCTTTTTTTGGAAAAGATGATTTGTGATAGGAGTAGGTTGTCGAGACGACGATTTTGAGTTTCAAGGTAGATCCTGGTGCCCACCAGTTCCCGCTCACAAGTTCAATCGTTCCGATCCCATCGTCATAGCCGTCAAACCGAAGCGGCCTTTTTTCTTCAGTGACACACTGGCCTAGCCACTCGAGATGCTGAAGTGTTGCTTGAGCTTCTGGTTTAGCCCAAGCGTCATTATAATCTTCCTCGAATCTATCAAAATCGTCTTCCGGAACGCAATTAGGGTAGTGATTATGAGGCGCAACGATATGCGCCAACCTTACAAATGGCGTTCCGTAAGACCGAGCGTCTATTCTATAAAGCGTATAAATGATGATTAAATACAGAAGTAGAAGTAGAAAAATCCATACAAGAATTTTAAAAATGGTTCTCAACATCTCGCGCCCCGGAAGGGCCATTCTATCAGATTTTTGAATATTTAAAAAGACATTGTTGATTGCGAATGGCCTCCGCCGTGCAATGAAAGTACAGAAATCAATTGCGCCGCGAGAGCGAAAGCCTAGGATATTCAGATGAGATATAAATTTATTTTATCAATATCGGCACTCGCTTTACTGGCGTGTTCTCCGGAACTTTCAAACGATTCTCCGCAATCCGAGGGCGCTATAGTTCAGGTCGAAATTTCAGGCATTGAGACAGGTACGCTTTTGGCGCCGGAAGCAACCCGGGAGGTCATTGATGAAATGGCGCTGGAAAAGGCGAGCAGCGCGGAGCCGCAAAAGGCCAGCCCGCTCCCGGCCCTTATCAGCGCTATTGAATCTGTTCGCGCGCACGGGCTCAACCCGGAGCATTATCATTTAACCCGATTAAAAGATGATCGTCTGAGCGAGACCGAGCGTCAGCAGCTTGCCATTGATGGCTGGCTGTCGGCTTCGGCCCATATTGCCTATGGCAAGCTCGATGCGGTGTCGATCGAACCGGACTGGACGGCGGGTAAGCGGGAGCTTAACCTGCCGGCGGCGTTTCAGGACGCACTCACGACCGGCGAGTTTCAAAAAACGCTCGATAATATTGCGCCTAAACATGCATCCTATCAAGCTTTGAAAAGTGAGCTGGCTAGACTGCTGGAGCTCGAGAAAACGCCGATCACGCAAATAGAGCCGGGCGAGGTGCTCAAGCTGAAAATGCGCGGCCCCAGAGTGTCGGCGCTTCAAACCCGCCTGTCGGAACTTGAATTTTTAACGCCCGAGCAGATCAGCGGCGAATTTGACGAAACAACCAAAGAGGCCGTCAAACGGTTTCAGGACTATAGCGAACTGGACGCCGACGGCGTCGCCGGAGCCGGAACCCTAAATGCGCTAAACCGGGATCTGGGTGTCCAAATCGAACAGGTGCGCGCCAACCTTGAGCGCTGGCGCTGGCTTCCGGATAATCTCGGGGAGCGCCATTTGCGCACCAATATTGCCGGGTTTACAACTCAGATATTTGAACAAGGCGAACCGGTCCGCACCCATTTGGTCATCATCGGAAAAACTTATCGCAAAACGCCGGTCTTTTCCGACAAAGTCGAATATATTGTTTTTAACCCCTGGTGGGAGACCCCGTACTCGATCGCGACCCGGGATAAGCTGCCGGTTTTCAAAAAAGACCCGGGCGCTGCCGAGCGCTCCGGTTTTGAGGTTGTCGACCGGAACGGGCAGGTTATTCCGGCCAGTTCGGTTGACTGGAATAGTCTGTCGGCGAGCAATTTTCCTTATCGTCTGCGTCAACGCCCCGGCGACCAAAACGCGCTCGGCCAAGTTAAAATCATGTTCCCCAATCAACATAATGTCTACATGCACGACACGCCGACGCGCGGATTATTTTCGCAGCGCCAACGGGCCTTTTCCAGCGGCTGCGTCCGGACACAAAATCCGATTGACCTTTCAGAGTGGCTTTTGTCTGAAACGCCGTCTTGGAACCGGGCCCGGATCGACTCGGCTCTGGCAACCAAAAAAGAGACCCGCGCGGATCTCGCTAGGCCGGTGCCAGTTCACATCCTTTATATGACGGTTGTCAAAGAAGAAAATGGTGTGCGCTATCTCGACGATATTTACGCCCGCGACGGTAAAGTCATCGCCGGATTGGATGAGACCCCCGCATAGAGAAAGTGCCGCTGCGAATTACTCCGCCACCAGGACATGCTTGTGCGCGGGATTGTCTAGATGATCGGTGCCGCAGTGCAGATTAGCGCCGTTTTGGAATACCGACTCGCCGCCATTCAGGAAAAACGCCGAGTCTTTTTTCATCGCGTCGGCGATAAAATCATAAACCGCTCGGATACGGGTCGAGCGCCGGACATCCTCATGGGCCACCAAATAAAGAGCTTCTTGTTGCGACAGGTTGGGCAGGACCCGGATTAGCGGCTTATCGGTCAAAATATCGCAGGAACAGATCGGCATAGCACCAATCCCGTAACCTTCCGTAATAGCAGAATTAAAGGCCCAGATATTGTTAGTCCTAAAGGTCACTCTCTCGGGCATGCCGATCGGGTTTTTAGCCTCGTCATGCATCCATAACGGCATATCATCCATGACCATAGCAATGACCGCGTCATGGTTTTTCAAATCATCGAGCGATTGAGGAACGCCTTTCTTTTGAAGATAGCTGGGCGATGCAAACAGGCCAAACGTGGCATCGGCGACCTTGCGGGCAATCAGGCTGTTTTGTTCACCGGGCGACTTCCAACGCAAAGCAATATCGGCTTCGCGCTGGGCCAGATTAAAAGAGCGAAACCCGATACTGACATCGAACATAATATCCGGATGGCTTTGGCGAAAGGCCTGCAGCACGGTCGGAAGCCAGGCCGTCCCGATCCCTTCGGTCGCGGAAATGCGAACGACGCCGGACAGGGAATCTTCGAGTGATGCTGAGGAGCGATTAATCGCAGCCGCTTCGTCCTGCATACGCCGGACGTGATCCAGAACGCTTTGCCCAAAAGTGGTCGGTATAAGTTTCCCACTCTCTTTCTTTAGCAGCGGCGTGCCAAAATGTTCTTCAAGTGCGCGCAATCGCCGGCCCACAGTGGGCTGGCTCATTTGCAGCTTCTTCCCGGCTGCCGTCAGGCTGCCAGTTTCGGCAATTTCTAACAATATTGGATAGTCGGACCAGTTGTTCATACAATTATGTATAAATTATATGCGATAATTGTCAATACCATTCATATATGAATTTTGTTATAGGATGTTCATCAAAACAAGAAAGGTAATTTGCCATGATCATTCGTAAAACTCTAATGACCCTCGCGGCCGCTTCCATGATGGTGCCGGCTCTTGCTTCTGCTGGCGAAACCGCCCCGCAAGCCGGCGCTTTCACTGTCAAAACCACGACCGACTACCGCGTCAAAGAAGCTGTCAAATCCTTCAAATCCGGTGATTTCACCCGCTCAATCGCCTATTCCCAAAAAGCCATTGAAGAGGGATTGAGCACAAAACGCGAAGCCATTGCCTTTTCAAACCTGTGCGCTGCCCTCGCGGCATCCGGCGATATGAACGCAGCGACAGAAGCCTGTGACACAGCGCTTGAGCTGCGCCCGGACTATGCACCGGCCGTCGATAATAAAGCCGCGCTGACCGTCATGCTGGCGCAAAAATAATCGAAAGTTTTCCCGTTCTCCCAGGATACGGGAAAACTTGCCGGGCGCTTTTTCAAGAGCCCGGTTTTTTTACGCCTGCTCGAGCTTGAACGTCAGCCCGGCATTTTTCTCCAGCCGGTTGATAAGCGCCATGCCCATGGCCGGCGCGGGTGTATAGATGCCGCCGCCAACATCGGCTTGGTCGATGTCGCGCGCCAGACATATAGCGGCCTCGGCAATCATTTTCGAGGTTGAGCCATAGCCCGGGTCTTTATCACCCGCGACCGAAGTGATGATACGCTTCCCGCTTTTGGTGTCGCCGACAAACATGACATCGTAAAATCCGTTTTCGCGCTCGTCTTTGGTCGGACCTTCGCCGGGCTTGGGCGGATTGACGCCCATCGACGCGTTCATTTGCATGACGCCTTTGGCCATTTGCTCGCCCGCTTCGCCCGGGCCGGTCATCATCATTTCGTCATAGACAAAATCCTCGCCATAAGCATGGCCGAGCAGCGCGTTGGAGCGGTGGATATTTTTTGTATTGATCGAGGCCATGATAAAGGGCGCAGACCATGAGCCAAGATCGGTTTCTTCGATCGGCTTGGCGCCGTGGGGCTGTCTCGGGCCTTCAAAATCTGGTGTCAATGTGAACGGATCTTTGAGCCAGTCCAGAACTTCCGGCTGACGTCCGGCGCGCTTCATCGATTCCATAAAACTCGCCGCCGTACCGCCGGAAAACTTGCCTTGCATTTTACGGACCCGTCCGCGAATCGTCGGGCAGGTTTCGCCAAACGCTGCCTTGGCTTTTTCCTGCGTATAATAAACACCCAGATCAAACGGGATCGAGTCAAACCCGCAAGAGTGGACGATACGCGCGCCGCTATTTTCCGCGGCCGCCTGAAACTCCCGGACCGTGTCATGCATCCAGGCCGGCTCGCCGCAAAGATCAACATAATCGGTCCCGTTTTCGGCGCAGGCGCGCACAAGTTCCGTGCCGTAAAGCTGGTAGGGGCCAACCGTTGTGATGATAGATTTCGCGCGCTTGGCCATCTCGATCAAGCTGTCCGCGTCGGCACTATCGGCAACGATTTTCGGAATGTCAGCGGCGATACCCATTTCGGCCGCGACGGCATCCAGCTTTTTTGCTGACCGCCCGGCCATGGCCCATTTCAGGTCGCTGTCGCCATATTGCTGCTGGATATATTCCCCCACGAGCCGCCCCGTATATCCGGTCGCCCCGTAAACAATGACATCAAATTCGCGCTTAGGCATGTTTCACTCCTGTTAAATGATATGCAATTTTTTGTATATCAGTCGCGTACGAGCAAGTCACGCAGCATCTGGGCTTCTTCAGCGGTATTTGTTATATGAAGAGATAGTCGTAGTGTATTATCACGTCGATCAAAAAAGGCGTTTTCGGCCGTCAGTTTAGCACTTAGCGCTTCGGCCCTGTCGTCCGCGTCAAAACAGATCGTGCCGCCATTTTGGGAGAAGTTGCGATCCGGCAGGACGGTTTGCATCAGCTCCAGATTATGGGCGCGCATTTTATCGATGCCAATTTCCAAAATAGTTTCAACCCCGCCAAGGGCGAGGGCGTAAGGCGCGATTGAAGGGGTTCCGCCCCAAAACTTTTTGGCAGATCCGGCATAGCGAAAATTGTGAATATCAAACTCAAACGGATCTTCATGGGAGAACCAGCCAACGTCAATCGGCGTTAAATCATCCGCGCGCTCCGGATTGACCCACATCCAGCCCGCGCCCGGTCCGCCTGAGAGCCATTTGACACACGACCCGAAAACCGCGTCGGCGTTCCAGTCTTTCAAATTAATCGGCATGATGCCGTTTGACTGGGCGACATCGACGAGGGTTCGGACATCCTTGGCACGCGCCGTTGCGGCGATTTCTTTGACCGGCGAGACCGCGCCGGTATTGGAATGAACATGGGTGATCAAGACTGCGCCAATGTCATCTGTCAGATGTTCGGCCCAGACATTGATATCGCTGGCCGGCAATTGCCCCGGGATCAGGACCAGTTCGTGCCCCGCGCTCCTGAGCGCCTGAACCACGAACCCCATGGACGGAAAAGCGTGGCCATGCATCAGAACTTTGATCGGCCCCTTCCGGCCGGGCAGGGAGAGTAGATATTTGGTCAGGCCGGAGGAGACATTTTGCTGCGGACAAAAATCGTCGGCTTCGCCGACAAACAGTTTACCCAATCCCGCGCGAAACCGGTCGATAATTACAAGCCATTCCGGCCAGACATTTCCGCCTTTTTCTGTCCACGGCGTCAGATAGCTGTCCCGTAAATATTTTAGCCCCCGCACCGTTAAAGGTCCGGTTGAATGGGTCAGAAAATAAGGTCCGCCTTCGGGGATGATGAATTGGTCACGCATAGCCGTATCATGCGCAGCATTGCGCGCGGGTCAAGATTAGCTGTGCGCCGCTTCCGCGAGCGACCGTATCAGATCAAGCGCGCCGCCGACGCTGTTCTCATGCATGGCTTTCACAATTGCGGTACCGACAACAACGCCGTCAGCATCGGCCGCGATCTCTTTGGCGCGCTCCGGCGTCTTAACGCCGAAGCCGACAACGACAGGAAGGCCCGAGGCTTTGCGGACTTTGGCGACTTGATCTTTGATCGCGCCGGGTTTTGACAGGGCCGCGCCGGTGACGCCGGTCATGGAGACATAATAGACAAAGCCATTCGTGCCTTGGACCACTTTGGGAAGCCGGTCTTCGTCTGTGGTCGGCGTCGCCAGACGAATTAGGGCGAGGCCATGAGTTTCAAAAGCGGCGCGCAGTTCTGTGTCTTCTTCGGGCGGTAGATCGACAATGATCGCGCCGTCTATGCCGGAGGCTTTGGCACTCGCAGCGAAGGCTTCATAGCCCATCTGGTGAACAGGATTACAATAGCCCATAACAATGACCGGTGTCGCGCTATTGGATTGGCGAAACTCCGCCGCCATTTCCAAAACCGTCGAAAGCGTCGTGCCGGATTTGCGCGCGCGAATTCCGGCATCTTCGATCACAGGGCCATCGGCCATCGGATCGGTAAAGGGAATGCCCAGCTCGATAATATCGACGCCGGCTTCCGGCATGGCCGACAATAATTGCATCGAGGTAGCCCGGTCCGGATCGCCGCCCATCATGTAGGCGACAAAGGCGGCCTTGTCCTCAGCTTTGAGTCTGGAAAAAGTGGCGTCTATACGGGTCGTCATAGCGGGCGCTTTTACGCGCGCGTTTGCCAGATGGCTAGAGCTAAATTTCGGGGCCTATCGGCTCGCCATGGCTTGGGCCAGCGGATAATAATGATCGCAGGCGACGCCAAAAAATTTCGCTTTAAAAACGATCTGGCGATGCGCGTTACGATCAGATGCCGGGCGGGCCGGAAATTCATTCATGGAGCGATCTGTCCAAAGGGTCATTTCAAGCTGGGTTTCGCAGCCCGTACTATCAGTACGGACATATTTTGCGTTCTTCTTGTCGCCGCCTTTTCGGGTCCAGCCATTTTGCCTTAAAACCGACTGATAATTGGCGAAACTGGCCGCGTGCGCGGAAATCGGGTGATAGGGCAGGAGCTTCTCGCACGTGAATAACAGAAAGCCGCCATTATTGATCAAACCCTTAGTGACCGTCGAACATCCATCGACCGGTCCGGTGGTGGAAATTCTGGGAATGTCGGCAATGCCTTCAAAGATTGTACCGTCATCGGCCTGCGCGCTACTCGCGGCGGCCAGTAAAGATGCGGCTATTATTGCCAAGCGTTTGAAACTCATAATCCCCTCCCGGTCGGAACTTCGACAGGCTTAAAATAGCACGGGAAAGGGCTGAGGTGGTCAGGATTCGCTTAAGAGGGTTAAGGCGGAATTAACTCACCGGGCGGCAAGAGCCTCGGCGATTGGGAAATATCGTTCGCATCTCGGCCCGTAAAATTTAGCCATAAAGACGATCTGGCGATGGGCATTGCGGTCGCTGGCGGGCCGAAAACTTTCGTTCATGCTGCGATCGGTCCAGAGCTTTAATTGCAGCTCGCTATTACATCCAAATCCGTCATTGCGGGCAAATACCAATTCATGGTTCTTGCTCTCGGGCAGGTAGCGCCAACCATCTTTCATTAGCGCGTCCTTGTAGCGCAGAAAGGTTTGTTTATGCTGGGCGATCGGGAGACCGGGCTTTAATTTTTCGCAGGTAAAAACCATAAAGCCGCCGCCCATGATCAGGCCCTTTTGGACTTTGGCGCAGCCATCAAAAGCGCCGGTTGCCGGCTCGCGCGGCAGGGACAATAACCCGGCCATAATGATATCCCCGGTTCGGGCGGCCCGCTCGAGCGCAGCCTGGCGGCGTCTCTCCGCCGCAACTCTCGCCCTCTGTTCGCGGATTTTTCTCTGGCGAATGGCACCGCGGATTTCGGCGCGCTGTTTGACCATCAGATCTGTGGTTGGATTGAGTAGACGAACCTGCCGTACCTGATCATAATCGACCATTTGACCATAACGATAATGGGTATCGGCGAGGCCCGAAGGATCGCCGGCAAAAAACGCGAATAATATCGACCACATCATACTGGCTTGATGGCAGATTTAGAGGCGTCGATGCAAGGCGTTAACCCTCAGTCCCTGCAGAAATATCTTCGTCGAGCGCCTCGGCGATCGTAAAAATATCTTTATCACCGCGACCCGAAATATTGATAACGACTATGCCATCTGGACCAAGCTCTTGGGCAACGCGAATGGTTTCGGGGATGGCGTGGCTGGATTCAAGTGCCGGCAGAATACCTTCTAGCTTGGCGCAGAGCTGAAACGCTTCGAGCGCTTCGTCATCAGTGGCAGAGACATATTCGGCGCGGCCAATGTCATAGAGGTAGGAATGCTCAGGGCCGATGCCGGGATAATCAAGACCGGCGCTGATCGAATGGGCGTCATTGATCTGGCCGTGTTCGTCTTGCAAGAGATAGGTGCGATTGCCGTGCAGCACGCCGGGCTTGCCGCCGGTCAGCGAGGCTGCATGAAGCCCCGACGGAATGCCGTGGCCAGCCGCCTCGACGCCGATGAGCCGGACATCTTTATCCTCAATGAAAGGATGAAAAATCCCCATGGCGTTCGAGCCGCCGCCAATACAGGCGACGATCGCGTCGGGCAGGCGGCCTTCTTTTTCAAGAATTTGTGCCTTTGTTTCGTGGCCGATTATAGTTTGAAAATCTCGAACCATGGCCGGGTAAGGATGCGGCCCGGCGACGGTGCCGATACAATAAAATGTATCACCGACATTGGTGACCCAATCGCGCAGGGCTTCGTTCATGGCGTCTTTGAGGGTGGCCGTTCCGCTCTCGACCGAGCGGACCTCAGCGCCGAGCAGACGCATGCGAAACACATTCGGTTTTTGCCGGACAATATCGACCGCGCCCATATAAACGATACATTTCAGGCCAAAGCGCGCGGCGACGGTGGCAGTGGCAACTCCGTGCTGGCCCGCGCCGGTTTCGGCAATGATGCGGGTCTTGCCCATGCGCCGCGCCAGCAAGATCTGGCCCATACAATTATTGACCTTATGCGCGCCGGTATGATTGAGCTCTTCGCGTTTGAAATAAATCTTCGCCGCACCATCATTATCCATTGAGGCGTGCTCGGTCAGGCGCTCCGCGAAATAAAGCGGGCTCGGACGGCCGACATAGTCATCGAGGAAAAATTTCAGCTCTTGTTGAAACGACGGATCGGCCTTGGCGTCTTCATAGGCCTTCTCAAGCTCTAGGATTGGCGGCATCAATGTCTCGGCGACATAGCGTCCGCCAAAATCGCCAAACCGCCCGTTTTCGTCCGGGAGCGTGATATTATCTTGTTTGCCCATGGTCATGGCTCCGGTTAACAATTTCTAAAACTCGTATCAATCAGATAATAACGATGTTGGCCTAGTGGACTGGCTGTAATGTTTTCTTTTGAACAATTAGAACGATATTTGCGGATCGACCCAAAGGCGCCAAAAAGCACGCTGGTGCGGGCCCGCGCCGTCTATATAATGGGAATGGCCTTCATTGCAACGCAGTTCATCAACCTGGCGACTATGACTTATAGTTATGGGGCGTTTACCTTTGATCATGCGGTTTCTTTGATTGCCTGTGGCTTTGTTCTCGCGAAAATTTTGCTTTTGCGCCGCAGTAAGGAATTTCATATTTATGCTTGGATATATTCGATTTTGATTGTCGCCGGAACGCTGGCGTCAGCCCTCAACCAAAACACCGGTATCAATTCGGCGCTCATTCCATTTTTTATTTTGGGGGTCGTTGTTAATGGCTTCATTTGTGGATGGCGCGCGACATTGGCATTCGGCGCGACGATTATAGTCTTAATTTGGGGTCTCTGGTGGGTCAGTTCAAATTATAGCTATACGCCGATATTTGATGTCGAACATTTCGCCGATCGCAATTTCCAGCGGGCCGTGCAAGCTACGTTGGCGGCCATATTAGTCACTATGGTTGGGGCATTTTTCTCGAAAAACATGCATGAAGCATTTGAGGAGCTCGAGGACGGCATCCTGAAAGCGCAAGCTTCGGACCGGGCCAAAACTGATTTTCTCTCGACCATGAGCCATGAACTTTGCACGCCCATGAACGGTATTATCGGGATGAATGATGCCCTCCAAGATACCCATTTGGATGAAGACCAAAAAGAAATGACCGAGATTATACGGGATGCGGGACATGATTTGGAGACGATTATCGGCAATGTAATTTTGTTCTCGCAATTGGATGGTGAACGGGTCGAGATTGATAAGGCTAAGTTTGATTTACGGTCGACCCTGAAACGCGCGATAAAGCCTTATATAGGCCGGGCGGAGGCAAAGGGTCTTATATTCTCGGCGCGCTTAGCTTCGTCCGTGCCAAAGCTTTTGATCGGCGATCACGTCAGAACCACACAGATGATAAATGCGCTGCTCGATAATGCTTTTAAATTTACCGACAAAGGCGCTGTTGAATTGTCGATTAAAAGTGCCGTCGACCCCTTGGGCAGAGCCCTGATCACCTTCAGAGTGACGGATACAGGGATTGGTATCGCCAAGGAGGATCAAAGCCTTATATTCGAGCGCTTCACCCAAAAAGACGGGTCGATTAATCGAGAATATGGCGGTACAGGCCTTGGCTTGACCATCGTTAAAGGACTGGTCGACCTTATGGGCGGAGAAGTGATTGTGAAAAGTGAGCCGGGAGCGGGAACTTCTTTTGTGCTCCGCATCCCCTATGATACGGTAAAAACGCAATCGGAGACTTGGAAAGAAGCCGCAGAATAATCGGCATGAGAGTCTCGGCAACATAGCGTCCGCCAAAACTGCCGAAGCGTCCGTTGTCACCGGGGAGATTGATATTCTCCTGCGTGCCCATGATCATGCCCGCTTTTACGAGGCCACGCTTCTATTGGTTCAGCGCTGTGTTGGCTAGCGATTATTCGGTCGCGTCCGGAGATACTTTAGCGGCGACGGGAAGAGGAATAGGCAACATGTAAAAAATATTTGACATGTTAAAAATATTTGACCATATATAACTCGAACACAGGAGGTAATGATGACCAATCTAGAAAACAAACATTCCGCGACGTTTAGAGAGAAAATGGCTTGGGTTATGACAGCGGCTCTGTTAATTGCATCCGGCGTTTTCTTTCATTCACTTTGGAATGTCTCAACCTCGCTGGAGCAAGTACCCAAACAAGCAGTATTAGTAATGCTCGTTCTTTTTGCGATCATTTTGACGATTATCGCAATCGCGGGAGCTATTGTTGCCGCTCTATCAAATGTCAGTGAAGCGGATGAACCAATGGATGAGCGGGACAAGCAAATCACCCTGAAAGCCACACATCTCGGGAGCATCGCGACCGGCATGGTCTTGGTCTTTACCTGTCTGGCCTATTTCTATGACGCGCGATCAAGCGATATGCTTTTAGGAATTATTGCCGCGCTAATTCTCGGTCATCTGGTCGAGTATATTTTCCAAATATATCTGTATCGCCGCAAGATCTATCATGGCTAAAAAACCCCCAATATCCAACAGGATTGCAAGTTTGAGAGAAAGTCACGGGCAAATGAGTCAGGCGTTACTAGCAAAAACCATCGGCGTTACCCGGCAAACAATTATCGCAATTGAAAAAGGTCACTATTCGCCGTCGTTAGAAAGTGCTTTTCGAATTTCCAGAGTGTTTGGTGCGCAATTGGAACAAGTGTTCGGCTGGGAAGAAACATAAGAAAATATTCTGCCCCCGGCTTAGATAGCCACACCCTATTCAAGATCAAACGTTAAACCGGCATAGGTCTGCAGCCGCTTGATCAGCTTATCGCCCATCAGAGTCGCAGGGGTCCAGAACCCGCCTTTCTTTGATTTGGCGACATCTTTGGCCATACATGCCGCGGCTTGTGCCAGCATTTTAGCGGTCGAGCCATAACCGGGATCGCGGTCACCGGTAACCCGGCATTTAATCGTGTTGCCGTCCGGGGTCGTGCCCATAAACAGCAAATCAAAACTGCCGCTTTTCTGATCTTCCGGGCTCGGCCCTTCGCCGGGTTTCGGCAGGACAAATTTCTCCATGACCCAGCGCGTCGGGGGTATCGCAATCCCGGCCATCAATGCCCCCATGCCAAAGCCGGTCATCTTGGCCCGGCGTCTTCCGCGCCCGCCTTTGCCGGTTACCATGGCTTCCTGATATAGGAAATCATCCCCATATAGATTGCCGGACAAAGCGTTGGACCGGTGCACAACCCGCGCATTTATGCCTTCCATGATAAAAGGCGCGATATAGCTTTTATAATCTTCGTCATAGGCGGTTTTGACAATTTTTTGCCGCGTGGTGAAACCATGATCCGGCGGGCACAGACTATAAGGGTTTTTGAGCTCTTTACGAAGCTCGGCATCCTTTGAGGCCTCTTTGACCATATTGATCATGCTGGCGATCGTGCCGCCCGACGCGCCGCCTTTCATTTTCACAACCCGCATCTTGATATCGTCGCAGGTGTGCCCGAATTGTTTCTGGGCGTGTTTTTGCAGAAAATGAACGCCGAGGTCAGACGGTATGGAGTCAAAGCCGCAGCAATGGACGATCCGCGCGCCGCTCTTCTTTGCGGTCGCTTCATGCGCTTTCTGCATTTTGCGGATCCATTGCGGCTCGCCGGTCAGGTCACAATAATGAGTGCCGGACTCTGCGCAAACCTTGACCAGCGTGTCGCCATATAGCGCATAGGGCCCGACAGTCGAAACCACGACATTGGTGCGCGCAGCCATAACGGCCAGTGCCGCCTCGTCATGGGCATCTGCAACGATCATCTCGATGCCGGAAAGCCCTGTATCCGCGCTCAGCTTTTCCAGCTTGCTTTGCGAGCGCCCGGCAATCGCCCACTTGATCGACCCGTCCGTAAACGTCTCGTGCATATAGCGGGTCATAATCTGCCCGACAAAACTCGTCGCGCCGTAAAGTATGATATCGAATGGTTGGTTGGTCATATAAGTCTCTCGATGGATGCTATATCATGGTTTACAGGGATTGCTGGGTCCGGACAATGCCAGAAATTTATCTCGTATCGCCCGCTCATCCCGTTGCAAAACGGGATCCAGTCGGTGACTACGGATAGGTTATATTAAGTTTTTTGAAAGTGGATTGAATCGGTAATACTGGATCCCGATTTTCATCGGGATGAGCGGAACAGGGGGCGGATGCATTTAACGCGCAAGGGACGTGTTTAGTTATCTTCGCTGTGTTCCGAGTCTAAAACTTCTTGTCCGTCAAAGTCGATCTCGACGTCAACACCATTTGGGTCCTTGAAGAAAACCTGCCATTGCTCCCACGGATGGGGCGTGCGTTTGAGACGGTATTCCAGACCGGCTGATTTTAATTGTCGCAACAGCGCATTTATATCTTCGCCGCGAAACGCCATATGATCGAGAGCCCCTTTTCTCGGGTTTGGCATCTTATCAACTTTGATCACATGCAGGATTGCTTTCTCGTTGGCATATAGCCAGAGCCCCGGAAATTTGAATTCCGGCCGAAGCCCGCTCGTAAACCCGAGCATATTTTCGTAAAATTCTTTGGTCACGGCAAGGTCGTCCGTTACAATCGTAAAATGATCTGGACGCAGAATTGTGGTCACTGGATATGTCCTATTAATGCTTGGTGGTTCCTTCAGATAAGGCGATATTATCCTCGGCAATTTTCCGCATGTTTAACAACCTGTTATCGTATCTAGAGTGGTCCAGCAATCGCGATTTATTTGACCATCTACATTTAGATGATAAGTTAGATCCATGATTTCTAGAATATCAAACGGTCTCGTTCACGACGTGCCCGCAGATCTCACCCAGGCATTGTTGAAAACCAATGATGCGGTGCAGTATTGGGAGAGTTTAACACCTATCGGAAGGAATGAATATATTTGCTGGGTTGAAGACGCGAAAAAAGAGATGACCCGAGCAAAACGAATTAGAAGAACGATTGAAGAAATCACCGAAGGTAAAAAAAGGCCTTGCTGCTGGGCCGGATGTATACATCGCACTGATAAAAAACCGAGCAAGTGGCAGCAAGCCGTTTTAATTGACGGGAAGAAAAAAAGATGATGCCAATTCTTAAACCCTCTCCACATTAACCGGCACGGCATTCAGCACCGCGTTCCCTGACAGCGGATCCACGACCCCCGGATCGGTCAGGTCATTCATTGAAACCCCTGGACGCTCCTGTGCAATCGACAGCTTGGTCCCTTTACTGCGGTGGCCATAACCATGCGGGATGGAGATGACGCCAGGCATGAGGTCGTCTGTGATTTGGGTTTCAAGCTCAACTGTGCCGACTTGGTTCCAGACTTTGGCCATGGCGCCGTCTTCCAGCCCGAGCGCGCCCGCGCTATCTG
>JABDKG010000100.1 GCA_013002305.1 Hellea sp.
GTCGATACGGACTCGCTTGATTTCGAACAGACCGTTCAGCGTAGGCTTAGAAATGGCCAACCGCTCGAAATTATTGTTGGCCGGCGCATTGCCGCCGGTGTCGGCATATTTGACGATTCTTACGGCCATAAAAACGAAAGAGGCGTTTCGGTAACGGTTTTGTCGGCCAAGCCCTGCACTGCCTTTCACAAAATGTTTGTCGACGGCGAACCGGTGACGCTGTCGGGTGATCTGACCAGCCAAGAAGTTGAAGTCACGAGCCATTTCCTCGGTAAAAACAATGCCCGCCGCGTCAAAGTCAGGCTATTTCTCGGCGACAATAACAAACCCGCTCTTAGTGCCTATTTGAGCGGTAAGTTTCCGGGAAAATTTGTGACAGACCCTGATCCCGGCGACCCGAGCGATGACGGCGGAAATTACTGCGTGCTCGTCACGGAATGCCGCAACACGAATGACGATTTTGACGAAGATAGCGGCGAAAATTTCATCCCGTTTCAAGGCTATCCCGAGTTCAAAATCGAGCTGTCCGGGGTCAAAGTCTGCGATCCGCGCAGCGGCGGGATTTACTCGGACCCAGCGACTTATGCCTTTTCCGACAATGCCGCGCTGATCGACGCCCAATATGATTATGGCTGGTATGACGGATCGGGGGCGGGAGAGGCCTTGATCATCGGCAATGGCTATCCGGAAGGCTTGATGGATATTGGGCGGATCACATCCAACGCCAATTATTGCGACGCGGAGGATTTTACGTGCGCCGGTGTTATACGATCCGGCTCCAACGATCAGGAAGAGATCTGGAAATGTTATAATGCCGACCGGACCGAACATCCGGCGAGCATCTACTCCGTCCCGGAAGGCAATCGCGAGATCTCGGAAACCATTGATCTGTCATTGTTTCCGTGCGCCCATATCACCGAATATGACGAGGATGGATTTTCGACCGAAGTCTATAATGAAATCCAGACGGTCTATGCCGAGCCGGCGGAGTATTACGGCGAAAAGGACCTGCCGATCTACTCAAACGCCGCCTGGGTCGCCGCCGATAATCATATTCCGCGGCAAATGTCGCTGCCGCTTTTGTTTGTGACCGACAAAATTCAGGCGGGAAAACTCCAGAAACAAGAGATTTATATTTCGCGCGCGCCCGCCAGCTGTATGATCGCAGATCTGCCTTTTGGTTTTATCCGCATTGGCGTTGGCGATATCATTACCGTGACCGGGAGCGCTATTACCGCGATTAATGACCGGCAATGGATTGTCAAAGGCAAGGGCCAGAGCGCCATGGGCGATGTCAGTCTGATGCTGCGCGCCTATGCCGGCGCACAAGCGTTCGATTTTGACGAAGCAACGGAAACACCGCTGCCCAATATTCAGATACCGACCCCGAGGCCCTGGCCATGGTGGGAGCGCGTACCCTATGTCAATCCGGGGACAGTTTCCGGGATCATAGCCGGAACGACAGAGTTGACGGCGATCACGATCGCCAATCGAGGTCCCCTTATGAGCGAACTTGACGGAATCGGCACCGATCTGACAGCGGCGACGACAGATATTTCGGGCATTAAAACCGGCACTCTGGCGCTCAATGATATCACAATCTCGGGCGTTGGGTCACTGCTCAACAAGGACGCGGCGCAGGACGCCAACATTGAAACGGCTCTATCCGGCAGCGGCAATCTTTCGGTTACGGCTTCGCCGACATTCCTGTTTGGCTCCAGCAGCCAGCCATTCGTTTCGACCACCACAAATGCCGTCACGCTGACGGTCAGTCATGGATCGGGCAGCGAGACCGTGGCCTATAGCAAAGTCTCGGGGGACACGCTCATAGTCGATAGTCCGGCCGGCTTTACAACGAGCTTTAGCGGCGCGCCGACCCAATCGGGAAAGAGCGCGGTCTACAAAGCCGTCGTAACCGATGGCGGCAATTCCGCCGAAGTCCAAATCTCGATCTGGATCGAATATGATGATCCGGGCGGCGGTCAATAAAGAAAGAAAAACAATGGCTTATAATAATGACCTCGAGCGGGCAGGGGTGCCCAGCTTGACTTTGGGCGCGTGCCGAAGCGCCGATTATGAAAGTGAAACGCTCGACTTTCATCAGCTCGATCTAACCGGTGCCGACCTGATATTTCAAATCAGCGAACATCCAGACCCGAACGCTCCGCTCGCATCCTGTGTCGTGTCGCATCAGACTGAAACCAAACCCTATCAGGACTTTATTGATGAGTGACGTTTTGAGCCGGCGTGGATAGCGTGCGGTGAAAATGCGGCCGATCATATGACCAGTAGTACGGTCACCATATCGTCCGCCAAAAGCGCCTTTACCAATCTGCCGCGCGCCGCCGTCAAAGGCGAAGCGGTCACGCTCTATTACGCGCTGCGCCAAACCACGCCGACCGAAGCCGTCATTCTGGCCGGACAATTTATACTCACGGAGACTGCATAATGTCTGTCAAAGATCGCGTTATTTTTGTGCCGCGCGGCCCCAGAGGCCGGCAAGGCCCGGCGGGTCCGACCGGAAATCCAAGCGTGGAGACCGCGCGGATCGACGACATTGAAAGTGTTGATCCTGGCAACAATGCGATTTTTGTCGATGGCGTCAATGGCAATGATCTCAACTTCGGATCAGCGGTGACAAGCCCGGTCGCAACCCTTCAAAGAGCTATTACGCTATGCCGATCTTTCGGGTTTAATTATATTAATATATTGTCTGACATTACGCTGGATTATCGAATTGCGATAGATCATTTAAACGGCGTGCTGTTTTTGAGAGGGCGAAATTCCGACAGCTCAGCGGCGATGCAGCGTAAAATCACCGTCGTTGATTCGAGTAATAATGGCTCGCGCCCCGGATGTTTTGTCATAAACTCCAATATGAGCGTCCGTTTAGAAGCTCTCGACATCGAACTTAATAGCGGTAAAGGGTTCGGCGTATTTGAAGTGACTGTAGCTTATTTACAGTTTTACATGATCAATGGAAGTTTGTCTCGCGTGGGTACGGGAAATGCCCGACTTTTCCACACTGGAATAGGGTCGATTTCGGCAAACTTCGCTTCTTTTACCTTGGATTATTCCGCGTTAGGATACCTATTCTACTCCGTAATATCGGGAGCCGATCCAAATGATCACTACAATTACTTTACAAATATTTCCTCCGCGTGAATGTTTTCAAGCCCAAGTTTTTTTCCTACATATTTAATACCTCCACCAAGCAACTTTATTGCCTTGATAATTTGACGCGATTTGTTACTTGCAAACCTCAGATAACTAATAAACCAGAATACGGTTTCTAGAAAGACAACTGGCATTGAAATACCGCCCCGAAATTGATGGTTTGAGGTCTGTCGCCGTATTGCCGGTGATATTTTTTCATGCGGGGATTGCTTTGTTTTCCGGCGGTTATGTCGGGGTGGATGTTTTCTTTGTCATTAGTGGTTATTTGATTTCCACAATCATTTTTGAGCGCTCGAAAAAGGGCGCTTTTTCGATTGTGGATTTTTATGAAGCGCGGGCGCGGCGGATCTTGCCGGCTTTGTTTTTTGTCATGATTGCCTGCCTGCCCATGGCCTGGCTTTGGATGAACCCGGATCAATGGCGCGAGTTTTCAGAGAGCATGATCTGGACGTCGCTATTTTCGTCCAACATATTCTTTTGGCTTAATAGTGATTATTTCGCCTCGGCATCAGAGTTTAAGCCGCTTTTGCACACATGGAGTTTGGCGGTCGAAGAGCAATATTATGTGTTTTTCCCGCTCATCGTCATGGCGTTCTGGCGCTTTGGCAAAAAGGTACTGGGCGGCATATTTGTCCTGCTCGGTATTGCCAGTTTCGTTCTGTGCTGCTGGCTTGTCAGCCGGAACCCCGAGGCTAATTTCTTTTTAACGCCGTCGCGCGTTTGGGAGCTTTTAATCGGCGTGGCCTGCGCGGCGATCCTGATGAAACAGCGCAGTGCGGGCACGACCACCTCTCACGGGCTCAATCAATCTATGTCCGCGCTCGGTCTGGCGATGATCACCTATTCAATATTGTTCTTTGATCATCATACGCCATTTCCGTCAGCCTGGGCATTATTGCCGGTTGCCGGCACGGGGCTGATCATTGTTTTTGCCAAGGGCGAGACCTGGGTCGGGAAATTATTGTCGCTCAAGCCGCTCGTCTGGATCGGACTGATTAGTTACAGCGCTTATCTATGGCATCAACCGCTTTATGCCTTTGCCCGGATCAAAACGATCGGAGAGCCGCATCTTAATGTGATGCTCGCTTTGGCTACGCTTTCCCTTTTGCTGGCGTGGGTAAGCTGGCGCTGGGTAGAGCAGCCCTTTCGTAAAAAGAAAACCAGCGGCAAGGTGCTCGATGGCAAAAAGTTTCTATCGACTCGCAAAGGTATTTTTGCCTTTTCAGTGGCAGGATTACTGGCCTTTGTCGGTGTAGGCTATGTGCAGGCCAAAGGCATCGCCGAGCCCCAGCGATTGGTCGATGCCAAGGCGATGGAAAAGCAGTTTAAGCGGGTTGGCGGCGGGCGCGGGCGGATGGTGGCTTATGAAAAATGCCACTTCAACCCCGCAAAAAACTGGAAAGGCAATTGGAATTGCGAGCCTGGAACCGGAAGAGATAAAGATCTCGCGGCGATCGGAATTGCGGTGGTCGGGGATAGTCACGCCGCCGACAAATCCATGGTTCTGCGGATCATGGGATATTCACCCGTGCAATTTGGCGGCGCGGGCTGTCCGATCAATCCCACGCCGAATAAGAAACATTGCGCCGAGCTTTTCGAGTTTGCACGGGATAAAATCCGGGATGATGATTCCATTAAAGAACTTTGGCTCGTCAATCGCTATGGCGGTAATGAACTCCATCTTAAGTCCTTACAACAAGCGCTGGATTTCTGGGCGCCGACAGGAAAGCAAATTGTTTTCTTTTCACAAGTCCCGGAATACAGAAATCTTCGCGAGCAGGCCTATTTAACGGCGCCCGAGCTTCCCGAAGTAGAAGCCGTCTTTGATATGTATGACAAATCCATGTCAGAAGAGGTGTTGGATTTGATGGCGTCGCGCGACATCATCGTCATTGATAGTGCTCGGATGATTTGCGAACGCCGTGAAAGCTGTGACTATAAGGATAAAGACGGTAAGCTTCTCTATATTGACGATTCCCATCTGACGCAGCGCGGCGCGCGCGCTGCTGGTCGGCGCTTGCAACGCACCCTCAATTGCCTGACTTCCCCTTCGGGCAATTACAGTGTCTTGGCTAAGCCTAAACTTTGTGAAAAGCGTACCAACTAATGTATGCCGGATTAGGGCGTGGAAAACTCAAAATAATTGCTATCGATGTCGACCAAAACCTATCTTTAAGTCCCAACATTGTAGCGCTCTTCTTTGGTCATAGCGGGAGCTGATCCAAAAATTCATTTTCATTATTCTTCGAATATTACATCTGCATAATCAGATTTAAAATGTGATATATGGTCTATGAAATTCCCACATATTCCGTATAGACACAAATCTATGATATTTGCGGAGCAACTATGTCATCTAAGTCCTTAAGTCCTGCGGAAATTATTTCGAAAGCTTTGTCTGATCCCGAAGAGTATAAAAGGATGGCAGCCGGAGAAGACGCGCATTGGAGTAAGACGCTGTCTGATCCTGACCGGGCCGGAAAACGAAAAAAAGGCCAGCAAGCCGCTAGGATATTGAAGAAAAATCGCGATAATTTCAGCGTTTATAGCTATCTTAGAAATCAAAAAGGCAAAATCAAACATGGTTTGGTCCTTGGCTGCGGCTCCGGGCGTGCAGAACGGACATTTCTTGAAAAAGGCGTAGGGGAATCTTTTCATGGAATCGATATCGCCGCGGGTGCAGTCGAGACGGCAAAAAAAGTAGCCGCTGAGAATAATTTACCGATTACCTATGAAGTGGCAGATTTAAACGACGTCATTTTGCAGAAGCGAAAATATGATTTTGTGAGTGCTCAAAATTTTCTCCATCACGTGGTTAAGCTGGAACATTTGTTTGAACAAATATGGAAATCACTCAAGCCCAATGGTTATTTATATATTGACGATTTCGTTGGCGAGACACAATTTCAATGGTCAGAGAAAAGGTTGAAAATTACGACTGAAATTCTGGAATTGTTGCCAACAAAACATCGAACTGATGTTATTCTCGATAGGCCAGTTCGTCAGCCGCATCGCCCGGATCCGGGGAAACTCTGTTCACCGTTTGAAGCCATAAGATCCGGCGAAATTTTGCCTCAAATTTCGCGATGGTTTAACGTGAAAAAACAAGTCCTCAGCGGAAGTATCCGATATCATGTATTGCCATTAGGCGTGCTGGAAAGTTATACGGAAAATGAAGATACGAAGACAATATATGAAGTGTTAAGGTATGTTGACCGCCTATTGGTTGATGAAGGCGTATTGCCCCCGTCCGCCGCGCAAATTTTACTCAGCCCTAAAAGACCAGAAGATATAGGCTGATATTTTAAATATTTCAGTCTATTTCAGCGAAAGTCCGATTTCCGTGAGTTCGCTTGCATATGTCTGACCTATCAAGTCTCCGATCATTTGCGCGTAGCCAAGGCTGAGGTGATGCTTATCATAAGATACAGGTTCATTCCCTGCATGGGTTAGACAATTTTCAAGTTTTCGGTTCTCACACAATAATTCAATTCTAGAAATATAAAGATATTCCAACTCTTTGCCTAAATCGGAAGACATTCTTTCATCGGCTGGAAAATAAGACCTATATTCTTGATCAAAACAATTGTCGAAAGACTTATGCTTGTTGACTATTTCTGAACAATGCTCGTTCAGATTCAAAAACCCGCCAAGGACAATTATTTCAATATGTTCGTTCTTGGTTTTCGCTTGTTTTAGCAAGTCCCATTGC
>JABDKG010000101.1 GCA_013002305.1 Hellea sp.
ACACAGGCTGATTTCGACCAACTTCAAACTCGCGGCCTAACGGTTCCAAATCTGACAGTTGGGTCACGTTTTGCCCGTCCTGAAAACTCCACCGTTTACGAGATTGGTGTTAAAGCCAAACTTGACCGCGGTTACGTCAATGTGACGGTGTTTGATCAGACCATCAAAGGCTTCCAGTCAAATGTCTTTACAGGCACAGGCTTTAACCTCGCCAATGCGGGTAGCCAGTCGGCTCAAGGTATCGAAGTAGATTTCTTGTATAGTCCGATTGATAACCTCTCACTGACAGGCGGCGCGATCTTTATGGATCCGGTTTACGACTCGTTCCCAGGCGCTGCAGGCCCAGGCGGAACCGTTGTTGACCTGACCGGCGAACGTCCGGGCGGCATCCACAAGTCCAGCTGGACCCTTGGCGCGACCTACGACTTTACAGTCGGCGGCCGTGAAGGATTCTTGCGCGCGGATTGGCTGCACGAAGGTGAAACGCCGGTTGCCGAAAATGTTTTGGCGGCTCAAGTTGGCGGCAACGCCTTCCGGAAAGTTGATACAGTCAACGCTTCTGCCGGTATTGATGTCACAGACGATGTGTCATTGCTGATCTTTGGTCGTAATCTGTTTAACGATGAATATCCGCTTTCAATCTTCCCGGCCGTTGCTCAGGCTGGCAGCTTTAGTGGCTATCCAAACGCGCCGCGCACATATGGCGCGTCCGTTCGGTTCGATTTCGATTAATCAGAGACACATAGAATTAGAAAAGCCGCCCGGTTGGGGCGGCTTTTTTTATGCTTGTTTGGTGCGTATCCAGTCTCGCCAAATTTTGAATATTTTGGGACCGTCAATAAGGTAGCGCCGCCATAATCGCCGCGGTTCGCTGGCCAGTCGAAACAGCCATTCCATGCGGATCGATTGCATCCATTTTGGCGCGCGTTTGGTGCGCCCGCCCAGAAAGTCGAGACTGGCGCCCACACATAGCCCAAGGCCAACAGTCCCCTCAAGTTCCATCGCCGCTTTGGCGACCATTTCCTGCTGCGGTGAACCCACGCAGATAAACACATAGCGGGCAGGGTGGGCCCGGATAAATTCTGCACAGGCCGCAACGGCCTCGGGTTTACGACGAAGCCCCATAGGCGGTTCATGGTGGTAAACTTTGGTCAGCCCATATTTGGCTTTGACGATTTCGATGATTTCCGTGTCCGCGCCAATGACTGTGATCGGATCATCTGCCGTTATGACATTGTCAAATAATTGCTGGGTCAGGTCCGATCCCGGCACGGCTTTGAGCGGGATATCGGACCAATTGCCCAAAAGCTCGAGAATTCGGGAATCGCAGACCGAAAGCCAGGCTGCGTCATAGAGCGGTTTAAAGACCTCCGGCTCTTTCGTCAGCCGGACAATATGGTCGACATTGGGCGTGACAATATAGCGAAAAGTCTTATCTAACGTCATCCATTTGGCACGGCTCAAAGTCTGAACCGGGTCAAGCGGGTGAAATTTTGCGCCTAAAAATTCGTAAACGCGTGTGTTGATCCGCCAATCCAGCATCGGATTTTCGAGATCCATTATATCACCGGATATTTCCGTTTCATCCCGTTTCGGGTCTGGTTCACTCATTATTCCCACCTATTTTGGCAGAATCTATAAGCGAAAACTCTTATGATTGGGTTTACGGTCTTTACCGGGCCAGCTCTTTCATCGCGCCTTCAAGGCCGGACAAAGTCATCGGGAACATCTTGTCATGGCCGATAATGTCCTGAATCATTTGAGTTGATTGGGAATATTGCCAGTATTTTTCTTGTGTTGGATTGATCCAGATAAGGTGCGGGTAAACTTCGGCAATACGCTGCAACCAAACCGCGCCTGGCTCATCATTCCAATGCTCCACCGAGCCGCCGCGCACAGCAATTTCATAAGGGCTCATGGCAGCATCGCCGACGATCACGACCCGGTAATCCGATGGATATTTATGCAAAATATCCCACGTCGGCGTTACTTCGCGCATTCGTCTGATATTATCCTTCCAGACATGCTCATAAATGCAGTTGTGAAAATAGAAATATTCCAGGCGCTTAAATTCGGATTTGGCGGCCGAAAATAAATCCTCTGCCTGTTTGACATGGCTATCCATAGACCCGCCAATATCAAATAGAGCGAGAACTTTGACAGCATTTCGGCGCTCGGGCCTCATTCTTATGTCAAGCCAGCCCTGTTTGGCTGTGCCGCGAATTGTGCCGGCGAGGTCAAGCTCTTCCGCGGCACCCTCACGGGCAAACTTGCGCAGGCGGCGTAGGGCGACTTTGATATTACGCGTGCCGATTTCCTTATCACCGTCGAGATTTTTAAACTGGCGCTTGTCCCAGACTTTCACGGCCTTGCCGTGCCGGCCTTCTTTTTGCCCGATGCGAATGCCTTCCGGATTATAGCCGTAGGCGCCAAAGGGCGAGGTCCCGGCTGTGCCGATATTTTTATTGCCGCCTTCGTGACGCTTGTCCTGATTTTCCAGCCGTTCGCGCAGGGCTTCCATAATTTTATCGAAATCGCCAAGGGCCTCGATTTCAGCCATTTCTTCGGGCGACAAAAATTTTTCTGCCATTGCACGCAGCCAGTCAGCGGGAATTTCGCCCTCAGCCGTGCCAAAAATATCATCGAGATATTCCATGCCGCGAAAGACATGGCCGAATACCTGATCAAATTTGTCCAGATCTCGCTCATCTTTCACCAGCGCCGTGCGAGAAAGATAATAAAATCCGTCGACACTATCCTGCGCGACGTCCTTATCCAGACCTTCAAGCAGGGTCAGATATTCCCGGATGGTCACCGGGATTTTCGCCGCGCGCAGTTCTGAGAAAAAGGTTTGAAACATGAGCCGTTTCTAAGGGGTCGACGGACAGGGCGCAAGCGCTGCCGACGTGATTAAGGCTGACACTCCCCCTTATAGGCCGCGCTGACCCCTTTGCTATGGGCCGAGCATTCATTGCCATAAGTTTTACCGTCACATCCGCAGACCGGTTCATATTGCTGAGTGCAAAATCTTGGTTTGGGTTGGCAGGTCCCGGTTTGGTCGGCCGCGCCGCATTGGGCTTCCATTGTCATTTTGCAAAAATCGCCCTCGGTATCGCAGGTCGCGCCCATCATGCCGCCGCAGATTTCTCCCGTCGCGACTGCCATTTTGATAGGCTGTTCATCTGCCTGAGCCTCCAGATCGGCCTGCGTGCAAGCGCCAAATAACAGGATCGCCATAAAGGCCGCACATATCGTCAATAATCTCATCTGTGTCTCCATAAGTGCAAATCCCTACTCAAGTTCCTCGACCGGGTCGTATTCTTCTTCCGGCGCTTCTTCTTCTATATTTTCGACATTACTCTCCACGCCTAAAGTGTAAATTGTAATATCTGTGCCGCCATCATCTTGAAAATCGATATGTCCAACCGCAGAAACATTACCGTTGTGAATTTCAACATAGTCTCTCAATACCTGCTCCGCTGTCGGAACATGATTATAAGACTTTAGTAATTTGTGCCGTGTCAGATTTTCCTCTTCAACGTCATTGACACTGTGCAGGATATAGCCGGTCTGTTGCAGCCCGTTTCCCTTGGACAAGAAAGTGTCCGAATTGATGGCCTTACCGCTTATCGTGTAAATGCGGTTAGAATCATAATGAGACGAAATCAATATCGATCCATCTCGGCTGAAAAAATATCCAACACACTCTTTAGACGGACGATCAACTGCAAATTTTAAAGCTTGCCGGAATTCTTCCGTTTGAGCGGGATCATTCGTGTCGATCGTCCCGCCTTCTATTGAGCGGCTTAGCGTTAGGCCTAGCAAAGATGCGACGGCGCGCGCGCTTTCATCTTCAACTGCCGACTCGAATTTTGGGAAGGTCTCTGGATCGAATGCCGCGCAGCTATCAAGGTGAGGTTGAACCATCATTGTCGTGCCGCGAAGTAATTTTTCCGTACTGTTAAATCCAAATTGCTCACCTAGATCGGGATGCCAAGTCACGCGGGTTTTGAATACCCATTTATCAAAATATCCGGTCCACATTCCCGAGAGAACGGTTCCATTGTCGGATTCATACTCATATCGGCTTTCCGTCAAAGCGATCGGCCAGCTTTCATCGCTTAACCGCTCGCCTTTGCTGGTCACATCGGCGCCTAATTTTTCTATCGTGCTTTCCATGAGTTTGTAATTGCGATCATGGGCGGTCTCGTCGGTTTGGTCTTGATCATAGAGTGTAAAATACAGGCTCAACTTGTTAAACAAATCCGACTGTTTTCGGTATTCGCAAACAAAATCGTCCCCGACGGGATTGAAATTCTTGACCTCGGTTCGCAAAAGCCCGTCGACCATAAACGGGCAATTTATCGCCGAAAACCGATGCATCGGCGTGTCATTATTCAAGCTCCAAAAATTTGGATCTTCCGGGACAAGAACTTCGCTTCTTTCAACGGCGACTTGGACGGCATCTTCATCCCGGCCGGCGATTTGATAGGATTCTAAAAGGCCGGTTGTAATATTGTGATAAAGACGGTCATCGCGTGTTTCTTGTGCTTTGTAGAGTTCATGAGCCGTCTCAAGAAATGAAATTGCTTGGCCATGCTTTCCTAAATAACGATAATAGGCACCAAGGCCGAAAGTTGCATAGGCTTTATCATAATCACTGGGCGCAGAATCAATCAGTCTTTCAAGTTTTTCGACTGATTGCTCTGTTGGTTCGGCGCTCAAAATTTCCTGTAATTGCGAACCCCAATTTGCGTCCTGAGCTATCGCTCCAGTACTTAGGAGGGCTACAGCACATATTCCAATAAATGGGCGTTTCATCTATCCGGTCCTTACATCTGTTTCAATCCGCGCGGCGAGTTCGGGATCGAGCCTGAGCGCCATGGCGAGATTATCGAGATAGTCGCGCTCTTTCTCATTCAGGCCATT
>JABDKG010000005.1 GCA_013002305.1 Hellea sp.
AAGATCCCTGTCCTGATAGGAGCAAGACGCATCGACTCGTTCGACGATTTCTTCCAATGGCTTGGCGACGTTCATTTTGCGGATCTCCTTAGACCCTTAAACTACGTATGAACCCGCTTATCGTTCCGTAAAGCTGAACGATTATAATATCCCTTAACGTTGCGATATTGTGAAGGAGAGCCGGACCTCCAAACCGTCTGATTGAAAGTCGCGCTCCAAATCACCGCCGATTTGTTTCACGGTCATATCTATCAGGCGAGATCCGTATCCGGTTGATTGTATCTCGAAATCGGTTTTCTCTCCGTTGATTTCTTTCCAGATGATCGTGCAAATCCCATCTTTGGTCACCGACCAATTAATCGTCAAACATCCACGCGAACTGTCTAGAGCACCATATTTTATAGCATTCGTTGATAGCTCATGAAAAATCAAACCTAATGATTGGAGGGTGCGCTGGCTGAGCGGTAAATCAAATTCTTCGATTTCGATCGCAGCAGTACCGCGATATGGCTCCAGGGCTCGATTTAGCAAAGCCTGCAGAGAAACGTCCTCGTGAATGCCTTTGCCAATCGTCAACCGGTTCGCGTTAGCCATGGCTAATATGCGATCGCGGGTTTTCTTGGCGGCCTTCGAAGAATCGGATTCACCGCGGGCACCCGCCGATACCAAAGCCGCCATTGTCGCGAAAATATTATTCATCCGGTGATCGAGCTCATCCGCGACCATCTTAATCGTGTCACGGGCTTCAGACAGCGCTATTTCAAATTCCTTTTCATCGGTCACATCGGAGGAAACGCCAATGAAACTGCGGTTGCCGCTTCCGTTGCTGGCATTTGCCATGCCCCCGACACTGCGAATCCACCTAACTTTTCCCCCTGGTCTCATAATCCTAAAATCTACACTATAAGGTATTTTTGGATCGTCGAACGACGCGGCAGTTGCTCGGCGAACGAGATCTGCATCTTCGGGGTGAACCTTGACCATGAATTTTCTAAAAAGATCCTTGCCCGAGTCTTCAGCCATATCGAAGAGTTGGAGCATCGATGAATCCGCGAAACTTTCGTCTTTGTCGGGATGATATTCCCAAATTCCGACACCAGCAATTTTAAGTGCGCGCCGGCGTCTAACATTTTCCACAGTGACGGATTCGGTTGTATCCATTTGCGAACCGTAAAAAAGCCGCATCTTTCCCGACTTATCGAATAAAGGCGCCATGTGTAAGGCGTTCAGGAAGGCCGACCCATCTTTTCGATAATTGACCAATTCCGTGACAGAGAGGTATTTCTTTTTCAACGCCGCACGTAGATTTTCAAGAGATTCTTCCGTGGTGCCTGGACCTTGTAGAAATCGGCAATTTTTGCCAACAATTTCTTCAGCTGAGTATCCGGTGAGCTTGGTAAATGCCTCATTGACATATACGATCGGCGAGTCTGGAAGATTAGGGTCCGCGATGCAAATAGCCAGCGCGGTTTCGGAAATAGCCTGTCAAAAAACGGTTTTGAGACATCGTCAAAATCTTCCGGTTTAAACCGGGCTTTCAAATCATTTAGTCCATTATCTTTAGCGGCCATAACTAATTTCCCCAAACTACCACCACCTCAAACATTATTGACCGATAGACATCCCTATTCTGTATTTAGAACTTGATGAGATGTTTATAAATCACCTCGGCCAATTTCGCCAGAAAATTTTAAGTGAACGCGCTTTGAGTGCGTTGTCGAGATACGATGGATTAGAAGGTCAAATGGTGGAGCCAAGGGGAGTCGAACCCCTGACCTCTTCGCTGCCAGCGAAGCGCTCTACCAGCTGAGCTATGGCCCCTTCCATTGAAGGTGACGGGCCTGATCATAATGCCCGTCAAAAGTCGGCGGAACCTATATGAGGGCAACGCCGTATATTCAAGACAAAAATTCTAGATTTCGACTTCTTCTTCATCGTCGTCATCATCTTCTTTGCCGGTCGGTGGAAGATCGTCTTCTTCATCATCATCAACGAGCGCGGCATCTTCATCTTCGTCTTCATCAGGATCAAAAGAATTGATATCGGGCTCGCGGCCGTCATCATCATCTCCGCCGGCACCCGAGATAATCGCCGCGTCGTCACCGTCGAGCTCGAGCTCTTTGGTTTCTGCATCTTCTTCGTCAACTTCGTCTTCGTCTTCTTCGTTTTCCTGATCATTGCTGGATGTGTCAGCTTCATTCTCAGGCTTGATTTGCGCGACAGGGGTCGGCGCTACCGCTTCCACCTGATCGGGATCATAAGAGAACGCGCATTTTGGGCAAACGGCCGGGCGTTTGGTCAAATCGTAAAATTTAGCTGCACATTCAGGGCAAATGCGTTTTTCACCCAAATCGACTTTAGCCATGATAGAATCCTGTTATCCGCAAATAAATGTAGTATAGCTGGGCCGGGGCTTGCCAATAAATAACAATCCCGTTAAGCGACTTCGCTTCGCGTCTTAGCGTTTCGAATTACAGAGTCAACCGACAAAAACTAAGTATTGAGATTATGCAATCTGGCGCCATCGCCCATCCATCAACGCAGCTTTCAGGGATTATCACGGCCCCGGGCGATAAATCTATTTCACACCGGGCCATTATTCTTGGCGCGCTCGCAAATGGGCAAACCGAAGTGACAGGATTGCTACGGGGCGCAGACATATTGTCGACCATTGGTGCGATGACATCGCTAGGAGCCAAAATTGCTGAAAATGAGGATGGAAGCTGGACTGTTGATGGCTGCGGCGACAAAGGTTTAAATTCTCCAGACGATATTGTTGATTGCGGTAATGCCGGCACAGGTGTTCGCCTGATTATGGGAGCCGCAGCAGCCTATCGGATCACGGCTAAATTTACCGGCGACGAAAGCCTGCGCTCCCGGCCCATGGCCCGGGTGCTAGACCCGCTTCGGGATATGGGCGCGAGCGTCAAATCCGCCAAGGGCGATCGCCTGCCGCTAACGATTGCGTCCAACGGTGAGTTGTCGCCGGTCGACTACACGCCGCCGCATGCTTCGGCCCAAGTTAAATCCGCAATTTTGCTGGCAGGCTTAAAATCGGAAGGTGTTACAACCGTCAGAGAAAAGCGCCTAACCCGTGACCACACGGAAAACATGCTCAGAGCCTTCGGCGCTGAAGTGAAAACCCGTGCCAAGGATGATGGCCAGATTGTCAGCATTGAAGGCCCGATTGCGCTTCATGGCACACGTGTCAATGTTCCGGGCGATCCGTCCTCGGCGGCATTTGCCATTGTTGCCGCGCTGATTGTTCCCGGGTCTAGTATACATATTGAAAATGTCATGATGAACCCGACTCGGACAGGCCTGTTTGAAACCCTCGCCGAAATGGGCGCAGATATCAGAACGGATAATTTTCGAAAATCCGGCGGAGAGGTGATTGCCGATCTTCATGTCCGCCATTCCAATCTGCGCGGCGTCACCGTTCCGCCGCAGCGCGCACCGTCCATGATTGATGAATATCCTATTCTTGCCGTCGCAGCTGCATTTGCCAAGGGCGATACTGTGATGAACGGTATTGACGAACTTCGTGTCAAAGAAAGCGACCGGATATCCGCGACTGTAGAACTGCTACGCCGAAACGGTGTCGACGTTACAGAGAGCGCGGATGGTATGCGGGTGCGCGGCGGCGCGGTAACCGGCGGTGCCAAGGTTAAGAGCTTTCATGATCACCGGATTGCCATGTCAGCGCTTATTCTGGGACTGGCGGCGCAAAATCCGGTCGAAATTGATGATGCGTCCATGATTGCAACAAGCTTCCCTGACTTTTTTGATTTAATGGCCTCCCTTGGAGCCAATATCGAGACCTCATAGTGACGGTAGTTGCAATCGATGGTACGTTTTCCAGCGGCAAAGGCACGCTCGCCAAACAACTTGCTAAACATTACCAGCTACCGCACTTGGATACCGGTAAACTTTATCGCGCGGTCGCCAAAATTATTCAGGATCAAGGCGCAGATCCTGATGATAGCGAAGCCTGTACTCAGGCCGCGCAAAATATTACGGCTGATATGCTGGACGAGCCTGTTCTGAAAAGCGGAGGCATCGGTGCAATTGCCTCGCGGGTTGCTGTCCATAAGAGCGTTCGCGCAGCTTTGCTGGATTATCAAAGAGATTTTGCGGCGAACGGCGGAGTCCTAGATGGCCGCGATATCGGTACCGTCATTTGCCCTGAGGCCGACGTAAAGCTCTATATTGACGCTGAGCCGGAAGAACGTGCCCGGCGCAGACATGCTGAACTCACCGGATATGGAGAAGACATCAGCATCGAAACTGTGTTTGAACAGCTTAAAGAACGGGACCATCGTGATGCAAATCGAACCGAAGCTCCGTTGAAAATAGCTTCAGATGCACACTTGATTGATACGACAGGGTTGTCTATAGAGCGCGCGTTCGCCGCAGCAGTTAAAATCATTGATGCGGTTTTAGAAGCCAAAGCCTCTAAGAAATAAGGTAACTCGCCACATTCGAACATGAAAAGCCTGGATGGGCCGGGCTAGACCGCAGGATACAACCTGTCGGCCGGAATTTATATTTGGAGTAACCCCTATGAGCGCAGCTCAAGAAACCCTCAATCCATCTGTTGCAGATTTCGCTTCCATGCTGGAAGCCTCACTTGAAGTGAGCCCTATGACAGAAGGTTCCGTTGTTAAAGGAACCGTAACAGCCATCGAAAAAGACGTCGTTCTTGTCGATGTCGGCCTCAAAACAGAAGGCCGTGTCCCCTTAAGAGAATTTTATACACCCGGCAGCGACGAAGCTGTCAAAGTTGGCGACAGCGTTGATATTTACCTCGAACGTATCGAAAATGCCCTAGGCGACGCGATCCTGTCCCGCGATAAAGCCCGCCGGGAAGAAACCTGGATCAAAATGGCGAAAGTTCACGAAGCTGAAGAGCCAGTCACAGGCGCCATCGTCGGACGCGTTAAAGGCGGCTTTACAGTTGACCTTGGTGGTCTGAACGCCTTCTTGCCGGGTTCACAAGTTGATATCCGTCCCGTTCGCGACGTCGGACCTTTGATGAACCAGGAACAGCCTTTCATGATCCTGAAAATGGACCGCGCTCGTGGCAACATCGTTGTTTCCCGCCGGGCTATCCTCGAAGAGAGCCGTGCCGAGCAGCGCGCAGAGCTCGTCGGTCAGCTGGAAGAAGGCGAAACCCGCGAAGGCGTCGTCAAGAACATCACCGATTACGGTGCGTTCGTCGACCTTGGCGGTATTGACGGCCTTCTGCACGTCACCGACATGTCTTGGCGCCGTATCTCGCACCCAAGCCAGGTCATGGCTGTTGGCGATACACTTAAAGTCAAGATCATCAAAATCAATCCAGAGTCCCAGCGCATTAGCCTGGGTATGAAACAGTTGATGGATGATCCATGGCTTGCCGCAACCGCGAAATATAAGCCGGGCACTCGCCACAAAGGTATCGTCACCAATATCACTGATTATGGTGCATTTATCGAGCTGGAAGAAGGCGTCGAAGGCCTTGTCCACGTTTCAGAAATGAGCTGGACCAAGAAAAACGTCCATCCGGGCAAAATTGTTTCGACATCTCAGGAAGTTGAATGCGAAGTTTTGGAAGTTGAAGAAGAAAAACGCCGCATTTCACTGGGCCTCAAGCAAACGCAAAGCAATCCTTGGGACTCATTTGCCGACCGCTTCCCGGTTGGAACAGTCATTAACGGCGAAGTCCGCTCCGTGACTGAATTTGGTCTGTTTATTGGCCTGGACGGCGACATTGATGGCATGGCTCACTTGTCTGATCTGTCATGGGACAAGTCCGGTGAAGACGCTCTGAAAGATTATAAGAAGGGCGATCAGGTTGAAGCCAAGATCCTCGAGATCGACACAAACAAAGAACGTATCAGCCTCGGCATCAAGCAATTGTCCAAAGACACAGCCCCTGCCGGCGCACGCCGCGGCGCGACCGTCACCTGTACAGTCACGGCGGTTAATAGCGGCGGTATCGAAGTTTCTTTTGGTGACGACAATGAAATCGCGGCCTTTATCCGTAAATCGGATCTGTCACGGGAACGCTCTGATCAGCGCCCCGAGCGGTTCGCTGTCGGTGACAAGGTTGATGCTATCATCACGAAAGTCGACAAATCAAAGCGGCAATATTCGCTGTCGATCAAAGCGCTGGAAATCGCCGAAGAAAAAGAAGCTGTTCAGCAATATGGCTCTGTTGATGCGGGTGCGTCACTGGGTGATATTCTTGGAGCGGCGCTAAAAGGCGACGAATAAACCGCTTTTTACGAAAGAATCTGACAAAGGCCCCGTCATGGGGCCTTTTTTGTTGTTGACGAGACAAGGGCGAATTGTGTTTATTGTGCCCATGTTACGATCTGAACTTGTTGAAAACATTCACAAAGATAATCCCTATCTAACTCGCGAAGAATCCGAACGCGTCGTTGCAGTGATATTAGAGTCGATTATACAAACATTAGAAAAAGGTGCGCGCGTCGAGCTTCGCGGCTTTGGCGCATTCTCGGCCCGACATCGCGCCGCTCGCAATGGCCGCAACCCCAGAACCGGTGATCCGGTTATGGTGCCAGAAAAACATGTGCCGTTTTTCCGTGCCGGAAAAGACCTTAAAGCCCGCGTCGACTCTAGCCGATCTTGATAATATTCACCTTCTGTTAACCTTATTGACGTCATGACGCCTCCTGTGCGAATTAACTCGCGTTTTAATAAGAGGAAGGGAGATCTCTAATGGGGATGATTTCAGAATTTAAAGAATTTGCCATGAAAGGCAATTTGGTCGACATGGCCGTTGGCTTTGTCATGGGCTCAGCATTTGCCACGGTCGTGAGCTCATTCATTGCCGACGTATTCATGCCGGCTATCAGCCCGGTCATGGGCGGCGTCGATATGGCCAATATGAAATATGTCATGAACGAAGCGACCTACAATGCCGATGGAACGGTTCTAGCGCCAGAAACAGCAGTGAATTATGGCCTGTTCATCAATGCGTTGATCTCGTTCATCATCGTTGCTTTGGTAATGTTTTTGATCATTAAAGGCATGAACAAGGCTCAAAAAGCTGAAGAAGAAGCGCCGGCAGCTCCGCCAGCAAACGAAGTTCTTCTGGCTGAAATTCGCGATCTTTTGGCTAAAAAGAAATAATTTGAATTTCGAAAGCAATTTAGACCCGGTCCTTGAGGCCGGGTTTTTTATGCGTACTTTTCTCCGAGATAGACTTTACGGACATCCTTATTCGCTCGGATTTCTTCGGGCGTTCCCTCGAACAAAGCTTCGCCTTGAAACAGAATCGATGCCCGATCAACAATATCAAGTGTTTCGCGGACCCGGTGATCGGTAATCAAAATGCCGATACCGCGCTGTTTAAGATAAAGGATCAATTCCGAAATATCGGCAATGGCAATCGGATCAATCCCTGTAAAAGGCTCATCCAGCAAAATGAAATTCGGCCGGGACGCCAGCGCTCGGGCAATCTCGACCCGTCGGCGCTCTCCGCCCGATAGGGCCAGTGCCGGGCTTTTTTTGATATGCGTAATATTGAGTTCGTCCAGAAGTGCATCAACATTGTCGTCCCATTTGGAGCGGTCTTTTTCAGTGAGCTGGACAACGGCTTTGATATTTTCTTCCACGGACAAGCCGCGAAATATCGATTGTTCTTGCGGGAGATAACCGACACCAAGGCGCGCGCGCTGATACATTGGGAGAGACGTAATAACCTCACCGTCGAGCGAAATCGTACCCCGATCGGCTTCAATCAGTCCCATGATCATATAGAAACTGGTGGTCTTGCCAGCGCCGTTTGGACCCATAAGCGCAACAATTTCACCGCGTTTCACATGCAGGGAGATGTTTCGTACGACCTGACGGCCCCGATAGGATTTTCCAATATTATTGGCCGCGAGGCCTTGCGTGCCTGCCAATTGGCCCTGGGGCCTAATTGTGTCGGAAGCCGCTGCGCTGGACATAGTTGATCCCTAAGCCTCGTTAATTTTGCGAATCGCCCGAGTTTTTAATCAGAATGTTGACTCGGCCATTGCGTCCGCATTTGCGGCCTTTACAGGTTCCGACCACTTTGGCCTTGTTGTCTGAAAGATTGTAGATCAGCTTATCGCCGGTGACGACATTGTCTTTACCCTGGAGCAAAATCACATTTCCAGTAACCGTAAACGTATCCGACACTCGCTCATAGACACCGCGCTCGCCGCGAACTTCCTGTTCCGGCGTAATGTAATAAAAATTTCCGATCGCTTCGATTCGGTTAAAATCATCGAAGGCCTGAGCGGCATTGCTTTGCTGACCGGAATAAACCTTCATCGTATCGGCGAGAATTCGGACATTTCCTTGGCGAACATCTACCTGTCCGGAAAAGACGGTCAGGCCTGGCTCGGAAACAGCGCTGTCAGCTGTAC
>JABDKG010000002.1 GCA_013002305.1 Hellea sp.
CGCCTAAAAGCAATCCTTTAAACGGATCGATATCACTTTCGAGCTCATGCCGATATTCGCTATTGGCAAGTACGACGCCTGCAAGAAACGTCCCTAATGCCGGTGACAATCCAACCAAAGTCATCAATAGCGCAATGCCGACAATCATCATCAGCGCCGCAGCTACAAACAATTCTCTCAGTTTTGCCCATGCGATAAATCTAAATATGGGCCGGGTTAGGTAACTGCCGCCGAGTATAACAGCCGCAATTGCGCCCAGCGTGACCAAAGTTGTTTGCCAGCCGTTAAGGCCAGCAACCAGGCTCATATCGTGATGATCTTCGCCCCCTGATCCGCCGTGGGCTGATACTGCGCCGTGAGCTGAGTCCGCAATTACATGAGCAGAGTCCATGAGCTCCGGCATGGCTAATAACGGCATGAGGGCCAGCATTGGAATGACCGCAATATCTTGGAATAACAAAACTGAAAAACTGCCTTGTCCACCATCACTTCGCATTAGCCCTTTCTCATTCAGAGTTTGAAGCACGATTGCCGTAGACGATAATGCGAGGGTTAACCCGATTGCCAGAGCGATAGTCCAATATTGATGAAACAACATAGCAACAGCCATAATAAACAGCGTCGTAAGGGCAACCTGTAGACCGCCCAGCCCCATCAACCGTCCGCGCATGTCCCAGAGTTTTTCCGGCTCGAGCTCAAGTCCGACCAAAAACAACATCATAACAACGCCAAATTCAGCAAAATGCTGAATAGCGACCACATCAACGCCAATTGCTTGCAAAACCGGGCTGATAGCTATCCCTGCCAATAAATATCCGAGTACCGAACCTAGGCCGAGGCGGGACGCGATCGGAACGGCTACAACCCCCGCCGCTAAAAAAATAAAAGCCAAAAGTAAGAAATCGCCCATAAGACAAGCTTTTCTTGATTCCAGTGGGCCTGTCAAAGGATGTAAACGCTGATTAACGCCTAAAGGAAGTCTTGACTTAAAGGGATAGTGGTCTAATCCGCGTTTCAAGAATTATGGAGCCTATTATGCACGCTTTTCGCACGCATACATGCGGAGAACTTCGCGGAACCGATGCTGGTAAAATCGTCCGCCTTTCAGGATGGGTTCACCGTAAACGAGAACATGCAAACGCGCTATTCATTGATCTACGGGATCATTATGGCATTTCGCAAGTTGTGGTCTATCCGGTTGCTGATTTTTACGAGGCTGCCAAGCGCTGCACGTCTGAAAGCGTGATCACCGTAACAGGTGAGGTTCTTGCGCGCGACAAAGAAGCGATTAATAATGAAATTGACACGGGCGAAATTGAAGTTCGCGCCGATGAATTCATCATTGAAAGCCCGGCAGAACAGGTTCCCGTTCCTGTTTTCGGCGAACCTGACTATCCCGAAGATCTCCGCCTTACCTATCGCTATCTCGATCTACGCCGCGAGACTTTGCACAAAAACATCATTTTGCGTGGCAAGATTATTAACTCGCTGCGCAGCCGCATGGTTGACCAAGGTTTTACCGAGTTTCAAACGCCAATTCTGACGGCGAGTTCGCCGGAAGGTGCACGAGACTTTTTGGTACCGTCTCGGCTAAACCCGGGAAAATTTTATGCCCTGCCGCAAGCGCCTCAACAGTTTAAGCAACTGATCATGGTATCTGGATTTGACCGCTATTTCCAAATCGCACCTTGCTTCCGCGACGAAGACGCCCGCGCTGACCGCTCACCCGGTGAGTTCTATCAGCTCGACATCGAGATGAGCTTCGTGACGCAGGAAGACGTCTTCAACGCCATCGAGCCTGTCATGGCCGGCGTATTTGAAGAATTTGCCGATGGCCGCGAGGTTCAAACGCCGTTCCCGCGTATTCCATATAAGGAGTCCATGGAGAAATACGGCACGGACAAACCCGACCTTCGTAACCCGATCCTCCTAAAAGATGTCTCTGACTTCTTCAAAGATGACAGTCTGACCGGATTTGGCATTTTCAAGAAAATTGTTGGCGGCGGCGGCAAGGTCATCGCGATCCCAGCGCCCAAAGCGGCGGCTGAGAAATCCCGCAAGTTCTTTGACAATATGGACAAATGGGCCAAGAAGGAAATGCAAATGCCGGGCCTCGGCTATGCTCGCTTGTCCGAAGGTGAGAATGGCGAAACCCGCTCACAGGATCCAGTCCTCAAAAATTTCGAGCCAGAGCATCTTGAAAAATTCCTCAAAGCCACAGGCCTTACAGCAGGTGACGGCGTGTTTTTTGCCGCTGGTCAAAAAAGCGATGCCTATAAACTGGCGGGCGCGGCCCGTAACTCTGTCGGAGAGCAGCTCGAGCTACTTGAAGACGGCGTGTTCAAGTTTTGCTGGATCGTCGATTTCCCAATGTATGAATGGGACGAAGACAATAAGAAGGTCGATTTTTCACACAATCCATTCTCTATGCCTCAAGGCGGGATGGAAATTCTGGAAGCCGCCAATACGGAAGAGAAGCAGCTTGAAATTCTCGCCTACCAATATGACATCGTCTGCAACGGCGTAGAGCTATCCTCCGGCGCGATCCGGAACCACAAGCCGGAAATTATGTATAAAGCTTTTGAAATCGCGGGATATGGTCCTGAAGTGGTCGAAGACAAATTTGCCGGTATGATCAATGCCTTTAAATATGGCGCCCCGCCGCATGGTGGTATCGCACCTGGTGTCGACCGAATTGTCATGTTGCTAGCGGGCGCGAAAAACATCCGCGAAGTTATTCTCTTCCCGATGAACGGTCAGGCACAGGATTTGATGATGAACGCACCTTCAGATGCGGATCCAAAACAGCTTAAAGAGCTTTATCTCAAGCATATACCCGTCGAGGATTGATAAATGAGCAGTTTTACTGCTCAATCTTTCGCTGAACGGCGCTAAGGTCTTGATGAACCATCTCCAGCTCTTTGAGCAATTTAGGATCGGCGTTTTGCATGACATTTTCAAGCGTCTCTAACGAGCGATCAACCCTTAACGCAATTTCTTGCTCGCGTTCTGCCAATCCTGGATGGGATTCAGCATGCGCTTCCATATCCATATCTGCGCTTGCCGCACAGTAAGTAATAAACAATCCAACGGGTAAGGATGTATTTGAGTCTCCACAAGCAAGATCCAATTGGGATTGCTTTAATCCTCTAGCGCTCGATAGGTCCGCGCCGACCAGACTGGCATTATTGAAACTAACTGCGTTCAAGTTAGCGGTTCCAAATTTCGTATTGCTTAAATTGACTGTGTCAAAAATAGAGCCCGTCATGTTGGCATTGTGGAAAACTGCATTGGTCATAGTTGACCCCGTGAAATCGGCTCCCAGGCCTTTTGCGCCCGATAAATTCACTTGATCGAAGTCACAATTTTTGAAAGTCGCCCGTTTTATATCGACGCCTGTCATTGTTGCGCCGTTAAAATAGGAATCGGCCAATGCAATCTCTGTCATGGTCGCATCAGACATGTTTGCGCCGCGCAATATGACATTCTCGCCCTGGACCAGAGCTAGAAACGCTTTTTTGAAATGTGCGCCTGTCAGATCCGTATTGTAAATAACCCCACCAGACAGGTTAGTGCGGTTAAACAATGATCCAGTCAAATTTGTATTCTTGATTTTAATTTTCGGGAAATTCCGGTCTGAAAGATCACATCCCAAACAATCACTGGCTGAAACGGTAATTCCAGTGTTGATGTTTCGTTTGTTCATGTTCTGCGCCTGCGCCTGCGCCTGCGCCTGAGAGGCAAACAGCGTTCCGCAAAGCAAAAATAGAGTTAGTTTCGAACGATAGAATTTTGTCATCGCGCGAACTATAATTATAGAATTGTTATGAAGCGACTAAAATTACGGTAATGTGCAGACATTGACCTTCCATCTGCATCAAGAACAGCCCGAAGTCGCGCCGCAGGTTTCGCATTTCAAACAAGTCCCGTTACGAACCAATGTGAAATGTCCGCATTCGGTACACGAATCGCCCGTATAGCCTTGAAAGCGGGCGGTCGAAGCTGACGAAACTGTCGAAGCTCCGCCGAGGCCAGAGCCCGCAACCAAATTGGTGTCCATTTCCGACATATTCCCCTCATCTAGCACTAAGTCCAGCTCATCGGCTTCGGGCTGATTGGCAGCCTTTTGCGCGAATGGCACGACATTTTCGTCGGTAGTTGCAACTCTGTTAAATCCTTTCGAATAACCCGGCAGAAATAGCTGTTCTCCCGTCTGACCCGGCCCAGGGCTACGCTCAGCTTCGCCCTGTCCCAGCTGATCTGGCGTGGACTCGTCAGGATTAACGTGAGCCAGATCATCCCAACCAAGATAAGAGACTCCAAGTTCCCTAAAAATATAATCTAGGATTGAGTTCGCAAATTTAATCCGGTCATTGCCAATCACTGGGCCGGATGGCTCGAACCGAGTAAAGACGAAAGCTTCGACAAATTCTTCCAGCGGAACACCATATTGGAGCCCAATAGAGATTGCGATGGCAAAATTATTCATTAAAGATCGAAATGCAGCCCCTTCTTTGTGCATATCGATAAATATCTCGCCCAAACGCCCGTTCTCAAATTCGCCAGTATGCAAATATACTTTGTGACCGCCAACTGACGCCTTTTGAATATATCCGGTTCTGCGATCCGGAAGGCGTTCACGCTCAGTCGGCTTTTCGACTATCCGTTCAATAATTTTCTCAACAATTTTCTCGGCAGCTTTTTCCGTGCGCCTAGCTTGCGGCTGAGCCATCACATCGTCGAGTTCATTCAGGCTGGCATCATCGAAAACAGCGCTATTGAGCGGTTGAGAGAGTTTGGATCCATCGCGGTAGATAGCAATGGATTTTAGGCCCACGTCGAAAGCCAAATCATAGATGTTCTGACAGTCTCCAATAGTAGCCAGTGCCGGCATGTTGACTGTTTTGGAGATAGCGCCGGAAATGAAAGGCTGCGCCGCGGCCATCATCATGACATGGGACTTGGCCGACAATGCACGTTTTCCCGTCCGGCCGCACGGCGTAGCGCAATCGAAAACAGCGAGATGTTTCTCTTTAAGATGCGGCGCGCCCTCTAACGTCATCGCGCCGGCGCAGAAAATATTTGCTTCAAGTATCTCTTGTTCAGAAAAACCAATTATTGGTAATAAATCAAAACCGTGTTGCTGAATTTGCTCACTGGAAAGTCCTAGCGCTTCCTTACAAAAATCCACATCAAGGACTGAAGTCGAAAAGATATACCGAATATCAAAACTGTCTTTAAGCGCCGCCTCAATTTTATCAATTTCGAAATCGCTAAACCCTTTTTCACGAAGCGCTTTGTGACCAATTGACGGCGATCCCTTGAGAGTACCTCGGCCTAACGCATACTCAGTAATATTTTCGATCTGTTTTTGCGAATATTTGAGCGACTTTAGAGCTGTTGGGACAGCCTGATTTATAATTTTAAAATGCCCGCCGCCCGCTAAGGACTTAAACTTTACCAAAGCGAAATCCGGTTCTATGCCCGTTGTATCGCAATCCATGACGAGCCCGATAGTTCCGGTCGGTGCGATCACACTGACTTGCGCATTTCGGAAACCATGTTTTGCTCCGGCTT
>JABDKG010000014.1 GCA_013002305.1 Hellea sp.
CTTTGCCGGACAGGACGATGAAAATCTCGTCCTCGTCATCATGTATGTGGGGCGGCGCGCCGAGCATTTTGGGCGCGAGGGTGAGCTCGGTCAAAGCGACCCCGGATGGCAGGTCGGCGGCCCGGACGTGGTGATAGACGTCATGGCCAGGAAAATTGACGATCTCGCCCTGCCCCAGCTTGGCAAATTTGGGCGTGGTCACGGAATCGGTTTTGGCTGTCTGGATGTTCTGTGCGGTTTTGACCGGTTTGTCCGGCGTCTGCGCGTCCGGGCTTGTCCCGCCGGAACAGGCTGCCAATGAAAGACAAATTCCGGTGGTGATAATAAATTTCATGAGCCCCTCTTTCGCGCCGTTGTTTTTTGAGAGCTTAATCCGCGATGCCTATTTCGCAAAGCGAATTTCTTTTAGTTGGTTTTCGGATCCACAATCATTCCGTCGCGTATTTGTTCAAATCTTGGCAATGCGGTTTCCCACTCATCTTTAGGGGCATGGGCGATGATGCGGATGAACCGGCCTTCTGTTGAGAACATCATCCATTGCACCAAGAGCAGTTTTTCCTTGGTGTGGATGCCTTTGCCTTTGCCGAGGACTTCGGCCGAGGGAAAATCGGCAATGGTGAGCAGGCTGGTGTCTTTGGTCTTGAGGGATTTAAACATGTCATCATTGAGATAAAACATCACCGCATTGACCAGTTCAAGATCGACTTCCTGGTCCGGGTCGTGCGAAACATCCGAGTCCGATGAGATGATAATCATGGTGGGCTGGGACTCCCGGTCCGCCGCTTCGAAGGCGCCGTCGGTTAACATCATCGCGGTGCTGTCAGATTCGGGTAAAAGCTCAAGACCCGCGAGGTCGGTTAGTTTTATATTGTGAGCGTTACCGGGCGCATTGACCGGCGTCTCCGCGGCCGTGATATTGGTGACCGGCGCCGGATCGGATTGCGCCTGAGCCACACATGTAAAATTGGCCCCGATCAATATTGCGCTAAGCGCGGCTGTGAGCCTAAATCGTGATTTCATAAAAATTTCCCCAGGGTTTGATCAGACAATATGCGGATCACCAGACCCTGTAAATGCCAATCCTCAGCAGAACGAGCTGGCAGGCGATGTAGCTGCGTGGAGCACAGGACATTGCGTGGACACTCCACGTGGGGCGCTCGCTTTTGGGGTGTTTTTGAAGACAAAGGGGGGCGATTTTCGCATCGTTTTTGTGATTTTATAGACCGGGCCGAACGCGTTCCGCGCCTTTTATCCTGTGATATTTTATTTTTCTGACAATCGATTCCCCGGATCGATTGCCCAAGACGAAAAATCAAATATCACCTCTCGAATTTAACGAATTTGAGCTTTTTCGGCAGATCCGCATCGGGGCCGAGACGGCGTTTTTTGTCTTCAATATAATCGGCAAAATTGCCTTCGAACCACTCGACATGGCTGTCGCCTTCGAACGCCAAAATATGGGTCGCGAGGCGGTCAAGGAAGAAGCGATCATGCGAGATGACCACGGCGCAGCCGGGGAATTTTTCCAGCGCGACCTCGAGCGAGGCGAGCGTTTCGCGGTCCAGATCATTGGTCGGCTCATCGAGCAAAAGCACGTTGCAGGGCTTGGATAACATCTTGGCCAGATTGACCCGGTTGCGCTCTCCGCCGGAGAGCTGCCCGACATTTTTTTGCTGGTCTGTGCCTTTGAAATTAAACGCGCCGACATAGGCCCGGCTCGGGACTTCGCGCTTGCCCATGGTGATAATATCAAGCCCGTCCGAGACCGCTTCCCAGACATTTTTGGACGGGTCGAGATTGTCGCGCATCTGATCAACATAGCCGAGCTGGACGGTGTCGCCGACTTTGAACGTGCCTTCATCCGGCGTTTCGGCGCCCGTAATCATCTTAAAAAGCGTGGTTTTACCGGCACCGTTCGGGCCGATAATGCCGACAATTCCGCCGGGCGGAAGACGAAAAGACAGGTCTTTGATCAGGAGTTTATCGCCAAAAGCCTTGGTGATATTATCGGCTTCAATGACGACGCCGCCGAGCCGCTCGCCCATGGGAATGCGGATATCGGCATGGCCGACGACTTCATTGGCCGCTTCGTCGCGAAGTTTGTCATAGGCGCTGATCCGGGCTTTGGACTTGCTTTGGCGGGCTTTGGGATTGGAATTAATCCATTCCAGCTCGCGTTTGAGAGCCTTGGTTTTTGAGTCCGCTTCGCGGCCTTCCTGATCCATGCGTTTGGCTTTGGCGGCAAGCCACGAGGAATAATTGCCCTCATGCGGAATGCCGCGGCCTCTATCGACTTCGAGCGTCCAGGACGTGATATTGTCAAGGAAGTAGCGATCGTGGGTAATCAGAATGATCGCGCCTTTGTAGTTGATCAAATAATTTTCCAGCCAGGCGACGGTTTCGGCGTCGAGATGGTTGGTCGGTTCATCGAGCAGGAGCAGGTCCGGCTTGGACAGCAGCAGTTGGCAGAGCGCGGTCCGGCGCGCTTCACCGCCCGAGAGATTATCGACCGGACTGTCTTTGGGCGGGCATCGCAGCGCCTGCATCGCCATCTCGATTTTACTATCAATATCCCAGGCATCGCGCGCGTCGACCTGTTCTTGCAGCGCCGTCATTTCTTCCATGATTTCGTCAGTATATTCCTCGGCCATTTTGGCGGCGACGGCGTTATATTGATCGAAAATCTGTTTGTCCTCACAGCCCTCAATGACATTTTCCCAGACGGTTTTGGAATTATCAAGGCGCGGTTCTTGTGGTAAATATCCAACCTTGACGCCCTCGGCTGCCCAGTGCTCGCCGGTCACTTCCGTGTCGAGCCCGGCCATGATTTTCATCAGGGTCGACTTACCCGCGCCGTTGACGCCGACGAGTCCGATCTTGGCATCCGGATAAAAGGATAAATGGACATTATCCAGAATGGTCTTATTGCCGAACTTCTTGGTAAGGCCCTGCATATGATAACAAAATTGGCGTGCCATAGCGGTCTATCCTAAAAGCTGTGAGTGCAAACAAAAATACGCGCCGCATATGCGGCGCGCGAGGGAAAATTTCAAGAGCTGATTTCGCTCTTATGTCAGATTAAAAGTCTGATCGATTAGTCTTTCGGGACCTTATTGCCTTTTTGGTTTTTCCCGAGATATTGCGACTGGGTTGAAAAGCCCATCCGTGTACAGGTCAGCGTACCACTGCCGTCATCGGTCCAGCTAAAGGTCACCCATGAAAAACTGTTGATCTCCCGGATGGTTTGAATCAATTCAGGATTAAAAGTAAAACAGGTCGCCCTATCGCCATCGGCGTCCTGGCCCTGACAGAAAGCCCAGCTGTAAAGGCTGCCATCTCCGAGCTCTAAGTTGCGGGTTCCGCAGCCCAGAAACACATCGTCATTCTTATCATCCCGAGCCGTCAACAGGTCTCCTGCCGCGAACATATTGTCGAGATCGACGTCCAATACTTGCGGATTGACTTGCCCCGCCTGGGCCGGCATGGCCATCAGCGCTGTGCCTGCTAATATCATCAGGCTTCTCTTTAATTTAGTCATGTTGTCTCCCTTTCACACTAAATTTGGTTGGTTTTAAAATCTCACATTAATATAACCGGCATTGATCGCGCGGTTAAGTTCTCCAAGCGCTTGGGCTCGATGCTCGGCCGGTAATTTGGCGAGATTGGTTTCTAGCTTGGCCATCTCCGCCTGTGTGGCAGTCCCTGCCGAACTTAGGGCACTGATTTGAGCTGAAATATCAGCGCGAATTTTCTGGGTCTCCGGCGTATCTACACTGACGACCTGTTTCCCGGGCCGGTATTTCGTCGTGGCGCCCTGATCCATCATTGATTCAATCGGCGCGAGTTCTTCCTGTATGATACGGCGTATATCCCGGCTTGTTAATGTCTCCGTCGTCGGGACAAAGCCGGGCTGAAATTCACTTTCGCGAACAGGTTCAACCACCGGCGCGGCCTGGATTGTTTTAAGCGCGCTAATCTGTTTCTGCAGTCCTATTTGGGCATATGCGAAATAAGCCAGTAGCGCGGTTTGCACTGCCAGCAATATAATAATTGCCTTTTGATTGACCAATTCCTGCCCCTTTGCGCCTTGGGACTAATGTTAAGTTTATTAGGCCCCATCAAGTCTCGAAATTATCAGTAACTTGAAGGGTTAATATAATTTGATTTTCAACAAATGTCAATTTTTCTATCGTCTAATTTTCGGGTGTTAGACACTTCCGATGCCGTGATTGCCAAATACTTCACACAATAAGTCAATAGCCGTCATCCAGGAGCGCCGCTCGGAATCAACATTGTGCTTGAGTACGCCGTCGCCTGTATCGACGCCCGGCACGGTAAACGCATGGGTTGTCCCGCCATAGGCATGGATCTGCCAATCGGACCCGGCTTTGGTAAGCTCATGTCCGACCGCGACAACTGCATCAGGCTTGGCCATGGGATCGTCCCAGCCATGGGCGATCAGGACTTTGCTTTTATTTTTCTTGGTTGGGTAATCCGGCGCATCAAGCAGGCCATGAAAGCTGATCGCGGCTTTAAGGCCAAGGTCTGCGCGTACCATATCGAGCGTGCACAGACCGCCGAAACAATAGCCAATTGCGGCCATATGATCGGCGTCAACTTCGTCAAGATTTGCCGCGGCTTTCATACCGGCTTTAAGACGTTTTAGAAGCTTTTTACGATCCTCTTTAAGCGGTCCCATCAGAGCCATTTTATCATCGACGGTTTCGGGCAAAGCCCCATCGCCATAATTATCCATCGCAAATCCGACATAGCCAAGGGCCGCCATTTGAATGGCTTTGTCTTCGGCGAATGCGTCCTTGCCGCCCCAGGCATGATTGACCAAAACGCAGGGTTTGGGATCGCCATAAGATTCGTCCCAGGCCAGCATGCCAACACATTTTTGTTTGCCGTCCATATATTCAACAGGTTTGGTCGTGATCGTCATAAATTCTCCAAAATATCGCATGGTTTTTAACGGGCATTTTTAAACCGTCAACCTGAACAAGCTCCGGAGCATATAGAAGTTGGGGCTATTAAGACAAAATTAGCCATATTTGCCGATGCTCATGTCCGAATAATCTGGAGATAGGCCATGTCCGTTCGCAACCTCGCTTTAGCCGCTGCCATAGGCGCGCTCCTTCCGGCCTGCGCGTCCAATGACAAGAGCCCGATCTACACACAAAATCAGAATACGACCTATAAGATCCATTCGCCTTATCCGGCAACGGCGCCTGCGACCCAGCAAGCAACCTATTCGGCAAATTCGTCAGCGCCGACAATCAGCGCTGCAACACCGGTCGCGACGACAACCGAATCCCTGCGATACGGAACGCCCGTTGATCCGTCGGTATATCAAGAAACCCAATCCAGTCAGGTCATTGCAACCGGCACAATCGTCGCCGCCGAGCATCCGAGCTGTGATTATTTTTGCGAACAGCAAAAAACGTCTGGGTTTACGACCTCTAGCACAAATCCGTATGTCGTGGGCTCGGAAATCAATGTCAGCACGACCAGCCCCGACCCGTCTTTGGAGGTCACGACCGCACCAACCGACCAAGCTTACGGCGAAACCTTTGGAACCCCGGGATATCATGCCTTGCACGCCAATGGCGAACTTGACGGGACCATGACGGCGTCCACCCAAACGCCCATCGCTGCGCCTTCCATCACTGCGCCTACCATTCCGCAAGCGAATTTTGGTGCCAACCCGATGACATCATCCGGATCTGTCGCCGAGTCCACTATCGGGCTAGCCGGAGGCTCTGGCATCGGAGGATATCCGGTCACCACACCACCGTCGGTCGCGGCGCCCGTCACGACGCCGACGAGTGATCCCTATTCCGCAAACGGCATGACTATGCACCGGGTCGTCGAAGGCGATACAGTCTACGCCTTGTCGCGCCGGCTTTGCGTCGACGTTGATGACATCAAGAGCCTGAATAGCCTGAACACCGAGTTTTACATTCGGCTCGATGATCTTATCAAACTGCCCGCTTCACGCTGCTAAAACTTCAGCTCTCTTTTTAAATATTGGGCCTATAAATCCGCAATAAGATCAGCTATGACAACGCTGTCATTGACTATTGAAGCCGCATAAGAGAATGGAAATCATGGAGCATCGCTTTACGAAAATTTTGGCGACCATTGGGCCGGCTAGCGCTGCGCCCGATACGCTTCGCCTGCTGCATGATGTCGGCGTAGATGCTTTTAGGCTCAATTTTTCGCACGGGACCCATGAAGATCACGCAAAGTCAGTCGAGCGCATCCGAAAAGTTGCCGACCAATCGGGAAAACCGATTTGTATCGTTGCAGATATGCAGGGGCCAAAGCTACGTGTGGGCACGTTCAAAGAAGGGGCGAAAGAGCTGCGATATGGCGAGGAAGTCACCCTAAAGCTTGGTAAAGAGCCGAGTGACGGCGATGTCATCATGGTCCCCCATCCCGAGCTTTTTAAAGCCTTATCGCCGGGACATATTTTGAAATTTGATGACGGAAAACTGCAAGTCACCGTCCTTAAGAATGACGGAAAAAACATCACAGCCAAGGTCGATGTGCCCGGCAAACTGTCCAATAAAAAAGGTCTGAATGTCATCGGGGCCGTGCTGCCTATGTCAGCTATGACGGAGAAAGACCGCGTAGATATGGCATTCGCTCTGACCCAGAATGTCGATTATATCGCTCTTTCTTTTGTCCAAACCGCTCAAGACGTCAAAGATGCCCGCAAAATCATCGGCGATAAGGCCGGCATAATTGTCAAAATTGAAAAGCCCTCCGCCGTTGAAGAGCTGGATGAGATATTAAAGTTTACGGATGCTGTTATGGTTGCGCGCGGCGATCTCGGCGTCGAGCTTCCTCTGGAGCGTGTCCCGATAGTGCAGCGCCAGATCATTCGCAAAGCGCGGGCACTCGGCAAACCGGTGATTGTCGCCACCCATATGCTCGAGAGCATGATCGATAGTCCAACGCCAACGCGGGCTGAAGCTTCGGATGTTGCGACCGCCGTTTATTTAGGGACAGACGCTGTGATGCTTTCGGCCGAAACGGCGGTTGGGCGACATCCCGCAACGGCCGTTGCGATAATGGACCGGATTATTCGCGCTGCTGAAACGGATCCGGAATTTTGGGATTATTTTCGCAATCGCCGACTGCGCCATGACACCACCGCCGAAGACGCGATCAGCCATTCTGTCCGGGGCATAGCCGAAATAATGGCCTGTAAAGCGGTCTTTGGATATACAGCCTCTGGCTCGACTGTTCAGCGTATTTCGCGCGAACGCCCGCCATGTAAAATTGTCGGACTAACGCCGCACGAAGCCACAGCCAATCGAATGGCTTTGTCCTGGGGCGTGCAGCCTTTGAAGACAATGGATCCGGCTAATTTTGATGAAATGCTGCGCCACATCCAACATCTGGCGAAAGATTATATTGGGCTTTCCAAAGGCGATCAAATTATGATTTCCGCCGGCATTCCGTTTGGCCGTCCAGGTTCAACCGATACATTAAAGGTCGCCACCGTCGATTAGAATTGGACAAAGTCCGATTACGCCGTCATAATTGAGCAAACAAATAGGGGCAAATAATGGTGCAATATTCCAAGATAGCGAAGCTGGCTTCAGGTCTGATTTTATTTGGATTGGCAGCCTGCTCTGGCTCGTCATTGGCGGAAGATTTTGACGAAGCCTGCCTTACAATGCTTAAGACGAATGACAATATGTCTGCAGATGAAGTCACCGAACTTTGCAGCTGCGCCTATCAGCAGTTTGATGCCAACGCGACCGAGGACGAGATTATAACGATGACGAAGATATTCGCGTCTTCGACTGAGCAGGAAGTCGACGAAAAACTTGAATTAGAATTTGGCGAAACCCGATATGAAGAACTTGGCGAATTCGTCGAAAAGTGTGATTAATTTGCAAATTAAGGGGCTAACCATGCAAAATATTGATCTTAAAAAATTGGCGCTGATCGGATTATCCACGATGATTTTGACAGCGTGTTCCGGGGGCTCGCCGGAGAGCGATTTCAATGCCGCCTGTTCAGCGACTTTTATGGCCGAAGAGGAAGACATTAGCGAAGCTGAAGTCAATACGATGTGCGAATGTTTGTTTACCGGCCTTGAAGGCAAAGCCAGTAAAGACGAGATAAAGCTTTTGACAGAAACTTTCGATGAAGTGTCAAAAGGCGCGTCGGACTCTCTTTTCGAGGAACGCTTTACGGATAAGCGATTGGAAGAATTAGAAGATGCTGTCGATCATTGCGATTAATCGACATTCAGAAAATTAAAAAGGGAGGCGCAATTATGCACAAATTATCAATCGGCCTATTAGCTATTTCAGCCTTGGCACTCACCGCTTGCTCGGGCAATGGTCAGGAAAAAGCATTTACTGAAGGATGTCATAATGTCTTTCTCGATGACGTCGGTGATGCTGCAGAAACCACCGAGTTTTGCGGATGTCTGTACGTTAAATTTGAATCCACTCTCGAAAAAGATGAGCTCCATAAAATAACGAAGTTGTTTAAAGACTCTGCAACGGAGCGGGATTTCATGGACGACGGAGAGGCAATGTTTGGCGAAGATCGTTTCCGGGAATTCGGCGACATCGCTGACAAATGCGAACCTGATTGATTTAACCCGCCGCGGTTCGACCGCATTCGATAGTAAACGCCAACGCCTTATCCAGTTGGCCTTTCCAATTGCGACAGATATTGCTGTAGCTTCATTGCTGCCATGGGGGCAGATTTCCGGATCCGTTTTAAGATTGCAATTTTGTCTGCGTCCTCAGGATCAACATTAGCGGCCATTTTTGAGAACCCGTCGAGGCGGTTATCCAGCAGCCAATGGCGCATGCCGCGATCCTGCCCCCAATTATATTGGTTCATCATGAAAGCGGCAGTGAAGCGGATATAATCCGTATCATGATTGGGCAGCGGTACAACGCCGCAAAGCCGGTTTTTTTCGTCCTCATCCTCATAGGCCGCCTCGACATGGGCGATGGCAGCCGCGCTAAAAACGGGCTGATAAGAGCGCACCATTTGCGGTGTGATCAATTTGCCCTCAAATACGGGCTTGATCTCTTCATTGGACACAGCGCGCGCTGAGCAATCAACATGAATAATATCGGCACGCGTTGGTATAATGCCCTGATCAAGAATTATCTCAGTTTTAGTAATGCGCTGTACGCGCCCCAAACGAATGACTTGTTTGACCCGGCGAAGTTCCTCGACTTCCATTTTGCTGATGGTTGCGCCGTGAAACATTTTCGGACGAACATTTTTATCGATGCGGAGGAAATAGCCGCAATCTTCCAACCGGTTAAACATATCTTCGATCGACTTTGACGCGATTATAGCTTCAAACTGACTTGCCTGAGCGCCCATTGTGTTTTCAAAAAACGCTTCGGAAGGCTGAGTGTTTTTCCGGTCCAGAAGCCAGGCATCGCGCGGCATGATCCAGCGAATATTATCGGGATCAACCCGGTTCTCAAGTAGCCACAAGACCGCATCAATGCCGGTTTTGCCAGCACCGATTACGACATAGCCGTCGGGCGCTTTAGTGATCTTGGTCAAGTCATTGAGCGGGATAAAGTTAACCCCGTCCTCGACTTTAAAATTGGGTTTATGAGTCGAAGGGACAGAGGTTTTGAGCCATGTTGCATCGACCATTTTCTGATGATCTACGGTGTAGGTTTTACCGGATAGCATGCATACAAACCGGCCATCGCCGAGAAAGTTGCACATCGGGAAATATTGAACGCGGCCGGATGGCAGGAACTGATGGCGCATGACATCATCATAATAGGCCGAGACCGCCTGCCCGCTGGCCAAATCGGATAAACCCTTGTTCAGACCTATCTGATCTTTGAGGCCGCTCGATAATTCTTTGGAACTAACGCCGTAATATTGAGAAGGTTGATGAAGGGTCACGTAGGGATAGGCGACATTCCAGTGCCCGCCCGGTTTTGGATAGCGATCAACAAGGATAATATCTTTATCCGTTTCCGATAAGATGATATCCGCAAAGGCCATCCCGACAGCGCCGGAGCCCGCGATTAGGTAATCCGTCTTAAGCTTGATGTCGCTCACTAGAAAAGCTCAGGATCGACCGATTTTTCAACCACCTTCTTGATCGTCAGACCTTGAACGATGATCGAGAATACGACGACGCCGTAAGTCGCGGTCAGGATCAACGGCTTATACTCGCTTGGTGGTAATGATAGAGCAAGCGCAACAGAAATTCCGCCGCGAACGCCGCCCCAGGTCAGGACCGGGATCGCGCCTTTGGTAAAAGTTTTAAACAGGCCCAAAAAACGCATCGGTATCGATACGGCCGTAAATCGCGCCAGCAATATCAGCGGAATGCACAGGAGCGTCATCCAGATAAAGGAGGAGGAAAACGCGTCTTCACCGCCAAACAAAACCAATAGTTCGAGGCCGATAAGCAAGAATAAGACCGCATTTAAAATCTCGTCAATCATCTCCCAAAAGCCGAACAAATAGGTTTGGGTGCGTTCGCTCATGGCATATTCCGCGCCTTTATTGCCGATCATAAGACCGGCGACGACTACGGCAATCGGGCCAGACAGATGATGGTCTAAAATCTCAATACGTGATGCCAAAGCGTAGGCCCCGGTTACGCAACCCAATGTAATTAATATTTCGATGGCGTGATCATCGACTTTGGCCATTGCCTTATAAGTTATCCAGCCCGCAATAAATCCGAGTATTGCCCCGCCTAAAGCTTCGACAGCAAACAATTCCGCAACATCCATCGGACCCGTTGGACCGTGACCTGCGATTGGGGCGGCGATCGCGACAATAATCGAAAATACAACAACGCCGACACCATCGTTAAACAGGCTTTCGCCGGCTATTTTCGCTTCGAGCGAATGAGGCATATTGACGGTTTTAAGGATCGATAAAACCGCGACAGGGTCGGTCGGGCTAATCAGTGCGCCAAAAACCAAGGCCCAAATATAGGGGAGTTCTATACCAAATAATTGCGCCAGATAATAAAATCCTGTTCCGACAATAAAAGTCGAAATGATAACGCCGATGGTCGCCATCGACCCGATCGCATATTTCGCATTGGCGAGAAATCCCAGATTAACGTGCAAAGCGCCCGCGAACAGCAAGAAAGCCAACATGCCTTTCATCAGCGTTTCGTTAAAATCAATCTGTCCAATCGCCCCTTGCAAAGAATTGGTCATCCCTATTTGCGGAAAGGCCACTTCCAGCGCCAATAAAACCATCGAGGCAATCAAAGCGATTACCAAAAGCCCGATCGTATGGGGAAGTTTGAAAAGCACTTTGTTGAGCCAAGAAAAGGCAGCAGATAGAACCAGTAGCAAGGCGCAAATCTCGAAGATTGACAGAAGTGATTTTTCAGCTTGTAGCTCTGCAGCGGACGATGCGGCTAAGGTGATAATTGATAGCATGCGAATCCTTTTTGACTTGCCCTTGCTTAATTAAACCCGTGCGCTGCTTCAATGTAGAAATTACCAGTCTCGCCGGTAAAATTGCGATTTATTTTACGACTTGTATCAGCTCAAAGCGGTGTTTATGCTAATTTGGGGAACGAGAGAGAGACACATATTCATGTTCACACATGATGATATTTTATTGCCGCTCGCCCTGACGGTAATGATTGACCATAAAATCAAAGATCCGGAACTCAAGGAGTTACGGCAACAGGCAAGTGCGCTGTTTAAATTGTTTGAATTAGACCCCAAAGAAGATGACGAATTAACCCGCTGGTTCGAAGACATAGAAACCGAGCTCAATGGCACGCTCAATGGACGGCGAAAAAATACTGTCATTCTGCGCGCACTCACTCGCTTTAGCGAAGATGCCCATGTCGAAGCTATGTATGACGCAATGGTTTCAATATCCGTTGCCGATCAGGAATATCGCCGCGAAGAATCTGAGCTTGTTAGGTCCGCCGCCGCAATTTGGGGCTTTCAGCGACCACCGCTCAAAGTGGTGGATTAGGCGAAGCACCGGTTAACCACATTTTGCCTTTTTTACGATCATGTCCCAGCTCGCCGCGGGCCTCCATATCCAGCTTTACCGTCACTGAATACCAAGCCCCTGACCCTTCCATTCGCCCATTCAGACATTCACCAATAGCAACAAACATCTGCCTTGGTTTAATTCCGGGATTTTTGCCTATCACTTCGACGATGGCGGATCGCACCAAATCATATTTGGCCCGCTCTATATTGACACCTTTTTTGTCAGGATCAGGATGAAGGGTTTGGATTTTACCCATTAATCGACGCAAAGAATAGGCGTCGCTTTACCTTTGGTTACTCGCGCATGGCAGCCAAAAACTTCGTCCGTATCCGTGCAAACACCGACTGCGTCCGCGCCGATATCATAGTCCTTATCGGCCGGAACATAACATTCGCCTAGACATTCGCCGCTATCGGCACAGGCCTTTCCGGCGTCGGGTAATTCCTGGATACAATGTTCCCAACCCGCCATTCCGGCTGGCTTGACGATTCCACCAGCCTTTTCGCAAGCGGCCCGTTCTTCGGCTGTCGCTTTTTCGCCAGCAACAGAGACTCGCATATAGTTTTGCTCGGCAATGGTTTGATCACCGCTTGTCGCTTCTGGCGCAGCCTTTTCACCTTTGTCAGCTGACCCGCAGGCCGCTAACGCCAAGACACACGACATGGCGGTGAGTTTTAGAAAATTAGATCGAATCGTCATTAATGCCTCCGCAGGTTCGCGGCGGACTATATCAGGCTTTTTCGTATTTGACGACTTTGTTATGAATGCGGCCAAAAATGGAGTTTCCGTTCTCGTCATTCATTTCAATCCCGACCTCATCGCCGAAGCGCATAAAGGGTGTTTGAAATTCGCCGTTCTGGATTTTTTCGATCATCCGGATCTCGGCAATACAGCTATATCCCACGCCGCCATCTTCGATTTTCTTACCTTCGCCGCCCTTAAATTTGTTCGAAACAGTACCTGAGCCAACAATCGTTCCGGCGCAAAGATTCCGCGTCTTAGCGGCGTGGGCGACAAGCTCATTCATATTAAACGTCATATCGGTTTTGACATTGGCCTTGCCAAACGGCGCGCCGTTATAGTCGACCAATAGCGGAAGATCGATTGTACCATCAGCCCATTTACCTCCCAACTCATCCGGCGTAACCGCCACAGGCGAAAAAGCTGAGGATGCTTTGCCGTGCAAAAACCCGAAGCCTTTGCGAAGTTCGTTCGGGATTAGGCCACGCAAGCTGACATCATTAACGAGCATGATCAGTTTGATGTGCCCCGCCGCCTCATCCGGCGTCACGGCCATGGGAACATCATCGGTAATGACGGTGACCTCTGCTTCCATATCAATGCCGAAGTCTTCGCTCTCGGCGACGATATCGTCACGCGGCCCGATAAACGTATCGCCGGCGCCTTGGTACATAAGGGGGTCAGAATAGAAGCTCTCCGGTACTTCCGCGCCGCGCGCTTTACGCACCAGCTCGACATGGTTGAGATAGGCACTGCCATCAACCCATTGATAGGCGCGCGGCAGCGGAGACGCGCACGCTTCCTGGTTAAAATCAAAAAGGTCCCCTTCGCCTTTATTGACGTCATCATAGAGCGCTTTGAGCTTCGGGGATAGCTCGCCCCAATTGTCAAGCGCATCTTGAAGCGTTCCAGCGATGTGGCCCGCGCTCGCGGCTTTGGTGAGGTCGCGAGAGACGACGACCAGATGGCCATCACGGCCGTGTTTTAAAGATGCTAGTTTCATGTTGTTTCGTTCCTGATTTTCTCATGTAGCCAGGCTGCGTGCCGCGGCGCTTTTTTTGTTGTTGACCATTCTTCGAGCATGTCCGGCGCGACCTCGTGCAGCTGCGTCATTTGCTCGGGCGTAGCAATATCGGCAACGAGTTCAAGGCGATGGCCGTTCGGATCAAAGAAATAAATTGATTTGAAAATACCGTGATGGGTCGGGCCAAGGACATCAAAGCCATTGTCTTCGAGATGTTTCTTTGCTTCGAGCAGTTTATCCATGCTCTCAACCCGCATCGCGATATGCTGAACCCAAACAGGCGTGTTTTGGTCCCGGTCCATTTCCGGCTGTTCCGGCAATTCAAAAAAGGCCAAAACATTGTCATTTCCGGCATCCAGGAAAATATGCATATAGGGATCATATTCGCCGGTTGACGGGACATGATCTTCGGCGATCGCGAGCTGGAAATCCATGCCGAGAATGCCGTTATAAAACTCGACCGTTTCTTTGGCGTCTTTGCAGCGATAGGCGACGTGGTGAAATCCTTGAATGTTTGGAACTGCCATATTTACTGCCTCGCTATATCTAGCACACCGCGATTAATCTGATCGCGCTCGATGGATTTGAAAAGTGCTTTAAAATTGCCCTCGCCAAAGCCTTCTTTGTAATCGCCTTTACGCTGAATGAACTCAAAGAATACCGGGCCGATTTTGGGTTCGGCGAAGATTTGCAACAGCAGGCGCGGTTCGCCATGCTCTGTTGTTCCGTCCAGCAAAATACCCCGTTTTTTAAGGCCGGCTTCATCTTCGCCGTGCCCGGGCAGTCGCTCTGACAACATCTCATAATAAGTATCCGGCGGCGCCGTCATCAGCTCGACCCCGCCAGCACGAAGTTTGTCGACGCAGGCGTATAAATCATCGCATGCCAGCGCGATGTGCTGGATACCTTCGCCGCGATGTTCGAGCAAATATTCTTGTATTTGGCCTTTTCCATTATCGCTCTCTTCATTGAGTGGAATACGGATTTTACCGTCCGGCGCCGTAAGCGCGCGGCTGGTAAGCCCGGTATATTCGCCCTTAATATCGAAATATCGGATCTCGCGAAAATTAAACAGGCGCTCGTAATATTCGGCCCAATAATCCATTCGGCCCTGATAAACGTTGTGGGTCAAATGATCGACGACATTAAAACCATAGCCAACGGGATTTTGATCCGCGCCTTCAATCTCGTTAAAATCAATGTCAAAGATATTGAGATCATCACCGTATCGGTCGATGAGATAAATCACCGCCCCGCCAATCCCGCGAATAGCAGGTATCGCCAGCTCCATCGGCCCCGGATGGTTTTCAATCGGTTCTGCGCCCCGCTTGAGCAGCTCGGCATAGGCCTTGGCGGCGTCCTTAACCCGAAATCCCATGCCGCAAGCCGACGGACCATGTTCACGGCAGAAATAACCGGCTGGAGACTTTTCCTCATAATTGGTGATCAGATTGATCCCGCCCTGCTTCCAAAGGTCAACATCTTTGGAGCGGTGAGTCGCGATTTTGGTAAATCCCATGGCCGCGAATATTTTTTCCAAGAGCCCGCGCTCCGGCGCTGAAAACTCTATAAATTCAAAGCCGTCCAGCCCGATAGGATTATCAAAAATATCCGCCATTCATGCGCTCCATTTATTAGTTGTGATGACAACTATACAATAATGGTTGTTATTGCAACCTTTTTTGTTATCATACATTTATGCAAATCGACCCAATCATAAAACTGGATGACTACTGGCCCTATCAGGTTAGCGTTCTGGCCGATCTCATTGCCAAACATACCACATCCGTTCTCAAAGCGCACGGAGACCTGAATCTTTCGCAGTGGCGCGTCCTTGCCGCCGTCGCAGAATTACCCGGCCGCACCGCCGCTGAGGTCGTGACCGTTACGCCTATGGATAAAGGTATTGTCAGCCGGGCGACGGCTACGCTGGTGGCTGATGGCATTTTAGAAAAAATTGGCGATGCAGATGATAAAAGACGGTCGAGGCTCTATGTAACGAATTCTGGCGCGAAATCCTACCAAGCTATTCGGAAAGCATTGACCTCTCAAACTGCGGGAGTGCAGACCAAAACAAGTCTGAACACCGATTTGCTCCTTGCGATAAAGAAGATGAAACAACTCAATATTTGACGCGTCGTTTTAGCCTGCTTAATGACCTTTTATGAACCTTCCATTTCGCCTGCTTACTATTTTATTTTCCGCCGTGCTTTTGGTTGCTTGCGGTGAAACTAAACAGGCGTCCGAGCCTGTAGAAACCGAATCTCTTGCCCCTGCACCCATAACGATCCCACAAGCCGAGCAAATCTTCGACTATGCCTACCCGCTGGTGATTATGAAAATCAGTCAGGATGTGATGTTCACCGTGCCATTTGGTGACAAGGGCACCATCAATGATTTCATGCATTTTAAAAGGATTGCAGGACCTAAAGAACGCGCGGTTGTGCTGGCCAATCGGAACACTCATTACAGCGTCGGTTGGGTCGATCTTAGCGAGGGCCCTGTTCTGTTTGAAATCCCGGATATGGGTGATCGATATTATGTCATGCCGCTACTCGATGCCTGGTCCAATACATTTGCGAGTCTTGGCTCACGGACTACCGGCCAAGGCCCGCAGCGCTATGCGCTCACAAATCAGGATTGGAGCGGCGAAGCAATCAGAGGATATGAACATATTATCAGTCCGACCAATATGGTCTGGATAACCGGCCGTATTCAGGCCGACTCCCACGCAGAAAAAGAGCAAGTGGCGGCTTTGCAGGACGGTCTTTCTCTTCAAAGCCTTGATCTCGCCCGAGGTCTTGATGATCCATTTGCCGCCTACAAGCCCGAATTTGCGGCCATTCAAGTCCGAAAGCCTGTGCCGTTCTCGCTCAAAATGCAGGCGGATAAATACTATGATACATTCTTTGCGATGTGGGCCAATAACGGCTCTCCGATAGCTGATCAGCCTATAGTCGACATGATGGAGCCAGCGGGCATCTCGCGCGGAACTGCCAAGTTTGCAGAGCTCTCTCCAGAAGTTCAGGCTGTTTTAGCAGCAGCCCTTAAATCTAAACAGGAACAATATTTAAAAGCCTTTTACGAAGGATCAGCTCAAACCGAACCTTGGATTTTCAATATTGATCCAAATATGGGCAATTGGGGTACGGAATATGAGCGCCGTGCCTATTGGTCCATGTGGGGGCTCGGCGCCAACATTGCCCAAGACGCAGTTTATGGAGTCACTCAGCTTGATCAGGACATGCAGGCGCTAAACGGTCAAAATGTCTACAAAATACACTTTGAGCCAGATACTTTGCCGCCGACCAACGCATTCTGGTCCGTCACCTTATATGATGAAGAAGGTTATATGGAGCCCAATGATCATGACTGTTATGATCATGGCAGCAATCATGATCTCGCGGTTAATGACGATGGGTCAATTGAATTGATTATGAGCCACGAAAAACCAGCCAGTGCAAAAAACTGGATTCCGGCTCCAAAAGAGAATTTCAAAATTCTGCTTCGGATCTATTGGCCCGACGAAAAAGTTTTAAAAGGTGAATGGAATTTGCCTGCAGTTAAGCGATTAAAGTAGAATTTACATTCAAACTTCTGCATGGCTCCGCATATAGCGCTGGACTTTCCGCGCAAATCCCCTAAAGCGCCTTCGAATTCTCATTCATTGGAAGACATGATGACCGACTCGATCGAATTTTTGCGCAATGTGGCTATTGTGGCGCACGTTGACCACGGCAAGACCACGCTAGTGGATTGTTTGCTACGTCAGTCCGGAACGCTAGAAGAGCGCGGCGAACAGTCTGAGCGTGTCATGGATAGCGGCGATATCGAAAAAGAGCGCGGCATTACTATCCTTGCAAAGAACACCGCGATAGCCTGGAATGATGGCGCGCAGAATTGGCGCATTAATATTGTCGATACGCCGGGACATGCCGATTTTGGCGGCGAAGTTGAACGCGTCCTCTCCATGGTCGATTCTGTCGTACTCCTGGTCGACGCCGTTGAAGGCCCGATGCCGCAAACGACATTTGTGACCAAAAAGGCCCTCGCCCAAGGCCTCAAACCAATCGTAGTCGTCAATAAAGTAGACCGAAACGGCTCTCGCCCCGACTGGGCCGTTGATCAGACTTTTGATCTGTTTGACCGGCTCGGTGCCACCGATGAGCAGCTCGACTTTCCGGTGGTCTACGCGTCAGCGCTAAACGGCTGGGCCAGTACGGATGTGTCGGCAACAGATGGCGATATGACGCCGCTTTTCAAAACGATTGTCGAGCATGCACCCGTCCCGGATGTCGATCCCGCCGCACCGCTACAGCTTCAAATTTCTGCGCTTGATTACAATTCATACCAGGGCGTGATTGGCATTGGCCGTGTCGTGCGCGGCAAGCTTAAGAAAAACCAGCAGGTCGTCATTGCATCTCCAGATGGAACCGAGCGCAAGGGCAAAGTGCTTCAGTGCTACGGTTTTATGGGCCTTGACCGTGTTGAAATGGACTCAGTCTCCGCTGGCGATATCGTCGCGTTTAATGGCATTGATGGACTGGGAATATCGGACACAATTTGCGATCCGGACCATGTCGAGCGTTTAGCAGCACTTTCGGTCGACGAACCCACCATGTCGATGACCTTCCAGGTCAATAACAGCCCGTTTGCCGGCCGCGAGGGCAAATATGTCACGTCGCGTAATATTAAAGACCGCCTCGATAAAGAGCTGATCCACAATGTGGCGCTCAAGGTTGAGCAGCTTGATGATGCCGATAAATTTCGGGTATCCGGACGGGGCGAATTGCACCTGTCTATCCTGATCGAAAATATGCGCCGCGAAGGCTATGAGCTTGCAATTTCGCGTCCGCAAGTAATCAATAAGGAAATTGACGGCATACTTTGCGAGCCATGGGAGGCTTTGACGGTTGATGTGGAAGAAGATCATCAAGGCTCAATCATGGAGAAGCTTGGCGAGCGCAAAGGCCAGCTTAAAGACATGATGCCAGACGGCAAAGGTCGTGTTCGGATCGATTATGATATTCCGACACGGGGTATGATTGGATTTCGCTCGGAATTTCTCACTTTAACGTCAGGTACCGGTCTAATGTATCACGTCTTTGACCGCTACGCGCCGCGCACCAAAGCCGGTATTGGACGTCGCCAGAAAGGCGTCCTGATCTCCAAGGAAACGGGCAAAGCAGCAGGCTTCGCGCTTTGGAATCTGCAGGAGCGCGGGAAAATGTTCGTCGGCCACGCCACTGAAGTTTACCAGGGTATGGTCATCGGCATCCACGCCCGCGACAATGATCTGACGGTCAATCCGCTAAAAGGCAAGCAGCTCACAAACGTCCGGGCTTCTGGAACGGATGAAGCCGTGGTCCTAACGACGCCGATTAATGTGACCCTCGAATACGCGCTGGAATTTATCAATGATGATGAACTGGTTGAAGTCACGCCGGAAAGCATCCGTATCCGCAAGCGCTTTCTGGAAGAGCATGAGCGCAAAAAAGAATCCCGCCGAGTGGACGCGCTCGAAGCTTCCTAAATATTATTTGCATCCATATTTGAGCTTCGCTCCGTCTAACAGATAACAACAGTTATTTATTAGGAGAGTATAATGGAAGCCATTGGACCAATTGCATTATTTGCAGCTGTGGCCGCGATCGTCTGGATTGTATTTCACAATAAGACCAAATCCCAGAAACAGTCATTTGAGATCATCGAAAAGATGGTCGATCGCGGTGATAAAATTGATGAGGAAACGGTAAAAGCGCTAGGCGTTCGGCCAGCGCCCGCTGAAAGGGATCTCAAAATCGGTATGATTTTGGTCGCGATCGCCTGTGGGTTCTTTATCTTTGCCGGTATGATCCCGGAAGAAGAAGGTCAGATTGCGCTTCGCGGTATTGGCTCATTTCCGCTTTTGGTAGGTCTGGTCTATTGTGCCTTCTGGTTAATGTTTGGCCGCAACAAATTTTAAGGCATCTGTATCCGACAGACCGACACATTCACGCCTATTGTCCGTGCCCATCAGGGCGCGGTCCGGACGTTTTTACGCCGTCTAACCCGCAATCAGGCTCTGGCAGATGATCTTTCGCAGGTTACGTTCATGAAGGCGTTTCAGAAATGGACGGCCATTCAGGACCAAAAAGCGGTCAAAGCCTGGCTCTTTAGCATCGCTTACCGCGCATTTCTGGATCACTACCGCAAAGAAAAAAGGCGCAAAGAACTGACGCCAGAATTTGACGATCCCGTCGCCCAGGCCACCATGGGCGCAGCTATGGATATCGCTGATGCTATGGCAGAATTGCCCGAAGATTGCCGCGCCGCGATTATGCTAAACTTGGCTTATGGATATTCCCATGACCAGGTTTCAAAAATATTAGACATGCCGCTTGGTACTGTGAAATCGCATGTGCAGCGCGGAAAAACCCGCCTTAGGGATTTCCTACAGGCTTATGAAGGTGTAAGATGAACCATATGTCCTTACCTGACGAAAATTTTCAGATGCTGTTGGCCGATTATGCGCGAGACACGAAGGATAATGGCTTTTCGGAGGCTGTTGTCACCCGGATTGCGGCCCAGTCTCAATCCGAGGCGAGAATTAGACGCTATGGGATTATGGGCGCTATTTTAGTCGGCGGCGCAATTGCCGGTACTCAAATATTGCAGTTTTCGAAAATTTTCGACGGCGCAGCAATTAGCGGGGCCTTTTCATCGCTGCCATTAGTACCGCTAGCGGCAGCTATTTTCATTCCATTCATGGTCTGGCTATTGGAACAACGCGAAATTTCGCTCTAAAGCTTGCCTTTCAGCGGCATTGTCGCCATTTATGCGCGCCTAACCGGAGTTTCCGACAATGCGCACCGATTCAGCACCCATCCCGACACGCCTGGCCGACTACACACCGACAAATTTCCAAATCAATAGCGTATATCTGGATTTTGATCTAAACCCAAACACAACAAGGGTCCGCTCCCGTCTGCAATTAACACGGCTATCAGGTGGCGATTTAGTGCTCGACGGCGAGGATATTTCTCTAAAATCTGTCCGTATTGACGGAAAACACCTCAAACGGAGCGAATATAAGCTGACGCAAACCCAGCTTATTCTTAATAACCTGCCGGATAGCTGTGTTCTTGAGATAGAAACCGTCTGTAATCCATCTACCAATTCAACTCTTATGGGCCTTTATGTTTCTGGCGGCCGGTTCTGCACGCAATGTGAGGCTCAAGGATTTCGCCGGATGACTTATTATATGGACCGACCAGACGTCATGTCCGTGTTCAAAGTCCGAATCGAAGCCCCTAGAGAGAAATATCCTTACCTACTAGCCAACGGCAATTGTATCGAACAAGGCGAACTTCCCGGCGGCAAACATTTCGCAATCTGGGAAGATCCGTTTAAAAAACCCTGCTATTTGTTCGCGCTCGTCGCCGGTGAATTTGATTTATTGGAGGACAGTTTTAAGACAATGAGCGGGCGCGATATTCCTTTAACCATCTATGTCGATCCTGGCGACGCGCCGCGAGCCGAATATGCCATGGACAGTCTTAAGCGATCCATGAAATGGGACGAGGAAGCTTTTGGTCGGGAATATGATCTAGACCGTTTCATGATCGTCGCTGTCCGCGATTTCAATTTCGGCGCCATGGAAAATAAAGGTCTGAACATTTTTAATTCCGCGCTTCTTTTAGCTGACGCTGAGACAGCAACCGATTTGAATTTTGAACGGATCGAAAGCGTTGTTGCCCATGAGTATTTCCACAATTGGACCGGCAACCGGATCACGTGCCGCGACTGGTTTCAGCTATGCCTTAAAGAAGGCTTTACGGTTTTTCGAGATCAGGAATTTTCAGCCGATATGCGCGGCGCGACGGTCCAGAGAATTAAAGATGTGCGCGCTCTGAGATCTCGTCAGTTTCCTGAAGATCAAGGCCCGTTAGCTCACCCTGTCCGCCCGACCGAATATCTTAAAATTGACAATTTCTACACGGCGACAATTTATGAAAAAGGCGCCGAAATTATCCGCATGTTAAAAACAATGCTCGGCAGTGAGATGTTCCGAAAAGGCTGCGATTATTATTTTGATAGGCTCGATGGTACGGCGTCAACTGTCGAAGAATTCATCCACTGTTTCGAAAATATTTCTGGAAAAGATTTGTCACAATTTATGCGCTGGTACGAACAGGCCGGAACGCCGATGATTCAGGTTAATAAGTCCGGTCAAAACATTGAATTAAAACAATTTAATAGACCGACACCAGGGCAATTAAATAAAAAAGCAAAAGTCATTCCGTTGAGTTGGGCCACAGTTCACGACAACGGCAAAAATAGCGAAGAGCAGCTCACAATTTTAGACAGCGCCTCCATCCGTTTGAGCGCAGAGAACGGCACGCCGTCATTATTTCGGAATTTCTCAGCCCCCGTCGTTTTGAAAACGAATTTTGAAACCAGTGACTATCTGCGTTTGATGGCCCATGACAAAGATGGCTTTAACCGCTGGGAAGCTGGCCAGACTATCGCAAGGCAATTATTGAGTGGCGCAACGCAAGCCATTCAGCAAGGCATTGAGCCAGAGATCAATCCTGCTTTACGCGGTTATACAGAAGCCTTAAAAAACACACTTTTGGACAATCAATTCGACCCTGCTTTTAAAGCGCTCGTTCTGACTCCTCCGGACGATACTGAAATCATTCAGGCCCTGGAAAATACAGATCCTATTGCCGCAAACTTGGCCGGTCGATGGTTAAAGCGAGCCATTGGTGACCACCTGCGTGCAGAGTTACTCGAGACTTACCATGCGATGAAAGAACAAGGCCCATTTTCGCCCTCTGCCGAAGCTGCCGGCCGGCGCGCGCTCGGTAATCAAGCCTTAGCTCTCCTTGCGTCACGACTTGACCCTCAAGCGGCGCCGCTCGCGATTGATCAACTCAACCGCGCTACCAATATGACACATGAGTTAGCTGCCCTAATCACCCTCACTCACTTAGGCGGCCGCCGCATTGACCAGTCGTTGGAAAATTTTTACGAAAAATGGAAAGATAAACCGTTGGTAATCGACAAATGGTTTGGTGTCGGAGCCGCCCGGCCCGGCCCTCACAGTCTAATACACGTCGAGGCATTGACCGAACACCCTGCCTATGACGCAACAAATCCTAACCGGGTTCGGGCGTTAATTGGTACGTTTGCGGTTCGAAACCCTGAAGGATTTCACAGTCATGACGGCTCCGGTTATGCTTTTTATGCCCGCCAGATTTCACACCTTGATAAGCGTAATCCGTCTGTCGCCGCCCGGCTATTGGGGGCATTTGAAATTGCGCCAAAACTAGACCAACATCGTCAAGATTTGATAAGAGCGGAACTTAAATCCATTATAGCCTCCAAGCCGTCAAAAAATGTCCTTGAAATTGCTAGCAAAATTCTTGGGTAAATTTTCGGAAGTTTGATGCCTATGTAAGGACTTTCTTTAGGCCTATCTGTTAACTGGGACGGATGATTGATCCTAGAACTTTTCACGGATTTCGCGAACATGTGTCAGAACACATGTACCGGGTCATGAAGCAGCCCATTGTCGAGCTCGATTCCGGTGAAATATCCCATTATGAGTGGCTTGTTCGATTTGAACATGAAGCCGGTGTGGTCGGGGTAATTCGCCCGGCGGAACTTTCCGGCGCGATAAAGGATCTTGACCTGTCCATGCTCGCGCGCGCTGTCCTGACTTTGAACAAATATCCGGATGGCCACGGAATGGCCGTAAATTTATCGGGAGCATCGATAGATCTTCCGGGTTTTGAACATGCATTAATGGCGTGTCTTTCCGCCTTGGAAGGACCGCCGTCGAAATTAATGATCGAACTCACTGAAACATGGGATTTGGACAACCTCCACAAGGCCAAGGATATTCTGATCAAACTTCAAGATCGCGGGCATAAGATATGCCTTGATGATGTTGGCGCCGGGGCGGCCTCAATTCGTTACCTGCGCGCCCTACCTGCCGATTATCTCAAAATCGACGGAGAATTTGTCGTTTCCGCTATGACTAATGAACGAGAAGAAGCAATTTTAGACGCGTTATTTACACTTCGGGATAGCCTTGGTTTTAAATTCATAGCCGAAGGCGTCGAGACCGACCAAATTATGGATTTCATACGCCAAAAAGGTTTTGACGCCGCCCAAGGCTATGCAATTGGGAAACCAACGCCGGAAACCAGACTGGATAACTAGCAATGCTTTGTGTTTTTAAGCTATTTCGGTGAAACTGTAACAAAAAGAATGATTCGAAAAGACGCTGAGTGAACCAACCCTATCCACATCAACCCGGAATACCGGCCCAGCACGGAAATCAGCGCAGTGTCGCGCCCCCTGCGCCGCCGCCTATGCCGCAGCGTTCCGGAAATCCCAGACAAACCCTTTCGGGGCAATCTTATGAGCCCAATCGCGTCGAGGTTGAGGATAGACGGACAAAAGAAAAACAGAGTAGATTTAGCGAGCTTTCGGAGAGCTTAGAGCATACATCTTTGAAAAATATTCTGCTCGCGATCATTACCTTTCTTTTGTTTTTCGCATTATTGGCCTTTCTGATCGTTTCGGAACAAAGAAGACAAGAAGGAACTTCCTACCGCGCCCAGCTTTCTGCACGGCTTCAGCTGGATACGGCGAACGCGAAAGCCTATTTGGACAATCAACTTGCCTGGATTGATAACGGGTTGGTTTCTGGTTCCAATGCAGCACAACTTGTAAATATTGTGGCAAAATCACCGACTGTGTCAGATGTTGCGATTGTGGACGGATCCGGAAATGTTTTGGCAGGTACACCTAACGCCCAAAGCCTATCACAAATTAGTACCAACTCCATTCCGCAATCTGGCGTTATGATCACTTCATTGATTTCACCGCAGGGCCAAATAAATCCCGTTATTGTTAAAAAATTAAATAGCGCCTCACTGATCACAGTTTTGACCCCGGGTTCATTGTTGGGCCAGAATGCCGGCAAGACCGCAATTGTAGACATGAATGGCCGTGCAATTGACGGTCCCACTCTTCTCGGTCAATCTGATTCAGCTCGTTTTTACAACATGCCAGCGAGCGAATTGCGGGGTCATTTTAAAAGCGGCGACTTAGGCGCAACCAAAACGAAAATATCGGGTTCGAAAAGTTGGTTGGGATATCAAAAAATCCCTGACTCCACGCTCTATGTCGTCAAACCCGCACCGTTTTACCCAGATTCTAAATGGAAAATGACATTTGGATTTCTGAGTTTGTTGTTCATGGGCACACTGGCGATGCTTTGGTCACTTTTCAAGAACATGCAGGCTCAAGTCGACACAGCGGTCGAAACTACATCTGCCAATGAAGTTTCTCAACAGCGCTACCGTGCTGCCCTCGATGGCTCACGCGGCGGTGTTTGGGAGGTCAATCTTGCGGAGAATACAGCTTATATTAGCCAATCTTTGTCCCGTCTGCTGGGCATGCCTGAGCAAGAACACACGATGCCTGTTCCGCAATTTCTAGCGTTGTTTCATGACTCGGACCGCGAGAAACTATTATATAATATTCGCCGCGCCCACATGACGGGAGACTTTGATGTTGATATTAATGTGGCCCGGCTTCCATTAACAGTTGCTTGCCGCGGCAGGCCTTCGACACGCGGAATGGACCACTCACGTGTCGTGATCGGTATGGCGCTGGATGTTTCAGAGCAGCGCGGCGCACAATTACGTCTCCAAGCCGCAGAGGCCCGCCTTCACGATGCACTCCGTGCAATGAACGATTCATTTGTGATTTGGGATCAACGTGACCAGCTCACACTTTGGAATGCCAAGTTTGAAGACTTTTTTGGCTTCCAACCCGGGACGTTAATGCCCGGCATGGACCATACAATTGTCAACTATACAGCTAGCAACGCGATTATGGACAGTCTCGAGGCGGGTGACGGCCATGGCTATGAAATCATGCTAAAAGACGGACGCTGGATTCGCTATCTTGAAACCCCGACTGGAGATGGTGGCCGTGTCTCTATTGGGACTGAAATTACTGCGATCCGGACTCGAGAACACCAGCTTAAAGAAAATGAACAAGCGCTTCAAAAAACCGTCAATGTTTTGCGCAAGTCACAAAGCCGTATCGTCGAATTGGCTGAAAGCTACGAGCAAGAAAAAATTCGCGCTGAAGAAGCCAACCAATCGAAAAGCGAGTTTTTGGCAAATATGAGCCACGAGCTTCGAACGCCGCTTAACGCCATCAATGGCTTTTCGGACATCATGAAAAAAGAAATGTTCGGACCACTTGGAGATCCTCGATACAAAGAATATGTGTCGGATATTCTATTTTCGGGACAACATTTACTCTCCCTTATCAATGACATTTTAGACATGTCAAAAATTGAAGCTGGTAAGATGACACTACATGTCGAGAGCCTCGATATTAATGATCTGATCCAGCAAGTTATTCGGATAGTTCGCGGACGGGCCGAAGATAATAGCCAAAAACTGGTCTTCCAGCCAGTGGACGCAAGAGAGATCGAAGCCGATCCTCGCGCAGTCAAACAAGTCCTACTTAACCTCATTACAAATGCAATCAAGTTTACGCCTGAAGGCGGCGTGGTAAGCGTCGACATCGACGTCAAATCAGCCGGGATAATCGTCCAGGTTTCAGACACAGGTATTGGTATCGCTGCCGACGATCTGGCAAGATTGGCCCAACCATTTGAGCAGGTCGAAAACAAGGATTCCCGTAAGACCGAGGGCACAGGTCTTGGTCTAGCATTGTCCAAATCACTGGTCGAACTTCACGGCGGTAATTTCCGGATCGAGTCAACGGTCGGCGAAGGCACCAGCGTTATATTTACCTTACCGAACAAACCCATCATCCGCACCGAAGAAGAAACGGATACAGAGGTTGCGGACGAAATTTCCCGTCTGGCTCAAGATATTGCTGAAGTATTGGATGAAAACATTGGCGATGCCGCGTCCGCTGAAGACGTGCCAGTTTATGTGGCGCAAGTGCAGGAGCAACCGCCCAATAACAGCTATATCCCTAGCCATGAAGGCGCTACTGCAGGCCCGTTCAATCCTAAAGGAAATACAAATTCCCAAGACACGCAAAACACCCAGGAAATCCAGCCGCCTATGCCGAACCCTTACGCGGCGTAAAAATGTATTTTTCGACAAGGCTCTGAACAAATTGGAAATTCTTATCCAAATTTCGTTTTAATTCTTCCGCTGTTTTAAATCCCGTCAATTCAGCTAAAACCTGTTGATTGGCGTGTGTCGGTGGTTCTTTACTCTCTGCTTGCACCAACGCTTGGCATTGCACGGTCGCTAAATATAGATCGTAAATCTCGATGAGTTTTTGGGTAGATTTGGCGCCCAGTTCCAACGGAAAAGCCTCGAAAGTTTCTGAGATTGTTTTTGGCGTTTGGGAAAAATTTGATCGATTTAACAAGAACATTTTTTGAGCAATAAATTCAATATCTCGAATTCCGCCGACGATGTTTTTTAAATCCCATGCATGGTGCGGTGGTTTTTCTTTTCGCAAAAGATTTAGCATCTCACCTACATCCTTTGAGATACTCAAATCTGGCCGTTCCGATCTTAAAGCCTGTTCATGTATCCGCTCTAGCTCTCTTCCCGCCTCAGGGCTTGTGGCGTAAATTACGGAAGATCGACTGAGGGCCATAAATTCCCATGTCCACGCTTTCTCTTCATAATAGCGCCGAAAAGATTCAAAAGTCACAGCCACGGGTCCTGCCCGCCCCGACGGTCTCAACGCCATATCGACGTCATAGAGTGGCCCTTCTTCCGTCACGGCGGACAACGCGCTGACAAGCCTTTGGGTGATCTTGGCGAATAGGCCTGCATCCTCACCTTCGATGGGTTGGTACAGAAGCATAATATCCAAATCCGAGTTCAGACTGAGGTCACGGCTAGCTAATTTTCCCATAGCTAAAATGCAAACCGATCCGGAAATTGGGCCTCTTCGGCGCTCTACTTCTGCAATCGAAGCAGGTACGAGAGCATGAATGACGCCTATTGCAAGCTTTGAATATAATTGTCCGGCGACCTTAGGAGAAACTTGCTGGCTTAAAAGCGCAGCGCCTATTCTGAATTTCTGTTCCCGGGCCCACCGACGGGATAAATTAATAGCGCTTTCAAAGTCATCTGAGGCCAAGACACTGTCTTGCCCTTCCAGGATAGAGTGCTCGTCGACATGCAGAAAATCTGGATCTGAAAGCGCATCTAAAATTCCCGGACGAGTTGCAGCCCAATTGGCCATGCGGTCAGATCTTACCAATAACGAGATGAAAAAATCCAAATGGCGCGTTCGCTGTAGGAACATGGAGAATACCGTAACACCGCTATTAAGGCGTGTTATGAAGCCTGAGAACGCTGAAAAAGCCCTGTCGGGCTGGCCGGTCGAGGCTAAGATATCAATGAGACGCGGCGCAAGAGCAGTCAACAATTCACGCGCCCTTTCTGAACGGGTCGCATTAATCCTACCGCCAAGCCAAGCCGCCATGTCATGCCACACTTGGTCGCCATTTCTAAATCCGAGTTCGCTAAAAGTTGCCAATGTGCCCGGGTCAGGGTCGACCCCTGTAAACACCATATTTCCCGCGCTAGACGAAAGCGTCTCAGCGTTAGGAAATAATGCCGCATATATTTGACGTACATCGAATAGGGTCTCTCTAATAACGGATGAAAGCGTTTCAAAACTTTCATATCCGGCGAGATCGGCGAACTGGTTTTGTTTTACGGCGTCTTCGGGAACTTTATGGGTTTGCTCGTCTGCCATCATTTGCGCGGCATGCTCTAATTTTCTAAGAAATCCATAGTGGCCTTTCATAGCCTCAGCTTCATCAGGTTCGACAAATCCTTTTTGCGCCAATTGATCTAGCGCGGACACGGTACGGGTTTCCCGAAGTTCAGGATGCCGTCCGCCTAAAATCAGCTGCTGTACCTGTGCGTAAAACTCTATCTCGCGGATACCGCCAGTCCCGAGTTTCAAATGATGGCCGGCAATCCTTATACCGTCATCCCCAATTTTTTGATGGATCTGGCGCTTAATGGCCATAATGTCGTCAATCGCCGCATAATCCAGGTTTTTGCGCCAGATAAAGGGCGTTAGGATCTGCTCGATAAATTCCTCTCCGCAAGCTTTGTCGCCAGCACAACACCTCGCCTTAATCATCGCAGCCCGTTCCCAGTTTTGACCAAGGCTTTCATAATATCGTTCGGCCGTATGGGTTGAAACAGCAATTGCATTTGAACGCGGATCAGGCCGCAATCTTAAATCGGTCCGAAAAATATATCCGTCTGTTGTGATCGCTTCCATCCCGCGTATCAGGCCCTGAATGGTTTTAATCAAAGCTCGTTCCGGCCGGGCCGGATTTGGCATTGTAACCAACTCAGGATCATAAAACACGTTGAAATCTATATCGCTGGAGTAGTTGAGCTCTCGTGCGCCATATTTTCCAACAGCGAGCACAAATAATCCCGGAACAGGATTCTCATCCGTCCCGTCAATATTTTGCGCTAAAGCCGACGCCCGTAAAATTCGCGACATGGCAATATCTGCGAGTTGGGAAAGATATTCTGTAACCTCAACCCAGCTCCAACATTGCGAGATGTCTGAAAGCGCAATTATTAAATGACATTGCCTTTTTAACTGGCGCAATGACACCATTTCAGTATCGAGGTCACCGACACTCCCGGAAATACTTTCGAATAGAGAGGATAGAATTTGCTCTGGGCTCTCTTTAAGGAACCGGTCCGAGAGTGTTGGCCAGAAATTTAGGCTTTCCTTGAGATAGGAAGAATTATTTCGCGCGCAGTCCACGGCCTGTTGCGACGACATCATGATTTAAGCTTATCTCGCATTTGAGGCCTTAGATGTCGACGCCGCGGAAAAATAATCTCGACCGAAAGACCGACACCATTGTCGTTCGGCAAACCGTCGCTCAGTTTAAATTCCGCCTCATGAAGTGTGGCGATCGCATCAACCATGGCCAATCCCAAGCCGCTGCCCGGCGCAGTACGGCTTTTGTCGAGCCTGACAAACCGTTCTTTGACTCGCTCACGATCCGGCGCAGGAATACCCGGCCCATTATCCATAACCGCAACCCTTACCCGGCCATTTGAATTACGGTCCAGAACCAGTCGAATTTTGCCGCCGGCCGGCGTATATTTAATCGCGTTTTCAACCAAATTGGAAACGGCCTGAGATAGTAATCCGCGGTCAGCTAGGATAAGCAAGCCGTCTTTTATCTTCGATTCAAAATCAAGCTGCGCGTCTTCACATGCCGGTTCATAAAATTCGGCCATATCCTCAAGAACAGTCTTGGGATTAACTTCTTGTAGCATTTCCCTTTGCTCTCCGGCTTCCAGGCGAGCAATACGAAGGACTTTGTCAAAAGTGCTCAACAGTTGATCCGCATCCTCGGCCGCAGACCACAATATATCCGACATATTGTCATCTTTTATTTCTTGAGCCGTGCTCTCCAGACGTGTCCGCAAACGTGTCAGCGGCGATCTTAAGTCATGAGCGATACTGTCCCCAGCATACCGCATGGCCTTCATAAGCCGGTCGATATGATCGAGCATGGCATTAAGGTGCTCCGCTAATAAATCCAGCTCATCTTCTGAATAATTTCTGGGAGCACGCCGATCAAGTTGCCCGGAGCGGACATCGGTCGCCAACCGGTTAAAGGCATCGATCCGGCGTGTAAATCGGCGCGAAACAAAGAAACTTGATAACAATCCCAATATCAGCGCAATTAAGGCCGAGATCACGAGGGCGCGCCAGATTCGGTCACCGGTTCGGCGGGTAGCTTCGACGTCCCGACCGACAATCAGTCCGGCAACCGGGTTATTCTCATTATCAACGATGAACCCTGCCAAAGCCAATACGCGGCGATCCTGGAGATCTTCCACATCTTCAGTATCTTCATCATAACTGAATTCAAGCTTTACAAACGGCCCGCCTGGTTCGGCGTCGATCTGCTCAAATGTGCGCATGCTTTCTTCGCTGAAATTTTTCTCGGGAATATTTCCGACCTGCCCATTATACGTATCGAGCAAATACATACCCTCACCTGAGGTCACGCGCAGGAACATTTCTGTTTGGACCTGGCTAAGGCCTTCATTATCATAGAGAGCTTGCAGGTCGGCGACTTCGGCGCGCAGTGTATTTTCGACCCGCCGCGTGTCCTCAACAACCGTCGCGTAATAGACATAGCCAAGGCTCACGAAAAGCGAGACAACAAACAACACAGCCCCGAGAAGGCTGAGCCGGAATAAAGTATTCCGGTAAAGCTTGGAAAATGCCTTTAGCATATTAGCTAGCTAAAGGCTGTTTATCAGTGCTGCAAGCGGTAACCCGCGCCGCGGACAGTATGGAGCATCGGGCTTTCAAAATCCTTGTCGATTTTTCCACGCAAACGGGAAATGTGAACATCGATCACATTGGTTTGGGGATCGAAATGATAATCCCAAACTTTTTCCAAGAGCATCGTCCGCGTAACAACCTGCCCGGCATTGCGCATCAAGCATTCCAATAATCTGAATTCACGAGGCTGGAGCAGAATATTTTGACCGTCCCGGCGAACCGTACGCGCGAGTAAATCCATTTCAAGCTCGCCTACTTTGAGTTTGGTAACAGCGGCCGTCGGATCGCTACGGCGGCCAATTGCTTCAACCCGTGCAAGAAGCTCCGTAAAAGCATAGGGTTTGGCAAGATAATCATCGCCGCCGGCGCGTAATCCTTCGACTTTTTGATCGACTTCTCCTAAAGCGGACAGGATTAAGACGGGAGTTTTATCTTCGTCAGCACGCAGGGATTCCAGCAATTCAAGTCCATCAAGTTTTGGCAGCATGCGGTCCAGTATTAAAGCGTCATAATCGGCGGCTCTTGCCATCTCCAGCCCAAGATCTCCGTCCGGCGCTAAGTCCACAACATGTCCAGCCTCCATGAGGCCTTTTCGGACGAACTCCGCCGCCACTTGATCATCTTCCACCACCAATATCCGCATTCTTTTTCTCCTTTAGTCGGGGTTATAAACCGCCCGGCCGGCAAAATAGTCTGTGAGAGGCAAAACAGCATAATTCTCGCTGCCATCCTCAAGTCTCACCAATAGTAGGACTTCTCTCTGTCCGGATTCCGCTGCAACTTGCATCATTGCGCTTAAATGCCGAACACTCGGTACAGGTTCCTGTTCCATTTCCAGAATGACCATATTTGCCGTTAAGCCAATGCTGGCTGCAGTGCTTCCAGGAACTATCCCTTCTACGTAAACGCCGACTTGATCATATCGCATGCCGATTGATTGCCGGAATGCCGATGATAGATCGACTAGCATTAATCCCGTTGCGCTTAAATTCGATGCCGAACCAGGCGGTAGTGCAGGTGCGGGGCTTGATTGCGGCGCGCTTTCATATCTCGGAGCACTTGGGCTAGCCGGAGCCGAATAGGTCCCTTCTGCCATGGCACGATCGACTTCTTCCTTGCTCGGCCGTTCGGCCATTTGAAGCGTGATAGACATGGGCTGTTCATTGCGCTCAATCATCATAGTGACCCGCGCATCCGGTCCCAAATCACCGATAAGGCGGGTTGCTTGCGTCGCGCCAGTTACGGACTGTCCGTCAATATTGAAAATAATATCATCAATCTGTAGTCCAGCTAAATGGGCAGGACTGCCTGCAATGACATTATTGACATTGGCCCCGCCTGTATATTGCTTACTGCCGGAAAATTCGGCGTCGCGAAGCCCAGCACCGAGCCAGCCCCGGCGTACGCGTCCATCTTTGCGAATTGCATCTATGACGTTGCGGGCGGTTTGATGAGGAATTGAGAATCCAATCCCTACACTGGCGCCCGTCGGCGAAAAAATAGCAGAGTTCACTCCGATAACCTCACCTTCCGGATTAAATAGCGGGCCTCCGGAATTACCACGGTTTATTGTAGCGTCAGTTTGGATATAGTCGACATAGGCCCCAGACTCGACACGGTCACGGCCAATGGCCGAGATAATACCCAAACTGGTTGACTGCCCAATACCAAAAGGATTTCCGATCGCGATCACCCAATCGCCAACGCGAATAGGGTTGCCTTCATACCATCTTACAGCCGGAAAACTCGAATTCCCATTTACTTTCAAAAGCGCCAAATCGGTTTCTTCGTCAGTTCCAACAATTTGGGCGTAAAAATTTTCACTATTGTTGAAAACGACACTAATGGAATCGCCACCTTCGATCACGTGATAATTGGTTACGATTTCGCCGTCGGTGGAAATTACGAATCCAGACCCTTGACCTTCAGACGTCGTTTGACCGTCGTCGGTTGTCACGACGATATTTACAACGGCGGGGCTAACGGTTTCGACAAGGTCGGCAATCGAATTGTTCGAGTTTAACTGGGATTGAGCCAGGCTTGGCGCAGCAAAACATGTCAGTGCTGATGCCAACATTAATGTTTTGACTAATTGTGCGGTTTTTACAGACCGGTTTATCACGATGATTTCCTCATACAGGCGCAATGTGGGTTCGGGCGACTATCCTAATTCTTACCAAAACATGACAAAACCGTCATGTTACCCCTCACGTCCTAGAAAAAATCAAAATTCGGTTTTCCGCAGGCATTTCGATCCGAGCGGAAAGAGTAAAACCGACATCTGCAAATATATGCTTAACAGAATCCAAAGAACGCACGCCCCACGACGGATTGCGCGTTTTTAAATTCATATCAAACCGCAAATTGGATTCCGCCGTCTGCTCGCCTTCTAGAAAAGGCCCATAGAGAATTACTGTCCCCCCTTTTCCAATTAGAAGTTCAGCGCCCTTTGCGAGCCCTAGCGCGGCTTCCCATGGCGCGATATGAATCATATTCGCGCAGTAAATTGCATCATAGTCTTGCAATTCAGACCACCAGTTCTGCTGCGTCGTATCGATTGCCAATGAGTTCGCTAACTGGTTCGGTAAATCTTCTCGCCACCCGTCCTGACTCTGCCGCGATCTTTCGTCAGGATCGGAGTTTTGCCAGGTCAAATCCGGCCGTTTTGAACAGATCGAGACGGCATGCTCTCCCGTCCCCGACGCGATTTCCAAAACGCGCGCATTTTCAGGCAAAACTTCGACAACTATGTCGGCGATGGGTCCCGCATTCCGACCGGCTGATGGCGATTGCAATCTTAACCCTGCAACGGCGTCGCGCCTCTCTAAGTGAATTGGGTCTTTGGAACTCATATGCGTCCTGGCAATTTGATCGTCACTGACAGGCCCCCTAATTTAGATTTCCCGAGACTCAGATGCCCATTATATGCTCGTGCAAGGTCATCAACAATTGGCAGTCCAAAGCCTGTACCAGGCGTTGCTTCATCCAATCTGGACCCGCGTTTAAGCGCTTCTCCATATTGGTCTTCAGATAGTCCAGATCCATTATCACCGACTTCTATCGTGATTTGACCCTCTTCATTTTCTGCTAAGCCGGAACTGATCATTACCTTCGATGATGTCCATTTGCAGGCATTATCGAGCAGATTTCCAACCATCTCATCTAGATCTCTTTTTTCACCGCGAAACATTAGTCCTGTCGTGAGATCTAGATCAAATTCAATATCTTTGTCCCGATAAATCCTTGAAAGAGTTCTGACCAGCGGCTGGATAGATTCTTCAACGGATGTACTCACGCCAACGACTTGACCGCGAGCAGCTGCTCGGGCCCGCTGTAAATGATGGTCGACTTGTCGCTGCATCGACTGAGCCTGGCGCGCTACAATTTTCGACAAGCCTGATTTGGAAGTTTCTGCCTCATTTAGGAGCACAGCCAGCGGGGTTTTAAGACCGTGCGCCAAATTACTGACGTGAGTACGGGCGCGCTCAACGATGTCTTTATTGTGACCAATCAATGTATTAAGTTCATTCGCAAGCGGCGCGATCTCGGAAGGAAAAACCCCATCTACATGATCCGATTTTCCTTCACGGACGTCGGCAACTTTCTGTCGGAGTGTGAACAAGGGCTGCAGGCCATTGCGAACCTGCCAAAAAACGGCGAAAATAACGGCCGCAATTAACAGCAACATTAGGCTCGTCGCAATTAAAGCAAATCTCCGAACATCACTTTGCAACGCTCTAACATCCGCTGCCGCGGCCATGAGAACGGGCTCGCCATTTGGCAAAATAACCGGCCGGACAAGCACGCGTAGTGGTTCCTCATCGGGACCCTGTGCTGTCGTACGAATTTCTTCATTGGGCTGGGCGTCAAGTGCGCGTTTTACGTTGGGAAGCAATTGCAAAGTCTCACCCGATAAGGATGGCGACGCCCGAAGCGGCATTAATACACCGCTATCTTCAAATTGCCCGATCATCCAATAACGACCGGATAATGCCCGTTGATAATCGGGATCAAGCGGTTCTCTAGTTAGGTAAAGTATACCCTGATCGGGGGCGCCGTCGCCGGTTTCGGCCGCGGCTATCAGGTTCGTGATGACATTCTCTAACGGCTCGTCAAACAATTTATAGGTCTGTGACCTGTAAAACCAGGTCAGGGTCATGGCTGTGAGAGCTAAAAGCGGAATCATCCAAAACACGGCGCTGCGGACCAGCCGCGATACCAAAGATTGTGGTGTCTTTTTCTTGAATTTTTCCACTCGAAGGCTACTTTTTATTCGGAACGTTATCCGGATCGATTAAACGGTAACCTAAGCCTCTGACAGTTTCGATACGATCGGTCCCGATTTTACGCCGTAGTCGCCCAACAAAAACTTCGATCGTATTGGAATCACGGTCAAAATCCTGATCATAAATATGTTCGACGAGTTCAGTCCGGGAAATAACTCGGCCCCTGTGCATTGCCATATAACTCAACAAACGAAACTCGTGTGAAGTCAGTTTTATTGGCATTCCGTCGACGAAACAGCGTGCGGCACGATTATCAACATGTAATGCGCCAATATCGATTGAGTCTGTCGTATGCCCGGCCGCTCGTCGTAATATCGCGCGTATACGTGCCAGTAACTCTTCGTGATGAAAAGGCTTGGTCAAATAATCATCAGCACCGGCGTCAAATCCTGAAACTTTTTCGCTCCATTGATCTCGGGCCGTCAAAATGAGCACTGGAAAAGTCTTCCCGTCAGCGCGCCACTTTTGCAGAACGCTAATTCCGTCTATTATCGGAAGTCCCAAATCTAAGACGACGGCATCATAGGGTTCTGTATCGCCCATAAAATGACCGTCTTCGCCATTATCAGCCACGTCAACCGCATAACCTGAGTCTTTTAAAGCCTCGGAAAGTTGACGGGAAAGATCAGGATCGTCTTCAACAACCAATATTCGCATGAATTACCCCTGTTAGGTTCGGGTAGTCTTATCGGACACGACCGGTGATCGCGTCAACTTTTACTTCTTTAATCTTATTGTTTTTTAGAAGTAATTTTACGCGGTACACATTTCCGTCCAAATACATATCGATATATTTCGCGCCAGGATATTTGGCCAAAGCGGCCGATTTGGCCTGACTGAAGGATATACGCTGCTGGGCCCATTGCGGTAGCGTGTTACGTTCTGCAGGCACATAATTAGGCGCAAATAGAGGCGAACTAATAGTGAAATCACCAACTTTTTTTCTATCTTTGTCATGGGCAGGTGGTTTTGCAAACGCGTTCGTTGCGCTACCAAGGGCCATCAAAGATGCCGCCGCCAAAAGGCTGATATGCCGAATTTTCTTCATCATTTACCCCTATCTATCGTGCAACCCCTGAACATAATCTGAATATTAGGTTCAGCTTTCAGTTGGATTACATCACAGAATATTTTCGCGAGGGTTAAAGTCATTTTCGCTTTCATCACCCTTTGCCCAATCAATTAAAGCTTTGTTTTTAGGATCTTTTAAGACGATTTGCGTTTTTACAAGCAAATCGCCACCCTTCACGCCTTTCCCTTTTAGGCGAAAAGTCTTTCCTGAATTTGTACCGGCAGGCAGCGTTAATTGTACAGAACCGCCGGGCATGAGTACTTTTATCTTCCCGCCGAGAATCGCCTCTTTAAGAGAAATAGGCAGGGCCAGACGGAGATTTTTCCCCTCACGGCGTAAATGTTTATGGGTGCCGACTTCTATGTCAATCTTAGCATCACCAGCAGGACCGCCATTTACCCCGGGCTGACCTTTTCCGCGAAGGCGGAGTGTGGTGCCATCTTCGACGCCGACGGGAATTTTGAGGCTCAAGGGTTTACCCGCACCGATTTTAACGTTCTTTGTTCCGCCAGTTAAAGAGTCGATGAATGAAATTTGAAGACTTGCGCGAATATCTGCGCCTTTTTGCGGCCTCGGCCTGGCTTGCCGAAAACCCCCGCGATTAGGGTTCATACCGCCCATATTCATGCCAAAAAGCGACGCAAACAAATCCGCCATCTCATCTTGTCCGCCCGAGGTCCGCTGAAAACCGCCTTGATTAAAGCCTCCAAAACCGCCGGCTCCAAATGGATTTTGTTGTTGACCTGACGCGTCAACCTGTCCGCTATCATATTGCTCCCGCAATTCTTTATTGGACAGCAGATTATATGCCGCTGTTACCTCTTTGAATTTGGTCTCAGCCGCTTTGTCCCCGGGATTTACATCCGGGTGTAGTTTTTTAGCGAGCGCACGATAGGCCTTTTTAATTTCAGCTTCCGTCGCGGTTTTAGACACGCCTAGTAATGTATATGGGTTCTTAGCCATAAAATCTCCTAGACTTTATTTAGGTAAAGCTAGGGTTTTCGCAATGGTTACGCGCAACTAATCTTGACGAGATTTTTATTGGTTTGCCTGACTTAACGTCACTTTTAAAAAAAAAGTCTGCCGAGCAAATTTCAACCCAATTATAAATCCGCCTTTGTGTGACCGAGTTGGCCCGCGCGACAAGATCGCTATTTACCTATGTGCATATTATTGCATATGGTGCTTCTGAAAAGAGGCCTTCATGGAAATTTACACAGATAGTCACCGCGAAATTCAACGGACCCTGATAAAGATTATTGAAAAAGACATAAACCCTTATGTCGATCAGTGGGAAAAGGACCGGATTTTCCCAGCTCATGAAGTGTTCAAAAAACTTGGCGATGCGGGCCTGCTTGGCATACAAAAACCGGAAAAATATGGCGGCATGGGCCTTGATTATTCATACCAGGTCGCGGCTATCGAAGCGCTCGGCCACATAAACTGCGCCGCCATTCCGATGGCCATTGGCGTGCAGACTGACATGGCAACTCCCGCGCTGGCCCGCTATGGAAGCGAAGAGCTTTGCGAGCAATATCTCCGCCCGGCGATCAAGGGCGATATGGTGGCCTGTATCGGCGTTTCAGAACCTCACGCCGGCTCAGATGTAGCCAATATTAAAACAAAAGCGGTCAAAGACGGTGATGATTACATTATCAATGGCGGTAAAATGTGGATCACAAATTCGTTTCAGGCCGATTTTATGGTCGCGCTTTGCAATACGGGTGACGGCAACCGTCATGCCAATAAAAGTTTGATTGTCATACCCATGGATACGCCAGGCGTGATCCGCGCTAAAAAGCTTGAGAAAATGGGAAACCACGCATCCGATACCGGCCAAATTTTCTTTGAGGATGTCCGTCTCCCGCAGCGCAACCTCATCGGATCGGAAGGCGCAGGTTTCATGTATCAAATGCAACAATTTGAAGAAGAACGTCTTTGGGCTGTTGTTAGTACGGTGAGCGGCCTTCAAGCCTGTATCGACGAGACGATCGACTATACGCGCCAGCGCGAAGTATTTGGTAAACCTATCCTCGATAATCAGGTCGTTCATTTCAAACTGGCCGAGCTACAAATTGAAGTTGAGCTGTATCGAGCTCTCATGGAAAAATGCGTCAAACAACATGCCGAAGGCAAAAACATCACAAAATTGGTCTCGATGTTGAAAGTAAAATCGGGCCGCCTCATGCGCGAAGTCACTGATACATGCCTGCAATATTGGGGCGGTATGGGATATATGGACGAAACTTTGATTTCGCGGCGCTACCGTGATGGGCGCCTCGCCTCTATTGGCGGCGGCGCTGACGAAGTTATGCTGCAAGTTGTTTGCAAAATGCTCGGCACGCTTCCCGGCAGGAAAAAGTAAGTTTTTAGCGCTCTTCCAATCCGGTCATCAGCTTCTTGATCCGAGCGGCATTTGCGCCCAAATCGGACTGACCGACCCGGCTCACAGATCGCATATCAATGATGGATCCTCCATTTATAGATGGCCGTATTCGGATGATCACGTCGTCCTTAAAGCCAAACCAGAAACTTGAATCTACGGCTTCAATGATCCGTTTGTCAGAGTCCTCTGTAACAATTTTCCAGTTTTTATCCCGGACCAAAGCCAAGGCCTCCCCAAAAATCACATCCGGTTTTTCCGATCGATTGACCGTATTGATTTTTGGATAATGTTTAGACTGAAGAACCGACACAAGAGTATTTTCCCGGACATCTTTCTTTTCGAAATAGTCAAGTGTGTTCACACCATCTACCTTGTTGCGACGCTCCACAATAGCGCTCGTGAACACAGGCGGATCTTCAGTGTCGGTTGTAATATCGTGAATCACGGGCAGCCGGCTCGCGGTATTTTTAATCGAAAGCCCTTTATACATTGCCAATAACGGAATAATTAGAGCCAGAATTGCCGTGAAGACACCGCGTCTTGGCTGAACTACGAATGCGAGTGCCAATCCAGCCACTCCAGCAAACAAACCCGCGTAAATCAAATATTTAATTGCGGTAAAAGTAATAAACCCGAACCCGAATTTATAACCCCAAATCCCAAACTTGGTTCCAAATGCACCGATTACAAATGTCAGAGGGATAAGCAGCGCAATCAATAATGCTATTTTCAAAACAAGGCGGCGCAACCGTTGTCGCTTATTGTCAGTTACATGAGGATGCTGAATTATATCAGATTTTCGCTCCGTTTTATTCGGCTCGATAATTTCTATGACAGGTTTTTTATTGCCATTTCCGCTGCCGTTATCTTCATTGCTCATGGCTCGCCCCCTAAACGATTGATCTGATATAAGCGACGACCATGCCGATCACAAATATGATTAAAATATTGCTCAACGTGAGAATACCAGGACCTGCGCGCTGTCCCCAATTGGCCGTCCTGTGACGGTTTTTATCGGCAGCGGCTTTTTCATTGGTCCCAATTATATCAAACTTATCTCTAACCTGACGCTTTGCCGCCTTTGATATTGTTTTGGCAACTTGTCGCTGTCCAAAGGCCTGTCCTGCGGCTTTCGCCCTTTCTTGATAAGCTTTTTTTTCATCTGAATTTTCATAGGACATAGGATCGCCGCCTTGCGCTCGCCAAGGCGACGGTTTGCTTGGGGTTTTTTTCAAGCTCTTTTCACCGATTGAACCCAAGATGTTGAGAACAATGATAACTAAAAATATCCAGAAAATGGCTTGGCCCATAAAGTCGTTCTATCCTAGTTGCGTCTAAGGAAAAAGTCTTTCTTTCGTCCAATCATCACCTGACCGTGTAAATCGTAGCCGGTCATGCAGCCGAAATGGCCGATCGCGCCAAAATTCTATCTGCTCTGGCACAACCCGCCAGCCGGTCCAGTAAGGCGGCCTCGGTATCACCGCGTCCTGATCATATTCAGCTTCCGTTGCCCGTATTCTTTCTTCAAACAATTCTCGGCTCGCAAGCGGCCGTGATTGATCCGATGCCCAGGCCCCGATCTGGGAACCACGTGCACGACTTGCAAAATAGGCGTCGGCATCCGCTTCGGAGACGCTTTCAACCCGACCCTTGATGCGAACCTGCCGCCGAAGGGATTTCCAATGAAGGCAAAGAGCCGCAACCGGATGCTCCGACAATTGATTACCTTTACTAGACTCGCGATTTGAGTAAAAAACGAATCCAGTCGGACTAAATTTTTTGAGTAAAACAATTCTAACATCTGGATTGCCGTCTCTATCAACTGTGGCGAGCGACATTGCATTTCCATCATTGGGTTCATGAGCGCGCGCTTCGGCCATCCACTGCGAAAACAAAGAAAATGGTTCATCGCGATCAAAAATCTCTACAGTGTTTCGGGCTGCTTGTTCCCGATATTGAGGATCTTGAGTGTAATCTTTGGGGCTTGGCGTGGGCGGGATAGTAGAATTACTCATTTTTTGTCCTTAAATCACTGATTAACCATAAAAATCAGGATGTTGTTAACTTTGTTCCGCTTTGTATAAGCGCAGGATTAAATTTCATTTCAAGCACTATACTGCATTTGGGGAATATATGACACGTCAGGACGCCTTGATGACATTGGGCCTTAATATGGCCGCCCGCGAAATCGACATTCGAGGCGCTTGGAGAAAAAAGGCGAAGTTTTTTCACCCCGACAGCCCCTACGGCGATGTTCATGCATTCATGCAAGCTAAATCTGCCTATGAAACATTAATTCCGCCTGCTCCGAAAGCGTACCGCGTTCAAGCCGGATCCCGTGCCTTTTAAACCGGAACGTTAAAAAGCGTCCCTATTCCGTAAGCGACCAGCAAAGCCGCAATCCCCAGAATTGTTACTCTCACAACTGCGCGCACAATGGGCGCGCCGCCAATTTTTGCGCTAATTGCGCCCAACACTCCGAGCGTTACTACCGTCGAGGTCACGAGACCGGGAAATAAGTATTCTACCGGCGTCAGATAAACCATGATGATCGGCAGGAGCGCGGCCACGCTAAATGAAGCCGCCGATGATATCGCCGCCATTATTGGATTAGCCTGCTGAAGTTCATGTATCCCAAGTTCATCGCGTATATGAGCATCGAGTGCATCGTGATCCGTTAGTTCTTTGGCCACCAACCGCGCCGTGTCTGGATTGAGGCCTCGCATTTCGTATATGGCCGCAAGTTCTTCGAACTCGTCTTCGGGATGTTCAAGCAAATGTTGCCGTTCGCGTTCAATGTCAGCCTTTTCGAGATCTTTCTGCGAAGAAACTGAAACATACTCGCCGGCCGCCATAGAAAGTGCTCCAGCAACCAAACCCGCGCCTCCGGTCAATAACAAAGCCGATTTGGGCATGCCTGCGCCAACGACGCCCATTAAAAGTGCCGCGACTGAGATTATCCCGTCATTTGCGCCTAGAACTGCAGCCCGTAGCCAGCCCGTTCGAGCGACAAAGTGTATGTTTTCGTGGGCAGACGGCGGATGTGAATGACTATGTTCCATGGCCAGACTTCTACGCTCATGAAAGATCAAAAATCAACGCCTTGCAGAATTATTTCAAACAAAAATTGCTGGCTTCAACGGCCCTAGCCCCTTACAAGAACGCCCATGTCACACAATATATTTGGACATCTTTTTCGTTTTACGACTTGGGGCGAAAGCCACGGCCCAGCGATTGGCTGTGTTGTCGACGGTTGTCCGCCTCTGCTTGAGCTAGCCGAAACGGACATTCAACCTTTTCTCGATGCTCGCAAACCGGGCACAAGCCGCTTTGTCACGCAGCGTAAAGAACCGGATCAAGTCAAAATTCTATCCGGTGTATTTGAAGGCAAAACGACAGGAACCCCGATCAGCCTGATTATTGAAAATACCGATCAACGCAGCCGCGACTATGCAGAGATTAAGGAGCGCTATCGCCCCGGCCATGCTGATCTTACTTATGATGCCAAATATGGCATTCGCGATTACCGCGGCGGCGGACGCTCAAGCGCACGCGAAACAGCCAACCGCGTTGCCGCAGGCGCTATTGCCCGTAAAATTCTTGGTGATGATATCATCATTCGCGGCGCGGTTGTGCAAATTGGCGCGCACATGATCGACGCTGAAAACTGGGATTGGAAACAAGTGTCCAAAAACCCATTCTGGTGCCCCGACGCCAAGGCTGCCAAAGACTGGGAGAGTTATCTGGACGAGATTCGAAAATCCGGAAATTCCATAGGCGCCATCGTTGAAGTCCACGCCGAAAACGTGCCCGCAGGGTGGGGCGCGCCGGTTTACGGCAAGCTAGATTCAGATATTGCCAATGGGCTTATGTCGATTAATGCGGCAAAAGGCGTTGAAATCGGTGCTGGTTTTGCCAGCGCGTCATTTACAGGCGTTGAAAATGCCGATGAAATTCGCATGGACGACGGCGATTATACCTTTCTGGGCAATAATTCCGGCGGTATTTTGGGCGGTATCTCGAACGGCGACACGATCGTTGCGCGAATGGCAATCAAGCCAACATCGTCAATGCTATCCGTGCTTAAATCAGTGACAAAGTCTGGCGAAGAAATCGATGTCAGAACCAAAGGCCGTCATGATCCTTGTGTTGGCATTCGCGCTGTTCCTGTTGCGGAAGCTATGCTGGCCTGCGTTCTAGCAGATCACAAACTTAGGCACCGCGGCCAAGTCGGTTAGACATTGCCCCGTGATCCGCAAAATAATCCAAAACGCGAACACTGGGAAGCGCGTTGGGCGCAAGCCGATTTTCGTATGGCCTGGATGACGCAAGAAATTCCGCCTTTAGTGACTGAATTGCTAAATACAGGTAAATTGACCTCGCAAGATCGGCTATTAGATATTGGATGCGGCAGCGGGGAGCTGGCATTGGGACTGGCCCGCGCTGGTATAGAAATTGTCGGAGTAGATTTTTCCGACACGGCCATTTTGAAGGCCCGGGAGGCTGGCCATTACTTCCCGGATCTAAGACTGAAATTTCAGGTCGGGGATTTTTGTGACCCTAATTTTCGGCTGGGTAAATTTTCATGGCTGATTGATCGCGGATGTCTACATGTAATACCGGATGATCAAAAACAGGCCTATTTTAATAATGCGGCGCGAGGATTAAGTGCAAATGGGAGTTTCCTCATTTTTCACAAGTCTAATCTTGGCGACAAAAATAACGCAATTTCGCTAGACTCCCTGAAAAAGATGATTGCGACCTATGGAGGTCAAAACTTCGAACTCATTACGACCAAGCCTTACGACTTTTCCGAAGGAAAAAATGAAAAGGTTGGATTTGCGCTTTATCTAAAACGCAGCGCGACCTAATAACGACCTTAAACACGCTGAGAAAAACATGCTTTTTACCAAATTCGCCTTAATGGGCCAAAACCTTTCAAAATATGATCGCGACTGGCCAATTAGTTTCGATACAGACCCGAATTCAGACGGTGCCAAAGCGGTTGAAAACTATTTGGTCGAGAATTTTATCAACCCTGCAAGCGGAAACAGCTCCGTAACTGAAAAATTATCAGCCAAACGCGCGCGATTTGAAAGCAATGGCTTAAGCCGAGAAATTGACGGCGAATATCGTGAGGGCATTGCAAATTTTGGAGACATAAGCGTTTCCGGCGAATGGTCACTGGCAAAAGGTTCCGACGCCGATAGACGTATACTTTATATACATGGCGGCGCTTTTACTGTTGGAAGCGCTGTTAGCCACAGAGCTATAACGGGAAATTTGTCAAAGAAAACAGGCTGCGCTGTATTCGCGCCGAACTATCGATTAATGCCCGAGAACTCGCGTTTGGCCAGCGTTGAAGACTGCCAAGCGGCCTATCGCTGGATTTTAGAAAATGGCCCTGACGGCCCCAAGCCGATCGAAAAACTTGCAATCGTTGGAGATTCAGCCGGCGGAAATTTGACGCTCGTTATGGCGCAGTGGGCCAGAGACAATGGGGTTAGACCTGCAGATGCGATTGTCGGTATTTCCGCTGCGACGGACAGCACATATGCCAGTCCTTCAATAAAAGACAATTTTGACACAGATTTGATGTTAAAGCCTTTGGCGGCACCGCTTTTAAAGATTCCGCGCCCATTATTAGTTTGGTTCGTTTGGAAGCAACTCGGAGTCAGGCCGACCGACCCGCGCGTCTCGCCGCTTCGCGGCGATTTATCCGGACTTCCGCCAACCCTGCTTCACGCCAGCGCTCATGAAATGATGTTTGATGATAGCGCCCGCTACGTTGCCAAAGCACAATCACAGGGGAGCGACGCCAGACTTCAGAGCTGGTCTCACCTCTGTCATGTCTGGCATATGTTTGATACGATGCTGCCAGAAGCGCATGAGGCGATAGATGAAATTGCGAATTTCATAACCGATCAGATGGAGTAACGGTTGAGATCTAGATGGATATGGTTGCCAGTAGCCGGCCTTGTTCTATCCACAACAGCTAACGCTGACGCGCTGGATTGGGCGAACGGATATTGGGGTGTCAGCCCCAAGGATTTAACGTCAGAAGAATATAAAGACCGTAATTGCGAAGACCGGCCCGTATCGATCAATATCGATCGGGAAAACAATATCTATTGGTCGCAAATCGGAGATGATACACCGCGCAGCGCTGCCATAAGCGACATTACGCGGACCAGCTTCACTCTCAATTATGTCAATGAAACCCGAACCATGGATGACGGACGGCTCCATATCTGGACCATTCAATTTTCAAACGCCGATAGTTTTTATTGGATTCGCGAGGACTGGAAGTCAGATGACACAGCGCGCGGTACAGTCATGCGCTACCGATGCGAGATCAAAATCAGCTAAAAGTCCAATTGTAATGTTCCTGAACTGAAAATGAATTATGATCTCAGAACGCGTTCAGCGACGATTCTCTAAGTAGGTCTCATACGGATTGGACAGGCCGATCCGGGAGACCAAAGGAGCTACTCATGAAAACGTTCTCTCGCAAAAATACAATGGCCGCCGTCGTTTTGGCAGCGGCAAGTGTTGGATTACCAACAACTACATTAGCCGACCCAGCTAATTCAGGCTATCGCTATGAAGAGTGCAAACGTCAGGATACAGAAAGCCAAATCATTGGCGGACTGGTTGGCGCAGTCGCTGGCGGTTTGCTCGGATCCGAAATTGCAGGACGCGGCGATGGCACTGAAGGTGCTGCTGTCGGAGCAGCCTTAGGCGCTGCAGCCGGTATCGCCATCACAGATAGTGAATGTGACGAGCGTGGTCGACGCAGAGTCTATTCTTCTAATACACGCTACCCTTCCAGCAATGCTTATGGCACCCGGACTTACCAAACCAGCCATCGCAGCCATTCCGGTTCGCGCAACCACGGATACAGCCATCGTAGCGGTGGTTATTATGGCGGATCAAACAATTATGGCTACGGTAATTCAAATAATCGATATTACGGCAGCAATGGCGGTTATTACGGCGGCAACAACGGATATTACGGCAATAATAACGGTTATTACGGCGGGTCACGCGGATATAATCGCGGTCACGGCTATGGTAACATCAACAGCTCACGCTGGGGCTATAATGCCAGTTCCCATGTCTGCGGCGCAACTGAAACCCGCCTGCAACATATTGACTGGCAAATGAAAGAACTGCGCCGTGAACGTGATTATCTGGAACGTAAACGAAAATATTCCGGCTATGATCGTCAGATCGACCAGCGTATGTGGCAGATTGGCGAAGAGCTTGCCCGTTTAAAGTATGAGGAAAAATCCCTCAAACGTAACAAACGTCACTCAAATCACTATTATTATGATTATGACGACTAGGGCGATTATCGCCTTCCCTTCCTAGGCGAATGTGGCCCGGCTTTGCCGGGCTTTTTCGTGCGTGTGTATTAAGTGATTTACAGCTTCACCTCGCCCCTTCATGGTTAAGACGTGTCAGGATGGCCCAAACCAATACCGATAAAATGGCGAGCTTTTCGCAAATTTGGCACCAATGTTAGGCGAATAGGGAGCTAGAAAACATGAAACGATTTATCATAGGCGTAAGTACGGTGGCTATTATGGCCGTGCCCGCGACAGCAAGTGCACAATTTCAAAATATCGATACAGACGAAGTTTTAGGAACTTTGGCAGGGGCCGGGATTGGCGGAGCAATCGGCTCTAATCTTGCAGCCAATAATACGCGCGACGAAGGCACGGCCATTGGCGCGCTTGCTGGAGGATTGATAGGATATGGCCTAACAAGCCGCGGAAATTCTCATTACGGTTCTTCCTATGGATCGCGATACGGATCCCAGCACAGCGGCGGACATCATGGCAATCGATATATGGGTACCGGCTCTCGCTATGGATATCATTCTGGCGCCCGATATCAAGGATCATCGCGATATGGCAATTCCTACAGCTATGGTTATCGATATGGCGGGCATTATGGCGGCGCTGTTGCGGCCCCTGTTATGCCAGCACCTCATGCTGTTCACAGCGGGCATTATGTGACAAGCAGCTATGTCACGCAGCCGCAATATCGAACCGTCACGGTACATCGTCCGATTACAATTACAAAAAACGTGACAAAGATGCAGGCGCATACTGTGCAAGTGCCGGTAACCGTTCAAACACCGCACTCGGTTCAGCGCGAAGTAACAGTGATGAAACCCGTCACCACGATGAAAGAAGTCACGCGACAACGCGAAATTACGAAATCGCGGCCCATCAGCCGCACCAGAGAAGTCACGGTGATGAAACCTGTCACCGTCTTGAAGCCGGTAACTGTTATGAAGGAATTTACCGAATTGCAGCCTCAAACAGAGTTGCAGACTTATACCGATTACGAAAACTATACCGACTATGAAAGCTATACGGAAATGCAGCCGCAAACCGAAATGCAGCCCCATACTGAGTATAAAACCGAAACAGTCATGAAGTCCGTGACGGAAATGCAGTCGAAAACAATTATGAAACCGGTAACGGTCCAGAAAACCATTCACACAACCCAGCCTGAAACGATCCGTCAGCCGGTCGGTGAAGTCTACTGTTACAGCGGCAGTTCTGCCCAGTATGACGCGCAAGGTCTTAAGATTAAATGCTAGTCTAACCCGATCGGAGTTTCGACCGGACGGTCTGTCGGCATTGGCTGACGGGCCGTTTTTTATGTGAGTCTAGTCTTTGATTATTGCGATAAGTTAAGGCATATTAATGTTTATGGGGATCGAGACAGTGGAGCCGGGACGCACGCCTGTTACATAACCCTCATAGGAGAAAAATATGAAACTCAAATTTGGCCTCGTGATAGGCGCGGCAGCGGCAATGATTGTTGCTCCCATCACCGCTTCGGCCCATGATAATGGGTATCATCATCGTCACCAGAATAGCGGCGACGAATTACTCGGTACCGCAGTCGGTGCCATAGCTGGCGGTCTTATTGGATCTGAAATTGCCGGACATGGCAATCGTAATGAAGGCGCTATAATTGGCGCTCTTGTTGGCGGCGCAGCAGGATATTCCATCGCCGATGGAAATCACAGCAATTACCGTCACCGCGGAAACACTTACTACGGAAACGGATATAATAACGGCTACTATAATAATGGTTATTATAATGGCAGTTATAGCGGTGGGTATTCGTCAGGAGGTTACTACAATACTGGCCACTACCCGAACTATTATAATAATGGCTACTATTCTCGGCCCAATTATTTCCAGACAGGCTACAGCCAGCCCTATTATGCCGGAAACTATTACCGCCGCCCTGGTTTGACCATTTCATTGGGATCAAATCGTCAATATCGGCCTCGATATTATAGTAATAATTATAACAGCCATTACCGCCCGCGCAGTAATAATCGACATCGTCACGTTCACAACAGATCTTGCCGGCACTAGTCAGTAATTATTAGCAATTCAACCCGGGCTATAACCCGGGTTTTATTTGCGCGCGTAGAGCAAATATTCGATATTGCCGTCTCCGCCCTTTATCGGCGAAAGGTTCGTAGCCCGGACTTCCCAGCCCAATTCGCTGACCCAGTTTACAACAAATGTAAGGGCTTTTTTGGCCAATTCTTCGGTTTTGACGAGACCGCCGCGTCCAATATTCTCGCGGCCGACTTCGAATTGCGGTTTTACCAAACTGATAAGAACCGCGCCGGGCTGGACAATTGATAAAGGCTTTTCCAATATTTTCGTCGCCGAAATAAAACTGGCATCACAAACCACTATTTGCGGCAGCGGATCAAACATATCAGCTCGCAGAGTGCGCGCATCCGTTTGTTCCATGGATACGACTTTGGGATGGCCTTTCAGTTTATTGTGCAGCTGTCCTTGACCGACATCTACCGCATAAATTTTACGGGCTCCGTTATCGAGCAGGACCTCGGTAAATCCGCCCGTTGAGGAACCGACATCCAGACAGGTTTTGCCGGAAACATCAATGTTAAAAAGTTTTAAAGCGTGAGCCAGTTTGATCCCCGCGCGGGACACCCATGGATGTTCTTGTTCGGCTTCAATGATATTATTATTAGCGACTTTTTGAGACGGTTTCGTGGCAGTTTTACCGTCGATTTTCACATGTCCGGTTTTGATCGCGGATGCGGCGCGGGCGCGGCTCTCATACAGGCCAAGCTCAACCAGCTTTATGTCAAGACGCGTGCCGTCCAATTAAGCCAGAATGCTTTGCCGATGAAATTCCCGGCCCAATACCTTGAAGACTTCTTCGACTATTCCATCTGCGTGAAGGCCAGCCTGCTCATACATATTGGCGGGCGTGTCATGATCGATGAAAATATCCGGCAGGACCATCGTTCTAACTTTAAGGCCGTAATCCAGCCGGCCAACCGACGCGAGCGCTTGAAGAACAGCCGCACCAAATCCCCCTTTGGAGCCCTCTTCAATTGTAATTAAAACTTCATGCTCATCTGCCAGACGGTTGATCAAATCCGCATCTAAAGGTTTGGCGAATCTTGCATCGGCGACCGTTGCGCTCAGGCCAAGCGTATCAAGCTGCTCTGCTGCTTGCATCGCTTCGCCGAGACGCGTTCCAAGAGATAAGATCGCAATTCGATTACCTTCGCGGATAATTCGGCCTTTACCGATTTCCAGCGCCTTCGGGTTTTCAGGAATGTCGATACCCGTTGCCTCACCACGCGGATATCTAAAGGCTATTGGGCCACTATCATGGTCAACCGCCGTTTTGACCATTCGGGCCAGTTCAGCTTCGTCGGCCGCGGCCATAACCACAAAATTTGGCAGACAGCAAAGATAGGCGAGATCAAATGAACCGGCGTGGGTTGGGCCGTCGGCGCCGACGAGGCCAGCCCGGTCAATCGCAAATCTGACGGGTAGATTTTGAATGGCGACGTCATGGACAACCTGATCATAGGCGCGCTGCAAAAACGTCGAGTAGATTGCGGCAAAAGGTTTAAACCCTTCCGCGGCCATACCGGCGGCAAACGTAACGGCATGCTGTTCAGCAATTCCAACGTCAAACATTCGATTAGGGAATTGTTCTTCGAATAGTTTCATGCCGGTGCCGCTCGGCATTGCCGCAGTTATCCCAACGATTTTATCGTCTTTTTCAGCCTGCTTAATAAGTTGATCGGCAAAAACTTTTGTATAACTAGGGGCATTAGCCACCGTTTTACTTTGCTCGCCAGTCACTACATTAAATTTGGAAACGCCGTGATATTTATCGGCGGAGTTTTCGGCAGGTGCGTAACCTTTGCCTTTTTGTGTGACCACATGGACCAGCACGGGTCCATTTTTCATGTTTTTGACGTTTTCAAGGATCGGTATCAATGCGTCGAGGTCATGTCCGTCGACAGGTCCGACATAGTAAAAACCCAGCTCTTCGAACCAAGTGCCGCCAGTAACCATGCCGCGGCCATATTCTTCGGCTTTTCGGGCCGTGTCTTTTATCGAACGCGGTGCGTTTTCGACAATATTCTTAGCAAATCCTCTGACAGCCTGATAACCGCCAGATGAAACGATACGGGCCAGTACGCCGCTCATAGCACCGACAGGCGGAGCGATCGACATGTCATTGTCATTCAAGATCACGATCATCCGCGAGTCTGACGCGCCAGCATTATTCATCGCCTCATAGGCCATGCCAGCTGTAATCGCGCCGTCACCGATGACGCTAATGATGTGATTGTCTTTCCCGGCCAGATCGCGCGCAGCCGCAAAGCCCATGCCTGCAGAAATAGACGTTGAAGAATGGGCCGCGCCAAACGGGTCATATTCACTTTCGGCGCGCTTTGTAAATCCAGATAAACCGCCGGCTTTTCGTAGTGTTCGGATGCGGTCACGGCGCCCGGTCAGAACTTTGTGCGGATAGCATTGATGCCCGACATCCCATACCAGAATATCATCCGGTGTGTTGAACACATGATGGATCGCGACGGTCAATTCAACGACGCCCAGACCGGCGCCGAGATGTCCTCCAGTGACAGAAACGGCGTCGATGACTTCCGAGCGCAGCTCATCGGCCAGCTGTCTAATTTCGTCACGCGAGAAGTCTCGCATGTCTGCGGGATATTTTACTGTATCCAATAATGGCGTTTTGATCATGTTCGTCTCTTGGCCGGAGTTGCGGGGCTATTGGTCCCGAACAACAATATAGTCAACCGTCTGTTCCAGTATTTGGGCCCTTTTACCAAAGACTTCAAGGCGTCCTTTTGCCCTACCTGCCAGTTGCAAAGCACGTTCTTTCGCGCCGGCAAGGCCAAGAATTGACACAAATGTGGCTTTTCCAAGGTTTTCGTCTTTTCGAGCCGCCTTGCCCATTATCGCCGCGTCGCCTTCCACGTCTAGAATATCGTCCGTAATTTGGAACAACAGTCCCAGATCATCAGAAAATTTTGAGAGAACTTCCAGCTCTTGATCATCGGCCCCCGCCAATAATGCGCCCGACATCACCGCATAGCTGATAAGCGCGCCCGTCTTGAGGGACTGAAGCTCTGTGATCAGGCTTTCCGTACGATCGGCTTCATCAAGCGTAATATCTATGACCTGCCCTCCGATCATTCCGTTTGAGCCTGATGCCAGAGCCAAACCCTGAACAAGCGTAAGGACTTTTTTTGAATCGGCGTTGAGCGTGCTCATGAGCTCAAATCCCATAGTCAACAAAGCGTCACCGGCAAGCACGGCAATGGCCTCGTCAAAAGCTTTGTGAACGGTTGGTTTTCCGCGGCGAAGATCATCATCATCCATACAAGGCAAATCATCATGGATCAGCGAATAAACATGGACGCATTCGAGCGCGGTTGCGGCTTGCAGGACATCAGGCCCCGGCTTTTCAAATAGCCGATTCGTTTCGACCATCAGAAAAGGACGCAATCTTTTTCCGCCGCCTATGGCCGCATATCGCATGGCCTCAACGATAACGGCCTGATGGCCGTCGGGTTGTGGCAGTAAATTGTCGAGAGACTCATCAATTTGTGACTGAATTTGGCGCAGGCTGGATGTCAGAACAGGCGCGGTCATAACGGCTTAGCTATCCAGCGCCTCTGTCCTGGCATTGCCCTGGCCATCAAGTACGATTTTTTCGACTTTAAGCTGGGCGTTTTTGAGCTTGGATTCGCAATGTTGTTTGAGCTGCGCGCCGCGTTGATAGATTTTGATGCTTTCTTCCAGCGGAGCATCGCCTCGTTCAAGTTTCTCGACAATGGTTTCAAGCTCTTCTAGGGCCTGCTCAAAACTCATGTCAGCTATTTTTTTATCGCTCATTATAATAATCCGTTTCGCGTTCCATAATCCGGTGGCTCCAATGCAAGTCGCCATTTTGACTGATGCATTTCCAGCCTTGCGTCATCAAAGACCCTTTGACCATCCTATTATACCAGCCATGGGCCGTCACCAATACAAGTTTACCGCCGGTTGCCTGAGATTCAAGTTTAGCGGCCATGACATTCGCTCTGATCCGGGCATCTGAATGGCTTTCCATCCCATCTGCCCATCCGACATACCATACAATCCGGGCTAAGAATCCCCATGTCTGAGGTCTTAATTTCAAAGCGCCTAATTTAGGTGATGGAAGATCGGCTTCAACTAAGTCGGGGTCTGTCAAATCCGGCGGCTTCCCGCGCAGCAATGTTGCCGTTTCGACAGCGCGCCTGAGCGGACTGGAAATTACGATGTCAGCTTGTTTGGCCAGCTCTATCACTTTGGGCGGAATCTTTTGATTTTCATCGAGGCCGCCCTCATCATATTTCAGCCACCAATCACGGTATTCCCGCCACGTCAACCGAACCTTACGGGACAGTGCTGGCAAACCATGCCGGACCAGAACTATTCGGTCAATTTGTTGATCTTTTTCGGCCATTGCGAGCTTTTGGGTTGATTTTTGGGTGGCGTCGAGTCTTTAAACGAATAGAGCGACAAATTGCTACCGAATGGGAGACAAATAGCGTCGTTTGGGACAGTAAAGCCCCGGCTCTTTCTTGCAGCGCTTGAAAGAGAACATGATTAAGTCAGCCCGGCCGATGAGATGATCAAGAGGAACAAATCCCGGCCCTGAATCTGATTTAAGACTTTCGTGAGCTAAGAAGCGACTATCTCTGGAATTATCCCGATTGTCGCCCATGAAAAAAATTGTGTCCGGCGGCACAGTTGTTTCATCATAGCTATTCGCGACACCGTAACCCGGATTGTCATATTCCTCGTAAATAATGTGCGGCTTTTTCTCGCCTTCGAATTGCTCTTCATAAACTGTGACGTCGTTAATATCAGGCACCTTTTTGCTTTTTTTATTCTTTTTATGTTCCCGATATTTAAGCTGATCGATTATCTCCCGTTCAACCATCTCTCCATTGACATATAGCCGTCCGGCTTTAACGGCAACTTTGTCACCGGGCAGACCCACGGCTCTCTTGATCATAACAATTTTAGTGATCGGGTTTCGGAATACGACGACATCCCCGCGTTTGGGCAGTCGGGAGAAAATCTTTCCGCGTTCAGGCAGAAATGGTAATTTATGCAGGCCAAGCGGCAAGGAATGCCGGCTATACCCGTAGGCAAATTTTGAGACATAGAGATGATCACCGACCTCAAGCGTTGGCTGCATGCTCTCACTTGGAATCTTGTAATGACCAAAAATTGTCGTCCAAAACACTAAAAGGAAGACTGCAAGACCGGCAAAAAATTTGACTTCGGACATAATTTTCTGACGCAAAGTCCGATCGTCGACTTCCTTGTCGTCCTTATCGCCTTTTTTGGTTTTATTTTCTGTGTCAGCCATAATGTCTCATGTTGCGCTGCTAGCGACTTTGCAAGTTAGGGTATGGTCATATTTTCATAGGATTCGACCCTGCAACCCCTTATAGGCTAGCCCATAGAGACGCAAACTATTTGAATGAAAAACAGGATCAGTACAAGGTGAGCCGGATCGTCAAATCAAGTCCTGAGAGTTTTGCCGAGGCCGTCAAAATCCTACGAGCCGGCGGGTTAGTCGCTTTGCCAACCGAGACCGTATACGGCCTCGCTGCTGATGCGCGTAATGACGAAGCTGTTGCCAAAATTTTTAAAGCCAAAGGCCGGCCGTCGCATAATCCGCTGATTGTCCATATTTTTGATCCGGCAGACTTGGGTAAATGGGCCGAAGCGAATGAAATGGCAAAATCTTTGGCCAAAGTTTTTTGGCCAGGCCCTCTGACATTGGTGCTGCCTAAAGTCACCGATGAACTCAGCGCGATCGCCGGTGCTAATCTTTCAACTCTGGCTATTCGTTGCCCAGAAAACAAATGGTCCAAAGCGTTTAAGGAGCTTGGTTTTAACGGCCCTATTGTCATGCCCAGCGCCAACCGTTCGGGCCATATCAGCCCGACCCGCGCCCAGCATGTTGCCGACGATCTCGGCGATCAGGTTGACCTGATCATTGACGGCGGCGAGTGTGACAACGGAATCGAGTCAACCATTTTAAAAATAGAGAAAGATCGTGCTGTTCTTCTAAGACCCGGTGTCATTCCTGTTGAGGACTTTGTGCCCTATATCTCAGATTTACGCCTGCCTGAAAAAGCGGCCCAAACAAGCGCGCCGGGCATGTTAAAAAGCCATTACGCTCCTAAAGCGCGTGTCAGGTTGAACGCGATGGAGCGGCGAAGCGGCGAGGCCTATCTTGCCTTTGGTCATACGGAGGTGATTGCCGATATGAACCTCTCCGCCAGTGCTGATCTCGCAGAGGCTGCACGAAACCTCTATGCAGCTTTAAGATCGCTTGATAAAGTTGAGGTCATCGCCGTCGCGCCAATTCCACCGCACGGTATGGGCGCCGCGATTAATGATCGTTTACGCCGCGCCGCAGCCGACCGAGATTAGAAAATGAGCGGATTGAAAAAACTCAAAAACGCGCTGCCAGAAGCAAGCTGGACTGATGATAAACAACTGATTGCGCCTTGGGTGGTTGAATGGCGTGATAAATACCAAGGCAATACACCGCTCATGGTGATGCCATCATCGTCGGGAGAAGTCCAAACTATCGTCAATATATGCCGCAATCAGCGTTTAAAGATTGTGCCGCAAGGCGGCAATACGGGACTCGTTGGCGGCAATACGCCTTATGGTGAAGTTCTTCTGTCGACACGGCGTATGAATAGAGTTCGGGATATCAATCCGGTCACAAATTCCCTGATAGCCGAGGCGGGGACAACACTGTTGAGCGTTCAGGAAGCGGCTGCCTCCATTGATCGAAAATTTCCTTTGTCGCTGGCATCGGAAGGCTCTTGCACAATTGGCGGCAATCTCTCGACCAATGCCGGCGGCGTCCACGTTCTTAAATACGGCACGGCAAGAGATCTTGTATTTGGAGTCGAAGCTGTGCTGCCGAGCGGCGAAATATTCAACGGACTGACCAATCTTCGCAAAGATAATACGGGATATGATCTGTCGCGACTTTTTCTTGGCGCAGAAGGAACGCTCGGAATTATCACGGCCGCGAGCCTTAAGCTTTTCCCGCGCGCCGGCCATGTCCAGCGCGTCATGGTAGGGCTTGAAACCATCGCCGATGCAATCTCGCTTTTGGATCATTGCCGTGCCGGAAATGCGCTGTCGATGTTCGAAGTCATGCCCAGGATTGGGCTTGAGCTTGTGACACGTCATATCCCTGATCAGAAAGATCCTTTTGAGGACGTGTACCCATGGTACGCGCTGATCGATTGGGAAGTCGGGGACGAAGCAATGGGGCGCGCCATTTCGGAAGACAAATTGATGGGCGCCTCCCAAGAAGGCCTCATTGAAGATGCAATCATCGCGCAGTCTGAAACGCAGGCTGTGTCGCTATTGGCTCTACGCGAGAATATGTCAGCGGGTCAGAAATTTCTCGGCGGATCAGTGAAGCTCGATATTACCATTCCGATTGACCGCATCTCGGAATTTTTATGTGAGGCGGACCAGGCCGTCGAAAAAATTGTGCCGGCGTGCCGGCCTGTTGCCTTTGGCCATCTGGGCGATGGCAATATTCACTATAATGTTGGCGCGCCGGAAAATGCCGCAACGGAAGAATTTTTATCGAATTGGCAAAAAATTAGCGACGCTGTGTTTGATTTGGTCGATAAATATCAAGGCTCAATTTCAGCTGAGCATGGTATCGGTACAATGAAAAAGGACGATCTCGCGAAGCGCGCCGACCCGGCCAAAATCAAGATGATGCGCGCGATCAAACAATCACTTGATCCTGATAATATGATGAACCCTAGAGTAATGATTTAGTGGCTCCGACAGCATTACTGTTGAAAAATGCAGCAAAAAAAGGAATTTGCACCGCATTCCTAACGCTCTAACAAATGCTTCAAAGGACTTAAAAATGAAAATCGCTATGCTCGCCAGAAATCCTAGTCTCTACTCACATAGGAGATTAAAAGAAGCCGCTGAACAGAGGGGACATCGGCTTGATATAATTGATACACTTAGATGTTACCTTAATATTCGTCCTAAAGGATCGACCTTATCCTATAGAGGCAAAACTCTTGGAGCATATGACGCCGTTATTCCTCGTATTGGCGCTTCGGTCACGTTTTACGGATTAGCCGTTTTGAGGCAGTTTGAAATAATGGGTACATTTCCGCTTAATGAATCTGTTGCTATCGGACGTTCTAGGGACAAATTACGGTCAATGCAGTTACTCGCACGCGAAGAAATTGGGTTACCCAACACCACTTTTGCTCATGATTCCCGATATACAGAAGAGATTGTTGAAACGGCTGGCGGTGCACCGGTTGTCATCAAACTCTTGGAAGGCACGCAAGGCATCGGTGTGGTCCTCGCCGATACAACACGTTCAGCCACGTCAATCGTGGAAGCGTTTCGCGGCGCAAATGTCAATATTTTGGTTCAAGAATTTATCAAAGAAGCGGGCGGCGCGGACATAAGGGCATTTGTCGTCGGCGGAAAAGTAATCGCTGCAATGTTGCGTCAAGGCGCCGATGGCGAATTTCGCTCCAACCTCCACCGCGGCGGATCGGCAAGCCTGATAAAATTATCTCCCGCCGAACGGAAAACGGCCGTAAGATCCGCAAATGCCATGGGACTAAATGTATGTGGCGTCGATATGTTGCGTTCCAGCAATGGGCCCGTCGTCATGGAAATCAACTCTTCGCCGGGCCTTGAGGGCATTGAAAATGCAACGGGTATGGATATCGCTGGAAAAATTATAGAATTCATTGAAAAAAACGCCGCACCGAATAAAACTAAAACCAAAGGAAAAGGCTAGGCATGACGACCAAGAAAAAGCCCGCCAGTTCAGGGAAGGAAAAAAAGAAAGCAAGTAAGCCCAAAGCGGCTAAACGAGCAGACTTTCATATTGGCAGTGATACGATTAAAGCGGGTACGCGTAAAATTATTGACTTGCCGATCAGCGCTCTTCCAAATCGGCTACAAATGAACTTGCCGGTTCACGTATTTCATGGCCGCCGCGACGGCCCGACAATGTTTGTCAGCGCCGCGGTTCATGGTGATGAAATCATCGGTGTCGAGGTTATTAGACGATTGGCGCAGCGTCCGGCTCTCAAACAGCTTAAGGGAACTCTTTTGCTTGTTCCTGTGGTGAACGGCTACGGCTTCCTTAATCACTCGCGGTATTTGCCAGACCGGCGGGATTTAAACCGATGTTTTCCCGGCAGCGAAAAAGGGTCTTTGGCCAGCCGGTTAGCGAATGTGTTTCTCAATCAGATCGTCAAGGTTTGCGATTATGGAATTGATTTGCATTCGGCGGCCCTTCACCGAGACAACCTCCCCCAAATTCGTATCACAAAAAATGATGATGCTATATTAGAGCTAGCGCGTGTTTTCAATGCGCCAGCAATTCTCCATTCAAATTTGCGAGAAGGGTCTTTGCGGAAACATGCGGCTGAACTGAATGTGCCTGTATTGCTTTATGAGGCAGGTGAAGCATTGAGGTTTGATGAAAAAGCAGTCCGGACCGGTCTGTCGGGCATCCTGCGTGTCATGCAGCATATCGGCATGATTAGGGTTGATAAAATACCAAAAAAGCGAACGGACCCAACAGTATTTATTAAAAGTACCTGGCTGCGCGCGCCGACAGGCGGCCTTCTACGTTTGTTTAAAGGCCTTGGCGAAACGGTCGAAAAAGGCGAACGCATCGGCGTGGTCAGTGATCTACTGGGAGAAATGGATATTGATGTCGTTTCCACTCGCACCGGGATGATTGTCGGGCGAACCAATTTGCCAATTGTCAATGGTGGCGACGCCCTAGTGCATATTGCACGTGCATCATTAGAGGAATCTGAACTCAGTAGTGCTGAAGCGCTGGGTGACGACGAAGATAGTGAAAACCTGTTTTATGAAGACGAAATTATATGATGGCGCTTTTAGGATACGGATATGGATGAAGCACAAGCCGCGGAAGGCGCATCAAATTTTTCAAGCGCCGAGACGATAGAAAAATTACAATTATGGTTTGAAAATTTCTTGGATGGGCTTTGGTCAATTGCGACGCTCTACCAGCTATTCGCTATTATTTTGGCCGTGACGCTTGGGTGGGCACTATCGCGCAGGCCAGTCAAGAACTTCTCGACAAAAGCCAAGGCGAATGAAAACACAGAAATTACACACAGGTTTTACAGCAGTCTGGCCGCTGCCATGCTCCCTTTGTTATCTGTCATCTTTATATGGATTGCTGTTTCAATATTTGGCGCTTTTGACCTCCCCAATGAAAAACTACGCATCGTTGCTAGTCTCTTAAACGCCGCTCTGATCGTTCGGGTCATTACCACCAATATGAAGCCTGGGTTATGGCGAACAGCACTGGCATGGATTGCATGGGTAATCGCGGCGCTCTATATTTTACGCGCGCTTAAGCCAGCCCTCGCCATGCTCGATGCTACGGCATTTACACTGGGTAGTAGCCGTCTTTCCGTCTTACAGATTGCCTCCAGCGTTGTAATCGCAGGGATCGCGCTTTGGGTCGGGCGGATTTTGGGCGAAACCATACAATCTCAGCTCAAACAGAACCAACGTCTAACTCCGTCCATGTCAGGACTTTTGGGACAGGTCATAAAAATAGGCCTCATGGTTATTGCAGTGATGGTTGCGCTCAATGCTGTTGGTGTCAATTTCGCAGCGTTTGCCGTGCTATCCGGCGCTATCGGGGTTGGTATCGGTTTTGGCCTGCAATCCATATTTTCAAACTTTGTCTCAGGCATCATCATTCTCTTTGAAAAGTCAGTCGAAGTTGGCGACTTCATTCAATTGCAATCGGGTACGACAGGGCAGGTCAAGGAGATCAATATCCGCGCCACGCTCGTGACGACCAATGACGATGTAGACATTTTGGTGCCAAACGAAGAATTTATAAAAGCACAGGTGATTAACTGGACCTTGCGCGATGCCCGCCGCCGGATGAAAATTGGTTTCGGCGTTGCCTACGGTGCTGACAAAGATATCGTCAGAAAGGCTGGCCTAGAAGCCGCTGCCGAGGTTCAATGGACCGATAAAAGCGCCGGACGAGAGCCCGAAGTTTGGCTCGTAGAATTTGGTGATTCCAGCCTCAATTTTGAACTTGTGGTCTGGCTCTTGGCCGAGGCCGTACAACGACCCGGAACCGTATTGGCGCAATATAATTGGGCCATACACACGGCGCTACAGAAATACGGCATCGAAATTCCATTCCCGCAGCGTGATATCAATATTCGGCAACCGGCGGAATTAACGGTCAAAATCAGCGAGGGTCGCAGCAAAAAATAATGGCATGACCTAGTCAAAGATTTAAGTCCCGATCTAGCAATCATTGCGCGACGGTAACACGGCTGTGATGGCGGGTTTTCTGGGTATGATAGAGGATGGTCGTATCTCAAAGCTTGGTCGCGGCTTATCCGATACTACGGCTAAAGCGTTGGCCGTTGCTTTAAAAGCGGATCGATGTGATATCTACACGGACGTGGACGGTATTCATACGATTGACCTTTGGATAGTGTCAGTTGCTTGGCGTCTTAATTAAACTACATTTGAAGAATTGATAAAACTAGCGTCGTTTGGCGCCGAAGTATTACACGTCCGCTACATAAAGTTGGCCCTAAATCATAACCTCCTATCAGAGTGCTGACTAGCTTTGCTGTCTCCACCTCGGACAATACTGGGCTACAGGTCTGTCTAGAGGGCGATCAGATGGAAGAACGTGTTGTTAGCAGCGTTGCCTATTCTCGCGACGAGGCACAAGCTACAATTCTTCGGCTTGCTTTTGAGCTTGAAGTTGGTTAATTTTTAAGCGATCAGAAGTTCTAAAAAGCGCAGGACCGTGTGATTTTTAATCTGTCAAAATCTCCTTATATTCGACACATCATTATTCATATTGGGCGGCATAAGTCGGGAACGACTTCACTTCAACATCACTTTCATCGCAATAAAAACGGGTTGGATAGTCGCTGCATATTATATCCGGTGACAGGACGCGGTCATAGTGTTGCGCACCATCAATTTGCGAGAGCTTGTAACCCAAAAATCAGTCGGTCAATCGATGATTTCAATCGATTGAAAGCTGAATTAATGGCGGAGATCAAGCCGCATCATCACACATTGTTGATTTCGAGCGAATCATTTCAAACCTTGGAAAATACAGTGCGCCTTAAAACGCTGTTGAAGTCATTTAAAGCGGAAGTCCAAATCGTTTGTTATTTTCGCGAGTATGCAGATTACATGATGTCTTCATTTCGGCAGGCGACGCAAAATCAAAAGCGATTTCGAACCTTTAGCCAATTTTTAAAGCATCGATATAAATTGGAAAAATTTATCGCTCAATGGCAAAACCTCGGAACTTTGCGTATGAAATGGTTTAGTTCGGAGTCGTTGGTTAACGGAGACGTAATTGCGGATTTTCACTGCCTAACAGGATTACCATCTTTAGAAGTTCTGCGCGAGAAGAAAAACACTTCCATTGGCGGAAACATTTTGTTTTTCAAACTGGCCAGTAACCAGAAGGGTATTCAGACTTTTGAGTACCATGAACTTGCTGATATTGCAGCCCGACGGGCGCGGTTTCAGAAACCATTTTTTGTCACCCGTGAGCGCATAGATGCCGCGCGAAAACGAAATGACTATAATGACATATTACAGAAATATATGGGCGAAGTCTCATTGAGATATTGGGACCAATTTGAGCCTCTACCACGCGCCGGGATGATAAAAGAGGATATCGAAATTATTAATTCGCTTTATCCACATATCCAATTGAAATCATTTGAAGCTATGGTCGAAGAAGGTCGTGACTGGTTTTAGGCCTTCAAGTTTTTTGTTCCAGTTCTTCTACTCGTTTAATAAAATCATCCAATTCGTTAGATTTCACAGCTTCTTCAACAAATACTTCAACGAGTTCGAGAAGATCATCTGTGTCAGTTGGTTTTCTTGATCCACTTCAACGGATTTTATTTTGTGGAGGAGTCTTTGAATTCAAACCTGCAAACTAGACTCGCGCGATTAAATTTGCTTATTATAAAGATCTAGACGTTTGAAGATGTCTTAAACATGCTGCTGTGCTTTGACAGAATCGCTCACGCCCCCTATATCTAACCCCGTACCCACGCGTACAGACATCCCGTCGACGTTAGGAGGAAACAGATATGTTGACACTATTATCCCCTGCCAAAAAAATGAAATTTGATCCGGCCGAAACCGGACTTCAAATGACCCTGCCCGTTTTGCCAAAAGACACACGCGAGCTCGCCGCTGTCGCTAAAAAGCAAAGCGCGGCCAAGCTTAAAAAACTCATGCATCTTTCAGATAATCTCGCCAATCTTAACGCCGAGCGGTTCAAGACCTTTAATTTGGACGGCCAAAGCAATAGCGCGGCCCCGGCCGGCCTGACCTTTGACGGTGATGTTTATTGGGGGCTTGAGGCCCGCACCTGGACCGATTCAGACCTTTCTTACGCCCAAGATCATCTTCGCATTCTTTCGGGTCTTTACGGCGTGCTCCGCCCGATGGACGCCATACAGGCTTATCGCCTTGAAATGGGCACACGGCTCGCGACCAAGCGCGGGGAAAGCCTGTATGATTTCTGGGGCTCGACCATCGCCGAAACGCTTAATGACGACATCGCAAGTCACAAAGACCAGACCATCGTCAATTTGGCATCAAAGGAGTATTTCAAGGCCGTAGACCTATCGGCTCTCAGCAAGCCGGTGATTGAGGTCAAGCATCTCAATATCAAAGACGGCAAAGCTAATAACATTCAATATTACGCCAAATTCGGCCGTGGCCTGATGGCCAAATGGATCATGCAAAACCGGATCGAAAAAGCTGATGATCTTCGCGGGTTTGACCTCGAGAATTACAAATTCGACAATAATTTGTCAGAAGACAACACGCTCGTATTTATTCGCAAGCAACCGCCGCCGAAAAACGGGTAATCAGGCCTTCTTGATTAAGTGCTCACCTTTAGAGCGCCCGGAATTGACTTCATCTGAAACCTCATACCAAACCAGATCATCGGAGCCCTTCTTGGTTTCGAGTATTTTGGCAGGATTACTATCCCCGTCCATCCACGCATCCCAATATTCTTCGGGGAGCCGCACGGGCATACGGTGGTGGAGATGTTTCATCCCGCCTGTTGCGGCGGTCGTTAACATGGTTGCAGATAAAAGTGTTATGCCCTCATCGATGCGCCACTGGTCCCACAGTCCTGCCATAACCGTAAACTCACGGTCTTTTTCGTGGATATAAAACGGACGTTTCGCGCCCTCAAACCGGTCCCATTCATACCAGCCATTTGTCGGGATCAGGCAACGACGGCGTTTAAACGGCGTTCTGAAGCTTGGTTTCTCGGCCGCAGTTTCGACGCGGGCATTAAACATGGGCCGACCCTCTGGCGGCTCTTTGCGCCAATGCGGATGCAGCCCCCAGCGCATCGGTACGACTTTGGGCGTTCTTTTGCCATCAAGCGCAACCACCGGAATGACGGTCGCGGGCGATACATTATAGTTCGGCTCCCAATCCCATAGACCGTCTTCGCCGATCTCTGCGCTAAACAGATCGGCTATTTCCTTGAGGGATTTATGAAGTGCAAAACGGCCACACATAAGCTAACGCTAATCCATGTCGGAAGAGAATAAAAGCCCGATCGACTGTGTCGGTGTCGTCTGTTTTAAAGGCTCAGACGTGCTTTTGATCCGGCGCGGAAAACCGCCGCGTATGGGGGAATGGTCTATTCCCGGCGGCCGGATCGAACTGGGTGAGACCGAGCGCGAAGCTGTTCTTCGCGAGCTTAACGAGGAAACCAATGTCGACGCCGAAATTTTGGGGAAAATAGAAATCATCGACGCGCAGTTTGATGGCGAGCCATTTCGCCTGCATGATTATGCCGCCATTTGGACAGGTAAAAATGTTAGGGCCGGAGATGATGCCGCCCACGCGGAATTCGTTGAGATGTCCAAAATCGGACAGCTATCTATGTGGCCTGACACGGTCCGGATAATCCAGAAGGCCCGGCAGTTGTTTCCTGCAAAATAATATTCCAATCTTGGTCTGCATCGTTATTATCCCCTTATGCTCAAGCCTTTGATCATTATCGCTGCTTTCTCTCTGCCCCTTTCGGCGGCGGCGCAGTCTAATGACGCAAAAGCCCAGAAAGAGCGCGAAAACGCCGAGCTCAGAGTCGAATCTGAAATGGTGCAGCTCAACTCAATCGTCGAAGCCATGTCGATGAATTTGGGGCAACTTCATTATCTGCGTACGCTCTGTTTTGGCAATAATGACCAAAAGTGGCGAGAATCTGCTAGTCAGATGATGAATGTCGAAGCGCCCAATGACGGCGCTCGTCGCAAAAACCTCATACAGGCATTTAACAAAGGGTATTTTCTAGAAAAAGACCGCCACCAAAGCTGCTCACAATCTGTGTCACTTGACGTCGCGGCGCTGGCTGAAAATGGACGCAAACTCGCCGGAATGCTTGGCGATCCCTACCGGGAGGATTAGTTGTTATTGGCGAGAATAATTCCGGCTTTAGTCGGTACACTTGTTTTGGCGGCTTGCGCCAAAGCCGTCACGGGACCCAATTCCGCAAAAGACCTGACTTCATTGGCCGGGTCCGAATGGGGCTTTGAGGGCAAGGACGAACCCTTTGTTAATTTTGACAATGATGGAAATATGAACGGTAATGGAGGTTGCAATAATTTTGGCGGCAGCTATGAGCTTAACGGTCAGCGACTTATAATTGGTCCGATCATGAGCACCAAGAAAGCCTGTATGGGCCCGAAAATGGATATAGAATCCCGCTTTTTTTCGGCTTTACAAAACGCTCATCATGTCAAAGCCACCCATTTGAGATTAGTGATTTTTGACGAAAACAGCGAAGAGCTGCTATCCTTGGTTCGGCGCGACTGGGATTGATTTAGCCGGCTATTGTCCAGTTCAAAGTTTCGCCGCCATGAAACGGAACGACGTGACTATTGTCCACCGAGATAGAATCAGGGATTATTGATCCGCTTTTTTCCAAATGAATTTTTTCTTTATTGACGGGCAGGCCGTAAAAGGCAGGGCCGTTGATTGAGGCAAAGGCTTCGAATTTATCGAGCGCATTTTCGTCCTCAAATGTTTTGAGATAGCTCTGAAGCGCGCATGGCGCGTTAAACAGACCCGCACACCCGCAGGCCGACTCTTTGGTTCCGACTTCATGCGGGGCAGAATCAGTGCCTAGAAAAAACTTGGGCGAACCGGATGTCGCGACCCGGCGCAGAGCCAATCTGTGGTTCTCGCGCTTGGCCACCGGCAGGCAATAATAATGCGGGCGAATGCCGCCCTGAAAGATCGCGTTTCGGTTAAATTCCAAATGATGCGGTGTGATTGTCGCCGCGAGCTTTTCGGGTCCCTCCAAAACAAAGAGCGCGGCTTCCGCCGTTGTGATATGTTCAAACACAATTTTCAGACCCGGGAAGTCAGACATTAGCGGCGTTAAAACCTGATCAATAAAAACGGCTTCTCGGTCGAAAATATCGACCTCGGAATGGGTGACCTCGCCGTGCACTAAAAGCGGCATGCCGATTGACTGCATCGTCTCCAGCGCGCCGTGAATATTCTTCACATCTGAAACACCGTGAGCGGAGTTGGTCGTTGCGTTGGCTGGATAAAGCTTGGCGGCTGTAAAAACGCCCTGCTCGTGACCGGCCCGGATTTCTGCAGGATCAATTGTATCCGTCAAATAACAAGTCATGAGCGGCGTAAAATCTAGATCCGCAGATATAGCGGCTAGTATACGGTCACGATAGTCTGTCGCGGCTTTAACCGTCGTTATAGGCGGCGCCAAATTCGGCATCACGATCGCGCGCGCAAATTGTCGAGCCGTTTGATCCGCGACGGCTTCTAGCATGTCACCGTCTCTGAGGTGAACATGCCAATCATCAGGGCAAATTATTTCGAGTCGCTGTGTCATCGGGCCAAGCCTTTACACCATTTCCCGAATTTTCACAGGTCTAATTGAGTAGCGCCTATGCCAGCATCCCGCCAACAAGAAAGCCGCCTGCATAAGTTGCCATCACCATTAAGATTATTGAACCGAGTGCGAATAGACCAAACCTTGCATTGACTTTATTCGAGGTAACTTGAACTAGGCTATGCAAAATCCGAATACCGACATAAGCGCAGGCCAGATATAACATCCAATCGGGCGTTAGCTCAACCGCATGAAGATAAAACATCAAGGCATAAAAAATGACGGGCTGCTCATGTAGATGGTTGTAATTATCCGCCGCCCATTTGGCCTTAGCGGGTAATTGTTCGCCAAGTGCTGGATTGTCGATAAAATCTTGAGTGTTTTTAGTGATGGCTAACATCGCCGGAATGCGGCGTTTATACATCCATATCCAAATCACAAATGTCCAGAGTATTAGCGCCAGAACCGGCGTTAAAAAATGTTGCATTTTTGATCCTCCCGGTGATTATCCTATCGGGAAGATCCAGCCATGACCAGACCAGAGTCTACGTCTTAGCGGCATAATCCTCGACATTAAGCGTCGTGCCTTTGACCGACCGAACGCGCAGTTCATCACCGGCTTTCGGATTGCCTTCCGTCGCTTTAGCGCGCCACTGCGTGTCGCCAACCTGTACCCGACCTGCGCCGAGTTCAAAATCTGTCACAGCGCGAACCCGCATTCCAATCATAGAACGGGCCCGATCATTCAGATCGGATGGTTCATCGCTTTTGATTTTAGGGCGAATATAATTGTGACCGATGAACAGCAAGATGATAGATATGATAGAGAAAAGCAGAAATTGCATTTCCCAGCCCAGCATCGGCAAAGCAAAGGCTGTCAGGCCTGTTACCAAGGCTGCGATCGCGAGCCACAATATATAGGTCGTTCCGGTGACGACTTCGAGGATCAAAAGAATAACCCCCAATATCAGCCAACGTGTGCCGTCCATATCGGTCAGCATCGCCATTAGTGCATTTTGTTCTTCAGGCATGATCCGTCCTATTTCTTCGTTTTGGCAGCCGCTTCGAGGAGCGCGCTAACGCCGCCAACAGTCGCTGCGAGGCTCGAAAGCTCTGCAGGTACAATAACGGTTTTCTGGTTCGGCGAATTGGCTAGGCTCTCAAAGGCTTTGACGTAGTCTTGAGCCACAAAATAATTGACGGCATTAACGTCGCCTTTGGCAATTGCAGTAGAAACCATTTCGGTCGCCTTGGCTTCAGCTTCGGCTTCACGTTCCCGGGCTTCAGCATCTAAAAACGCTGCCTGACGACGACCTTCAGCCTCGCGAACCGCGGCTTCCTTTTCACCTTCAGCTTTTAAAATTTGCGATTGCTTTTGACCTTCGGCCATTAAAATGTCGGCCCGCTTTTCACGTTCGGCTTTCATCTGCTTGTTCATGGCCTGTGTAATATCGTGCGGCGGTGACAGATCCTTAATTTCGATCCGGGTGACTTTAGTGCCCCAAGGGTCGGTCGCGGCATCAATCACAGTCAATAGTTTGGCGTTAATCTCGTCGCGTCGTGACAGAACCTCATCAAGGTCCATCGAACCGACAACTGTGCGAACATTGGTTAGACAAAGGTTTTTAATCGCATTATCAAGATTATTCACTTCATACGCGGCAGATCTCGCATCAACGACCTGAATAAAGACAACAGCATCGGCCGTGACCATGGCGTTATCTTTGGTAATCACATCCTGAGAGGGAATATCGATCACCCGCTCACGCATGTTCATTTTATAGCCAACGCTCTCCACAAACGGGATAATAAAAGACAGGCCAGGTTTTAGAGTTTTTGTATATTTCCCAAACAGCTCGACAGTATATTCCATTCCTTGCGGGACGGCTTTAATCGCCTTCAAAATGATGATCACAACCAGGACCGCAATCCCAATTGGTATATAGCTGGCAATATTATCCATCAGCTCTCTCCTGATATTTTATCTTAAAGATGTTCTAAAACGTAATCGGCGGCCGAGACGCGGAATTCACCGCCCTCTTCAACATGCAAGGCTTCGACGACGCCGTCATTGACGACCATCGCATAGCGCTGTGACCGCGCGCCCATGCCAAATCCGCTAGCATCAAGCTCGAGCCCGATAGATTTGGCGAACGCGCCATTGCCATCAGCGAGCATTTGCATCTCATCCGTAACGCCCTGATCCTTGGCCCAGGCCGCCATAACAAATATGTCATTGACCGACGTGCAGGCAACGGCATCAATCCCTTTGGCTTTAAACGCGTCGGCTTGCTCCTTATAGCCCGGCAAGTGTTTGGCTGAACATGTCGGAGTGAAGGCGCCGGGAACCGCAAATATAGCGACTCGTTTGCCGCTAAAGATCTGCTCTGACGTGACAGGCTCCGGGCCATCAGCTCCCAATGTCATAAATGTAGCCTCAGGTATTGTGTCACCGATTTTGATGGTCATGAAGAATCCCTCTATTTGTTTTCTTGCTATGGATATGGGCATAATTACCTAAAAAAACAAGAAACACTTGAAAAACTTCGCTCTGTGGTGGACTCTGATTCCATGGACGATATCTCCAACCTGTCCGGAAAATTCCTGATTGCCCTTCCCGGCATGGGCGACCCGCGCTTCGAAAAATCAGTCATCTATCTGTGCTCGCACAATTCAGAGGGCGCAATGGGTTTGATAATCAATAAATCCAAAGGCGAAATAGTTATCTCTGATTTGCTGGAACAAGTCGGAATAGATGGCATCGTCAAAGTCGCCGACACGCCGGTACTTGATGGTGGTCCCGTAGATATTGACCGCGGTTTTGTATTACACACGGCCGATTATTATAACGCTGGCACCAGCCTGCGACTTACCGAAACCTTGGCTCTGACATCGACCAAGGATGTTCTTGAAGCTCTGACAACGTCCGAAGCTCCGGATATGGCGGTTCTTGCTGTCGGATATTCCGGTTGGGGCGGCGGGCAATTGGAACAAGAAATTACGGCGAATGCGTGGATGGTCACGGATGCTAAGGAAAGTCTGATCTTCGAAATTGGGCTGGATGATAAATGGGCAAAAGCGCTCTCTTATTTGGGCGTCACTCCGGACATGCTGTCCCATTTTGGCGGCACGGCTTAGGCGAAACCGGCAGAGGATTAAGTTTGGAATTTTTACAACAATTATTGCCGGGACTGGATCAAACGAAACTCACTATTCATTTGATTATCTTTGTTGGCAATATTGCATTGTTCCTGCTTGCCCGGCCAATCCTAAAATTTATTGATCCGAGTGCGGTCACCAATTCCAAAGTCCGTCTGTTCCGATCCATAAATGTGCTGGTCTTTTTACTGCATCTATTTGGCATGGTCCTGATCCGTCAAGGGATCGAATTTCAATCCTACTTCATCAATATTGGCTATAGTATCATGGCCGTCTACGGCGCGATGCTTTTTTATAATTTCCTATGCGCGCAATCGCGTAAACGGTTTGGCAAACAAAGAACGGTCGACGAAAAATCTTTGTTTTTCGAAACCTACAGCTCACGCATGGTCAATCTTGTCGTTTTAATCATTTTGATACTGACGACGATATACATTCTGATACTTGTCTGGAATGCCGAGGAGATGTTCACCGGAATCTATGGTATTCTGGCTGCGTTTCTCGCCTTTACCAGCGGAATATGGGCGCCGGATATTATTAGCGGCCTGATAATATTGAACACTGAAATTCTCGAGGATGGCGATGTTGTCGTGATCGATGGTCACCCCAATGAATATGTCATTGCGCGTGTGACCCTGATTTATCTCGTGCTTTATGACATTCGCAATAATCACCGTACTTTAATGCGAAACTCTCAGTTTACGGAAAGCCGAGTTGACAATCTCAGCCGTGTCACCAGTTCCAGCGGATTGAGACGGGCCATGGTTTACAAAATTGGATATCCGGCTTTTTCCGGAAATCGAGACACGCGGCTGGCCCAGCTCGCCGATTTCAAATCCCGGATCGAAGACATGTTTAAAATAGCCAATCAGACCTGCGCCGAGAATGAAAATATTAAAATTAATACCAGCAAACCTTTTACTTGGGCGATGACCAGCGCTGGTGATTTTGCGCTGGAATATACGCTATGGGTTTATTTGGAGCGCATTCCCAATACGAAAATTACGTCAACTATTCGCCGCCATTTGATGGGTACAATTTACGGAGTCAATGAAGCGGTTTATGACGCATCGATTGCCGAGAACATCGATCTATCGACGCCCAACGTTCATCAGGTCGTGGCGGTCGATCCGAACGTTATCCCGCCCAAAACAGCTAATATTATAACTGAAAGTTAACCACGATCTTTAGCCGGATATTACGCATTTTAACTTAAACGAGACCCGATATAATAAAAAGAATGAGGTCGATTGTGGTGTTACGTTCACTTTTTGCAGGATATAAAAATGATCAGTCAGGTCAATTTGCGATCATGTTTTCACTCGCGTCCACCTGTCTTCTGTTAGGCGCAGGCATCGCAATCGATTCCAGCCGCCTCACATCCAACAAAATCAAAATGCAAAATGCCGTTGACGCGGCGGTTCTTGCGGCTGTTTCGGCAGAGGGCAGCAAAGGAGACCGAAAAAAAGTCGGTAAAGAAGTCTTTTTGCAAAATCTCAACCTATCAGAGGGCAAAGCGCCGAAGATCAAATTCAATTTTTTGTCTGGTAATCAACTCACCGCTTCGGTCGACATGGAGCAGAAATACATGCTGATGTCTATGTTCGGGCGTTCCCCATCAGAGATTAGCATTTCATCTGAAGCTGCAAAAAATATTACTACAAGCAAGACAGAAATCGTCTTGGTTCTCGATTATTCGTCTTCGATGAACGATCAATACGAAGAAATGCGTGACGGCGCGATCGGACTGATTAATGATCTCACAGATTCAGGCGTCAAGTCCGATATTAAGATCGGTCTGGTTCCATTTGCTGAACATGTATATTTTGAAATCGACGGCAAGTTTGTTGAAGACGGTGAATCTGGCGATGTATGGAATATATGCTCCAGTGATCGTAGCTGGCCATTTGTCGTAACCGATGAAAGCCCGAGCTTGGATTCTGGTTCGCGGTGGGGTGCATTGAGAGACGATGATGACGATGACGATGACGATGACGATGACGACAAGAAGAAGAAAAAGAAGAAGAAAAAAGATAAAGACAAGGGTGACGGCGGGTCAGACACGGAATTGCCGGAAGAATATATTGAAGAATGCACCGCGTATGAAGACAATAATCTTCTCGTCAGTCCGCTGTCGAACAACCATAATAAGACGATAAAAAAACTCGCCGCAATGACTCCTCATGCTGGAACCAATCTGGCGCTTGGAATGGAGTTCGGATGGCAAGTTATTTCTCCAAATGCGCCTTGGACAGAAGGCGCGAGTTATTCAGATACGTCATGGCATAAATATATCGTTGTCCTAGGCGATGGTGCCCATTCCATTGGAGGCTCGGGTCCGGGCGGCGAATTTTCATCAAATCAGGGACGGGACAATTTCGACTTGGTCTGCAACAATGTGAAGGCCAAGGGAATTACGGTATTATCTATAGCCTATGATATTAACCAATCCGGAGCGCGCGAACGATTACAGGCTTGCGCATCTGAGCCGGAATATTTCTTTGAAGGCGATAAAACAAATATCGACACCGTGTTTGCTGACATAGGCGAATCCATTATCGCCGCCGAGCTACGCTTAATTCAGTAGTATTTAGTCGCTGCTGAGCCGGCTGTAAATATCATGATCTTTCCAATGGCCCCCTATTTTGAGAAAACCGCGGGCTGTTCCTTCTTTCTTGAAACCGGTTATTTTTAAAAGCTTAACGGATCTCTCATTGTTCGGTTGAACTGCAGCCTCAACCCGGTGCAGTCCTTGATCTTCAAAACTAAACTTTAGTGCCGCTCTTACGGCGGCTCTCGCAAATCCCTGCCGGGCAAATTCTTCACCTATCCAATATCCCAATTGCGCGGATTGGGCGGGTTCTTTGATAATCCGGTTTAGGTTGCAGGCTCCTATAAGGCGGCGCTCCGGTCCGGCGAAAACATGAAACGGATATCCGGTTCCCTGGTCGAGCATCCGGTTATAACTGCCTAGCCGTGCCTTAAATGAATTTCGGGTCAGGTGAGCGTCGCTCCAATCCGGCTCCCAGGGCGAGAGAAAATTTTTATTGCGGCGGCGAAGAGATACCCAGTCGTCAAAATCCGCCCATCGTGGGTGTATCAGCTCTACCCGCCCGCCAGGCGCTTGCTCGGTCAAAATTCGCTGAGATTTCCGGCCTAAGACCATTTGAGGCGCCCATTTTTTTTGTGCAGGATGAAATAGATGATTGATAAAATCAGGGCAAAACTGAACCAGGTCAACATATATTCGAAATGACTATTGCGAATTTTCGGCCGCTTGATCGGCAGGTTGGCCGCACTTGTTTCATTTTCGACAACGTCAATATAAAAGCGCGTATCGGCGCCGCCCAAAACCAGATCGTTCCACTCATCTGTATCCGGCATCGGGTTAAAACCGAACCAGCGGTTTTCATCGGGAGTACTTTCATAGCGCGGCTTAATATCGGGCCGCGCAGTCCTGACATAACCGGCAATATCGATCTCGCGCGACGCAATCGGGTTTGGTTTTATATTGTCTTCAATGACAAAAAAAGCGCCGAAAACCGAAATATCGCCTTGCCGGAATGGCATAAATAGGCGCCAGCCTATATGGCCGTCATGGGCTTGATAGACACGTAACGGATTGTCAAAATCCGACAACATGCCCGACAGTTCAATCCGTCGATAATCTATTGGCTCTTTATTGGCCAGCGCGTCTTGAACCCCTTTCAAGGATGTCAACGGATCTGAAATTGCGGCAGTTTCAATTTCGTCCAATAGCGCTGTTTTCCACTTTAGTCTTTGATATTGCCAAGTGCCAAGACTAATTAAAATGCCCAGCATGATGATGGTGATGCCGGTTAAGAGCGGATCAGGTTTGAAGGAGAGTTTCACTTAAACTCATCACGTTTGACTTCGCGGGCATTTCGAACCCATTGGGTGTTAAACATAATGCCCCGAAGCGGCCGTAGAAGCCCGATAGAGGCGAGTGTTAATATCGGACCCCATATTAGCAAGGTCAACCAAACAGGTGCATCCAGCGCCAGCTGGAAGCCAAGCGCCATTGGCACGATCACGATACCAACAATAAAAATAACAAATATGGCTGGGCCATCACCGGCATCTTCGATTTTAAAATCGGCGTCGCAGGCTTCGCAATGGTCGTTGAACGCTAGAAAGCCCTTAAACAGGGCGCCTTCACCACATCGGGGACACCGTCCCCGCATGCCGGTCGATACGGGACTGTGGTAAGCCACGCCCCGTTATACCTATCGGAAGACGACATAAACGAAGACGAAGAGGAATAACCATACAACGTCAACGAAGTGCCAATACCAAGCCGCAGCTTCGAGACCGAAATGTTTCTGCGGTGTGAATCCGCCCCTAACGAGACGCAGGTAACAGACCGCCAGGAAAATAGTTCCGATCAGAACGTGCAGGCCATGGAAACCAGTCGCCAGAAAGAAGGCCGAGCCGTAAACATTGGTCGATAGCCAGAAGCTCTCACCATCACGGTGGGCGAAGGCTTCCATATATTCAACGCCCTGAAGATAGGTGAAGAAAATGCCCAGAACAACTGTCAGGAACAGGCCCCACTTCGCGCCTTTGCGATCGCCTTTTATCAAAGCGTGGTGCGCCCAGGTCACGGTGGTCCCGGATAAGAGCAGAACCAAAGTGTTCATCAGCGGAATATGGAAAGGGTCGATGGTTTCGATCTCACAAACCGGCCATTCACCGTAACATTCGGCTTGCGCTATTTCCCATTTTTCGCGGACTTTATGCCAGAGACCGAGCTCAAAAAACATCCAGAACCAGCCGACAAAAAACATGGCTTCTTGCATGATGAACATAATCATGCCGTAGCGCAGACCTATATCAACGACCGGCGTATGATCGCCAGCTTCGGATTCACGGGCGACGTCTCGCCACCATCCAAACATAACAACCGCCGCGAAAAAACAGCCAATTAGCAGAATTATCCAGCCACCATTGGAAACATCTTTACCCTGAATCGTATCCAGCCCGCGGGCGAAGAAAAATTCCGTCATTGCGTTCGGCTTATCCGGGTTTCTGGAAACCAGACCGGTGAAGAAAATCACCATACCTGTGCCCCAGACCATAGCAGCCAGACCAGACAGAAACGGCCAAGGACTTGGCTCAACTAAATGATAGTCATGTTCAACGGCTTCTGACGCCATATTTCCCTCCAAAACGCGATTCGCGCAAAGAAATCTCTGCCCGTGCTATAGCGGGGCCATAAGGTCGCCGCAATAGGTCTGGACCCTAGTTTACCTCATCGCGGCTTTGCGCCGCACTTTTATCAATTACCTGAGTTTCAGGATTTTCAACTTTGAAAAACGTATAGGATAATGTCAGCTCTTTAATGTCGTCATAACGCTTCTCATCATCCATTTGCGGATCGACAAAAAACAGCACCGGCATGACGACTTTTTCGCCCGGTCGAATCAATTGCTCGGTAAAACAAAAACATTCGGTTTTAATAAAAAACGGCGCGGCTTTGATCGGCGTTACATTAAAATTCGCGGTCCCGACGATCGGCTTGTTTGAGCGGTTCTTGACCTGATAGTAAGCGAGCCCTGATTGCCCGAGCGACACATCAATATAGCGTTGTTCGGGTTTAAACTCCCAGTTTAGATCCGGCGCGACATTGGAGTCAAAATAGACCCGAACTGAGCGATCCAAAACTTCGCTGTCATTTAGCTCAGCCCGGCCCGTCGTACCGCCATAGCCGGTGATCTGGCAAAATTTTGCATAGAGAACATCAAACTGAAATCCACCGACAAGCATGACGCCAGCGGCCAAAGTCAAAAGAATAGCTGTCAGGCGATTACGCGGCATCTTGAAACTGCGGCATTTGGAATATGACGCCCTTGGAAATCAAAGATATGATAACAACCAAGACAAATGCCGTAAGAACCATGGCAATCGCGAAATTGCGTTTTTTTCGCGCTGCGAGTTCTTCCGGTGTAGGCTCATATCTGTCGGGACGGTTGTTTTGCATTACAGCACGCCCGCCAACAGGTTTTCAATCGCCAGCACGCCAAAAATCGCAAACAGATAGATGATGGAATAAGCAAATAGATTACGTGCCGCTAGATCACCGGACTTTACAGCGTAAAGCGAAGCTTCGTCGTGAGCTTCCGCGCGCTCTCCTGCCCGTGATTTCCAAACTTTAAAGGCCAATCCGACAAAGCCAAGATTGAGTAAAAGCGCAACACCGCCATACATCATGCCAGCCAGTCCAGTGATAATTGGCGCGACGCAAATCGCGGCGAGCAAAAGAGCATATATAAGAATTTGCAGACGCGTTGACGCCGGACCTTTGACATTCGGCATCATCGGGATTCCGGCCTTGTCATAATCGCCGGTTTTATAAAGGGCGAGCGCCCAAAAATGCGCTGGCGTCCAAAGGAAAATAATTAAAAACAAAATGGTCGAGTCAATTGTTATCTCGCCGGTAACCGCAGCCCATCCGATCATTGGCGGAAAGGCTCCAGCGGCGCCGCCGATGACAATATTTTGCGGCGTCGAGCGCTTCAGCCACATAGTATAAATAACGGCGTAAAAGAAAATTGTGAAAGCCAGAAGGCCGGCCGCCACAATATTAGAGACCATCCAGAGAGTCAGAACGGCAAAAAAGCTCATCATAATCCCAAAGGTCAAAGCTGTTTCGCGGTTTATCGTCCCGCGCGGAATTGGCCGTTTGCGGGTTCGTGTCATGGCGGCGTCTATATCGGCATCATACCACATATTAAGCGCCCCTGATGCTCCCGCTCCGACAGCAATGCACAAAATGATAACAGCCATGGGAAGTATGGAAATGTTGACAGGCGCGCAAATCAGACCAACCCAAGCGGTAAAGACCACCAGTGACATCACGCGTGGTTTCATCAGCGCCAGATAATCAGCCGGCTCTGCTGTCCCGATCCCTAATGGTATTGTCTCTACCCGTTCCATAAATTCTTCACTTTAGCTGGCCAAAAGGCCGCGCTCGAATTCGAGGCGGCCTCTGGTGAGGTTCAAAGCTCGGCCTTGCGCCTCTATCTAATGTCCATCATCGTCGCTGATACGCGGCAATGTATTAAACTGGTGGAATGGCGGTGGTGATGGCAGTGTCCACTCCAGCGTTGTCGCTCCTTCACCCCAGTAATTGTCTCCGGCTGGCCGCTTGCGGATAAAGGCTTCGGCGAGCATCAGGAAGAAAAACAACATGCCGACACCCGTCGGGATAATTCCCATAGTCGAGAGCCAGTTTCCGTCCGCCATTTCAACAGGGAAGTCGACATGTCGTCGGTTCATACCGATGAAGTGTTGCGGCATAAAGATCATATTCACACCGATAAAGAACAGCCAGAAATGCGCGCCGGCCAGCCATTTATTATAAAGGTAACCAGACATTTTACCGAACCAGTAATAGAAGCCGCAGAAGATGCCAAAGACAGCTCCCATTGACAGCACATAGTGGAAGTGCGCGACCACGAAATAGGTGTCGTGCGCCCAGGTATCAAAGCCGGCATTGGCCAGCATTACCCCGGTTACGCCGCCAATAACGAACAGCGCTATGAAGGCCAGTGCCCATTGCATCGGGATCGTAAAGCGCAGCGATCCGCCCCACATTGTCGCGAGCCATGAGAAGACTTTCACGCCGGTCGGGACCGCAATCACAAGCGTTGCCGCTACGAAATAAGCTTTCAGATTAACATCCATTCCGACTGTGTACATATGGTGGGCCCAGACGACGAAACCGACGACGCCAATGGCGACCATGGCGTAGGCCATACCCAGATATCCGAACACCGGTTTACGGGAGTTTGTCGAGATGACGTGCGAGACAATTCCGAATGCCGGCAGGATCATGATGTAGACTTCAGGGTGACCGAAGAACCAGAATAGGTGCTGGAACATTACCGGGTCACCGCCCATAGCCGGGTTAAAGAAACCCGTGCCGCCCGGAATACGGTCAGTCAGAAGCATGAACAGGGACGCTGCCAGAACTGGCAGGGCCAGAAGCAGCAAGAAAGCTGTCACAAGTACAGACCAGGCAAAGAGCGGCATCTTATGAATGGTCATGCCCGGTGCGCGCATATTCAGGATGGTTGTGATGAAGTTGATCGCGCCGAAAATAGACGAGAAACCTGCTGCCAGTAAGCCGATAATGATAAAATCAAAGGCCGGGCCCGGCGATCCACTTGTCGAGAGCGGCGGGTACATTACCCAGCCGCCGCCAAACCCGTCTCCATCACCGCCTGATACAAAGAACGAGATGATTAAGCACGCGAAAGCGGTCGGCAACAGCCAGAACGATAAGTTATTCATACGCGGAAACGCCATATCAGGCGCGCCGATCATTATGGGCACAAACCAGTTGCCAAAGCCCCCAATGAGGGCCGGCATCACGACGAAAAAGATCATGATCAAACCATGCATCGTTGCATAAACATTAAATCGGCGGACATCTTCGTCGAAGATTTGAATACCCGGCTCGCCAAGTTCGGCGCGCATCATGAAAGACAAATATCCGCCGAGAACACCAGCGACGATGGCAAATATTAGATATAGCGTTCCGATATCTTTGTGATTGGTTGACAAAAACCAACGGGTGAAAAAGCCCGGCTTATGGTCATGGGCGTGATCGTCTCCTGGGACTGCTACCATGTTCTCTCTCCTATTCCGCTTCGGCGGTTAAAACGGCACCGCCGGAATGAGTTGATGCTGTATCAAACGACCCGCCATTGGCGACCCACTGGTCAAATTCGGACGGCGACACGACCTTAACTTCGATCGGCATATAATAGTGATAAACACCGCACAGCTCGGCACACTGGCCGTAATATATACCTTCTTTACCGTCGAAGACTTCAAACCAAACCTCGTTGATAATGCCTGGAATTGCGTCAACTTTAACGCCGAAATCGGGAACGGTGAAAGCATGTAAATTGTTACTGGACGTTACCTGAACTTTGACCCGGGTGCCTGACGGAACCACTAAAGGTGCATCTGCTGCCTTGAGATAAGGCTTGCCGGCTGCAGCGGCCTGTTCGGCATTTAGCGGGTTTGAATAAATTTCATCGACGCCTTCCAGATCGGGATAAGAATAGGTCCAGCTCCAGGTATTTCCCGTCGCTTTGACGGTCAGCGTTGTGTCCTTAATTCTGTCCTGGTCGTAAAGCAGCTGCAACGACGGCGCCGCGATCACCAGCAAGATGATAACCGGCAGGACAGTCCAGATGATTTCGATCAGAGTATTATGGGTTGTCTTCGACGGAACCGGATTGGCTTTCTCGCGAAAGCGAAACATGATGTAACCCATCAAGATAAAGACAAATGCCGTAATACCAATAATGATCGGCATAAGTAGCTTGGTCAGGCTGTTAATGCCTTGGGCATTTTCTGTGACCGGGTTTTCAACACCCAGTCCCCAGACGGTGGCGCTGGCAGTTCCGGCCGCTAATAATAGGCCGGGAATTCCAAACATAAGGGCTTTTTTTAGACGCATAGGTGTCTCTCATTCAGTTGGTACGGACTCACATCCGCAGCTTTGGGGCCGTGTATAAGCAAAAACACTCAAAAGGTCAGGTCTTTTGACTCGCGCGGATTGTCGCATTCGCGCGCAGTGATAGCTTAAATTTTCCCTTGAATAAAGCGAAAGCGCCGTCATATACGGCTTTTCACCAAGATTAAGTTGCCCATGACAGATTATGCCTTTGACGACAGTGAGCTGAGCGCTGAATTCGCTGCCAAGATCGTCAGTGATTCTTTAAGCGGCGCCGATGATGGCGAGCTCTATGTTGAACGCGGCGAAGCAGAGGCGCTAACCTTTGATGATGGCCGCCTCAAAGCCGCGACTTATGACGCGAGCCGCGGATTTGGACTCAGATGTGTGGCCGGCGAAACCAGCGGCTATGCACAAAGCACAAATCTGACCCCTGATGCGCTCAAACGCGCGTCAGACGCCGTCATTCTGGCCAAGGCCGGGCGCGCCGGCACTGTTTCTCTGTCGCCGAGGCGTACCAATCAGGCACTCTATCCGGATGTCGATCCCGTCATGGTGCCGGTCTTTGGTGACAAGGTCGATCTTCTGCAGGAAATCGACGCCTATTGCCGGGCGCTCGATCCGACAATTGTACAGGTTTCGGTAACGCTCTCAGGGTCTCGCCGCGCCGTTTCTATTTTGCGCGCTGGCGGCGAACGCTACGATGATATCCGGCCGCTTGTCCGTCTCAATATCGGCATTACGGCCGAGAAAAATAGCCGCCGCGAAACCGGCTATGCCGGCGCGGGAGGACGACGATCCTATAACGAATATATTACGCCGGAATTTTGGAAAGGCCTCGCCAAAGAGGCGCTGCGCCAAGCTACAGTCAATCTCGAATCCGTTGCCGCGCCGGCTGGGCAAATGGACGTCGTGCTGGGACCGGGTTGGCCGGGTGTCTTGCTGCATGAGGCCGTCGGCCATGGTCTGGAAGGCGACTTTATACGCAAGGGCACCTCGGCCTTTACCGGCCGAATTGGGGACCGCGTCGCAGCGCCGGGCGTCACCGTCGTCGATGACGGAACTTTGCCTGGAATGCGCGGATCTTTGACAATGGACGATGAAGGCACACCGACCAGCCGGACTGTTCTGATCGAAGATGGTATCTTAAAAGGCTTTATGCAGGACCGGCTTAACGCCCGCCTGCTCGGCGTTGACGCGACCGGTAATGGCCGCCGCGAAAGTTTCGCCCATGCGCCGATGCCGCGTATGACCAACACATTTATGCTCGGCGGTCAGGCCGATCCCGGCGCCATCATTGCCGATCTAAAGGACGGAATTTACGCGGTTAATTTCGGTGGCGGACAGGTCGATATCACCTCAGGCAAATTTGTCTTTCAATGCACCGAAGCGTACCGCGTTAAAAACGGCAAGGTCGGTAATCCGCTCAAAGGCGTTACGATAATCGGTGATGGCCCGTCTGTTCTAACCCAGATCCGCCATGTCGGAAATGACATGGAGCTTGATCCCGGTATCGGCGTTTGCGGCAAGGCCGGTCAAAGCCTTCCGGTCTGTGTTGGGCAGCCCAGCCTCTATGTCGAAAATATGACCGTTGGCGGCAGCGGCGGCTAAATACAAGTATAGAGCCTGTTAAGCCAACGCATAAAATCGCTGAGTTCTTCCTCGCTTTTGTGGCAGCCTGCCTCTATAGGAATGCCAGTTTATTTTACCACATACACTTTAGGAGGGTCTTATGTCCGGTATGAATCTTATGGACATGATTTTACAAGCTCAGGGCGGCCGCTCTGTTCAAACAGCGGGCCGCACGGTCGGCCTGAACAAAGCGCAAACCACCCAAGCTATTGCAGCCTTGCTACCGGCTTTATCGTCGGCGCTTAAACAAAACACCCAAACGCCTGAAGGCCTGGCGGGTCTTCTGCAAGCCTTGCAACGCGGCAATCATGACCAATATCTGGACACTCCAGCGACGATGAAAAATGAGAGCTCCGTGCTCGATGGCAATGCAATTCTGGGCCATCTGTTCGGGTCCAAAGATGTCAGCCGAGCGGTCGCTGGTCACGCGTCGCAGAAGACAGGCATCAAAACGGATTTGCTGAAAAAACTGTTGCCGCTTGTTGCGACGATGGCGATGGGCAGCCTTTCCAAACAGACCCGCGAACCAACCATGCAAGAGCAGCTGACAAAGCTGGCTCTGGAGCAAATGAGCGGCGGCGGACGTCAGCGTCAACCGGGTCTTGGCGGCCTGCTCGGCGGACTATTTGGCGGACAGGCCCGGCAGCAAAAGCGCGTCCAGCAACAGCACCAGCAAGGCCTCGGCATTCTTGGCAATTTGCTCGATGCCGATGGCGACGGCAGCGTGATGGATGACGTATTAGGGATGGCTATGAAAGCTGCAAGCCAGCGAGCCTGACCTCGTCAATCACATCTAAATTTAGCATTTTAAGGCTCGGCTTTTTTTGAAAAGGCCGGGCTTTTTTTGACCCTAAATTGGAAAAAATTAAAGTGTTCCACGCTCTTCCGCGTGAAACGCTCGATATTGGCCCGATGATCCACGCGACTACTTCGTAAATTATCAAGCGCATCATCCGCAAAACTCACGAGGCCCTTTTTGAACAAAAAAAGGCCGGCAAATGCCGACCTTCTTCGATCTCGAATGAAGGTTTAAGATGGATCGCCTGATGGAGACATGCGTTCGCCAATCATATCCTCGCCATCCATCGTCAAACCATGTTTCGCTTTGTAGGCGATCGTATCCGCGCCAAGTGTATCCAAATGCATCATCCGTTTTATCAGTGGTGAAACGACGATTAGTCCAACGCCAATAATGACGGCCATCCAGCCGACATTGGAATAGACTTCCAAAACTTTGTCTTCACCGCCGCCATCGGCTGCGGTTAACTTCGCGATTTGAGCCGCCGCGAAATTACCGGCGCCGGACGCGAGGAACCAAGCCCCCATGACCAAGCCAACCATTTTCGGAACAGACAGGCGTGTCATTGCCGAAAGCCCAACCGGTGACAAGCAAAGTTCGCCCGTTGTATGGAGAAGGTAGATTAAGAAAATGAATATTACAGGAGTCAAATCTGCGCCTGCTGCATTGGCACCCCATACCAATACGAGGAAACCTAAGCCAAGCTGAATTACGCCCAGCCCGAATTTAAATGGTGCCGACGGCTCTCTCCCTTTTTTGGCCAGATAAACCCAAAGAGCGGCAAAGAGGGGGCCCAGTACGATAATGAACATTGCGTTTAAAGACTGAAATACTGAGGCGACGACTTCTTGGCCAAAGATGGTCCGGTCTACCTGCCTGTCGGTATAGATGTTTAGCGACGAACCAGCCTGCTCGAACAATGCCCAGAACAATACTTGGACACTTATCAAGAACAGAGCCGCGAGAATTCGGTTTCGAGCATGCGGTGCCAGTGTCAAAACCGACGTGAGGATGATGTACAAATATGTCGCTGCCATTGCTAAATATAGCACCCACTTCACTGTGCTTTCGCCGTCCCGGATCAGGAACCAGACAACACCAACACCGAGAATTGAAGCGATATAAATCAGCCATTCGGTCGAGATAAAAGCGAATTGTTTTTTGGCGAGTAATGCGGGGTTTGGCGATTCGCCTGCTCCGTTGAGTAATGGCTTGCCCCAAACAAAAACGAGCAAGCCTAGCAGCATCCCGATACCGGCGATTCCAAAACCATATTTCCAACCGAATGTTTCGCCAAGATAACCCGATATCAAAGCGCCTGAGAACGCACCTAAATTAATTCCGACATAAAATAATGTGAATGCGCCGTCGCGGCGGTCATCTGTTTTCTCGTACAATTCGCCCACAATTGCTGAAATATTGGCTTTTAAAAAACCCACCCCAACAATAATCAAAGCTAACGACAAATAGAATACATTCATGATGCCGTCGTCCCGCATAGCGGCGTCGGACACGGGTTCACCCTCGACCGCCATTCCTAAATGGCCCAACACTAATAATATCGCGCCGAAAAGCACAGCCTTGCGCTGCCCTATATACCGATCCGCAAGCATGCCCCCGATTACAGGTGTAATGTAGACCAAAGTCGTATACGCACCATAGATTCCGTAGGCTTGCCCATCCGTAAATAGGAAGTGTTTGGTAAGGTATAAAACGAGAAGCGCACGCATTCCATAATAGGAAAAACGCTCCCACATTTCTGCGAAAAATAATATGTACAAGCCTTTTGGATGATTTCTCATTTGCACCAACGCAAATGAAACTCCAACAAGCGCAATAGCTGCGAGTACAAGATAGAACATGCACGATTCCCCTAGAATTCGTTAATTTTTAATCTCTTGCCTTGTGCGCCCATCGGACTCAAGCCTTTTTTCCTTTTCTCCACAGCATGGACGCGAAAATTTGCGCTACCTTTCCCATTTGTAACTTTCGAAAACGACAATTGTCGTATATTCCTTATCGATATGAAAAAGCCAAGAAAACCATCAGAAGCCGAAACGGCCATTCTGAGAGTCCTGTGG
>JABDKG010000017.1 GCA_013002305.1 Hellea sp.
TCGGCGTACGTTAACCATTAGTTGCGTAGTCATCGTCTATCGCCATTTGAAGAAATGTCGACGCGATTTTTGGGAGAGAATTGGCAGTTTATTTTCGCGGTACGGATTGCACAGTTTATTTTGTGCAAACTACTGGTCCAATAAATTGGACGTATAGATAAATCGTCACGGGCTACATCTTTCGAACTAGAAGCGTTCGGCAAATTTTCATTCCGGCGTATGACGTCAGTTGGGGAGACTGTTGTGGTACGGCTAAATAGATGTATCTGGAGAGTAATACATCCGGCGCGCTGTTCAGCTGCGTTACGTCGACCGCAATTTCCATTGGTTTTTTCAACTTCTGATCGCCTCCCGTCGGGAAGCGACTTTGGTGTTTATGGGCGGTGCGTTCCATCCGCGCCCGGCGCTTTGTCTGCAAGGCGGCGGGATTAGATATATTGGGGTGGCTGCAAAATGCGCCGCCCGGGAGAATGATTATGGCCCCGTTTGATGGCTTCGGCGGTTCGGAACGCGATACCGAGAAGGATAAGTTCATTGAATGGTCGCGGTCGAAACACCGCACAGCGCTGAGCGGTTCAGCTTCAAGAACGGCCTTCATTGCCGGACTATCGAAGAAAACACCGGCGCGCGTGAAGGGCCGTCCGCAAAGGCTTGAGCCAATTGAGCCGCGAATATTGCTTTCGGCAGATTCGTTTTTGCCCGTTCCTATTACGGACGAACTAACAGGGTATGACGGCGATAACGATGCAAATGTTGATAAAGGACTTGCGTCGCTCGCAGATAAAATCCGTGAACTGATTGCAGACGGTAGTGAGTTCGAGGTCGAAATCCCGGGCCTGCGCGCAAACGCTAGTGATACCAGCGATCCGCTCGTGCCAATGGCGAAAGAATTATTCGAGCTTAATTTTGATCAAATCGCAGATCCGTCCGGCGGCGGTCTGGTCGGGGCGTTGAAATTATTACAGCTCAGCCTCGCCGATTTGAATGACGACGGAAAGCTTGATACGCAGGAAGGATTAATTGCGACCTTTATTGAGCCCTTGCGGGAATTCCTGGATACATTCGGTGATGACACGCCCGCGCCGGACGGGCAGAAATACGTCCCGGACGATGGTGATCCGCCCGGCGGAACGGATCTTGACGATTTGCCGGATTTGGCGCCGATTACCCTGAGCAACCTGATTAACGGCTTCACCGACCTTGGACCAGCAAATGGAACCGGCGATGATACAGTCGTTCAGGGGCTGACGTCGTTTTTGACGATGCTGACCGAGCCGACCGGTCTTTCCGACTGGCTCGACTTTTCGATAACCAATCTTGATAACCTCTCCGCCGGAACCGTAATTTCCTACGAGCTGACGCTAAATCTGACGTTTAAGTCGGAGTATTTGCTCGATCTCGGACTGGAAGCCGACAGTCTCGAAATATTCCTTCCCGAAGATGTGCCTATTGAAACGCTTGGCATCGTCACATTGCCAATCGCGTTCGCATATGACACAGCGACCGGAGACTTTTCACTTATTGATCGGGGCGGGGTTGGCGATTTCGACCCGACCACTGATCAGATTACATTTGAAGTCGAGATCGACCGTTCTTTTGAGGGCGCTGGCGATATTGATGTCAATATCGGGTTCCTCGGCACGGATACGACGTCGGAAAGTTTTTTCAAATTATCGATTCCGTACACAGCGGAAATGATCGACCCGTCAAGCCCGTTCAATATCGGGTTCGAGGTCGATGATTTCCGGCTGGATGGCGACGGTGAAATATCATCAGACACTGGCGATTTGATTGCTGTCGGCGCGCTCGACGAGACATTCTCGACGAATATAATATTTGAACTCAAGATTGGGTCAGAAGGCGCTGACTCCCCGGGGGTAATTTCGATCAATATCGATCCGGCTGATATTTCTGACGCCAATGACGTCGTTACGGAAATTCAGGAAGATATCGATTCGGCATTTGGTGGGTCGGGCGGTCCGTTGACGGTTGCGCTCGACGGCGGGATGTTGAAGTTCACGCTGAATGATTCAGTCGATCTGGATGCGACCACATTCGGGTTCGACAATCAGGAGAATTTTGACGGCGCAAATTTTTTGGCGACCAGTGAATTAACAACAGATAATGCGCCGGTCACTGACTTTGTCACTGACGATTTCATGTTCTCAGGGGCATTTCTTCTTTCCGTTGGCGGCGCCCAGCCAGTTCTCATTCATGCGAACAACATCAACATAACTGGATTAGACGCGACAGAGCGCCGGACGA
>JABDKG010000008.1 GCA_013002305.1 Hellea sp.
GCAAAGGCTGCGACGAGATCATTGCGTTGAAGAGGGCGCTTTGTCTCAACCGCATACCATCCGACAGGAGCGCTGTTGGTCTTGTTGTAGATCAGTTTTGGCGCAGGAGGCGAGATTATTTGCCAGAGACTCGCCGCACAAAAGGCGGTGACAGCGGCGGCTGGAATGAAGCGCATCAACATGGATATGTCTCGGTCAATCCTGTAAGGATTTGAGTCTCTTTCTGTCCTGCTAGCAGCCTGTGATGAAGCTCCTGCCACAGTGTTTTCGGCACGTTTTCGAGCGCGGTCTGACCTTGTCTCAGTGTGTCCAAGCACTGCAATGCGCGCTTTGTTTTCGTTTTTCCGTGCGTATGCAGCAGCAAATTTGCGCCCGGCATCACGCCCGGAACTTGTGTGAATGCGCCAGTATCGACCGTCTCGCAAACCAACAGTGACCACGCTTGCGTGCCGTATTTATCGCCGCGCCATCTCTCATATCCGAAGACTTGTCCGGCACTAAAAACGGCTAGTTTGCGATGCCAGCCACGCCGAATTTCGATGTCTGGTAAGCCAAAAACCAGTCGGTTATTCTGGCGGTTTTTGCGATAAGAAATAATGACGGCAGTCGCCGGAACATCGGCTGACCTAGTCATCTTCATCGCTGTCATTATCATTGGTATGCCCGCTTCCGGCGTCGCGCGTGCGTGACCAGGCATCGAGATCATCACGGTGATAAATGACCTTGCCGCCATGCTTTCGGTAGGACGGCCCTTCGCCGCGCCAACGCATATTATTGATCGTTCGCTCTTCAAGCCGAAGATAAGCCGCCGCCTCTGCGGCGAGTAAATAAGGGCTGGGCTGTGCATTCTCCATCACTAAACTCCTATGCAACCGGGCTTGCGTGCCGCAGGGTTCCGAGCGGAACGCGAGACGAATCGAGCCAGAAATTCAGGCCGGAGGGAAGACACGCAATCGCGACGTTGCGATTCCGTGACGTAGAATTTTACGATTATTAAAGGACTTTTTGGGCGAGCAAGTGGCGGTAATCTCCCGCAACAAATGCCTCGCCTTTGGCAATAGCGCGCTTGGCTTGGGCTTTCAAGGCCCGATCATTTGCGCCCCAATCTGCTACCATTCTGGCTTTGCCAACAATCATTTCCGCAACATCTTCTAGGCTGCCTTTCGGACGGTCAAACCCATGCCATATGTCATAGGCATTGAGCGCATTTGACAGCGGGCGCGTATTTCTGCGTCGTCCGATTAAGGACAATTTTCCGCCAGCCGAGCGGTGCAGCGCGAGGAGTTGAGCAGCCGTATCAAGTCTGCGCTGCATGTGGTCGGCGCCATCAAAGCGTATATCGACTTCCGCTTGATCCCCGACAGGCGCGCGTTTAATTGAATAGAGTTGTATCCAGAAACGGCGACCATTCAGCAAGATATGACGCGCGCCATCCACGGTTTCGAGAAGCACGCGGCGGGTTTTCAGTGCCGATAAGACGATTGTATCAGACGGGCCATCATCAACATCTGAACTCGTTCCTAGCGGTGTCAGTTTCACTCTAAGCGCGCCTGCCAGCAAATCGGGACGCCAAAACACATTGGCCTCATCTGCCGTCAAATACGGGTCGGCATATGTTAAAAGCCCCCATTCTTCAGCGCTCAAATAACGACGCGGCGCACGTAAAAGCCGCGCCCCGCCATAAAGCGGAATAGTCGCGGGCATGGCATGGGCATGTGCGCGATAATCAGCACGATAGGCAGGATTGCGCCGCAATCCTTCCCACGCCCATGCTGCATTCGGCATACGCCGCGCAGCAGAAATCAGCCCATTTTCCCGCATCAGCCCGTTTATCCATAGTTTTCAAGAGCTTATCGTATCAGAGAAGTATTGGAACTTAATTAAACCCTGACGCGAAAAACCTCACCCGGCGCTGGACGCCGAATGAGGCTCTTTTTGAGCGGTTTGGGTTTAGTCCTTCGGGTTCCAAAGGATGGCAAACTCTTCCGGCTCACCGCCCGCGGCCTGTCCGAGATTGGCGTAAACTTTACGCGGGCCGATCATCGGGGACGCCAGTGTGAGCGAGATATAGTCTTTGCCGCTGGCTTTTCCGGTGCGTGTCCAGCCGCCGCCGATCTCACCGCCATCTGCGGAATAAACCCGGAAGTCAGGCTGTTTCTCGGTTTCTTTGGCATCATTCGTCACGATGCGGATGCGGGTATTGAGGCCCATAGCGAGGATGCCCTCGAAGTTTCCGTTTTCACCTTGTGTTACATATCCAAGTGCTTGTGCCATTGTTTCAGTCTCCATTTGTTATGCCGCCGGGAGCCAATCTCCCGGCTGACGCCGCCCGCAAAAGCGAGGCCGGGCGCGTCTCAACCCGAAGGGGCGCAGCGAAGCGGAGCACATAGAAGCTGACCTTTTTTGTTGCGCGAGGAGCCGCGATAGCGGCGGGGAAAAAAGGTCAGCTGGCATGTTTTAAGGCGCGGCTGGTTTCGCTTAGGGCTTAAAGCGTTCAGTCCGGGGATTGGCTCTTGGCCCAGATGATGAGGTGGAGACGTGTGACGATGGCCCTGCGTTTTGGCCTGACACGGTGTGAGAAAGGTGACGGCTTCGCGCTCTAGGCTTTGTGGGCCTCTCGCACTCATATGCCTTTTCAATGTGCAGCGCAGAGAGACTGTTTGACTGTTTTTATTTCTAAATTGGCTGCGTGACCTTTTCGGCAAGCAATGCGCCTGCAAGCCTGTGGCAAAGACCATACCTCGCGCAACTGTGCTTCGTCTCGGGCCTCTGACATTTTTGCTAATCTCGGAAAGGCCGCGCGGATGTGCCGATTAGGTGTCGTTCAACATCGCCGAAGGCTTGACTTCAAACGCTTTGGAAATCGCCTCTACGGCATCCAGTGTCGGTGAGGTTTCCCCGCGTTCGATCATACCAATATAATTACGCGTTAATCCGCTACGCTCACCGACTTCTTCCTGGCTCCAACCAAGTTCGGCGCGGCGCTTGCGCAGATGTCTCGCAAAGATCGCTTTTAATTCCATCCTGTAAGGACTGGACGGGATGGCCGTTTACGCGCTACCAAGTATAGTTGGTATTCGTCGCAGGGGCGCGCGAATTGTGCTATAAAGAGTAAAACAGGTCTTTGCTTATGGCGAGCGCGCACATTGATGCTTCACTTTTGACGGTGTTCCTGACCTCAACAGGCTTTATTGCGCTGTGTTCGAATCAACTGAATGAAGCGCAAGAGGCTGCCACTTTCGGATCAACTGGCGCAGTGCCGCCTCAGTCGATGGTCACACTACTTGATGATCTTCTGACATCGACGCAGAACTATTCAGAGCCGAGTGATTTGCAAGACCTGACCGATCTGCGTGATGTGCTATCAGGCGGGGTGACAAAAATTGACGCCTATTTGGCCAAGCATAATCCTTAGCGCATGGTCAAAAACGCAACCGCAAAAACTCTAATGCGAGCGCTTTTCTGATATGGTAGGCTATCGATATGTTTCGATCCGCCTTTCTATCAGAATACTCCCTTCAGTCTGATACTCCGACGTCGCGCGTGCTTAAATCACACCTTCTGTCCAACGCCGAAATAATCATCCCTGCGGCGGCTATGCGATATGCGCCCGTTTCCGATATTTTAGGCGAAAATTTGCAAACCTTTTCTGCGGGCGCTCTTAAGATCGCCCACGGAAATGACTGTCCAGATTTGCTCGGTTACATGGCGAAATATCCAGATGTCGAATGGGACGCTATGACAACTGAGACGTTTCAAGCTTTTCAGACGACCAGTCATGTCTCCGTCTATGACATACGTGACACCTTTAAACGCTTTAACGCAATCATGCGACAATGCGCGGAAGGCAAATCGGCAGTATCAGCCGATCTCTTTAGCCATGCTGGCTTGAACACCGATATACTTGCACGGGGTGACATCAATTTGTTCGCCTATTTCGACCTTGTCGAGACGCATATTTCAGATCCCGTTCACAAAGTAAAACTCCTCGCTTATCTCAGATATATCTACAATCTCTGCGGGGCCCTTTCCACCGATTCAGGCAACACGTTTTCCATCGAGAACGCACAGCAGTTCAACTATATAAAGGCTGAGAGCCATGGAGTGCCGGGCATAGACTCCGGCCTATCACTATTGATTTCTTGTGCATTGGACGTCACAGACGGATTGGAAGATTTCGTATTTCTCGATGATTTCAGCATATCTGACCTCGACCGGCTGTCGTTCGAGGATATTCTGACAATGCGTGAAAACTGGCTGCATGGTGCTGTCGTCCAGTCCTATGAATCCGTTGTCAGTGAATGCGTCGCAGCTATGGGGTGCGCCGAAAAAGGCGATACTCAGGGGGCCTTTATCCACATAGACCGCGCTTTTGAATTGCGCTCCATGGTCACCGCTCAAATTAGGTCTCGGCTGTCATCCGAGATTACTGCATACAAAATGCACAGGCTCGGTCGCTTTCTTACTGATAGCTCAGTGCAGCTTGCTGGATTTCTTACGGGCGTTAGCCTCGTAAAGTCGATTGCGCAGGCCATCTACGGCGCGACAACCGAGGTCGCGGTGCTGACGAACCGTGAGACAGCTTTGAAGAAAATGATCAATGATAAAACCGAAAAAATTCAACAAGCCAAACACGCTGCGGAGTTACGGCTGCGCGCAAAATCGCCAACAGTTGAATATCTCCGATTGATCTCTGATCGTCTGTCTAACTGACGATGCAATTTATCCGACCATTCTGTGACGAACGGCAATCTACATGGTGTCTTCACTGCACCACGTCACTATCCGAAGTCAGGACGAACAAGGATCATGTACCGTCGAAATGTTTCCTCAAAAAGCCATATCCAGAAAACTTGCCGACTGTAGAAATCTGCGCAGAATGCAACAACGGTTTTTCCGCCGATGAAAATTACTTTGCCTGCGTCATTCACGCAGTCCTGGCGGGTTCCTTGTCACCAGACCCTCAGCACCACCCAGAAGCAGCCAAAATTCTACGCCACAATCAGGGAATCGCAAGACGACTCAACACACAATCAGAACAAGTCGATCTATTTCCCCATGAATTGCCGTTTACGGTCTATCCCGATTACAAACGCATAGAACGGGTCTTGGTGAAAAATGCAAAAGGTCATGCATTTTACGAGTATGGCGAACCCATGTTGGAGTCACCTTCGACAGTGGAGGTGTTTCCGATTCATCAACTGTCCGCTGACAATCGAGCGCGATTTGAGTCGAGTGAGGATGTCGGTGATCTTTCAGCATGGCCCGAAGTGGGATCACGAATGATGGACCGTGTGATGACAGGCCGCGACATGCTAGGCGAATGGATCGTCGTGGAAGACGGCATATATAGATATGCGGTTGACCAAGCTGGAGGGCTTCGCGTTCGGATGGTTATACGGGACTATCTTGGCGCGCAAATCCAGTGGTTTCATTAGCTGCGGTCAGAGTCTCGGACGGTCAAAACCGCCGCGCCTAATAAGGCGCGGCGGTCTGTCGCCAAGGCCGATGGCAACGGCCAAGGCTGGGGCAAGCCTCGGAGACTACGCAGGAAGGCCCGCCCCGATTTTTCGCGGCTCTAGGCCGCTTTCTGGCTTGGCGTTTTGTCCATTATTTTGGCTGCCCGCTCGCCCGCCGCGCTGGGCGGGCAAGTCGCGCGGTCGAGATAATGGCTGGCGGGCACTTGCATCCACCGAGGCCGCCAATCGGGCCGCGCCTTGTCCGCGCTGACGCCATGCCCCGCTATACGGTTGCGGATGATGTCTTTTTGCACCTTGCCCGTATCGGTCAGCGCCCCGTCTGCGCAAGACTTGCCTGCAATGTCTTTGACCATCGCATTGATGACGCGCTTGTCGCGCAAGATGTCAAAGAAGGCATCATCAGGTTGCCACATCTTGCCCATATCCACAGGCACGGCATAGGTGACAGCTTCGATAAGGTCAGTCCCCGCCGCAAGGCTTGCCGCCATGGCGAGGGTCATCACGCGCATGACTTGCGCATCCTCCATCTCCAACAACTGCGCAAAGATTTGTGTGATGCTCCCGTCTGCAAGTTTTT
>JABDKG010000025.1 GCA_013002305.1 Hellea sp.
AGCGAGCGGGTGGTGCCGGTTTCGGTTTTAAGGGATGCAAGTATATCAGTCATGTGTCTCTCCTATGACGGTGTGAAAATGGTAAGGAAATAGCCGCAAAGCAGAGCTTGCGGCGGGGAATGTAAATTCGGGACCGGATTTAGATCGGAACCATTTAAGGGATCCGATGCCGCGCAATAACGATGCAGAACCGGATTGATAATTTGCGTCATTAAACGCCCCCATGCATTGGAAGGCGCTCTGTTACCCCGTGTAAAGATGCCCCTTCACAGAACTGCTTATGTGTGCAGTTTCAAACATATATATCGGAGAGATCCGAAAAAGCAAATTTCATGGAATGATGTTCGCTCGGGCCTTTCTGAGGCGGCCTTACCCCGGATAAAACCGGTCAAAATACCATTTTAGACATCCGGATGCGACGTCAAGAGCGGCGCAATAAGGTTGCGCCCAACCGCGGCAGACCTGAAACGCACATGAGAAGTTCTACGACCCGCCAAGCCTGATATTCGGCTCAAGACATGCAAAGGCCGCTCTGCCTCAGTTGAGGAAAAGCGGCCTTTGTTCAGGGTCGGTATGGCAGCCTAGCGCGATTCGCGATAGCGGAACTGCAGTTTGCCGACAGCCTCGTCTCCGCCAATTCTCGCGGATGCACCAGAAACGGGCGGCGTTGGGGCGGCGGTGGGCGGCGCAAAATGCGAAGCCCAAAGAGAGCTGGGCTTTGAAGTGAAATCCTGGGCTGTGGAATTGACTTGCAATGCAGATTTAACAATAACTAAAACGCATGGCGATGATCGTTACGATAGGCTTATCATTGATCTTGCCGCAAATGGGCAGGACATAGGGAAGGCCGGTGTTAGTGTTGGTGTTTATCAATCATGGAAACATGACGGGAAAAAGCAATTAGAGCCAAGGCCGTTCTGGTGTGATTAAAGGGGATTTGAGTTTGAAAGCCGTAAAGTATTTAGCTACTGCATTAGTTGTCAGTTTGTTGTTTGCAGACATCCCCGCCAATGCGCAAGAAATGTCCGGAGCCGAAATTGTTCAATCAAAAATAAATGATGCCAAAAACGGCGATATGTATTCTCAATACATTTTGGGTCTGGGGTATGACCTTGGCCAAGGCGTTCCGAAGAACCATGCCGAGGCCGTTAAATGGTACCGTCTGGCCGCCGAGCAAGGGCATGCAGATGCGCAATACAGTCTGGGTATCATGTATGCCAAAGGCGAAGGCGTTCCCGAGAATGATGCCGAGGCCGTTAAATGGTACCGGCTTGCCGCCGAGCAAGGCGATGCAAAAGCGCAATACAATCTGGGAAACAGGTATGATTTTGGAGAAGGCGTTCCCGAGAATGATGCCGAGGCCGTTCAATGGTACCGGCTGGCCGCCGAGCAAGGGCATGCCAAGGCGCAATACAAGCTGGGGGTCATGTATGACTTTGGAGAAGGCGTTCCCAAGAATGATGCCGAGGCCGTTACATGGTACCGGCTTGCCGCCGAGCAAGGGGTTGCAAAAGCGCAATCCAATCTGGGGAATATGTATGACTTTGGAGAAGGCGTTCCGGAGAATGATGCCGAGGCCGTTAAATGGTACCGGCTTGCCGCCGAGCAAGGGCATGCAGATGCGCAATACAATCTGGGGGTCTTGTATGCCAAGGGCGAAGGCGTTCCGGAGAATGATGCCGAGGCCGTTAAATGGTACAGGCTAGCCGCCGAGCAAGGGTTTGCAAAAGCGCAATCAAATCTGGCGTATCAATATGCCACTGGCGCAGGGGTTCCAGAAAACTTTGTAAAAGGATATGCATGGAACTCTTTGGCTGCGGCACAGGGCAATAAAAGTGCGCAAGATAATAAATCAGTATTCGCAGGCATGATGACGCGCGAACAGATCGCAGAGGCGCAAGCGCTGGCCGCAAGGTGTTATGAATCGAATTACAAGGATTGTGATTAAAGTAACTTCAGATGATTACTATGTAGGTACTGGGATATAAGTTTAGCAAAACGAACCTAATGACAGAATCGCTTAAGGCTTTAATATAAAAAGAAAACGGATGGTGGGCGATACTGGGATTGAACCAGTGACCCCTACAATGTCAATGTAGTGCTCTCCCGCTGAGCTAATCGCCCGAAATTCGAACCATCCATGCGGAAACGGGCATATATCGCCCACTCTCCCGCTAATCAAGGCCGAATTGATAAAAACATCATTCGCTGGCGCTTAATTTTTTCGCTTTCCATTCCATCGCCATTTTGACGCGGTTTTTTCCAGACGGATGATCGAAGAATATAATCTCTTCAAGCGCGACAGGTTCAATTTTGCGGTAGCTTGAAAGCGCTGGCAAGATGAGCAATTGTAAGCGAGAATAGCGCGCCCAATAAGAATTTGAAACCAAAAGGCATGATGAGTACCATTCAGATGATACTGTTCGGTGGTCGGTTTTCAGATGACTTGGTAGGAAATATATCGAAAAACACCCAATACATAGTAAAAAACAATAAATAATTATTGAAAAACGATAATAATCGGGTTATGAATTGCTAAACCCGTCACTCAGGGAGCATGACGAATGGCGACGACAGAACAAAAAATAGTCGGAGATACATACTCGAAACCACAGCGTCACTGGCTGCGGCGATTCTTGATTTTCATCTTGCCCGTTCTTGTCCTTGTTGGCGCCATCGTTGGTTTCGCAATTTTGGGCGCGATGAAAGAAAAGCCCGAGGAAAAGGAAGAGGCGGTTAAGGCGCTTCCGGTTTTAACGTCAAAGGCTTACTCCGACGTTGTGACCCTCTCGGTGAATGTTCAGGGAGAAGTACAGCCCCGGTCTCAAATAAATTTAGTGCCACAAGTCAGTGGTCGACTGGCGTTTATGTCACCAAAATTTATAGAAGGCGGGGCGTTTAACAAAGGCGATCTGCTGATCCGCGTTGAACCAGCCGAGTACGAGTTGCGAGTTGTCCAAGCGCGGGCCAATGTTGCGCAGGCCGAAACGGCTGTTGTGCGCGAAAAATCAGAAAGCCAAATCGCTCTACGGGATTGGCAGGAATTGGGGTCCGGCGAAGCGCCGTCGGCTTTAACGCTTCGCGAGCCGCAAATGGCAGAAGCTGCCGCCCGACTTGAAGCTTCCAAAGCACAATTGGCCGAGGCAGAGCTGCACCTTTTCCGGACTAACCTTTATGCGCCTTTTACGGGGCGGGTCATCCAGCGCTATGTCAATCAAGGCGCCTATGTAACCGTCGGTCAACAAATCGGCGAAATTTACAGCACGGACATTATGGATGTGCGCCTGCCCATGACCAATCAAGATCTGGCCAGAGCCGGCCTGAAACTTGGCTATCAATCGGCTAAAATCGGCGAGGGTATTCCGGTGCGTCTGAGTGCCAACATAGCCGGAACAGACGCCTCCTGGGACGCTGAAATCGTCCGAACCGACAGCCGATTTGACCCGGAAACGCGGGTCTTGTTTGCTTATGCAGAAGTACATGATCCATTTGGAAAAGCCGCGAAAGACGGTGTCCCCCTTGCGCCCGGGATATTTGTAACAGCCGATATACGCGGCGAGCAGGTTGACGGCGCAGTGCTTATTCCCAGAGCCGGACTTCGCGGTAAAAACGTCGTTTATATCGCCAATGATGATGAGACTTTGACCATAAGAAGCGTGACGGTTCGCGCGACTGACCGCGATCGTGCCATAATAACGTCGGGTCTGGCACCTGGCGAACGCGTCGTGACTTCGCCCATTCGGGGCGCGGCCGACGGGATGAATATAGATATCGTAGAGGCGTCCACCATTTTGAACACCAGTTCAGCGGAATAGGAGCGGGCTATGAAATCAATTGTAAAATGGTGGGCCAGTAATCCGGTCGCCGCAAATTTGTTAATGATTATCTTGCTCATCGGCGGCGTCGTCAGTTACCTGCAGATTGAACGCGAGTCTTTTCCATATGTTGAAGTCCCCGGCGCCGCTGTAAATGTGGCTTGGCCAGGTGCATCCCCTCAGGACGTCGAAGAACAGCTTGTGGTCCGAATGGAAGAAGCATTTTCGCAAATCCCCGAAGTAAGGCGGATATATGCTTTTGCCGGAGAAGGATTTGGACAGGTTGCTGTTGAAGCCAGTAGCGGCGCGGATAAAGCGCAGTTCATGCAAGATGTTAAGCGCCAAATGGATAGTATAAACACTTTGCCTCCGGCGGCTGAAAAACCGCAATTCAGGCCCTTTACGAGCCAAAATGAGGTTATTCGTCTTGCCGTTTCTGGCGAAGATTCAGTAACGGAACGGGAACTAAAAAGATTTGCTGAAAAGACGAGGCGCGAAATCGCTTTGCTTGATTATGTGCCTTCGGTTGAATTGTTTGGTGTGCGCGCCGAAGAAGTATCAATTGAAATTTCGGAACAGGCGCTCCGCCAATATGGATTAACATTCGGCGAAGTTGCGAGTGCGGTCAGAAACACATCGGTGAATACGTCGTCCGGTGTTGTTCGAACTGAAACCGGAAATATGCAGCTGCGAATGCGAAAGCAGGCAGACACTCAGAAAGATTTTGAAGATATAGTCGTTCGTCAAGATCCGAACGGGGCCGTCATACGCGTCAGCGATGTCGCGACGGTTATCGATGGATTTGAGCAGGTCAATCTATTGGCCACTGTGAACGGCAAAAGAACAATTTTGGTTCAAGCCATGAGCGGCCCTCAGATGGACATCGTCAAAATGTCCCGCAACGTCCATGAGTATGTTGACAAGCTTCAGGACAATCTACCGGTTGGCATGACCGTTACCTTTTGGGATGACCAAGTTGATCAATATAATGGTCAAATAAACACGATTGCCCGTAACTTTTTTACGGGCTTGATACTGGTTTGTTTCATGTTGATGCTATTCCTGAGGCCCATAATCGCGTTTTGGGTGTCAATCGGAATAGCAACTGCATTTGCCGGCGGGTTAGCGTTTCTGCCTTTGTTTGGAGTTTCTTTTAATTTCATCTCCATCTTCTCATTTCTGCTCGTTATCGGCGTAGTAGTTGATGACGCGATTATTGTCGGTGAGGCCATACACTTCAAAACTGAAGAGGGTGAAACAGGGCTTGGCGCGTCAATCAACGGAACAACCATGGTTATTAAGCCTGTAATATTCGCGGTTTTGACGACGATGATTTTCTTTGCGCCGTGGATGTTTTTGTCTGGGGACATGAGCGAATTTACGAGAGCCATTTCTCTCGTTGTAATTTTGGCATTGGGGTTTTCACTGGTGGAATCGCTCTTGATATTGCCAGCTCATCTGGCACACTTGAAACCAGTCAATCCAAAAAGCCGTATCATGCAGGTACAGAAAACGATTTCTGACAGCCTGATCTATGTTGCCAATAATATTTATCGCCCTCTAATTATCAGAGCGATTTCTCGGAAATGGCTAACCGCATCTATTTTTATTGCAATAATGATTATGTGTGTTGGCGTCGTTGGAAATGGTTATGTCAAATCTGTGTTCTTCCCAGAAGACGAATCGGATCAAATTGCTATCACTGTCGAGCTTCCGGAAGGGACACCCTATTCGAGATCAACCGAAGTATTAAAACAGATTCAAGTCGCCGAGAAATCGTTGGAAGAAGAAATCGAAGCCGATGGCGGCGAACTGATTGAAAACTGGTATACGAGATCCCGTGACAATAATATTTTGGCGTTAGTTAAATTGGTTCCGCCGGAAACGCGCTCTTTGGGCGCGAAGGAAACAGCCGAACGATTGCGCGAGCTAATCGGAGAGGTCCCGGACGCCGAAACCATTAATGTAGAGTATCGTGACAATTTCAACGGTCCGGCCATCCAATATGTTCTAAATGCAACTTCAATTGAAGAATTGACGGCTGCAGGCGACGACCTCATGGAAAAACTCCGGAGCTATGACGGTGTGTTTAATGTCGTTAATGATATGGAGAGCGCGGCGGAAGAGGTCCAGTTTGACCTCAAACCGGGTGCCGAAGCCTTGGGTATCACCCATGCCGAAGTCGCGCGTCAGGTGCGGCAAGGCTTCTTCGGCGAAGAGGTTCAGCGCCTCCCGCGGGACGGACAGGATGTTCGGGTTTATGTCCGCTATCCGCGGATTGACCGGGAATCGCTCGATTTCCTAAATTCGATAAGAGTGCGAACGACGGATGGACGTGAATTGCCGCTCGAGACTGTCGCTGACCTTCGATTTGAAACAGGCACAAATCGAATTCTCAGACGTGAACGACAAAGAGCCATCGTTATCAGCGCGGAAGTCGCCTCTGAAAAAGCTGAAGAAATCCGCAAAGATCTCAGGGAAGAGTTTTTTACCGACTTTGAGACGCGGCATCCGAATGTGACCCGCGGGAGTATTGGCGCGTCACAAGGCGAAGCCGAGCTTATGGCTGAATTATTCACGCTCGTCTTAATCGCAATTGGATTTGCCTATTTCCTTGTGGCTGTTTCGTTCAAGTCATATTTCGAACCAATTTTGATCCTTTTAGCTGCCATTCCGTTTTGTTTCTGCGGAATGGTGATAGGGCATCTGATCATGGGTGATGCGATGTCGATGTTTTCGATACTCGGTATGTTTGCGGCGGCCGGTGTTGCCGTCAATGACAATTTGGTTTTGCTCGACTATGTCCACCGGCTTCGGGAACAGGGCATGAGCGGCGCACAAGCACTGATTGAGGCTGGTACAAGGAGGTTCCGGCCTATATTGCTGACCTCTTTAACGACATTTGTGGGTCTATTGCCGTTATTATTTGACCAATCACTTCAGGCGCAGTCGCTCGTGCCGATTGGAATCAGCCTGGCGTTTGGTGTCCTCTTTGCGTTGTTCGTGACCTTGTTCTTTGTCCCGGCGCTTTACGCAATCGGTGCGGATATAAGGCGCAACATATCCTACGCCTGGACAGGAACCAAAAAGCCCAAATTTTTCAGTACCTTCGAAACAGCGTAGCAAATAGCCTAATTTCAGGACAACTGCCGCCTTGCGAAATTCGTTGATTATGCGTAAACCGCGCTCGCGAGTAGTAAAGGCCTGTCATGTCAAAGAAAAAACAAAAGCCCAATCGGCCCAAGGCTCGGCGTCCGCGAGGATTTGAGGACAAAACTGCCGATGTCTTTCGAACCGAAGCGCGCCTTATCGAAGCGGCCTTCAGCGTTTATGATTTGAACGGATTTGAACCGCTTCAAACGCCGGCTTTTGAATATGCCGATGCGCTAGGAAAGTTTCTACCGGACGAAGATCGCCCGAATACAGGTGTCTTTGCGCTGCGCGATGATGATGATCAGTGGATGTCGCTGCGTTATGATCTGACGGCGCCGCTGGCCCGATATGTTGCCGAAAACTATGATGGATTGGCCAAGCCTTACCGCCGCTATCAGGCCGGAAGTGTTTACCGTAACGAAAAACCCGGCCCGGGCCGTTTTCGCGAATTCGTCCAGTGCGACGCCGATAGTGTCGGCGCGCCGGGATCAGCCGCAGATGCCGAGATGATTATGATGGCCGCCGATGTGATGCGGGCAGTCGGACTTAAAGCGGGACAATATCAAGTACGTGTCAATAATCGAAAATTACTCGACGGAATTTTGGAGAGCTCTGGTGTCCCCAACACAGAGGATGGTGCCGTGCAAAGGCTGCAAGTCCTTCGAGCTATCGACAAGCTGGATCGTCTTGGATCCGACGGCGTTGAAGCATTGCTGGGGGAAGGCAGGGAAGATGAAAGCGGCGATTATACGCAAGGCGCGAAGCTTGGCGCTAACGCGATTAAGGCCGTCCTAGGATTTACAGTTGCCAGCGGGACGGGCCGCGGCGAAACAATTTCAAATCTTGAAAAACTCGTCGGAACCTCCGAGCGCGGTCTGGCCGGATGCCAGGAGCTTCGTGATATTGATACGATATTAAGCGCCGTCGGCATGGGCTCCGAACGTGTAGCTTTTGATACGTCAATCGTCCGGGGTTTGGGCTATTACACCGGTCCGGTTTTTGAAGTGGAACTCCTGACGGATATTAAAGACCGCAAAGGCCGTCCTGTGCAAATCGGATCTATTGGCGGCGGTGGCCGTTATGATGATTTGGTTTCTCGTTTTCGCGGGCAGCCGGTTCCAGCGACAGGATTTAGTTTCGGCGTTTCCCGGTTGTTATCCGCTATGGAACGTCTGGGAAGCTTGGAAAATGAAACCAAACCGCCGATCTTTATTACCGTCTTCGATCGTAGTCTTCTGGGGCAATACTTCAAAATGGCCGAAGAAATACGCGCAGCCGGCATGCGCGCCGAGGTTTATGTCGGGACTGGCAACCTGACCAAGCAAATGAAATATGCGGATCGACGCGGTATTCAGCTTGCGGTTATAATGGGCGAAGACGAACTGGCGCGCGGTGAGGTCACGATTAAAGATCTGGTGCTCGGGGCTGAAATGGCCAAAGCCATATCATCAAATGAAGAATGGAAATCGGCGAGGCCTGCCCAATCAGTTGTACAGCGTGAAAATCTGGTCGGCAGCTTAAAAGACATGCTCGCCTCATAAGAAAGAACCCTGCCGCCAAATTTCTTTGATGACAGGGTTCTTAAGAGAGAGACAACTTATCAATTCGATAAGTCATCTTGCATTTATGAAAAAGAGTGTGAATGTTATCTGAACATTAGGACAGGTCCATGAGCGAGAATTCAACTACTATTCAGCTAAAAGTCATCCCGGTGACTCCATTGCAACAAAATTGTTCATTATTGTGGGACAGCGAGACTCTCGAGGGCGTGTTTGTCGATCCGGGCGGAGAGCCTGAAAAGCTCATGGCGGAAGCAAAAGCCTTGGGGATTACCATCAAGGAGATCTGGCTGACCCATGGCCATCTTGACCATGCCGGCGGCGCAAAGGACATTCGTAACGGCACTGGCGCGCCCATTATCGGGCCGCATGAGGATGATATCTTCTGGCTCGATCTGATCGAAGCGAGCTGGGCCAAATATGGAATGGCGGGAATGGGAAAAGACGTTAGGGCTGATCGCTATCTGAAAGATGGCGATGTCTTGAGATTGGGCGATATCGAATTTCAAGTCGCGCATACGCCGGGCCATACTCCAGGCCATGTGGTGATTTATAATCAAGCGCTTAAAATCGCATTTGTTGGGGACGTTTTGTTTCGCGGTAGCGTCGGGCGAACAGATTTCCCGAAAAGCAATCCGCAGGATCTAATAAAATCTATCAAAAATAAGCTTTGGCCGCTCGGTAATGATATGCGGTTTATCCCAGGACACGGGCCAGCCAGTACTTTTGGTCAAGAGCGGGCCGACAATCCATTTGTGGGCGATCGAGTTATTGGCAACATGGCCGGCAATAGTTCAGGCGTTATGTGATAAGCCATGCAGTCATCGACCCATAAATTCGTCAATAATTGCGTGAGACATTTGCCTTTAAACGGCCCGATCTATGAGTTTGGCGCTTTGCAAGTCCATGATGATGACCGCCCCACTGATCTTAGATATTTGTTCAAAACACTCGATGTCGAATATGTTGGATGCGATATGCGCGCAGGCCCGGGGGTCGACAAAGTGCTGAACCTACACAGGCTTGATCTGCCCGACGAAACGGTGGGGACGGTGGTTTGCATGGATACGCTGGAACATGTCGAATTTCCCCGAAAGGCGATGAGCGAAATTTTGCGGGTTTTGAAACCGGGCGGAATTGCGATCATGAGTTCAGTATTCCAGTTTCCGATTCACGGATATCCAAATGATTATTGGCGATTTACGCCCAATGGTTTTCGCTCACTATTTCATGAATATGATGGGCATTTGGTTTACAGTTATGGGCAAAGCGAACTTTCGCCAAAAACTGTAACCGGGGTCGGGTTCAAAGGCTCCGTTCCGGATATTGAGGCGTTTGATACATCTTGCAAAAAATGGGAAATTTGGAACAAGGCGCTCGCCCGTAAAGTCGCTGAGAAAAACTAACCGCCAGCCGCTTTTTCCATTGCTTTTGCCAAGATCACATCTTTCTCGGTGACGCCGCCGGCATCATGAGTGGTTAGCGTAATGTCGACCCGGTTATAAACATTAAACCATTCCGGATGGTGGTCCATCTTGTCGGCAATAATCGCAATTCGGGTCATAAAACCAAACGCCTGCGCGAAGTCTTCAAATTTAAAAACCTTGGTGATGAAATCATCGCCGCCGGTCCAGCCCTCAAGCTCGGCTGCGACGTCTTTCGGATTCAGGATTGCCATAAAAATGCCTTGGTTATTTCTCATTCATACCTATGTGATAATTCAGTTTCAGGCAATCCAAATAGCATAGAGAATGTCACAAGTGACTCGTACAACATTTCCAAGACCCAGTATGATGTGGCTTATCGCAATGGGCTGGATTATATTTGGATTTAGCACCATCCTGATATCGGGCGTTTCAATGATACCAATGGCCGCGCCGCCGAGCGGATTGCATCTCGACAAGGTTTTGCACGCGTTTGCTTACGCGATTTTAACCGTCGGACTGATCTTTGCCTGGCCAAAGCGTGCCCTGCCTCTTATATTCGTTGTGGCCTTCGGAATTGGCGGAATTATCGAAATTTGCCAAGGCCTGTTTGCAAGTGGCCGGACGGCTTCGTTTGCAGACGCGCTGGCTAACGGATTTGGCGGGCTGACCGTAATTTTAACGTGGATGATTTTATATCCGCTTTACCAAAAATATTTGGATGTGCGGGAATTGCCGCAGGAATAGATCCTAGATTTTGCGGTGCATAATCCATTCCCGGTCAAGCTGCGCACCGACCGCGAAATCATATTCGCCGATTTTTTTAAAACCGTGGCGCTCGTAAAATCTGTGCCCGTCAAAATTTTCTGAAAAAACACTTAGCACCATATCTCTGGATCCTTGTTCCTTGGCGTAAGCATAGGCCGCGTCCAATAGGCGGCTGCCCAGCCCCCGGCCGCGATAGTCTGCCAAAGCATAGAGTCTGGAAAGTTCAACAGCCTCAGGCATGGCGGGATCGCAGGGCAGGCGATTAGGGCAGAGTTTTATATAAGCAACAAGCCGGTCTTGATCCTCAATGACCCAGATCGGCTGGTTGTCACTCTCGAGCGCTGCCTGATAGGCCGCCAGCGAATGTGAACTATTCAGGAAATGGGACAGATCTTCCGGCTGATATAAATGCCCGAATGCCGACGTAAATGTGGCGGCTCCAACAGCCGCCAGATTATTTGCATCCGATGGTTTGGCCGGACGCAGGATCACTAAACTATCGAGTCAAAGTCCGGTTCTTTGCCTTCTTTTTTGGACTCGAAGTAGTGGACAGCCATTCGGAATACGAGCGGCGACAGCAGTAATAAGGCAATCAGATTCGGAGCTGCCATTAGACCTGTAAGCGTGTCAGCTACCAACCAGAACAAGTTAACTATATTGCCAATAGACTCTTCCAAGGCGAGCGCGGCTGCGCCGCCAAACACAACAACGATCCAGCTAATCCGGTACGGTAGAATGCTTTTTTCGCCAAACATAAATGCACAGCATCGCTCACCGTAATAGGACCACCCTAATATTGTCGTAAATCCGAATACAACGAGACCGAGCGTTACAATATGTTTTCCAAAATTTGTCAGAGATGCGTCAAATGCCGCTACCGTTAATGGCGCGCCGGTATCACATCCAGCGGCCTGAACACCTGCGAACAAGTCTTTGACATTTTCAGGGTTTGGGTAACATTGAGGTTCAATTACGCCAGATGTCAAAATAATCAAGGCTGTAATAGTGCAAACAATCAATGTATCAATTACGGTTCCCAGCATCGCAACCAGCCCCTGATTGACCGGATCTTTGTTGCGAGCAGCAGCGTGCGCGATTGGGGCGGATCCTTGCCCGGCTTCATTGGAAAATATTCCGCGCGCTATTCCTTTTTGCATCGCCAGCATTAGCAAGCCTATGGTTATACCAGTGGTGGCCTGATGATATCCAAGGGCTCCTTTGAAGATTGCGCCAAATGCTGCGGGAACTGCATCAATATTCATGCCGATTACAATAATTCCTGCGACAAAATAGGACAGCGCCATGAATGGAACAACACCACTGGCAACGATACCGATGCGTTCAATGCCGCCAATGATCACTGCCGCAGCACCAGCGGCCAAGACTAATCCGGTAAATATCGGCGGAATATTATAAGTACCGTTTAGCGCGTCAGCAACGGAATTGGCTTGAATTGAAGCGCCAGTACCCCAAGCGGCAAGCATACCAAAAATCGCAAAAGTGAACGCCAACCATTTCCATTTAGGGCCTAGTCCGTTTTTAATGTAATACATAGGTCCGCCGACGCGATTGCCATTTGCATCAATTTCTCTGAATCTAACAGCTAAAACGCCCTCGGAAAATTTCGTCGCCGTTCCTAAAATCGCCGTCATCCACATCCAGAAAATAGCACCTGGCCCGCCAATAGCGATCGCAGCTGCTACGCCGGCGATATTGCCAGTCCCGATAGTCGATGAGAGCGCCGTCATAAGCGCGGCAAAAGGCGATACATCGCCTTCTTCTTCGTCACCAGTTCGTTTGCGGAATAATTGTTTGAAACCGTATGGAATGCGAATGATCGACATCAGCCGTAACCCGACAGTCAAATAAAGACCGGTCAATAGAAGGAGGGCCATCATAGGAGGGCCCCACACGATGCCGTTTAATCCTTCAATGAGACTTACAGCGGCCGACTTAGGCGCCTCTTCTACTACAGTTACAGCAACTTCTTCAGCCGTCTGTATCAACATTGATAAAAGGGTCAAAGAGACCTCCCCATAAGATTAATTTTTCCGCGAACATAAGGCTCAGCATATTTTCCGCAAGGGTCTAAACAGTTTTATCTTTCCACAGCCTAGCGACTCCTGTAAGGCCGAGCCTCCGAGAAAAATCGCAGAGAATAATTCGATGTTTGAAAGCCTGATCGCCCGTCCCCCAGATGCCATTATCGCCCTGATGGAACTTGCCAAAGCCGACAAGAATCCCAATAAAATTGATTTGGGTGTCGGGGTGTACAAGACAGACGATGGCGCCACGCCGATTATGCGCGCGGTCAAGCAAGCCGAAGGGCTCTACCTGACCGAAGAAACGACGAAATCTTACGTTTCGACGGTTGGTAACTCTGACTTTAGAACCCATATGCTGGATCTGATTTTTGGTGACAATTTTGCCCCGCTTAATGAGAACCGAATTGCCAGTGCTCAGGCGACGGGCGGGTCCGGCGCGCTCCGAATTGGCGCAGAGCTGATCAAATCTTCCGGCAAAGATCCGGTCGTTTGGGTGCCAACACCGACCTGGGCCAATCACGAACCCCTCATTGGTTCAGTGGGTCTGACAATTAAGTCCTACCCTTATTATAACCGCGAAACGCTCGGTGTGGACTTTGAAGATATGCTTGAACATCTCAAGGCCAATGCCACGGCCGGTGATGTGGTTGTTTTTCACGGATGTTGCCATAATCCAACAGGAGCCGATCTTGCGCCTGCCGAATGGGACCGGGCAGCTGAATTTATGCGCGATCATGAATTGATTCCGTTTATCGATCTGGCCTATTTTGGGCTAGGCGACGGGCTCGAACATGACACGTATGGCTTGCGTAAAATAGGGGTGACTTGCCCAGAGCTAATACTCGCCGCGTCCTGTTCCAAAAACTTCGCTCTGTACAAAGAAAGAGTCGGACTGGTGGCCGCTATCACATCGACGGCCGATCAGGCGAAAGTGGTGCAAGGACAGCTCGGGGCCTTGCAGCGCCGTCTCACCTCCATGCCGCCGGATCACGGCGCTGCGCTGGTGGCCCGGATTTTAGGCGATGCCAAATTGCGCGCCGTTTGGCTTGAAGAATTGACCGAGATGCGCGACCGAATCAAACAGCTTCGCAAAGACCTATCTGATGCGCTCCGTGTTCAGGGCGCCGAAGCTATGGCCGATGCGATAATCGATCAAAACGGAATGTTTTCGACGTTGCCGCTATCGGTCGAACAAGTAAAACGGCTTCGCGCCGAACATTCAGTCTATATGACGAAGTCCGGCCGGATCAATATTGCCGGGGCGAATAGCTCAAATATCCCGAGACTAGCCGCAGCTATATTGGACGTGCTATAGGGCCCTATGGCGAGAATGACTTTAAAAAAGGGGCGGCGGGATTTTCGCGAACGTGTTTTATCCTGGGCCAAAGAGGGCGGGGCCGTTAAGCGATGCCCGCAACATCCCGAGCTTAATATCCATGTGCCGAAAAAAATCGATGCCGGCCGCGCGGTTATTCAAGAGGCTTGGCAAAACGGCCATATCAGCAGTGATGTTTCAGGGGCGCTGGATCTATTTGACGACATTATCGGAAATTTACCGGCGGAATGTCCGGCCTGCGATAATTTAGAAAACTAGCAAACAACCTAAATTTCGAAATCCGAAAGATTATATTCAGATTCTGGATATTCTGGACCCATATCTTCCAGTGTTTTTCGAGCGATTGACGAAATAATCGCTCCGCGCCGCGAACGGCTGTCGCAAGGGATAATATGCCACGGCGCCCAAGGGGTCGATGTCCGCCGGACCATGGTTTCATATGCGTCCATAAATTCGGGCCAAAGCTTGCGATCTTCCAGATCAGCCGGGTTGAATTTCCAGAACTTTTGCGGTTCTATCAATCGTTCCTTCAGGCGCTCGCCTTGTTTATCATAGGAGATATTCAGCATAAATTTTAAAATTGTAGTTCCGTTCTCAGTCAGATGTTTTTCAAAATTATTGATCTGGTCATATCGCTGTTCGACTTTGTCCGGCGGTGCGAAACGTCTAACTTTGACAATCAACACATCCTCATAGTGCGAGCGGTTAAACACTGTGATATCACCTTTTGCAGGGACAACTTGGTGAACCCGCCATAAATAATCTTGGGATAGTTCTTTCTTGGACGGGGCTTTGAACGGGGCAACTTTAATGTTGAGCGGTGCTGTCCGATTAAAACAGGCGGCGGTCGTACCATCCTTTCCTGACGTATCCATTCCCTGCAATACGATAAGGAGGCTGCGTTTACGCTCAGCATATAGCTTGTGCGCCAGGTCACCAATTGCCCTTGCATTTTGCTTGGTGAGATGACGGGCTTCATCGCTATCCGGGAAAATGTTCGCCCGAGTTGGCATGTCCGGCAAAGAGAATTCTTGAGGGACATCGATACGGTAAGCTTTGATGTATTCTTCTGCAGTGTTCATAGCGTATCTTTCATGGCCTCTAATTCAAGCCATTCTGTTTCGAGCATGTCGAGTTTATCTTTCATTTGTTCTAGCTGTGCGGCGGTTTTTGTAAAGGCGCCGGGATCGGAAGTGAAAAGCTCCGGGTCAGCCAATGTGATTTCTAATTCTGCGATGTTTTTTTCGGCGTATTTAATTTCTGACGGGATTTGCTCAAGTCGGAATTGGTGTTTATAGGACAGTTTTTTAGGCGGCTGCGAGCCAGATGAGGTCGCTTGTTTTTTCGCTTTCAAGTGTATGGTTTTCTCTTTTAGCGCCGTCCGGGTCTCGCCGCGTTGTCGCGTCATATCGGTATAGCCGCCAGCATAGATTTGCCAAAGGCCGGGCTCTTCAAAGGCAATAGTTCGGGTTACGGTGCGATCGAGAAAATCACGATCATGAGACACAAGCAGAACTGTGCCATCATAGTCAGCGATGAGCTCCTGCAATAGATCGAGCGTTTCAAGGTCTAGATCATTTGTCGGTTCATCCAGAACTAAAAGGTTTGACGCAAGACGTAGGCCGCGCGCTAATTGCAATCTGCCGCGCTCGCCGCCGGAAAGAGCATGGACCGGTGTCCTTGCCTGTTCGGGTAGAAACAGAAAGTCTTTCATGTAGCGCTGAACATGGACGGATTTATCGCCGATAATGACATTTTCACTTCGCCCATCCGTTAGTGCTTCGGACAATGTCCAATCCGGATTTAGGCTCTCTCGTTTTTGATCGACGATTAAAGGTTCGAGATTTGAACCGTGTTTGATCGAGCCGTTATCGGGCTCCAGATGCCCGATCATCATTTTAAGCAATGTCGTTTTACCGGCTCCATTTGGCCCAACCAATCCGATCCGTTCTCCGCGCATGATCCGGATTGAAAAGTCATAGACGATTGGCCTCTCGCTGAAGAATTTTGAAATATTATTGAGCTCCGCAACCAATTTGCCGGACCTACTACCTTCGGCCGCCGCAAATTGGACGTTGCCTTTTACATGGCGCTGGTCGTTGACGGATTGGCGCAACGAGGCCAATTCTTTAACGCGGCGTATATTTCGTTTGCGGCGCCCGGATACACCATGAACGATCCAGTGCTGCTCGCGAACGATTTTTCGGTCCAGCTTGTGTCTTTCCAATTCCTCTTGTTCCAAGAAGTTATCACGCCAATTTTCAAATTCTGCGAAACCGCTGTCGATATCGCGGGTTTCTCCGCGATCCATCCATATGGTCTTGCGTGACAATTTTTCCAAAAAACGCCTGTCGTGAGAAATCAGGATAATAGCAGAGCGCATTGAGGATAGTTCGCTTTCAAGCCATTCGATAGCAGGCAAATCAAGGTGATTGGTCGGTTCGTCCAGCATGAGAATATCCGGCTCGGTGGCAAGCGTACGGACCAGGGCAGCCCGGCGGGACTCGCCGCCGGATAGATGCGCGGTTGAAGAACTTTCATCGAGGTCCAACGCGTCAAGATAATAGGGTATTTTATAACCCTGTTCAGCGCCCTCCAGCCCGGATCGAATATAGTCACCGATGGTCGAATACTGACTGAGGTTGGGTTCTTGCGGGAGATATCTTGCCGTAACGCCTGGTTTTACAAATCGCGTTCCTGCATCGGGCTCTATCAATCCTGCTGCAAGCTTTAAAAAGGTTGATTTGCCAGAGCCATTTCGTCCAACCACGCAGAGGCGATCACCTGAGTAGACCATCATATTGGCGTCGGTCAGCAAGGGCGTGCTGCCAAAGGTCAATGCAATATTGTTCAATGTCAAAAGCGGAGGCGACATAAAATGGTCATCAGGTTAAATTTTGCGCGACAGAGCGCTGATTCTGTCTTAAGAAACCCATATGCGGGCAGATATCAAGCAATCATTGGTCAAATGGGTTCTGATTGGGGTCTTAGCCTTTTTCATGGCCTTCACTCCGGCATTGGCTCAATCTACTGATGGATTGGAAGGGCCGGATTTTACAGTCGGTGAATTACAGCGCCGAATTGCCAATTTGAAGCCTGACGACAATTTATCCGAACAAGACGTCAATTTATTAAAAGCGCAATATGAAAGTGCCATCACAACGATGGCATCCGCCAATGCCCAGCGAGAAATCGTTCAGCGCCTTATCCGTGAGCAAGAAACGGCGTCTGCCACGATTGATGAGATTAAGAATCAAATCAAGATCGCTGACAATGCGCCCTTATTAAGCATGTCAAAAGACAGTATGACCGATGAGGATTTATTCTTACTCGAAGGCGAACTGCGAAAAAAACAAAGCGAAGTGAGCAGCCTGAGAGCCGAGATTGAAGGCTATGAACAGACGCTCAATAATCAAAATGACGAAGAATTTCGCGAGAAACTTTCTACTCATCGCCAAGTTTTGTCCAATATATCAGCACAGTTAGCCGAATTAGGCGAAGGCGAGCTTGGACCATTGGAAAGGGCAAGTAAAACCTTGTTGGAAGCCCGCCAATATAACCAACAGGCGTCCATCGCTGCAATAGAACAGGAACTCGCGGCAATTCCAACAAAGCTGGAAATTATAAGTTTGCGCGAAGAACTTGCTAAATCTAATTTGCAGCGCGCAGAGAAAGATGTGCAGACGTTGCAAAGCCAAACCGGAAAACGCAGGGTCAATGAAGCGCAAAAGATTTTCGAAGATGCTGAACTCGGCATCTCATTGCTGGAGAACGCTCATCCACTGATCCTTGACTACGCGGCGGAAAATTTGTCAATCGCTAGACAGAATTTGGATATTACACAAAATACCAGCGCCTATCCGCGGCGAAAGGCACAAACGCGCAGTCAGGCCAGTGAGATCGCCAGCGATGCCCAGATTGCGGAAGACCTGACGAGTGTAGGACAAATTAACAGAGAATCCGGCGCAATCTTGCGGCGATTAAAAGATCAGCGCCCGTCAATTAACCAAGTTAAGTCTGATATTAAAAGCAATCGAAAGCGACAGATTTTAGCGACTCAGAATGAGTTGCGCGCCGAACAGCGCCGCCGAAATATGCCGATCGGGCAGTTTGACGAAAAGCCCATTTTTAACGAATGGAAAGCGGATAATCCGGATGCATTAGAACTCACCGACTCTGATTTAGAAATTCTTAACGCGCTTTATATTGAGCGCCGCGAATTGCTCCGGACCATGGCCAATTCGGCGCGAGAAGAATTAGCCGAAATCAAGGACCTGGAAACTGAACAGCAAAAACTCCTTGAGCAAACAACACGCCTTGCTTCCATTCTGAATAAGAATATTTTGTGGCTCCCGAGTGTTCAGGCCATCAATCTGGATTGGCCGGCAAAAGTGACCCGCGGTGTTTTGGACGTGATGAGTCTGTCCAATGCTTCCAAAATAACTCAGACATTTGGACGTCAGATTAAGGCCTATTGGTTGCCGATGATTTTTGCAATGGGATTTGCAGGCTTCTTTTGGTTTAGCCGACGCAGGCTACGCGAAGAAGTTTCCGAAATATCCCGCCGTGTCGGACGGGTTAAAAAGGATAATTTTTGGCTCACGCCGCAAACCTTATTGGCGACAATTTTAATTGCTGCGCCGCTTCCCTTGATTTTACTCATGTTAGGCATTGTGTTCAAATATAGCGGATCTCCTGACAGCTTTATTTTGTCTTTCGGTCAAAGCGGAATTGAGCTTGCAGGCTTTATTTGGTTCTTCCTCATATGGCGGGAATGGAACCGCGAAAAATCGCTCTATGCGGCTCATTATAATGTCCCGCTTTTGATGCGCGATAACTCATTGAAACAGTTTAATTGGTTTATTCCGCTGGCTGGCCTAAGCACCGCGCTTGTGACTTTAACGCAGAACAGTCGCAATCCCGACGTTTATGAAGGATTTAGCTTACTGGCTTTCATCATAACGGCTCTATTATTAGCCTGGCTGGGCCTTCGCTTGTTGGTTTTGAGAAAGACCTCATTGGTAAGTGTGTTTTCAAAGAACAGCCTGTTTCGAAAATATCATAAAATATTTGTCGTCTTGGCGGTTGGGCTTCCGCTCTTGTCAGCTCTTCTGGCCGCTATTGGTTATTATGATACGGCCAGAGTATTGCTTTCACGCTTATTTTTCTCAGGCGGCGTTATTGTCATTACCCATACGCTTTACGGCCTTTTTCGCCGGACCTTGATTGTCGCGCAGCGCAGGCTGTCATTGCGCCAGGCGATCGAAAAACAAGAAAAAGAAATTTTGGCGCGCGCGCAGGAAGAAGCCGCTGAAGAACGCGGCGAGATTCCGCCTCCTACGGTCAATTATGATGAGATTGATGTTGAGAGTTTAAGTCGGCAATCTGTTCAATTGATCAATACATTTGTCGCGGTTGGTTTTGCAATTATAATGTGGATGTTGTGGCGTGATTTATTTCCGGCATTGGCGATTTTTGATAGCGTGAATTTGTGGCCCACCGAGTTCAACGTCGATGGCGCGGCGACAAGTCATGTTTCCTTATGGAAGCTCATTCAGTCTTTGGCGATTGTTGTGCTGACGGTCATTTCAGCCAAAAACCTACCAGCTCTTCTAGAGGTATTTGTCCTTAACAGGTCGCAAATGGATCGGGGTACCCGGTACGCGGTTGTGAGCGTTTTGGGCTATATAATTATTGCATTGGGACTCGTTTGGGCCTTTAGCCGTCTCGGCGTGGATTGGTCTAAGCTTCAATGGATTGTGGCCGCCCTATCCGTTGGTATTGGTTTTGGTTTACAGGAAATTATCGCCAACTTTATTTCCGGGCTGATCATTTTGTTTGAGCGACCTATCCGGGTTGGAGATTATATCACAATTGGGGAGCAAAGCGGAACAGTTCACAGGATCAAAATAAGGGCGACCACTTTATCGGATTTGGATAATCGCGAGATATTCATTCCGAATAAAGAGCTGATCACTCAAAAAGTTATGAATTGGACTCTCACGGATTCTATAACCCGTCTGATTATTCCTGTCGGGATCGCCTATGGGTCAGATACGGACAAAGCGCGCGAGATCATGCAAAATGTAATTTATGCGAATTCCCGCGTGTTGGATCGCCCTAAATCAAATGTCTTTTTCCTGGGCTTTGGCGATAGTTCACTGGATTTCGAACTTCGAATTTTCGTCCGTAGTGTTGATGATCGTTTCTCCGTCAGTCACGAGATTCACACCGCGATTAATAAAGCGCTTGCTAAGGCCGATATCGAAATTCCGTTCCCGCAACGGGATTTACATTTCAGGTCCGGCTCGCCGAGCTAGAGGCACCCTCTGTATGAGCGAGGTCTTTTGTCAGTACCTTGCGCATATCGCCGCCGACATGAGCAAGCAAAATTGGGTCCATCACGCGCCTAAAAAGCGGCGGGAAATAAGCCAATAGCGTCATGCCGCCATACCCAAGCGGCAGCACCGGCACTTTTTCGAAATTGCGAAGGTGCTGGTAATGCCGTGAAGGATGAGCATGGTGATCGGAATGGCGCGCGAGGTTATAGCTGATCATATTTGTGACCATCATATTGCTGTTCCAGCTGTGATGCGGCTGACAAGGCAGATATTTCCCGTCGGGACGCTTTTCCCGAAGCATTCCGTAATGCGCGTAATAGTTTTGGGAGGTTAGGGCAGACGCCGATACAAATGCTGTGATCAACATATAAGGCAACGCGGCCGATCCAAGCCAAAGCACTAAGGCAGACCATAAAACCAGCGCCATCAGACTTGCGATCACAACTTCATTTTTTAATGAAAATCTCGAATAACCCCGGCGCGACGCGCGCTTGGACTCCAGACGCCAGGCGCGTTTCCATGCCCCGGGATATTCCCGCGCCATAAAAGCCCAGTAACCTTCGCCAAAACGGGCCGTTGCAGAATCTCGCGGCGTTGCGACATCGCTGTGATGGCCCTGATTGTGCTCGACGCGGAAATGGCCGTAGAAACTTGGCGCTAGCATGAAAAGCGATATCCATTTTGAAATTTTATCAGTTTTATGGCCAACCTCGTGACCGGAATTGATGGCAAAGGCGAGGCCCCAGCCATGGGCGATAGCGAGCGCAACATACGACGAGATCGGCAGGGGCTGCGTTACCACATACCAAGCCCCAATAATCCAAGTCAGATAAATCACGGGCAAGAGCGAGTGCACCATAAATTTGTAGAAAGTCGAAAGCTCTGCCTGTTCTTCGGCCAGTCCCAGAAAGTCATTTTTGTCTTCGCCGATAATCATTTCTACAATTGGCATGATCACATAAATAAAAACGACCGGTGCCCACGCAAAATGCACATTGCCGGTCAGCAGAATCAATCCAATGCCCATAAGCGGAACGATCGGATAGGTCAGAGACACAAGCCATATATGCCGTTTGGCAGAGGGGTTCTTTTCAAAATAGGACGTGACACTCATCGTAATATTCCTTCTTCGAGCGTAGAAATACCGTTATTGATAAAATTGTCAATAGCGTAATTGATAAAATTATCAATGTTGTTTTTCTCTGGCGGCGATTTATAACAAGGCCCATGTCCCAATCCCGCCAAAGACTCGACCCGGAAGCGCGACGCCGCCAACTCATAGACTTGGCGATGCAGGTGTTTGCTACGGACGGGCTGGAGCGGGCAGGGCATGGCGACATTGCAAAGCTGGCCGGCGTATCGACCGCGACTGTGTTTAATTATTTTCCGACGCGAGAAGATCTGGTCGAAGCGGTGCTTGAGGAGGTCCGGGAACAGTTTCGCGCCATGTTTGCCGCATTTGGTGATGTTAAAACAGAACAAGCCATTGGCGTAAGAGTGATGGTCGCCGGGTTTAATCATTTGATCGAGAACCGGCCTAATATGATCAAGACCTTTTTGCGCTGGACGGTCGCATTCGGAGATCAGAACCGTAAAGCTTATCTGGATTTTCAAGACGAAATGTTGACCGAAATATCAAAGCGTTTGAAAAACTCGACGCCGGATCGCTCTGATGCCCGCATCATCATGGGCTCGGCGGACATGTACGCCCTCATGAAGCTGGATAATACGCCGGATGATGTTATAGCCCGCTTTGTCGATCGATTGCTGTCGGTTCTGGGGGAATAATGCGCACATTACTGATGATGGTTGTGGCCTTGGCGCCTCTGGGTTTTACGCAAGCGCAAAAGTCTCAAATAGAAGAGTCTGAATATATTGAAGATGATATCGTCCATTACGGAACGAAAATTCCTAGTGAATTGAGCGATTTGCCGGTTGCCGTCCGCGTAGCAGGATTGGATGAAATCAGCATTTTGCCCTTGTCCGCGGCTGACGCCATTTCTATGGACACGATCATCGTCACAGAAACTCGGAACCGGGACCGAAAATTCGATATTCCGGCCAAGATTGAAAAATTGTCCGGCGCGCAGCTCGAAAACCTCTCGGCGGTGCATCCGGCAGAAGCCCTTAATACGGTATCGGGAGTTCATATCCACCGCGGCAGCGGAATGGAGCATCTCACATCTATTCGTTCACCTATCCTGACCGGCGGCGCAGGGGCCGGGTCGTTTCTTTATCTTCAAGACGGCTTACCTTTGCGTTCCGCCGGCTTCTCCAATGTCAACGGATTGTTTGAGGCCCATACCGAGCTGGGGGCGGGTCTGGAGATTTATAAAGGCCCTGGCAGCGTGCTTTACGGCTCAAATTCCCTGCACGGCATGGTCAACACGGTTAGCCGCATGCCGGACGGAAAAACCCGTTATCGGATATTGGCGGGTGAGGACGGACATGCCTCGGCGGCGATCAGCCATTCGAATGTCAGTGATCAGCGCGAAGGCTATATCGTCAATCTGGCGCTTGCTCATGACAATGGATTTCGTGATGAAAGCGGCTATGATCAGCAAAAGCTCAGCATCCGTGTCGATGAAGGTCTCGGCGATTGGGATATGATCTGGCAGGTCAGTTACCAGAACCTCAATCAGGAAACGGCCGGATTCATTCGCGGCGATGAAGCCTACCGTGATGACACTCTTCGATTTACTAATCCGAACCCGGAAGCCTATCGTGACTCGCGCTCCGTCCGCTCTCATATTCGTTTATCCAAAGACGTGCACCGAGACGACCAGCTGGTCATCATTCCTTATGCGCGCTGGACCGACATGGAATTTTTACGCCACTTCGTGCCGGGACAGGCGACCGAAAAAGTCGGCCATTGGAGCGTTGGCGCGCTCAATACCTATCATGGTCAAAACTATCTGGTTGGTTTTGACGCCGATTTTACAAGTGGTTATCTGGAAGAGTTTCAAGCGGGCCCGAGCGTGTTCTCGTTCGTTCAGGGCGAGCATTATGATTACGACGTCGATGCGGTGACGCTGGCCGCCTATGGGGAATATGATCTGGAGCTGAATGGCCGCACAGATTTTAGTTTTGGCGCCCGCGCCGAATATGTCAATTACACTTACGATAACAAGATTGACACGATCGATGTGGGCCGCTTCCGGCGCGTCGATGATCGCTCAGATGATTTTTTCATCATAACGCCAAAGATCACATTATTGCGCGATCTTGGCGACAATCTTAATGGCTATGTTCGGGCGGTCCGGGGTGCCAGAGCTCCGCAGGTCTCTGATCTCTATTCCCTGCAAACCCAGCAGCAACCCGGCGAGATAAAGAACGAAACACTCGATAGTGTTGAGATTGGTATCAAAAAAGGCTTTGAGGATTTCAACTTTGAGATCGCTGCTTACGCCATGGAAAAAGACAATTTCTTTTTTCGCAACAGCGCAGGCCTGAATATCACCAATGGCAAAACCAGCCATCGGGGACTAGAGGTTACAGTCGACTGGGACATGCGTGAATGGCTAGCTTTTTCCGGAAATCTCAATCTCGCGCGTCACACTTATAATTTTGATGATGCTGCGAGTTCGCCTTCCAACACCATAACCGACGGCGACCGGGTCGATACGGCGCCGGATGTATTTGGTAGCGCCGTGCTGCGGGTCTCGCCTTTAGAGGGCCTTCATACCGAAATTGAATGGCGTCATCTCGGTAAATATTTTCTCGACCCGGGCAACAAGCAGACCTATCCTGGCCATGATATGTTCACGCTGCGCGGCCAATATGAATTTTCCGACGCCGCCACTCTCTTCGTGCGGGTCGATAATCTGTTTGATACACGCTACGCCAATCGCGCCGATTTCGCGTTTGGCGCCGAGCGCTATTTCCCTGGACGGCCAAGGACTTTATTCGTCGGGCTTCGCGGCGAGTTCTAGACAATGGACGAAAACATCCCTACCTAACCGCCATGCATATACCGGATCAAAAATTAGCTCAGGTTGTTGAGCGTTTCGAGCATATCGAAGCTCGGATGGGCGCGACCACCGATAGCGACGAGATTGTCCAGCTCGGCAAAGATTATGCCGAGCTTCGGCCGATCGCCGAAGGCGTGCGCAAACTACAATCGGTTCGGTCCGAGATGGAAGATCTGGAGGTTATGCTGGATGACCCGGAAATGGGTGCGATGGCCAAAGAAGAGCTTCAGACGCTTAAGGATAAGCTTCCGGATCTTGAGCATGAAGTGTCCTTATTGCTTCTGCCCAAAGACAAAGACGACAATGCCTCAATCGTGCTGGAAATCCGCGCCGGGACCGGCGGCGACGAAGCGGCGATTTTCGCCGGCGATCTATTTCGCATGTATGCGCGTTATGCGCAGATCAGCGGCTGGAAGGTCGAGGTCGAAAGCGAGTCCGAAGCCGATATGGGCGGGTACAAGGAAATCGTTGCTTCGATAACTGGCAATGGCGTCTATGGCCGTCTCAAATTTGAAAGCGGCGTCCACCGCGTGCAGCGCGTCCCTGTCACGGAAACTCAAGGCAGAGTGCATACATCGGCCGCGACTGTGGCTGTGCTACCGGAACCTGAAGACATCGATATTGGTTTCTCCATGAGCGATGTCCGGGTCGATACGATGCGGGCATCCGGCGCCGGCGGCCAGCATGTCAACAAAACCGACTCGGCCGTTCGCATGACCCATGTTCCGACTGGCGTCGTGGTGGTCTGCGATGCCAAATCCCAGCACATGAACCGTGCCAACGCCGAACGGATTCTCAAAATGCGGCTCTATGATATGGAAAAGCAGCGGCTCGACGAAGAGCGCGCCGACGAGCGCAAAGGGCAGGTTGGCTCCGGTGACCGCTCTGAACGCATACGAACTTATAACTATCCGCAGGGCCGTGTGACTGACCACCGGATTGGCCTAACGCTCTATAAGCTTGATAAGATCGTCGCTGGCGATGAGCTAGGCGATGTCATCGACGCGCTCGTCGCAGAAGATCAGGCAGCCCGTCTCGCGGCGATGGAAGCAGAAGGGTAATCGTGTGACCCAAACCCGCGTCAAAGATGTCGTTATTGTCGGCGGCGGTACGGCAGGCTGGATCACGGCATCTATGCTGGTCAAATTCCTGGGGCCAGTGATCAATATTCACTTGATTGAAAGCGAAAAAATTGGCCGTGTTGGTGTTGGCGAAGCAACCATTCCGCCCATATTGCGGCTCAACAGGCTTTTCAATATTAACGAAGACGAAATGATGAGCGCTTGCGGCGCCACGGTAAAGCTTGGCATCAAGTTTGATAATTGGGGCCATAAAGGCGAATCCTATCTGCACGGCTTTGGACATAATGGGGTTCATCTGAATAATCTGCAGTTCCACCATTATTGGTTAAGGGCCAAAGAGCTTGGGATCGATGCGGATTATTGGGATTTTTCACCCAATTGGCAGGCCAGCAAAGCCCATAAATTTGCCCATAATGTTCGCGGGAAAAACGGGCTTTCGGATTTAATCTATGCCTATCATTTTGACGCGCTTTTATTTGCAGGGTTTTTGCGCAAATTCGCTGAAAAACTTGGCGTCAAACGCACCGAAGGTATTGTTACAAACGTAAATCTCAACGCCGAGGACGGGTTTATCAAGTCTGTCTCTATGGAGTCTGGCGAAGAGATAAAAGGCGACCTATTTGTCGATTGTACAGGGTTTCGCAGTTTGCTTCTCGGCGAAGCTTTAGGCGTGCCCTATGTCGACTGGTCTAAATGGCTTCCGTGCAACCGCGCTGTCGCTTGCGGCAGTAGCCGGGTAGAACCGCTGCCGCCTTATACGAGAGCCGCCGCCCATGATGCTGGTTGGCAATGGACCATTCCTTTGCAGCATCGAAACGGCGAAGGCCATGTCTATTGCAGCGATTTCATGGAAGCGGATGAGGCCGAGAAAATTCTCCGGGACAATGTCGCTGGTGACTTCATCGGCCCGGCCAATCATATCAAATTTACAACTGGGCACCGCAAAGAATTTTGGCATAAAAACTGCGTCGGGATTGGATTGTCGAGCGGATTTTTAGAGCCCCTCGAGTCGACCTCAATACACTTAATTCAGCGATTTGCTGGCAAGCTCGTCGATCAGTTCCCAGCTTGGCCTATTCAGGACGGGCTTCGCAAAGAGTTTAACCGGCAAACTCTACACGAATTTGGATTGATACGGGATTTCCTTGTGCTTCACTATCACCGCACTGACCGGGAAGACACGGAGTTTTGGAAATATTGCAAACATATGGAAATACCGGAAACGCTGTCTGACAAGATGGAATTGTTCCAATCTTCCGCCAAACTTCGCTGGGACCCAGAAGATGTTTTTGCGGACCCAAGCTGGGCGCAAGTCATGATCGGGCAGGGTATGATGCCGGATCAATATCAAACCCGCGCAACAGCCATGAACAAAACGCAGCTCGAACAGTTTTTCGCGCAAATGCGGCAAATGATTGAGAGTACGTTAAAAGATGTGCCGTCTCATTCCGACTATATCAATAGATATTGCCAGACTGATATATCCTGAATTTTCACTTGTAACTCTACGCTTTAAAGCCCACATACGCTTCCGACGGTTGCTGCGGGCTTGGTGTTTGGCACTTATCCTAGGGACCTTAATTCATCCTTAGGGAGCTGGCTCTGTCCGGATCGTGGTTCGGTTAATTCCGGCACCCACCTGTAAACACAGGTTCATGGGGATTAGATCGCCTTCACGGGTTTTCGTGGTGCCGTCACATTTCATTCCTATGCGTAAGTTTTCGAAGTCTCGCAATCAAAGCCTTCGATTTTATCGTCGCCTTCGATGTTGAATTTTAAGTAAGTCGTACGGCTCTGATGATAGAGCATAATGTTATCATTCAGGCGTAAAAACTAGAACTTTCGAACTTGCTGAAATGACGGTTTGGATGGCAGGTTTTCTGCCGCCGCCAAATAGAAAAACTTTGCCGTTGATCGCGAGCGCACTGCCGCCATGACGAGATACCGGCATTTGCGCGCGTTCCGACCATTGTTCCGTAGTTAAGTTATAAACCTCATGATCGTTAATAAGCCTAACGGGCCCAAAGACTTCGCCGCCAATTATGTGGATTTCGTCGCCGACCTGCGCCGCATAATGCCCGCCGCGGCCTGTCGGCATGACCGGCCCGGATCGCCAGAGATTGGATGCAAAATTGTAAATCTCAATCTTATCGATTTTAGTGCCAAGCGCATTGCTGCGCCCGCCGGTAACCCATAGCTCATCACTTATAATCATGGAGGCAAAGGAGTGGCGCGCAGTTGGCATATCAGAAAGTCTTTCCCATATGCCGCCTTGTTTAAAACGCCATAGCTGATTGGAATCGCCGGTTTCCAGTTGACCACCAATCAGAAACAAGTCCCCTTCATGGCCGTGGAGCGCATGTTCCCCGACTTTAAAAGGCAATGTAGCGACGGCTTCCCATTTATCTGCTTTTATATCTAATCTGAGCAGGTCCGGCGGGCCAAGGTCAAAACCAAAGCTGGTGAATCCCCCGCCGGCGTAAAAATGCCTGCCATCGCTGGCGACAGCGATATGATGCGTGCGACGGGGCAGATCAGGGCAGGTGTACCAATTATTCCGGGAGATATCGAAAATTTCGCATGATTTTAGGATGCGGAAATTGCCGATCCCGCCGACCGTCAATACTTTGTCGCCGAGCCTTGCCGCCGCTATTTCAGAACGGCCCGTTTGCATAGACTCGGCGGTTGACCAGGGAGTTTCGAGGTTTTTGGTCTCCCATGTATAACCGAATAGCGAGGCGCTTAGTATGACTATGAGAATAATTAAAATCCGCCAACGCGTTTTCATTGCAATTGCTCCTTACGGTGCAGGCAAACATCATCAGCGCAACTAAAACAAGCTATTTCAAACACAACTGGCAATGACCTTGGTTTTCCGCATTAAATCCCTTATATGCCCCCAATGTCAGAAAAAGGCTCTATATCCACCACCAAACCCTGGCAGGCCAGCGTCCTGACCTTGTTTCCGGATGCCTTTCCGGGAATATTGGGGCAGTCCATTATTGGAACAGCGAGATCGAACGATATTTGGTCCCTGAAAACCGTGGATATTCGGGACTTTGCTGACAATAAGCACCGTAATGTCGATGATACGCCGGCTGGCGGTGGTCCGGGCATGGTTATCAAGCCGAATATCGCCGCTGCTGCAATTGATAGTGTGGCGCGCGAAGGCCGCCCGGTCATCTACCTGACACCGCGCGGGAAGCCTTTGACCCAACAACGCGTCAGAGAGCTGGCGGCAGGTCCCGGCGCGATTATTTTTTGCGGGCGATTTGAAGGTCTGGATCAACGGGTCATAGAAGGCCGTGAGATGGAAGAAATATCCATAGGCGACTTTGTTCTGGCGGGCGGCGAAGTGGCCTCTATGGCATTGCTGGAGGCTTGTATCAGGCTTTTGCCGGGCGTCCTTGGGGACGCGGCAAGTGCTGAACAGGAAAGTTTTGAAAATGGTCTTTTGGAGCACCCACTCTATACAAGGCCTCGGGAATGGGAAGGCCGAGAAATTCCGCCTGTTTTATTGTCCGGAGACCATAAGAAGATCGCGCAATGGCAGTTGACTCAGGCGGAAAAGATTACTAAGGCGCGTCGACCCGATTTATATCATGCCTATAAGGCAATAGGAGACGATCATGAACGTGATTGAAACTTTAAACAAAGAAGAAGAAGCCCGTCTGTTAGAAGGCGGAAAAGTGATTCCTGATTTTGCGGCTGGCGATACGCTGGTTGTGCAGGTCCGGATTACCGAAGGAAACCGCACACGTCTGCAGGCGTTTGAAGGCGTTTGTATCGCCCGTTCCGGAAAAGGCCTGAATGAGAGCTTCACTGTTCGCAAAATTTCTTACGGTGAAGGCGTTGAGCGCGTATTCCCGGTTTACTCACCGTTGGTCGAAGAAATAGAAGTTAAGCGCAAAGGTAAAGTTCGCCGTGCCAAGCTGTACTATCTACGCGATCGCCGTGGTAAGTCAGCTCGAATTGTCGAGCGCACAACCGGCCGCGGGATTGAAGTTGCTCGTAAAAAAGGCGAAGCCAAAAAGAAAAAATAAAACGGTAAACATCGTTGAATAAAGACCCGGTCAATTGGCCGGGTTTTTTTTTGAAATGTCCGGGATAGACAATGTTCGCGGATAGCAAGCTGGCTATTCTGGCGCCGGTTACGGCTATTATAATTGCGTAACGGGTGAGGCTCGACCCGCTGGCCGATATGGTTGCAACCTATGCCATTTGATAGCAGCCCTACTTTTTTAGGCCATGCTTACGCAGAAGTCCGCGAAAGGAATGATAGGTAAGGCCTAAATATTCCGATGCTTTGCCTTGATGGTGATTGTGAGCCTGCATGGCTTCATTGATCAGGCTGCGTTCGAATTTGAGAATGCGTTCAGTGAAGTTTTTGGCGGCAGGTGCGGATTCTAAATCCTCCATTGCCCGATCTGGTAATTCCGCGTTTGGCTCCTTTTGCCGAAAAGCCCGGACAAAAGGATTGAAGATAATGTTGGAAATCGGCTGGGTTAGCGTTTCGTCGGACAGAAAGGCCCGCGCGGTGCTGCGCTCTATAACATGGCGGAGCTCGCGCATATTGCCCGGCCAATCATAATCCATGAGCGCTTCGAGGGCTTCAGCGGTCAGGCCGGGAAATTGCTCTGCGCCTAATATTGACGCTGTTTTACGGCCAAAATGAAGCATGAGCGGCGCAATATCGGCCTTTCGGTCCCGAAGCGGCGGAATATTGACAACGTCGGTCGAAAGGCGGTCCAGAAAAGTAGATAGCTGTTCGCGGCGTTCTGACTTTGCAATCACAGAAGGGTCAGCACTAATTATATAGCGAATATCCACTGTTTGGCTGTCCTGATCATCTGACGGGCGAAAATCTCCATATTCGACCAAACGCGCCAGGCGCTCGAGCATGGGTATGGACAAATGCTCTATATTGTCAAAAAACAGCGTTCCGCCATCTGCGCGGTCGAGCAGGGCAGTGCGGTCATCATCTCCATATATATAAGAGATTAGATCTTCCTCGCTATATGCCGCGCAATTAATACCGAAATAGCTCTGTTCCCATCGCGGGGAGAGAAAATGCAGCCGTGATGCGATTTGAGCCTTGCCTGTCCCGGCCTCGCCTAGGACCAAAATAGGAAGATCGACACTGGCAATATCAGATACCCAGTCGAGTAAAGCGTGGAATTCAGCGGAATCGCCGACGAGTTGTGGTGGAATATTAGCCATAACTAGTTAAATAAACCAAATATAGTTAGTCAACAAGAGAAATAATTGGTGAAAAAAACTAAATCAAATTTGTCATATTTGCCTAAATGGCGAAAAAGGTAATGAAATCAATACTTTAAAAATTATCGACTCTCGATAACAAAATGGCCATATTGAATTTGTCGCTGGTCATCGGGATCAGAGACAAAGCCAAATAGGCTAACGAGAGACAACACAAGGAGAGAGATGATGACCTTTCGTACTTTTGAAATAGACGCGGGTCACATTGCCAGCCCATCCGGGACACCGGCGCTGACTGAAGATGTGACCGCACCGGTTCGACATGTTCGCAGCCGTCGGCGAGCACTCGCCCTCAGAAGCCGCTCAGGCGGCACTCGCATCGCCGGCTTCGGTTTTTAATCGGGGTCCGGACGATGAGTAGACGTTATAGAGATGATTGGGACCGCACATTCGAAGACGAATATGCGGCCCAGAGCCGCGGCGACGATTGGAGCACAAAAGGTGCCCGCTTTGTTCGCTACCTTTCAACCCGAAAGATTGAATGTTGGGGCTTTTTCGCCGCCGGCTTCTTTATTTCAAAGATTTTTTTCTAGCCCCCAAAAAGGAGATACATAATGGGAATATTTTCACGCATGGGCGATATCATAAATTCCAACCTCAACGCCATGATTGACAAGGCCGAGAACCCGGAGAAGATCGCACGCCTGATCATTCAGGAAATGGAAGATACGCTGGTTGAAGTCCGGACGGACGCCGCCCGCAATATCGCCGAACGCAAAGAGCTAAGCCGGAAGGTCGAAGCCTACACTACTAAAGCCAATGAATGGGCCGAAAAAGCAGAATTGGCGATTAATAAGGATCGCGAAGATTTAGCCCGCGGAGCCTTGCAGGCTAAACAGCAATCTGAAGCTATGGCCGAAGTTGTTGAACGCGAAATCGAAATTCTTGACGAAGCCGTCGCAAAGGCCGACGCTGACCTGGGCAAGCTGCAAAGCAAACTCGATGAAGCTCGCGCCAAGCATAAGTCTCTGATGATGCGCACAAATGTCGCTCAAAATCAGATCAAGATGCGCACCAAAATGACGGATTATCGTGTTGAAGACGCTCTGGCTCGCTATGAGCGGATGGAACGTAAAGTCGACCGCCTGGAAGCTGAAGTCGAAGCCTTCGACCTTGGCAGTGGCGAAAGCCTGGAAAGCCAGTTCGCGCAAATGGAAGCCGATGAGGCTATCGAAGGTGAACTCGCTGCTTTAAAGGCCAGCCTTGGCAAAGCCGCGAAGCCCGCTAAAAAGAAAGCCAACTAGGCAATCAATGCAAATAGGTCAGGCACTGTTCTGACCACCATTAAAGAGAGAGAGAATTTATAATGGATGTAGAGATTTTAGCCCTATCAATACCAATCGTCGCCATCGTCGGCGGCATCTCAGCCGGAATGTTGAAATCATATTTCAGCCATAAGGAACGGATGATGTCCCATATGAGCGAGGATCAGGTCGCAGAGCTGGACCAAATGTCCCGCAGAGCTGATATTTTAGACAAGCGTCTGAATGTGCTGGAGCGCATTTTGGACGACGAAGTCCCCAACTGGAGAGAGACCCATGACAAGACGATATAAAAATCCTGTTCATCGTAGCCTTCATGATGCGAACTGGGATGGCAGTGACGATGGATATGAATATTCTGGACCGCACCGCCTTCGCCGCAACAAAATAGATGGTGTACTCGGCGGCGTTTGTGCCGGCCTTGGTGACTATCTCGGAATGGATCCCGTAATCGTTCGCGTGATCTTTGTCCTGTTGCTGATTTTTACCGGACTGCCCATCATTATCTATCCGATATTATGGTTATGCATTCCGTCAGATAAGCGCGCCCCCTATCGCCGGGAGTACCGCGAAAGTCGCCGGGCAAGACATAAAGCCCGTCGCCGCTACCGCGAAGACTCCGAGCCGGTCAAGCCGATCCGGACTGCGACTTTCCGGGATACAAAATCCAAATTTCGGTCACTTGAAGAGCGGATGCAGGATCTGGAACGGTCCGTAACATCCAAAGAATGGCGCCTGCGCCGCGAATTTCGGGACCTGGAAAGCTAGGTCCCACCTTAGAGGAGAAAGACGATGATCAAATCTACGCTTATTATATTAGCCAGTGCGGGTGTGATCGGGACTGGCAGCCACGCCGTCGGGCCCCAGGCGTTTGAAATCTCCGCCGGAAATGTTGCCTACCATATTTCCGCGGATGGTGTCGAAACCATCGCCTCGGAAGCCCCACAGTTTGGTGTCTCGTTCATCACCAAAGGTGACAGACGCATAACGTTTAGATTTTAATTCACAGCCCCCTCGGTCCCTGTTCTTAAAAAACAGGGTCCTACCGGGCGCGCTTTCAGGTTGGAACATTCTCTCTCGCCCGGAAGCGCGTCCACGCTTTATCAGAGATAGGCAAAACCTCCCCGCAGATTTTAGCGACAATGGCTTCGGCCAGAAGCGGCGCAAATACAAATCCCCTTGATCCCAATCCGGTCAGTCCCCATTCTTGATCCCCGCCAAATATAAGAGGTAGGGTTGACGGGGTCGTGACCCGCACACTGGAACGAGATGGACGACTTGCCGGCTCTAATGGGCCGCCATTATTAGCTAAAAATTTTTCGAAATTTTTCCGGTCATCATCAATACGGGCTTCGAATGGCGATTGACCATCTAACCGCTTATGGGTTGCTCCGAGTAGGGTGGCGTTTTTCAGCGGTATAGCATAACCGCCATAAGTGACCGCTTGATCAGTTTCGGTGCGCGCATAAGAGAGTTGCCCGCGGCTATATCGCAATTTCAGGCCGCTAAATTGCTGTAAGTCTCGGATACCGAAACCGCAGCTCCAGAAAAAATGGGAACCTTCCGAAATAGCGCCGCCTTGCGCGTCTAATATTCTGCCATCCTTAACGTGATGACCGGAACCGGCGATCATTTTAGAGTTCGCACAGCTGTTTTCGACTATTTCTTTCGGAGTAATCACCATACTTTGCGGGAATTCAAAATCATTGTTTGGCAAGAGATTGAAATGGGACTTTGGTAATGGCTTTTGCCGGGACAGTTTTTCAAATCTGGTCTGTTCCTTGGCGGTAGGACAAATATGTTTTATACTTTCGCTGAATATTCCGCCGAGCGCATGGTAGCGCTGCAAAGCAAATAGATAGCTCGACAGGAAGAACCGGCTTTCCGGCCGGTCCTGAAGGTCAAGCCTGGGTTTAACCAATGCCGCCGCATTTCCGCTGGCGGCGGTTCCATCGTTCGCATCAATAATCGTCGGTTGAATGCCTCTTTTGGCGAAACTATAGGCGAGACACGCGCCGGCAATGCCGCCACCGATAATGACAGGTTTGATTTTCGTATTTCGACGAATAGCAGTTTGGCCCGGGTAAATGGCTTCCAGCCGGTCTCTTTTTCGGCCGAACCCTTCTTTCTTGGCGACTTCAAAGCCGGCCTCTGTTAAGGCTTCCCTAACGGCCCGCGCGACTGTAAAAGTTCCAATTTGGCAGCCCGGCGAGGAAAGTCTCGCAAGTTCTTCCATAACGTCTGGCGACCACATATCCGGATTTTTAGATGGGCTGAACCCATCCAAAAACCAGGCATCAATTTGCCCGGATATTTGCGGCAGCGCTTCAGCGCAGCCCTCATGAATGAGGGTCAGCGTAACGTCGCCAAATTCAAGCGAATGAAATCCTTTAACGCGCCCGGGCCATTTTTTGACGAGTTGGTCTGCATATTGATCTAGCTCGGGCCAGTGGCTTAGCGCCTGCCGCAGCTGCTTATGGTCAAGCGGAAATTTTTCAATGGAAATAAAATGGAGGCGACTGCCGGTGGATTTGCTTCGATCCCACATTTGCCAAGCGGCCAGAAAATTGAGGCCCGTCCCAAATCCAAGCTCCCCAATAGCGAAATAGTCTGTGCCATGCCAGCGATCGGGTAATCCGCAAGCTGCCAAGAAAACAGCTTGAGCTTCTGTAAGGCCGCCATCCGTACTGAAATAAATATCGCCGAACTCCGGCGCTTCTGGCGCGCCTTTATCGCCAAAATCAATACGGGCAGGGGGACAAAGCGTAAGAGGTAAGGGCTCAGGCATAATGTGTCTTAAATCATTTGTTGTAAGCGCGGAATGTTTTTGACAAAAATAGGCCTTCCATGGTCTTTATTCCCTTATCAAGGGAGTGATTCGCTGTGGAACGACTGTTGTGGGCAAAATCTATCGACAATAAGTGGGTGAATCTGTCCAATATGGATTTGACAAACCTTCACGCCACCGGCGTCTATATTATTTGGCATGGCGGCAATAATCCGCGTATCGTCCGAATCGGGCAGGGCAATATTGCTGCACGATTAGCCGCTCACCGCCTTAATCATCAAATTATGCGCTTTGCAGAAGATGGACCGATGATGGTGACTTGGGCTGAGATTTCCGATCAGGCAAGACGTGACGGTATCGAAGCTTATCTGGTTCGCCAATTCACGCCGCTGATTAAAGACCAGATTTCCCACGTTCTGCCAATCGCCGCGAGTTCGCCGTTTCTGTAAAGCTAGGCCGGTAGCGGAGATATAGGATCGCCCAGTTCCTGAGCTTTGCGTTCAAACTGAATAATATTTTCCGCATTAGATTGCGATGGCTGACCGTGTTCGTCTTCGCCGCGACATCCGGGCATGTAGGCCTTCGTCGCGCCCAGACCTTCTGAAAATTCCAAGGCCAGCTCGGCCAGCATTTTCAGCTTATTATAGGTCCAAGGCGGTTCCTGACCTGAGTCGACCCGGTCTTTCGCCCATTTACCAACAGATTTCAGTGTCGCCTTATCCATAGGCCCTTATAGGGCGAATGATTTTAAATCCGGTTAAGTGAAAGTTTAGAGTCCAATAACCTTTTGGGCGCAATCCTCGACGAATTTTCATAAAAAAAGCCCCGTTAAGGGGCTTCTTCCACAATATCGTATAAGGCTTAAACGAAACCTTTGAACTTGTCCTTGAAGCGTGAAACGCGTCCGCCGCGGTCCATAAGCTTGGCGTCGCCGCCAGTCCAGGCCGGATGAGTTTTGCTGTCAATATCAAGTACGAGACGATCACCTTCTTTGCCATAAGTTGACCGGGTCTGATATTCAGAACCGTCAACCATTTGCACGGTGATCATGTGGTAATCAGGATGGATATCCTTTTTCATTTTTCTTCTCCAAATGAGTCACGGGGTTGCATTTTTGGGTCACCCGCTCCTTATGGCGCGCTCTATAGCACGGGAATTATTCGGGTCAAGCCTGTTCGCGGCGTCTCACTCTTAACCTTTAACGCCAGAATTTTGCCCCTTTGCGTCAGGAAAGGAGACTTTGCGCCTGCATTCATCTGAGGTTTAGGTTGGATTCGCAATAAACTTTTATCGCAGTCGAAGCTAAGAATTTCCAGGGAGTGAAAAATGAGCAAACGTGACGAACTAATCGCAAAATATGCGGATGATCTTAAAAATAAAATTGGTGTCAGGCCTGACATGGACTTGTTGCGCAAAGTCACAATCGGATGTGGTCCGTCGATTTATAATCGCGATTCTGCAACAGTATCAGGATCTGACGCGTCAGAGCTGGCAACCGTGAAAAACAATTTCCTGATTAAAAAGCTTGGTCTGAAGGACGGTTCTGCACTGGATTCAGCCATCGCAAAAGTTATGGATCAATACGGTAAGTCAGAGCGCAGCAAATACCGCGCAGTTGTCTACTATCTTCTTTGCAAACATTTCGGCAAAGAATCGGTTTACGGCTAAAGCCCGCTAAAAAATAAGAGAAGCCCGGCTGTTAGAGCCGGGTTTTTTATGCCTATTTAAATGCGACGCATTCTTTCAGGCGCGGCATTAAAGCGTCATTGCAGATGATGATATCGCCAGTGTCCATGACGTCACCGTCTGTCAGGCTCTCGACGATCATGCCGGCTTCGCGGCAGATCAAAGTGCCCGCAGCAATGTCCCAAACGGCGAGGCCGCGTTCCCAAAACCCGTCAAAACGGCCAGCCGCTGTCCAGGCGAGATCAAGTGAGGCAGCGCCGAAACGCCGGACGCCCGCACTGGCGCCCATGACTTTATGAAGCTCCTTTAGCAGACGGGCGTGGCCCGGCCGTCCCAAAAACGGAATTCCGGTTGCAAAAACCGAACTGTCAAACAGATCACGTCTGGCCGGGCGAAGTCGCCGGTCAGCGCCGCCTAATCGACCATCATTGATAAAAGCGCCGCGATCTTTTTCGGCGAAGAACATCTCATCGGAAATCGGATTGTAAACCAGTCCAGCAACCAGTTCGGGCGTGCCTTCAAGATTGCGCTCCAGTGCGATTGATATGGCAAAATGCGGGATGCCGTGCAGAAAATTAGTCGTACCATCCAGCGGATCGACAATAAAACGGTGGGTTCTATCAGTGCCTTCTCGCAGCCCGCTTTCTTCCATCAAAAATCCGTAACCGGGCCGGGCCTCGGTCAACACTTCATAAATCGTCTCTTCAGCCATCTTGTCGGCTCGGGAGACAAAATCTGCGGGACCTTTGCGCGAAATTTGCAGCTTTTCGGCTTCGCCGAAATCCCGCAGCATTCGCCGGGATGCTTTTCGCGCGGCCGTCTGCATGACGGACATGATAGCGGATTGAGTGGCCATTAATCCGCTCTTTTGACGTAGGTTCCGTCTTCCGTGTTGATGATCAGACGCTCGCCAGCATTGATGAAAGGCGGCACGGTTGTGCGGACGCCATTTTCCATAATCGCCGGCTTATAGGAATTCGCGGCCGTCTGGCCTTTGACAACCGGTTCGGTTTCGGTGACCTCAAGAATAACCTGATCGGGTAGGGAAACCGATATTGGCTTATCTTCGTAAAATTCGAGATCAACGGCCATACCGTCCGTCAGAAAAACGGCACGATCGCCGATAAATTCAGCTTCCAGATTGATCTGCTCATAATTCTCTGAGTTCATAAAAACCAGCATATCGCCATCAGCATAAAGATAGGTGTGGGGTTTCTGATCAAGGCGTACACGCTCAACCGTTTCAGCCGCGCGAAAACGTTCATTTAGCTTGCGGCCATCAATCAAATTTTTAAGCTCGACCTGATTAAACGCGCCGCCTTTTCCCGGCTTTACCGCATGGCATTTAACCGCCACCCAGAGACCATCCTGGTGCTTGATAATATTACCCGGCTTGATTTCATTGCCGTTCATTTTCATGGGGAAACTCCAGTGAAATTTGCGCGGCTTCTAACAGGGGCCAGTAAGACCCGCAAGCGATTAAAAATTTCCGAATTACCGCCCCGTCAGCGCCCGCTTCATACCGGGCCGCCAGCGTTCGGTCGTTAGATCATAGGCGGCAAAACCCGTGCCCCATTCCCAGTAACACCAGCCAATTTTGCGGCGCTCTGCGGCGAGCCGGACATATTCAGCATAGCGGGCTCGGCTATCTTGCGGGGCCCCATCAATCGCGCCAAACTCTCCTAGAAGCATCGGCATTCCAGTTTGATCACGCCAGACGGCGGCTTCATTCATATCTCGGTCGATGGCGGCCTTTTGACCGGAAAGACCGCGCCAACTGACACCGGTCGGATAATTTACCGGCATCCAGCTCGCGCCCTGATGGGTAAACTCAAACGGATCATAATAATGAAAAGTTGTCATCACGCGGGCGTCGCGCGGCGGACTACTCTCCAAAAGCGCATCTAGTGAACCCCATTCGGCGGATCCTACGATCGCCCAGCGCTGCGGATTATGCTTTCGGATGATCGACAAAAGCCTTCGATTTAGGTCATCAGTGCGGGCCACGCTCATTTTGCCATTTGGCTCATTGATCAGTTCAAACATAAGGCTCGGCGGCGCTTTGGCATAATGATAGGACAGCTGGGTCCAAATTGCTTCAAGACGCTTTTCGTGGGCGTCTGGATTGCGCATAAGCTCATCATAATGGTGAACATCTATGATGATTTGCAAGCCCTCAACAATTGCCCAATCAACAATTTCATCAACACGGCGATTAAAATCGGGTGAAATATGATAAGGCGCATTTGTGGCGGTATGGGCAGAAAACTTTATCGGGATACGGACCGTATCAAAACCAGCGCGTTTAATGCGCGTAAAATCCGCAAGGCGTATTTTATAGCCCCAGTCGCCTTCGGCGTCGGCTTCGAGCGCGCCGCCCATATTCATGCAGCGCTTGACCGGGCTGTTGGTCGTTGCAGTCGTGGTCAAATAATCGTTAGTGGCTACAGTGGTTTGCAGGTCTGAGGCTTCTGCGGACTGATTTGAACTTTTCATCGCAAACTGGCCCAAGACCAATACCAAGCCCATTAGCGGAACACCAATAATCGCATATGTAAAAGCTCTGCCCATAACAACCTTTCTTGGCGTGGGGTTTAAGCTGGAATGTTTAATATAGAGTTGGTAAGCGAAATCGAAAATTGGACGGACAATTAGATTTATAAAAGAAATAGCTAGCCGAAACTATGAGAAAAAATATTGCCCGTTTAACTTTTGCCACCGCGCTAATTCTGCAGGCCTGCACGCCGAATGAAACAGCCAAAAAAGCAATTGTTTCCGATACTCAATTTGAAAGCTGTCAGGCTTATGGTCCGGAAGAATATTGCCGCCATGATATTTTCGAAGATATCGCCTCATTTGGGCTTATCATTGAGGATTTCGACAATGACGGGACCCGGGATATTCTATCTTACGGCCATGACCGGACTGACGAAGTTTACTTTCTGAGAAATAATAAATTTGAACAAGGCCCAAATTCGTTTTTCAATAAAAAATATCTGGGAAGGGATCGCCACGGGTGTGACGCTGCGGATATCAATCTGGATGGTCATTTGGATATATATTGTTCAGAAGGCGGTCACTATGGAGATCAAAATTTCCAGAACGAACTGTTTTTTGGGCCTCCCGACAACGGGCCACGAAAGGTCAAATATCGCAAAGTGATAAGTCATGGCGCAAAAGACATCAAAGGCGCCGGATCCAAAGTAATGTTTTTCAATTACGATGGCGATCAGTGGCTGGATATTTTCGTCGCGAACTCTTCAGAAAATGGCGCAGTGGAAACGGGTCCAAGCCGAATATTCAAGAACCTGTCGGGCTTGGATTTCGAATTGGTGCAAGACTTTGAATTCGAAGAAGCCGGGAATACATGTTTAGACAAATTGGACTGGGACAAAGACGGGCGCGACGAAGTTTTAGCTTGCTCGGACAAGCCAGGTAAAACCGAACTTATCCAATTTACAGATGCCGAATTGCAGAACCTGTTCGGTAAATTACCCATAAAAACCGACGGACTTAAAATTCTTACAGGTAAATTCAGAGACATAGATAAAGATGGCGACAAAGACCTTCTCCTATTTGATGCGCGTCAAGGGCTGATTGTTTTCTACAATAATGCAGTGTCAGGATTTCCCTTTCTTACAGCTACCAATATTGTAGATATGTCTCTTTTTGTAACTGATCCACTTACCTTGGTTGACGGTGAATTTTTGGGGTCAGTGAGTTTCGAAACATTTGATGCGAACGATGATGGGCACCAAGATATTTATTTTGGCGCCTCACAGCTAAGAATGAATGCCGGCGGACCCCCGGTAACTGATCGGATAATTTTCGGCCCTGATTTTAGGACATTCTACGCTTTTTCCCCGACGAAAACCGGCTCTAATGATGTTCATAAATATGACGATCAAAGCTTGATCGTTTCAGAGGCCCGCCCAGACGGAAAGGGCGCCATATTTATGTTAGCGCCGAAGTCTAAATTTCAAACGGTAACCTCAGATTACGCTACGGCTAAGTTTCAATCTCGTGACATAACCGATTGTGAGGCTTATGGCCCGGCCGGATTGTGCCGTTACGAATTAGGTCAGGAAGCAGCAGTTTATGGCATTCTGGTTGCAGATGTAAACTCGGACGGTCATTTGGATATTTTGTCTCACGGACATGATTGGGAAGATGTCATTTATTTTGGCCGGACATTCGGGTTTCGGCCTTCTGGACACATATTTGTACCCGGCGACCGACACTTCTGCGACGCGGCGGATTATGATCTTAACGATACCATGGATATTTATTGCTCGATGGGCGCTAATAAAGGTGAAGGTGAAGGCCCGAATGAGTTATTTGATGGACAGCCTTCAGACGCAAAGACTCCATATAGAGTAAGAATGCGGGGGGGTCATGGAGCCGAGGACCCGACCGGTAGAGGGCGCCGTGTATTGTTTTTTCGGTATGATAACGATGCCTATCCGGATTTATTTGTTTCGAATTGGGGCGAGCGCAGTGACCAACAACCTGTTGGCTCTGTGTTATTTAAAAACGAAAAGGGAGAAAAATTCTCTCAACTGCCCAGCCCAAATCTTGGTCAGGCTGGCCTTACCTGTTTGGACAAAATGGATTGGGACAATGATGGACGGGACGAAATTATCGCGTGCTCAAAGTTTCGGCAAAGCACGCGGCTTCTAAAAAATATGCCCAACGGCCTTGAGAATGTAATCGACAGCCTGCCCTTAAAAAGCAGAAATTTTGAGGCAATCGACGGCAAATTTATAGATTTTGACAATGATGGTGTCGAAGACCTAGCCCTTTTGGATCGCCAGCAGGGACTATTATTGTTTAAAAACACGGGCCATCCGGAGATGCCCTTTACGTCCCTGGGTGCCCAGATATCGCCGGAGCAAATCTTACCGAATTGGGACGATTACGAAGCTGAAATTAGAGAAGGACTTTTGGCATTTGATAGTTTTGACGCTAACGGAGACGGCGCGCAGGACATCTATATTGGCCTTGGCATAAAAGACCAAAATGATCCTACGCAATTTTTAGGCGACAAACTTATCTACGGACCTGATTTTCAGGCAAGTCATACATTTGAGACCAAACTTACGGGTACACATGACGTTGAAAATTATGACAGTAATGGCATTGTAATTTCCCAGGCCGGTCCGAATTGGGGAGGCAAAGTTTTTCTACTGACCAGCGATGCGGCTCACCAAAAATAGAGCAAAACGCCGCTCTTGACTCATCTCCCCATTTCATACCATAGCGTCCGTGGGCCGCGCTTCCCACCAAGCGTACTTTATCCGCGGTACAAAAACGCCGTGATTGGAGACAAAATGACTATTTCTAATAAACCGGCTATTAAGCCGGTTGATCCGCGTTTTTCTGCGGGACCCACTAAAAAAAGACCTGGCTGGAGCCTCGACGCCTTATCAGATGCGGCGCTTGGCCGTTCGCACCGTTCAGCACTGGGCAAAGCGAAACTCAAAGAAGTGATCGATCTGACCCGCGAAGTGCTCGAAGTGCCGGCGGATTACCGGATCGGGATTGTACCGGCATCGGATACCGGCGCCGTCGAAATGGCGATGTGGTCGATGCTGGGCCCGCGCGGCGTCGATGTCGCGGCCTGGGAAAACTTTGGTAATGCCTGGATCACCGATGCCGAAAGCCAATTACCGCTTGATGATCTTCGAATATTCAAGGCCGATTACGGACAGCTTCCAGATTTGTCGCAATATACCGGTGACAGAGACCTAGTCTTTACTTGGAACGGCACCACCGCAGGCGTTCGCGTGCCCAATGCCGACTTTATCCCGGCCGACCGGGACGGCATTACCATATGCGACGCGACATCAGCTTGTTTTGCGCAGCAACTCGATTGGGACAAGCTCGATGTCGTAACTTATAGCTGGCAGAAAAATATGGGCGGCGAAGCGGCCCATGGCATGATTATTTTATCGCCGCGCGCTGTTGAACGTCTGGAAAGCTACACACCGCCTTGGCCGCTGCCAAAGATTTTCCGCATGACCAAAAGCGGCAAACTGATAGAAGGGATTTTCCAAGGCGCGACTATTAACACGCCGTCGCTTTTGGCAGCCGAAGATCATCTTGATGCTTTGAAGTGGGTCAAAGACAATGGCGGACTGCAATTCATGCATGATCGGGCCGATACCAACGCAAAAGTGCTATGGGATTGGATTGAACGGACGGATTGGATTTCCAATTTGGCCGAAAATGAAAATGAACGTTCGAATACGGGGGTCTGTATGAAGATTGTCGACCCACGTTTTCAGGCACTGTCGGCGAACGAACAATCAGCATTTGCAAAAGCCATGGTAACTTTGCTGGGCGACGAAAATGTCGCCTTGGATTTCGGCGCCTATCGCACGGCGCCTCCAGGCTTTCGCGTCTGGGCTTCGGGCCTGATTGAAAAATCCGATCTTGAAGCATTAACACCGTGGCTTGACTGGGCCTTCGAAGTTGTTGCTGCTGAAAAACTATAAATCTATTTCCAAGAGAATTAAAAATGCCAAAAGTATTAATCGCAGACAAAATGTCTGTATCCGCCGCTGAAGTTTTTAAAAATCGCGGCGTTGACGTTGATGTCATCACGGGCCTGTCTAAAGACGAGCTCATTAAAATCATCCCGGAATATGATGGCCTCGCTGTCAGATCATCCACGCGGCCGGACGCAGAGATTATCAATGCAGCTAAAAATCTAAAAGTCATCGGAAGGGCCGGTATCGGTGTTGACAATATTGACATTGCTGCTGCTACTGACCGAGGCGTTGTGGTCATGAATACGCCATTTGGCAACGCAGTCACAACGGCCGAGCATGCAATCGCCATGCTGTTTGCAGCTGCACGGCAACTGCCAAGCGCTTCTGCGCGCACCCAGGATGGACAATGGCCGAAAAGCGATTTCAAAGGAGTCGAACTTTACAATAAAACTCTGGGTGTCATTGGCTGCGGAAATATCGGATCGCTCGTGATTGAGCGCGCTCAGGGTCTGAAGATGAAGGTCATCGGCTATGATCCTTATCTGACCAAAGAACGAGCTTTAAAACTCGGCATTGAAAAAGTGGGGCTTGACGATCTTTTTTCCCGCGCCGATGCCATCACCCTACATACGCCGCTAGTCGAGGCGACGAAGAACATTGTTTCGAAACAGCGTATTGCGCAGATGAAAAAAGGCGCAATTATTGTCAATTGTGCGCGAGGCGGGCTGGTCGATGAAGAGGCCCTCAAAAATGCTCTTGAAACAGGCCATATTCGCGCTGCAGCGCTCGATGTGTTTGCAGTAGAGCCGGCGACAAACAATCAATTATTCGGGACGAAAAATTTTATTGCCACGCCGCATCTTGGCGCCTCAACGCTGGAGGCGCAGGAAAATGTTGCCGTTCAGGTCGCCGAGCAAATGGCAGATTATCTTCTGACCGGCGCCGTGACAAACGCGCTCAACACGCCTTCAATTTCGGCCGAAGAAGCGCCTCGTCTTAAGCCTTTCGTAGACCTTGCCGATAAAATCGGAACATTGGTTGGGCAGCTTGTCGACGAAACCATAAAAACCGTCGAAATAACCTATAAAGGCAGTATCACAGAATTGAATACCAATCCCATAACTGCAGCGGCTTTGGCAGGACTACTTAAACAGGCCATGCCTGAAGTGAATATGGTCAGCGCGCCCGTATTCGCCAAAGAACGCGGCATAAAGATCAAAGAAAGCTATGTTGATAAAGCGGAACGGGCTGAAAGCCTGATCCGTTTGGCGATCGCGACATCAGACCGAAAATTTGCCGTGGTAGGCACAATTTATCGCGGCGAACCGCGCCTTGTCAGGCTGTTCGGTGTACCCGTGGACGCTGGATTTAGTGAACACATGGTCTATATCCGTAACGAAGACAAACCTGGCTTTATCGGCGCGCTCGGATCAATACTCGGCGAAAATAAAGTCAATATTGCGACCTTTAGTTTGGGCCGTATGGATGACGGAACACCGGAAGCGGTGTGTCTGGTCTCAGTGGACTCACCAATTAGTGAAAACATTGCCAATGAAATTCGCGCTGTTGATCAAGTCAAACGAGTCAATGTGATCGCGCTTTAATGCCAGCGGACTATTAGGAGCGCGGGGCGAGGCGCTCCTGATGGTCACTCGTGTAAACAAAGTTCGGATTTGTATCTAGGAAATGTTTGGCAGACATGAGTTTCGGTGCTCTTTGGCATAAGCCATGGATGTCCAGGCTTCGAAATCCTCTTCATTCTTCGGAACCGGGCTGTCTGCGGAAAAATGATAATAACAATTGTCAGATTTGAAGACGTAGAAGCAATATCGGCCGACGACTTTGCCCGGGGCATTGTAGCTGTAGCACAATTGATCTTTGCGGACCGTATAAACGCCCATGGTTTTAAATGATCCATAAACGCTGCGATGTTCATAGTCTGAAGTCGCGTTATCATAGTGATATTCGGTAAAGGTGTCCGGGGCGATATCATTGGCGATATCTTCGGCATAGGAAGCGTAGACACCTTCCATGGTCTTATTCAGATAAGCGTCCATAATGGCCTCGCCTTTTAATTGGCTAAAGCCATATATCGTGTTGGTTTCTCCGGTCTCACCAACGTCGGCAAGAGATGTTGACCCGTAAAACAAAAATCCCATTATTATCACGGCCGAAAATTTCGTCATACAGCAAATCCTATCGTGTTCTTGCTTCTAGGTCATATCACATAACGCCCAATTATCTATTTCCGATTACAGCGCTAAAGACAAAGAAATTAGATATGAAAAGCGCCGCGCCGTGTTAGAGAGCGATATGACACCCGATCCTGAAAACAGTAAACCCGGTACAGGCCGTCACCGCTTTCGCCGTTATCACAAGGCGCAAGCCAGACGCCGCAAGGCTGAGCTCGAGCAGGACCGGTTCTCCCGCGCGGTTTTTTCGGTTGCAGGTGTGGCTGCCGCGATCGCCATTGGACTTGGCGTATTGGCCACTCAAGGCCCAACAATCGATAAGGAAGCGGCGGCTAATCTAACCGATCCTTGGATCGGCCCTGCCTCGCGTATGGAAGTATTTGGACTGGGCTTCATTGCGATAATTGCAGTTCTGTTCTTATGGCGTATTCGCAAGAGGAAATAGGATGGAAAACGGCACAAAATGCCTTCAATCCTATAGACTCGCAATACAATTTCGCCTATTGGCAGCGCTCGCAATTTAGACGCAAAATTTTTCTAATCGGAGGCCAATATGGGAATATCTTTCGCAATCGTCGGGGCGACCGGCAATGTCGGGACAGAGATGCTCACGATCTTGGCCGAGAGCGATCTGGATGTCGGCAAAGTCTATGCTGTTGCATCGCGCCGCTCGGTCGGCCGCGAAGTCAGTTTTGGCGATAATACGCTTAAATGCGTTGACCTCGAGACCTTTGATTTCTCCAAAGTTGATATTGCGCTGATGAGCGCAGGCGGAGATGTGTCCAAGAAATGGTCACCGAAAATAGCGGCCGCCGGCGCTATAGTGATCGATAATAGCTCGGCTTGGCGGATGGATCCGGATGTGCCTTTGGTGGTCCCGGAAGTGAACGCAGACGCCGTCGCGGGCTATGTCAAAAAAGGCATTATCGCCAATCCAAACTGCTCGACCATTCAGATGGTTGTGGCGCTCAAGCCGCTCCATGACCGCGCCAAAATAAAGCGCGTTGTCGTCTCGACTTATCAGTCGGTTTCGGGCGGCGGCAAAAAGAATATGGATGAGCTTTGGCTTCAGACCAAGGGCATCTATTCCAATGACGAGCTCAAGCCCCATAACTTTACCAAACAGATCGCTTTTAATGTCATCCCGCATATTGATGTGTTTATGGACGGCGGCGACACCAAAGAAGAGTGGAAGATGAAGGCCGAGACCATGAAAATTCTCGACCCGCGAGTGAAAGTCACGGCGACCTGCGTTCGCGTCCCGACTTTCGTTGGTCATGCCGAGGCGCTTAATATTGAATTTGAAAACGAATTATCCGCCGACGATGCGCGCGCCCTGCTACGCGAAAGCCCGGGTCTGATGGTCGTCGATAAACAGGAAGACGGCGGCTATGTCACACCGATTGAATGTGTCGGCGAGTTTGCAACATTTGTCTCGCGTATCCGCGAAGACAGCACGCAGGACAATACGCTCAATATGTGGGTTGTATCGGATAATCTGCGCAAAGGCGCGGCGCTTAATACGGTGCAGATTGCCGAATGTTTGGTCAATCGCGGACTGCTCAAGCAAAAGGCCGCCTAAACTTTACTTGGCTCTTGTCTAGCTCTGGCCTGTTCCATTTCAATCAGCACGCCGCATAGTCTTAGGATCTGGTCAGGCGACAATTGATCGGTCAATTTTCCGCGCGATGGTTTCAGCCGCTGCGGGTTTTCAAACAGCTGTGCACGGTCAAAATATCGCCGCGCGGTTTTCTGATTGTGCGGTTTAAAGTGCTGGCGAACCCTTTTAAGATTGTCAGCGCTATATAGAGATTGTGTCGTATCCAGCCTTTCCGATCTCAAAAAATCCGTAATGATCGCCAAAACATTTTCGGTCTTTAAAGAACCGAGGTCTTTGGCGTTTCGTAAATGTTCCGCGAAAGGGTGTTCCAATAGCTTACGAGCCAGTTCAAATGACAGACCTGAATATGATATGTTTGCCCGGTCCTGAGCCTTGAATTCGGAAAAATCTGAAATGCTGCAAATCTTCAAGAGCTGAAACAGCAGATCGTCGGTAGAAGGGTCATAAATTTTAATGTGAAGGTTTGCTTTGCCAAAAACCTGTTCAAATACGGAAAGCCATTCATCATATTTCAAAAATTTATTCTCTTTTAACGCCCATGGAATCCACTCATTAAAATTATTCCTGAGATTGATAAATTGAGTTTTTGTCTTCCACAAAGATTGCAAAAGTTCTTCTTGCGGTCGAAGGTAGGCAATTATTCTTATAGTGAACAGATCAGCAAAGGCACGCTTAAGTCTATGAAGGGGTGTTGCTGAGTTGATCGCGTCAAATGTTTCTGAACTCAAAATCATATGATTGTTTGACGCTCTGGCATATTGAACCAAGTCATTTAGGCCTCCAACTTTGGGATCAAGATTTCCTTTTAGGTCCCTGACCAAGCCATGCTGACCATTAAATGAAAATGCGACATCAGGATAATCAAACCCCTTGATTTGGAGCGCATTCCTGTTCAAAACCAATCCGCGCTGAATCGTTGATGACCCGGTCTTATGGGGCCCGACATGGATGTAGAGTTTACGCTTTGCCATGGGTTCTATTCTTGGCCTTGCGGGCAATTTCCTTACGCGTACGCTGTTGTTCCATTTCTATGACAGCGCCGCCAATGCGCAGCGCCTGTTGATTGGTCAATTGATCGATCAGCTTCCCCGGTGCCGGCTTGAGTTTGCGCTCGCCAAGGAATAATCGATTGCGGCCAAAGAAAGATTTGGCAATATTCTGATTATGCGGCCTGAATTTCTGCCGAACCAAATTCAGCATTTTCCGCGAATAGCAGGAATAGGTTAGATCAAGTTTTTCTTCTTCAGCAATTTTTTTGACGATCCGCGCAACATTGGCATAGCTGCTTTTCTGAACCGGAATTTTCCCGTCGCCATCACGTCGCCGATAGATATAAGGATTAATATAGAACCGACGCACGATCTCAAATGTCAGGCTGGGCAGGGAGACATTTTCACGCTGTGGAAGTTCAAAGCCTGAAAAATCTGACAGGCCACAAAGTTTCAAAAAGGAAAATAAAAGGTCATCACTTTTGGGGTCGTAAATAGTGAAATGAACATTGTCTGGGCCGAGCGCCTCAACCAATATTTTCAGCCAATCATCATAGCATAAAAACTGCCATTTCTCGAGCGCTTGCGGGAGCCATTGATCAAAATCTTCCAATACGCCGTCAAAGCGGACTTCGGTTTTCCACAATGATTGTAAGAGCTCTTCCTGCGGTCTCAAATATCCTATGACGTGGATGTCAAAATCATCGGTCATGGCCTCTCTAAGTTTGAGAAACGGTTCCACCGTCATGATATTATCAAAAGTTTCCGAGCTTAGAATGATGTCGCCAGTGCTATTCTGGGCAAATTCTTTAAGCTCATTAAGACCGCCTAAGATCGGCGCGAATTTGTCCATTCCCGCGAGTTCAAAGACGATATTATGATGCCCGTCGAAGACAAATCCGACTTCCGGGTAATGATAGCCTAAATTTTCAAGCTGTTGCCGATTGGCCAGTAAGCCGCGCTGAATACTGGTCGTGCCGGTTTTGTGCGGCCCGACATGTAAGAAAATTTTGCGTTTTGCCACGCTTAGACGAGTCCGCGAAACAATAATTGCTGGGTCGGCGTAAGGCCCTCTGCGGAGTCGAATTTGAGACTGTCGCCGGATGGTTTGATCTCAAACTCAGCGGCGCGAAAAGCCGTGTACTCCGGGCTATCAACACTATCGACCGCTATCATACGGGCTGTGGCTTTGGATGGAGTCAGCGTCAGGTCGACATAACCTTTGTATAGCGGATTGTAGTAACGAACGTCTCGGTTTTCTTTGTTGACCAGGAGCGCGAACTGTTCGGCGGGATCGCCGATAAAATCTCCGGATGTAATCGAAGAAACGGAAGTGGTTCCGATTTCAACACCCACATTCTCACCGTTGTCAGCGGTTATGTCGTTCGCCCAAAACTCATGCGAGTCGCCGGTTACGACCAACATATCTTCGACGCCTGTTCCCTTTAAAGCATTAAATAGACGTTCGCGGGCTGCCGGATAACCATCCCAACTATCCGGATACATTGGCAGGCGAAGCGGCGACATATCCCGTTTCAATCGAATGAATTCCTCGTTCTCGCCAAGTTTTTTTAAATCTTCATCCGTTATATGTGGCGTTGTATCCGGCGTACTCGTCCGGCTGAGCAGGACTTGGTTGACCAATAGCCGCCACGGCTTGCCATCTTTTTTGGATTGACCAAAAGTTTTGACAAGCCAATCGACCTGAATTTTGCCCATCATTTCGCGGGCAGGATCAAACCATTTTTCAGCCTTGAATTTTTCCAGACCTTCCGGATCAAAAAGCTGTTCGGCAAAGGGCTCGAACTCGAAAGATTCACTCCGCGCCATAAGCCGAGTCTCTACCGCTGCTAGCGTTGCAAGTTCACCCCATTCAAAACTGCGAAATAAAAATTCCAAACCCGTACCGGGCTTGGGGTCTCGGACGGGCATCCATTCATAATAGGCCCGCATTGCAATTTCTTTGCGGGAATTCCAGTTGCCTTCGCCTTCTTGGTGATTTCCAGCGCCGTCCTTCCAGCTATCATTGCTGCTCTCATGATCATCCCAGATGGCGATCATGGGCATTTGCGCAGTGATGGCTTGAAGTGACGGATCTGTCCGATATTGCCCGTGACGGGTGCGATAGTCTTGCAGGGTCAGGATCTCATGGCGGGGCTCATGAAGGCGGCCGGCCGCTGTCATGGCATCCGTGGCACCACCGATACCATATTCGTAGAGGTAATCGCCCAGATGCAGCAGCGCATCGAAACCGCCGTCGCGCGCTATATGATCATAGGGGTTAAAATATCCATGCTGCCAATTGGCGCAGGAGACGACTGCAAAGCGGGCTTTATTGACCTTGCCATCGGGCAGGGTACGGGTTTTGCCTATTGGAGACGTGCCTTCTTGCGATTTAAACCGGTAATAGTACCAGCTATTAGGCGACAGACCATCAGCGTCGATTTTGACAGTCCAGTCTTTTGCAGGAGACGTCTGGACGTTTCCGGAAGAGACAATGTCATCGAAATTTTTATCATTGGAAACCTGCCATTCGACACTCGCGCTGTTCATATTGAGAGCTGGCGTTATCCGGGTCCAGATTATGACCCGGTCACTCAGAGGATCGCCGCTGGCAACGCCATGTTCAAAAGTGCCGTTGGCGCCGCTGCGTTCAGAGGAATTAAGTGTAGCGGGGCCTCTCGGTCTACAGGCAGCAGCGCCTCCACCTATAAAAGCACCGAGGGCGGCCCGTCTGGAAATCTTGAAATCCATAATCGCTTTATAATCCGCTCGAATTAAAGGTAAAGGCTCCGCGTAAAGTTGGCCTAGATCTTTTGATCATACTCGCCAATTTCGTCATACTTGCCGAGGCGGGATTCAATTTCGCGAAACATTCCAATCTTATTGTCTTCAGAGGTTGGGCTTTCTACGACAACCACCAGATTAGGCGTGTTTGAGCTGGCGCGCACAAGCCCCCAAGTGCCGTCTTCAAGGACGACGCGGACACCATTGACAGTCACAAGATCGCGGATTTCCATACCCATGATTTTGCCGCCGGATGCTTTTAAGTCCTCATACTCTTTGACAACCTGATCAACGACGCCGTATTTTTCCTCGTCGGCGCAATAAGGCGACATGGTCGGCGAGCCATAGGTGGTCGGCAGATCACGGCGCAGGTCCGCCATAGTCTTAGAAGGATTTCGGTCAAGCATTTGCAAAATAGCAATAGCGGAAATGATGCCATCATCATATCCGCGGCCGATCGGCGAGTTAAAGAAATAATGTCCTGACTTTTCGAACCCGACCAGTGCGCCGATTTCTTTGGAACGGCGTTTTATGTATGAATGACCTGTTTTATAATAATCCGTCTTGGCACCGTTTTTAATCAAAACAGGATCTGTCATATAAAGCCCGGTTGATTTTACGTCGGCGACAAATTGTGTATTGGGATATAATTCCGACAGATCACGGGCCAGCATAACGCCAACCTTGTCGGCAAATATTTCTTCCCCTTCATTGTCGACGACACCGCAGCGATCTCCATCTCCGTCAAATCCAACGGCTATATCAGCGTCAAACTTTAAAACCGCATCGCGCATGGCGTGAAGCATTTTCAAGTCTTCAGGATTGGGGTTATAAGCGGGGAAAGTGTAGTCCAGATTGCAATTTATTGGGACGACTTCGGCGCCAATTTTATCTAAAACATGCGGCGCAAATGCGCCCGCGGTGCCGTTACCACAGGCCGCGACAACCTTGATTTTTTTCTTAAGCCGAATGTTTTTGCACAAATCTGCGAGATATAGGTCGCGCACCCCATCGACAAATTGATAGCGGCCGCCTGGTCGGGCTCTACTTTCTCCGCCCAAAACAATCTGCTTTAGCCGGCTCATCTCATCGGGACCAAAAGTGAGAGGCGCCTCAATTCCCATTTTAACGCCTGTCCAGCCATTATGGTTGTGACTGGCGGTGACCATCGCGACGCCGGGACAATCCAGCGCAAACTGCGCGAAATAAGCCATTGGCGATAATGCCAAGCCAATATCCAACACTTCTACACCTGCATTCATTAGGCCAACGATCAAGGCCTGCTTAATCGACAAGGAATAGTGACGAAAATCATGGCCAACGGCAATTTTTGGCTGAACACCGCGCTCATACATGAGCGTGCCGAGACCTTCCCCAAGTGCCTGAATCCCATAGAGATTGATTTCGGGTTCTTTCTCATGCCCTGGAATACCGAACCACCAACGGGCATCATATTCGCGAAACCCGGTTGGTTTGACGACGGCGCGGTTTTCAAATTCCAGCGTGTTGGGCTTGATCCCGGCAGCAGGCTTTATTGACATGTCGAACTTTCGATTTTCTGGCGATATTTGGTCGATGATTATCGCATAAGGTTTAATGAAATGTGAGACCGGATTGGAGGTGTTTTAAATAATTATAGTTCTTACATCAATCCTGCGCGCAAGAAGTCGTGGAGATGAACAAGACCGATTGTTCTGCCGTCTTTCACGACAAACATTTGCATAATTTTTTGCGGACCGCCAGTCATCCGGCGCAATACATCGGCGGCTAACTCATCCGGGTCGGCCATACGGGGTTTAGAGGTCATAACGGCCTTGGGCGAAACATCCGGCATGAGCGCGATATTGCGCCTGACATCGCCGTCAGTAATTATACCTACAAATTTATCGCCTTGGGTAATGCCTGCGCAGCCAAACCCCTTATCGCTCATGAGCGCAAGAACTTCATCCATTGATGCGTCCTGATCAATCAGCGGCAATGCGCTGCCCCTATGCATCAGGTCGGAAACCGTCGCGAGCGACGCGCCGAGGGCGCCCCCAGGGTGATAGGTTTTAAAATCTTTGGCCGTAAATCCTTTGGCTTCAAGCAAGGCGACAGCGAGGCCATCACCCAGTGCCATTTGCAGAGTCGTTGATGTCGTCGGGGCGCTGGTTTCGCCGCAAGCTTCGGGCGCGTCTGGCAAAAGCAATAAATGATTAGCGGCCCGGCCAAGGGCGCTGTCGGCTTTGACAGTCATGCCGATTAGAGCGATTGAAAATCTGCGGCAATATCCGATAATATCAGCGAGTTCTGTGGTCTCGCCAGAGCGCGACAGGGCTATGACGGCGTCTTCCTTGCTAATCATTCCCATATCGCCATGGCTGGCCTCTGTCGGGTGGATATAGAGCGCTGGGCTGCCGGTAGAAGCGAGGGTGGCGGCTATTTTGCGCGCGACATGCCCGCTTTTACCGACGCCGGTCAGGACGATCTGGCCTTTAAGCGCTTTTAACACCTCGACGACCTCAGAAAACTCATCTGAAAGACTCTCAGAAAGCGCTTTGAGCGCGTCTGTTTCAATTGTTAAAACCCGGCGGGCGGCGGAAATGTGCTGGCTCATGATCCCGCTTTATCATTGTTTGATTGATATTTCATCTGCGGAATGCGGCGACGATAGACTTTGCGCGGCGACCAGGTATAGGCCTTTAGAAGGCTAAGCAGAGATGCGCGGCGTTTAATCCGTCCGCCGCCGGGATATTTGAAAAACCCATCCCTTATGCCTCTGAATGTCGGTTTAAACCGTCCTTTTCTAAACAAAGACCACGTCAAAGTGAACAGATTGGTCGCGATATGGAAGGGCCATAAAATCAGGAGCAGAAGTCGTGGAGTATTTTTCAAAAATGTCCAAATCCTATTCCTAGTTCCGTAATAGACCGCAAAATCCGATGCTCGTCCTGATATGCCGGAACCAACATGATCAACGATCGCGAGGTTGTTTTGGATCGCTATGCCGCCATCTCGACGTATTCGATATGCCAAATCGACATCCTCGTGATAGGTAAAAAACCGCTCATCAAAACCGCCGAGCCTAACAAAGGTTTCGCGGTGATAAAGCGCCGCGGCGCCGCAAGGACCAAACACAGGCTGATAATCCGGTATATCGTATATGTCGTCTGCGTGGCCGCAGCCTGCCCGGTAGGCGAGGCCAAAAGCATGATAACCATCGCCAATCCCGTCCAAAAAGCCGGGATCATTGGCCATATTCTGGCGCGATCCGGCCATTTTGAGATCTGGATAGAGGTCAGGCGTCGCGAGAAGTTTTTCTAGCCAATCAGGATGAGCAAACGCATCTGGATTAAGGCAAACGATCCAATCGGCTATCGCTGATTCAGCTGCGCGATTATTTGCCGCCGCAAACCCTAAATTATCACCAAGTTCCTGTACTTTGAACCGTTTATCCAGCTTTGTCAGAGATTTTATAGACCCATCTGTTGATCCATTATCCATGACAAAGCACTCGAAGCTCTGCTCAGTTTGCGCTTCAAGAGCTGCGATGCAGCGCCCCAAATATTCTCCGCCATTATAATTGACGATGATCATACTGGCTTTTGGACGTGGTATCGGATTGACCATGGTTTTGCTTAGATCATGTCTGAAGGTGAGGGAACCAATAAAAAAGGCCCCGACGGGCCTTTAAAATTTGATTTTTTGCTTAGTCCCTAATTCAGGGCTTTTCCAATTCCCGCAATGCCGTCTTTTACCAGCTTGGAATGATCAGACGCTGTCAGCTTACTTTTGAGAATTTCTTCAGAGGCGGCGATGGCGAGATCAGCGGCCTTGGCGCGAACTTCGGCAAGAGCTTGAGCTTCGGCGTTAGCGATTTTGGCTTCTGCCTGGGCAGCGCGGCGTTCAAGACGCTCTTTAAGTTCAGTCCGTAACCGTGCAGCCATATTTTCGGCGTCCTTACGGGCTTGCTGGACAATACCTTCAGCTTGTTCTTCAGCTTCTTTCTGTTTGCGTTGGTAAGACGCGAGCAGAGCTTGGGCTTCTTCACGCAGACGGCGCGCTTCATCCAATTCGTTGGTGATTTTGTCTGCACGGGCATCCAGAGCGCTACCAAGCGCCTTGTGGGCACCTTTCCAGAACAATAAGGCCAGAAACATTACGACACAGACGGCGACCCAAAAACTCGGGTCGAGGTAAAGCGGTGTTCCGGCGGTTGCTTGGATAAGAGGCATAATTAACTCTTCAACTTCGATATCGCCGAGTTGGTTTCGGCGGCAGTCGTTTTAACATTGCCGAACTTGGCGAGGATCGCGGAAATCGCATCCTTGGCGACATTGTCGATATTGGACAGAGCTTCGCGGCGAATGTCACGAATACGCTCATCGGCTACCACCTGTTTCTTAGCAAAACTGGCTTCCGCTGTTTCAACCTCAGCCGCGATGTCGGCGTCGACGGATTTACGGGTCGTCTCGGCAATGTTATGGGCTTTCGCCTTGGCATTAGCCAAGACGCGCTCATAGGCGATAGAGGCTTCTTCTGCTTCTTTTTGCATTTGCGAGGCAACGTCTAGATCGTCGGCGATCCGGTCACCCCGTTCGCTAATCCCGGCACCAATGCGGGGCAGAATAATCCGCCATAACACCAGATATAGAAGGCCGAAACTGATCACCAGCCAGAAAATCTGGCTGCTCCAGGTCGAAAAGTCGAGTTGAGGAAGCCCGCCCGATGCCTCAGCGGCTTTAGTTGCGTCTTCAACTATCTTCGTTTCAGCTGCCATTACGGCCTCCGCGTAAATTTATATTCGGCCTAGCTGAACAGGATGATGAATGACATCACAAAGCCGAACAGACCTGTCGCTTCACATAGGGCAAAGCCCAAGAGCAGGTTAGTCCGTTGTGAGGCAGCTGCAGAAGGATTGCGAAGCGCACCTTGCAAATAGTTACCAAACACAGTTCCGATACCGATACCGGCGCCGATAAGAGCCATAGATGCAAGGCCTGCACCGATGAACTTTGCTGCTTCTGCTTCCATGATAGTTCTCCTTGAAAAATGGAATAATCAGATACTTAATTTAGTGATCCACATGATAGACGTCATTGAGATAGACGCAGGTTAGGATCGCGAAAACGAAGGCTTGTAGCGCTGCCACCAGAAACTCCAGGGCAACAATCGCTGTCGTACCAATAATCGGGACGATGGCCGCGCCGGCCAAGACTCCGCCGCTACCGACCAAAAAGGCGATAAAGATGGCGAATACTTTCAGCATAACGTGGCCGGCCATCATATTGGCAAACAGACGAACGCTGAGCGCGACAGGCCGGGCAATAAATGAAATAATTTCGATCGGAACGATCAGGAAATACATGATAAAGGGCAGGCCGCTTGGTGCGAAAATCTTGAAAAAGCGTGTACCGTTTTTAATGATACCAATAACAAAAACCATACCGACAACAAAGAACGACAATGCGGCTGTGACGGCTAAATGCGACGTTGTCGTAAACGCCCAAGGGTTCATACCCAAAAGATTAGCGAACAGGATAAAGAAGAACAGGGCGAAGACGAGCGGGAAAAACTTAACCGCTTCAGGGCCGGTTGTTTCCCTGAGCATGTCCATGATGAACTCATAACAAATTTCGCCAAAAGACTGCAGGCGCCCCGGGATGAGTTTCCGCCCGCTTCCGAGGCCAAACAAGACGATGACGCCAAGCACGGCGATCATCATCCAGAGCGATGAGTTCGTAAACGTCGTATCAATCGGGCCGAATTTCGGGCCTTCGATGATCGGCGTGATCTCAAATTGCTTCATGGGGTCGTTTCCAGCCACGTCCCAATCCCTTCATTGCGAAAAAGCCTCAGCGCTTGCTTAGCTTTTCCAATCGTTCTTTTTCCGCGGCCTCCATTCGGAGCACCAATCGAAATGTGTTTCGGATCCCAGCGACTGTCCCTAGGACCAAACCCAATATTACAAATATCGGGCCCGTATTCGCAAAATAATCCACTCCGAAGCCAAGTCCACATCCGATAAATACGGCGACAACCAGCTCGGTACTAATTCTCCAAGCCATGCCGAGCATTGAATTATCCGGTGCTATTTCATCTTCCCCTGAATGTTGCCGTTTGGCATCTTCAAGGCGCTGTTCAAGATCGTCTAAATCTGATGTTTTAGAGAGATTTGATGATGGACCGTTTTTACCTGACATAACTTTTCTTGCACCTCTGGATAATATTGGCGAAAATCGCCTCCAGAAAGCGCGCGAAACTTACTCGCGGCGCGCGCTTAAGTCAACATTGGTCGTCTAATCTTTAAGTGTTTGAAAATGTTAGTGAAATTGATCAATTATGCAGGTGCGACAATCCTGCACACAGGGACTATTCAGCGGCAACCAATTGGGCAGCTGATTCCAGTTCCATCGAGACCAGCTGCGACACGCCTTGTTCCGCCATTGTGACACCAAATAGGCGGTTCATCCGGCTCATCGTCACCGCATTGTGCGTGATTGCAATAAATTTCGTACTGGTTTGCTTGGTCATCTCATCCAAAAGGTTGCAATATCGGCTGACATTGGCGTCATCGAGCGGTGCATCGACCTCGTCGAGCACGCAAATCGGTGCTGGATTGGATAGGAATACTGCAAATATCAGAGCGGTCGCTGTCAATGCTTGCTCGCCGCCAGACATGAGCGACATGGATCCGAGCTTTTTACCCGGAGGGCTCACCATGATCTCCAGACCAGCTTCAAGCGGGTCATCCGATTCGGTTAGGGCAAGTGAAGCTTCGCCGCCGCCAAACAATGTCGTGAAAAGGCGAGAGAAATGACCATTGACCGTATCAAATGCGGCCAACAGCTTTTTCCGGCCTTCAGAGTTAAGCTCATCAATTCCTTCTCGAAGTCGTGCGATTGCGGCGATCAGGTCGGCGCGCTCGTCATTCATGGCGACCAGGCGTTTTTCCTGCTCCTCGGCTTCAACATCAGCGCGAAGGTTGACCCCGCCCATTCGCTCGCGCTCGTTTTGCAGGCGTTCGAGTTTTCGTTCAATGTCACTTTCAGTTAGATTGCTCTCCGGCGAGAGATCGCCAAGTTGCTCTGTCAGTCCGCCGGGTTCGCAGTTCAGCGTTTCCATGATGCGGGCTTTGGTTTCTTCAATCCGTTCAGCGGCTGACGTCGCGCGAGCTTCTGCTGCTGCGCGCTGTTCGCGGGCTTGTCCGTGCGCAGCCTCGGCATCGCGTGCTGCGCTTTCAGCGCTCTTAAGATTTGTTTCCGCCTCAGCAAGATTATCGGCGGCCGATTTTCGCCGCGATTCTGCAGCTTCAAGCTCATTAAACAGCTTAGTGCGCCGAGCCTCAAATTGGTCCGGCCCGTCTGTGGCTGAGTTAAGGGCCAGCTCGGTGCCTTCGCGCCGCCCCGACAGAGTTTTGACCCGCTCAGCCGCGGTTGCGCCGCGCGTTTCCCAAGCGCCTTTTTCGTTGGTGACAGCTTCGAGACGGGACTTGCGCGCATCGGCCTCATTTTTCAGTGTTCTGTAAGCTGCGCTGGCTTCATCGGCTTCGGCTCGTGCGGCTGATAATTGCCCAAATAATTCGCTCTTGCGGGCTTCATCCTGTTCCGTGTCTTTGAAGCCCTTTTTAAATTCAAGGGCGCTGGCGCGCTGAGCGGTAACGTCGCGGATTTCCATAGAAAGCCGTTCAATTCTATCTTCAAGAGCGGTCTTTTGCGCCGTTTCGCGAGCAATATCAGTTTCGTACTGCGTCAGTGATGCCTGTGCAGCCCGCTCTTTGCGTTCAAGTTCCGGGATGGCCTGGCGCGCGGTGCGGTGCGCGTCATCAGCGTCGCGGCGCGATTGCCGTGCTGTTTCACTGGCGCGGCGCGCGGATTCAAACACGCCGGACTTGGCTTTTATTTCAGCTTCGATATCCGAGAGGCGATTTTGCTGACCCAGACGTATTACGGCCGGTGTTTCGGCTTCGGCCTGAATTTCAAACCCATCCCAACGCATTAAATGTCCGCTTGAACTGACAAGACGCTGTCCCGGTTTTAGGTCGGATTTCAAGGATGATATTTTACTGTCCGGCACAACCCCGATTTGGGACAGGCGGGCAGAAAGCTCAGCCGGAGCCGAGACAAATTTGGATAGAGGTTCAGCGCCGTTGGGCAGGGATGAATTCGGAACATTCGCCCCGGTCCATTTATAGGCAGCACCTCCGCCAATCGGCGCATCGACATCTTCGCCGAGCGCGGCAGCTAGAGCCTTTTCATAGCCTTTTTGAACGTCAAGTTTGGCCAGAGCCGGCGTCCAGTCATCGCCATCATTTCGGCGCAGGATTTTTTCGATTGCCGATTGCTCGGCCTCGAGTTTCGAGACTTCGCTCTGAGCGGCAGATAGGGCTTCACGGGCCGACTGATCAGCCAGTTCAGCTTGCTGACGAGCCTCCGCCAGATTTTGCTCTTTGGTTCTGGATGTCTCCAATAGATCAATAGCTTCTCGCGCACTTGCCGCGAATAAATTAGCGCTATTGTGATTGTCTCCGGCGCTGAGTCCCGCGAGCTTTTCTTCGGCGTCTTGTTTTTCGTTTTCTAGTCGTTCAAGCCGGGTTTCAGACTGATTAAGTTCGCGCTCCGCTAGTTCACGGCGGGCGTTAAGATCGGCGAGTTGACGGGTCAGCTCATTGTAAGCGTTTTCCAATTCCGAACGCGCTGAGATCGCGGCCTCTGCCGTTTGTGCGGCGTCTTCCAGCGCGGCCGTGGTGTCGGCGAGTGAGGTGAGATGATCAAATTCCGCCGATAGGCGGTCTATCGCCATATCTGCGTCCGAGACGATCCCTTGTTCGCGGGCAATATCGGTGGCGAGTTGCTCGAGCTGTTGTTCGAGTTTGCGAATTTCGCTTTTGGCCGCGTGCTCATCCTGTTCGAGCGACTCTTTGGCCGCATTGAGGCGGGCCAGTACTGCGGCCGCGATGATTTGTTCTTCGCGTTTCGGGTCAAGCGTTTCAGCCTTCTCTGCCGCCAGTCTACCGAGTTCCGATGAGCGGGCCGCCGTATCTTGAACTTGAGCTTCGCAAACTTTGAAAGCTTCCTGAGACGCCGCCAATGTCTCAAGAGCGCTTTCCCAGCGCTTGAGCCATAAAAGCGACTTATATTCGTTGATCTCGCCAGCGAGACGCTTATAGCGGGCCGCTTGGCGCGATTGACGCCGCAGCGATAAGAGCTGGCTTTCGATCTGGCGTATAACATCATCCAGCCGATCAAGATTGGTTTCGGCCGCGCGCAGACGAAGCTCAGCTTCGTGGCGGCGATTGTGAAGGCCGGATATGCCGGCGGCCTCTTCTAGAATACGGCGGCGATTGGATGGTTTGGCCGCAATTAACTCACTGATCTGTCCCTGCCGGACGAGAGCTGGAGAATTGGCTCCTGTGCTGGCATCCGCAAACAAAAGCTGCACATCTTTGGCGCGGACCGTCTTGTTATTGACCTTATAAGTGCTGCCCTTGCCGGAATTAATAATCCGCGTGACTTCAAGTGTATCATCATCATTAAACATAGGCGGCGCGACGCGCGCACGATTGTCAATTGTCAGAGTAACATGGGCTTGGTTGCGGCCGGGGCGCTGTTTCGTGCCGTTAAAGATCACATCTTCCATGCCTTTGGCGCGCATGGCTTTGGCGGAATTAGCGCCCATAACCCAGCGTATGGCTTCAAGAAGGTTGGATTTTCCGCAGCCATTGGGGCCGACAATACCGGTTAGGCCGTGTTCAATTACAAAATCCGTCGGGTCCACAAAAGACTTAAACCCGACCAATCGGACTTGATTGAAAACAAGACCGCCCATATTTTACTCAGCCGCCTCGGCTTCGCTTAAGAGCGGCCCAATAACGCCATCAAAATCTTCTATTTTGAACATTTTTTTACCGGGATAACGGATGCCGTTGATAAAAAATGTTGGCGTACTGTCAACGCCAAGATCTTTGCCTTTTTTCTGAATAGCTTCATATTTGGCGCGCCATTCAGGATCTTGCGAGCATTCCTCATATTGCTGGACGGATATCCCGGAGGATTTTGCCAGCTCTTCATAAGCTTTGCGAATATTAGGTGCATTCAGAATAGCGGATTGCCGCTTGAACTGGGCGTTGATGTTTCTGAAAAACTTCTCCTCGCCGGCGCAGTTTGCAATTGTGAAGCCTGCATAATCCATGGAGTCATTAATTTCGAACTCGCGGAAGACAAATCGGACTTTGCCGGAGTCGATATATTTGGCTTTGAAATCGGGATAGACATTATTATGCCAGTTTCCGCAGGCGCCGCAGGTGACAGACGCATATTCGACTACTGTCACGGGCGCGCTAGCATCGCCAAGAATATGGTCGCCTTCGACAAGGAAATCGTCCGAAGACCCGGCTGTTGTCGATGCAGTCTCGTCACCGCCGCTGCCGCAAGCGGTCAAAGCCACCGCCATCATCGTCGCGATCGCAAATTTCTTTAGGCCCGAATCAAATTTCAGATATCCATTCATGGTCAAGTCTCCCATTTTCCGACGCAAAGGCAAGAATAGTGTAAGGCTTTTGTTAATTTATTAACATTTTCCTAACGGGACGCGGCCTATCACAGGAAAATGAGGCTATTTTATGGATTAGCGGCCGCTTTTACCCGTGATCACTGAAATCAGGTGGTCTGCGGACTTATCATGGCCACTTACGGTCTCGCCATTGATGATGATTCCAGGAACGGCCTGCATGCCGGCGCCTGTCATTCTTAGGCCCGCATTTTGAAACCGGTCACTATGCGACGGATCATCAAAGCAGGCCGTGAGTTTCTCTTCTGTTTCCAGTCCGGCTTTCGCCGCTAAACTCTCTAACTTTTCCTTAATGGTACCATCTTCCAGCGCTGCAAATGTCTCGTCTTGATGAGCCATTTGATATTCGATCATGTCAAAATATTGGTTATCAGGCGCGCAGTTGGCCATAACAAAACCGGTTGCAGCCAATTGGGCGGGATTGGTTGGAATTTCGCGAAAAGCGACCTGAAGCATACCCGTCTCAACATATCCGGATTTGATTTTAGGCCAATCTGTTGCAAACCAATCGGCGCAGTGCGGGCAGGTCACTGAGGCGTATATTATCATATTATTGGCTGCGTCTGCGGCGCCAATAACATGGTCGTCGGGCGCGATCGTATAGACATGGTCAATATCGACCTCTTGCGGCGCAATGCTATGATCATGTCCATGGTCATCGGCTCCGTGATCATGGTCGGCATGACCGGATTGATCATCCGGTGCGCTAACGGGTGTAATTTCTATTTGATCATTGGCTACTGTGTCAGTTTGCACAGCGCCGTCATTTTCCATATTTGCCGCCTGATCGTCTTTGGCGCAGGCCGTCGTTGTCAGGCCGAGCAGAATTGCCGCCGAGATCATTGAAAATTTCTTCACAGTGTGAGCCATTTTAGCATCCTTTATTCTGTCCGGCCGATTGTGTGGCGTCCTAGCCGTTCCAGCGCATTCCTTACGTCAGGGTCTTTTACATTTTCCAGAGAAGATTGCAGTCTATCTGCTTCACCCGGCGTTAAGTCTTTGCGGCGTTGAACCTGACTCCCGGCTAATTGTCCATCTTTTATTTTGGACTGGATGACTTTGATATGCCGGATATAACCCGGCCCTAAATAGCCATTCGTCTTATCAATAATTGACTGTCCCGCTGCCATGATTAATGCCGCTGCTGGTCCTGGAGCCGAAATTAAAAGCGTTCGGCCCTCCCGGCCACCCAGAAATCGGACTGGTCTCGAGATGCGCGCAAATCGAGTTCCAACAATTTCTTCCCAATGCTCGGTTAAGCCCGATCGGCCTGCACCAAATTTTGCTGACAATGGCCGCATGATTTTCGACACGGCCGACTCTGCACGCGGAACACTACGATATGCCCGTTTTCCGCGCTGTCCGGCTAACCAGCGGTTAATAGCAGCCGAATTTCTTTTGTCATTTTCAGGGTCATCCTGTTGCATGCTGCGTTAAATGCCCTATGCGAAGGACAAGGTAAAGATAGTAGTGGTTAAACTTCAGTCACATGTACCCAATTTAAGGGCCAGATTGCTGGATTGGTATGACCAGCAGGGGCGGATTTTGCCATGGCGTATCCGGCCGGAAGATCGTGCGCGCGGTATGAGCGCAGACCCCTACGCGATTTGGCTCTCGGAAATAATGTTGCAGCAAACGACCGTGTCGCACGCAACGCCCTATTGGAAAAAATTTCTGGCGCGCTGGCCCAGCGTGATAGATCTGGCCAATGCCAACCGAGATCAGGTTCTGACAGAATGGGCGGGGCTGGGATATTATGCGCGGGCCAGAAATCTTCATAAATGCGCGGAGGTCGTCCGCGATAGGTTTGGCGGACAATTTCCCGAGACAGAAAGACAGCTTCTCGACCTGCCGGGCATCGGACCCTATACGGCCGCGACGATGGCCGCAATTTGCTTTGGCGAGCCCACCAATATTGTCGACGGCAATGTCGAGCGGGTAATTTCGCGGCTTTACGGCGAAGCGGCGCCGCTTCCTAAATCAAAGCTATTGTTGCGCAAACTTGCAGCGCCCCTTGCCGATCCGGATAGGCCGGGAGATTACGGGCAGGCCTTGATGGATTTGGGGGCTACGATTTGCACGCCGCGGGCGCCTCAATGTTCGGCGTGCCCTTGGAATTTGGCGTGCCGAGCATTAAGAGATGGGGAACCTGAAAAATACCCGCAAAAAATTCGTAAAGTTAAGCCCGTCAAATTTGGGGCCGTATTTGCACTCATTTACGATGATCATATTCTCTTACGTCAACGGCCTGACAAAGGATTACTCGGCGGGATGTTAGAGCTCCCGACAACGACCTGGAACGAAGCGATGACGGACAGGCCATTTGAATATGCCCCAACCGACAAAAATTGGGAGAAATGCAGCGGGCAGATCAAACACATCTTTACCCATTTTGAGCTTAGGCTTGATGTTTACAGGGCAGCATCCAAGGCACAAACATTAGACGGAATTTGGGCGAAAACAAAAAATCTATCAAATTATCCAATTCCGACTTTGACGAAAAAAGCGATTAAGCTAGCATTGGATGAAGTTAATAGGAGAGAGACATGACAATATTAACCGGAAACTGCCTGTGCGGCCAAGTCAGCTTTGAGGCCGATGGCGATATTACGATGATGGGAAATTGTCATTGTACAGATTGTCAACAAATCACGGGCGCAGGCTTTGCGACCCTCGTTTTCATGAATGAAAACAACGTCAAAATTTCAGGAGAGACCAAACGATTTGAACATACTGTAGATAGCGGTAATGCACTCACCAAGGATTTTTGCCCAAATTGCGGTTCTCAGATGTTTGGCGGAAACGTCTTAAGGCCGGGGTCGATCGCGTTGCGGCTTGGCAGTATTAACGAAAAAGAACATGTAAACCCGCAGTTTAATGTTTTCTGTAGTAGCAAAGCGCCATGCTCAATTTTAGACGAATCCATTCCGGGATTCGAGAAAATGCCGGTCAAAGCTGAAGCTAAGTTGGGTTAAGTTGAACCGCCGGGCCGTCGGCAACTGCCGCGTTTTTTAATAAGATCTACGGCAAAGTCGTAGAGCTCAAAATCCAGCTTGTTATCCTCGCGGATGCGCTGTTTGAGCGACTCTGGTGCGTCCTTAGGTTTGGTGGCATTTGAGTTTACAGCCGCTTCTTTATCAAACCCGCAATTTTCGGAAAGCTCCTGCCAGAAGGTTTCAAACTCTGGCTGCAGGCCGACAAAGTCCAATGACTCTACACCTTTTTTTGCGCGCTCCAATAACCATTGGCTATCCGGAATATTGCCATAGACGCCGTCATTCAACCGCATTTGTTTGACCGACATCCCGAACATTCGAGTCATATGATTGCGAATAATGCTGTGAAAGCGGGCAGGGTCGTCATAAATCTCTTCAAAGCTTTTATTCATATCTGTTGCGACGACTTCTCTTTGATGGCGCAGATATGAGAGCGTCCGGTCAAGCGGAGGTCGCAATACACTCATCGTCGTAAAGTCAGCGCCAAGTACATTAGTTGTCGATAAGGGAAAATGTCCTGCTATCAGCCGAATTTGCTCGCCGCGCTTCTTCCATTGCCGTTCCAGGTGAGACAGCGAAATTATAGCGCCGAGTATATTCGGGCCGTCCTGTGAATGCGGATAAATTTGAACCGGCCGAAATGTTTTGCGCAAGCGGTTCCGAAGAGTCGTTCCCGCCGTTTTCTGCAGATGCACGACAAAATACCTGTTTTTCGGGCCTGCGCCTTTTGGGCTTTTCATGTTTTACCTGTTGTCCAGCATGATTGCTTATCTCTCCTATGGGAGACATACGTATTGGACAAGAGGCTATATCTCTGAAACTAAGCCAGCGTTCCCATTTCCTCGCGTATAACGTTACGGAGCGCATCGATCTGGGTCATGCCTTGCGGGGTTGAAAAATGCCAGAAGGTCCATCCATTGCAAGAGGCCGCCTCTTGCAGGTCAGCGCCGACTTTGTGGATAGATCCAGTGACTTTGCCGGCGACGAGAGAACCGTCTGCGCGCACTTTCGCCTGATGTTTGCCATTGCTCGAATAAAGCACTGTACCGGGGTTGATAAGACCGCGCTCGATCAGAGTTCCAAACGGGACGCGCGGTGCCCGACGCTTGGACTGGGTGACGCGAACGGCGGGGCCTTCGCCTTCCTTAATAGCGTCAATACGGCGGCTGGCATGGATAATATATTCTTGCTCCTGTTCAAAGCCGATGAAGGAACGGCCGAGTTTCTTGGCAACAGCGCCGGACGTGCCGGTGCCAAAAAATGGATCAACGATCACATCCCCCGGATTGGACGTCGACAGGATAACGCGGTGCAACAGGCTTTCCGGCTTTTGCGTCGGGTGGGCCTTATTGCCATCTGAATTTTTCAGACGTTCGCGCCCGGTGCAAATCGGCAGAGTCCAGTCAGACCGCATTTGGACGCCTTCATTGAGCATTTTCATGGCTTGATAGTTAAAAGTTGGACGCGAATCTTCGCTCTTCGTCGCCCAGATTAAGGTCTCATGGGCGTTGGTAAATCGAGTCCCGCGAAAGTTCGGCATTGGGTTGGTTTTGCGCCAGATAATATCGTTCCGAATCCAGAACTGCTGGTCCTGCAAAACGCATCCAACCCGAAAAATATTGTGATAGGATCCGATAACCCACAGCGATCCGTTAGGTTTTAAAATGCGCCGTGCGGCCTTAAGCCAGTCATGGGTAAACAGGTCATAGGCGTCCATTGTATCGAATTGATCCCACTCTTCTGTTACGCCGTTTACGACACTGTCGTCCGGGCGGGATAGATCACCGCCGAGCTGTAAATTATAAGGCGGATCAGCAAAGACAACGTCGACGCTTTCGGCGGGCAGGGCGTTCATGCCCTCAACGCAATTGCCTTGTACGATGGTATTGAGGGGCAGTTTTTTCATATTTTTAGGGCCCTTAGGAGCAGCCATGCTGGTCAGTGTACGAATCATTTGAATAACCGTTGCGCCGCTTCGCTTACCAAAGTGTTAAAGCGTTGATTAATAAGGATTTTTAACCTTTTGTTAGGACTGGTTAATATCCACAGGAAACAGGCGGGTTGTAGGTTTTATTTTTTCATGTCACACCGCGCCCATGTTTACTTGGCAAGAACTTCGCGACACGCTCCATGTTGAGCAAATCGACAAATATTTATTCACAGGCAAATCTTTAAGCTTTGGTTTGAAACGCGTCTTTGGCGGACAAGTTTTGGCGCAATGTCTAAACGCGGCCTACCGGAGCGTGGATGAGGATAAAGTTCCGCACAGCCTGCACGGATATTTTCTCCGCCCCGGAGACTTTAATCGGCCTATAATTTACGAAGTTGATCCGATCCGAAATGGGCGGAGTTTTTCGACCCGGCGGATAGTGGCCCGCCAAAATGGCGAGGCGATTTTCAACAGTTCGGTTTCTTTTCACAAAATCGAAGACGGGCCGTCTCATCAATTTGACATGCCTGATAATATCCCGATGCCGGAAGATGTCGTTCCCGATGCCCGTCTTGTTAAAGAGCTCGGGAAAAACCTCAATGCAGAAGCCAGAAGGAAGCTTGGATCGTCCTACTTGATATTCTCCGCAGATATCATCGATCTTCGTTCACCATTTCTGGGTGATCTGCTTGAACCGCAAAAGCAGGACCCCGTCCATGGTTTTTGGTTCAAAGTCAAACCGGACGTCGGGGATGATGCCGTAATGCATATGACGCTGCTCTCATTTATCTCTGATAAAGCCTTAATGAGCACGGGTATAAGGCCGCATGGAGAAGGTTTCTTCACCGGAAAGATGATGGGCGCAAGCCTAGATCACGCCATGTGGTTCCACGGCAATATCAATGTCAATGAATGGAATTACTATCATTTGGATAGCCCGCGCTCGGGTCGGGCCCGGACGTTCAATCGTGGCTCGTTCTACTCGGAAAATGGACGCCTGATCGCCTCGACCGCGCAAGAAGGCTTGTTTCGGTTTATCGAAAAATGACCGGACAAAGTTTCGGTTATGTCGGCGGTTTGAGCTTCTTAATCGTGCCTGAAAAATTCAGCGCCGGTAGTTCGTCCGCCGTTATAATGCCGCGCACAAATATGATGGACCCACCGGCCCGTAGAACTTCGCCCCGGGCCTCGATCAGTTGATCGTCTTTTGGCGCGGATAAAAACTCGCTCGTAAAAGCGACCGTAAAACCATAATAATCAATGTGGTCTGTGGCGATCGCAAACAGGGCGAAATCGGCAAAGGTCATCAGACAGCCGCCATGGACCGTTCCGCCGGCATTAAGATGTTTGCGCTCTGAGCGGAAGCGAGAGACATATTCATCGCCGATTTTTTTAAAGTAAAACGGTCCGGCGACGCCAAATTCAAACGCCTCAGATGGCCAGTAATTCCAGCCTTTGAACTCGCCCGTGGTTTCTTTTATTGGTTTTGGCATGGTCTCCCAATAATTGTTGAAGTCAATCCATAACAACCGCACGATCCCGCGCAAGTGAGAATCCATTATCAAAGTCCTTGAGTTGCGGCTAGAAGTGATGGAACTCCAACTTTCGCGAGGATCAGCGGTACAGGGAGGTAAAAAATGAACACAAGATGGAACCTAATCGACCGCTAATCCGTTACTTTTTATCGACCTGAGAAAATTAAAGATCAAGGACTCCAAATGCTTCGACGCGCGCTAAATCTCGTTTTGCCACCTCTGATGTGGCTCTCATCCTCTATGAATTTACTGACGGATTCGGCGCGTAGTCCTGCGGACATGTCCGATGCGAATCCTTCGCTTTTAGTGCCACCCGGTATCGCTTTTTCGATTTGGCTGCCGATCTTTCTTTTTTGTATTGCTTATGGGGTTATTCAGGCTTTGCCGTCACAAAAGAAAAATGTGCTGTTTAAGCGCGTAGGTTGGTGGACTGCCGCGGGTTTTGCCGCCGTTTGCGGATGGGGATTGATTAACGGATTTTGGCCCGCCGCGAGCGTCCAGATGGTCACCGCGATTTGGTTTGTTCCATCAATGCTCTTGCTGGTCAGAGCCATGCTCAGGTTCCAATCCGCGGAAACGGAAACCGGCATCACGAGTTGGCCTTCCAAAATAGGGATTTCAATGATTGCAGGTTGGTGCTCGATCGCGGTTTTCTTGAATTGGGCACCTCAAACGGCAGCGTGGTTGGAGCAGATGAGTCTTTCGCCTGTAACGGCATCAGTGGTAATACTTGCGGGTGCCTTACTTTGGATTGGGTTTATCGGCTTTAAATCTCGCGGCAACGGGGCCTATTTGTTCCCTCCCATATGGGGGTTAGCGCTACTGGTCTATAAGCGTCTGAATGCGGATCCGGCATATATTCCAATCGTCATCACTGCAATAATAGGGATAGCAGCGCTCGCACTAATTTTTATCGTTATGGGACGAAATCGCAGAGCCGGTGTGCAAAGGCCCTTGCGCTAGAAGTGGATAACCACAACAGGCGGTGTGATTAACCAATGATCTGGATAGCTCTTTTACGCGGGATAAATGTTGGCGGGAATAACATCCTGCCAATGGCGCAACTGCGCGAGATTATGGCGGGTCTCGGCCACTCAAATGTCCGCACTTATATCCAGAGCGGGAACTGCATTTTCGAAAGCGATGAGACCGATCCCGAGCGCCTATCGGAAGCGTTATCCGATGCTATAGATGCGCGCTTCCCGTTCCGGCCAAAAGTTATGACGATAATTGCGGATCGATTGCATCAAGCTATGGCCAACAATCCATTCCCCGAAGCTGAGAACGAGCCAAAATTTCTCTATATGTTCTTCATGACCAAGGCGCCCGAGGTGATTGACCAAGAGCAGCTTGCAAGTCTTCGCCAAGACGGCGAGAGTTTCGCCTATAAGGATTTGGTGTTCTACCTTCACGTCCCGAGCGGGATGTGGAAGAGCAAAATCGGAGCCAAAGTAGAGAAGATTTTGGGCGTTCCAATGACTGCAAGGAACCTGAATACGGTTCGAAAACTGGCCAAAATGGCGTGAAATAAGCCAATTTTGGGTCAAAAAATGCAGGATTTTTGGGGTTGTAAGTCGCAAAAACTCTAAACCGCCCGATATTATGAGAAGTGGACCCCGATTTCACGCCGGTATTATGAGAAGTTTCGAGATTTCACGTTGAAATTTTTTATCGAATAACAACATTTCGAGCTGAATAGGGACACATTTAATTCACACACTAACATTGTCATCCCCGCGGCGGCGGGGACCACTTCCACATTGGTTTTTGGATTTACATTATAATCTGATTTGTTTTCTCATCGGCGAGGTCCCCGATTAAATCCGGGATGACGTATTTTCCTCAGTCATCATCCATCTTGAGCGCGGCGATAAATGCCTGCTGCGGGATTTCGACCTTGCCGAATTGGCGCATCTTTTTCTTACCCTTTTTCTGCTTATCCAAAAGCTTGCGTTTCCGAGACGCGTCGCCGCCGTAACATTTGGCGGTGACGTCTTTGCGCATGGCAGCGATGGTTTCGCGGGCGATGACTTTACCGCCGAGGGCCGCCTGGATAGGGATTTTAAACAAATGCCGCGGGATCAGATCTTTGAGGCGCTCGCACATTTGCCGGCCTCTCGACTCGGCGCGGGATCTATGGACCAACATGGAGAGTGCATCGACAGGCTCATTATTGACGAGAATACTCATCTTGACCAGATCGCCTTCGCGCTTGCCGATGGCCTGATAGTCAAAACTGGCATAGCCTTTGGAAACCGATTTCAGCCGGTCGTAAAAATCAAAGACGACTTCATTGAGCGGCAGTTCATATTCGACCATGGCGCGCGATCCAACATAAGTCAGCCCGATCTGGACGCCGCGGCGATCCTGGCAGAGTTTGAGAATTCCGCCGAGATAGTCATCCGGTGTCATAATGGTCGCTTTGATCCAGGGCTCCTGAATATGATCGATCGCCATAATGTCCGGCATATCTGCCGGATTATGCAGAATCATATCCTCGCCTTTTTTCATCGCCAGCGTATAGACGACCGACGGGGCGGTGGTGATGAGATCAAGATTAAATTCGCGCTCAAGGCGTTCCTGAATAATTTCAAGGTGCAACAATCCCAGAAAGCCGCATCTAAACCCAAATCCCAGCGCAGCCGATGTCTCCATTTCAAACGAGAAGCTGGCATCGTTCAGGCGCAGGCGGCCCATGGCCGCGCGCAAATCTTCAAAGTCGGCCGCATCGACCGGGAAAATACCGCAAAACACTACGGGCTGGGCCGGTTTAAAGCCTTCAAGCGGGGTTTCGGTCGGGCGTTTGTCTTCGGTGATCGTATCGCCGACCGCCGCGTCCGCGACTTCTTTGATCGACGCGGTTAGAAAGCCGATCTCGCCCGGGCCGATTTCCTTAAGGTCTTCGGGCTTGGGCCGGAAACAGCCGACTTTATCAACCGTATAGCTTGCGCCGGTGTTCATGGTGCGGATGCGCATGGCTTTTTTGACCGTGCCTTCGACAACCCGGAACAAGACGACAACGCCCATATAAGTATCATACCAGGCATCGACGAGCATGGCCTTAAGCGGCGCATTTGGGTCGCCATAAACAGGCGGTGGAAGGTCTTTGACGATGGCCTCTAAAACTTCTTCAATACCGATACCGGATTTGGCGGAACATTCGATCGCGCCGGAGGCGTCTATGCCAATAACATCTTCGATCTGCAGCTTGATACGATCCGGCTCGGCGGCAGGGAGATCGATTTTATTCAGCACAGGTACGATCTCATGATCATGGTCAATCGCCTGATAAACATTGGCGAGTGTCTGCGCTTCGACGCCCTGAGAAGCATCGACCACCAGGATCGAGCCTTCACAGGCTGAAAGCGACCGGGAGACTTCATAGGCAAAGTCAACATGGCCGGGCGTATCCATCAAATTCAATATATAAGTCTCGCCGTCTTTGGCCGTATAGTCGAGCCGAACGGTTTGGGCTTTAATCGTAATCCCGCGTTCTTTTTCGATATCCATATTGTCGAGCACCTGCTCGGACATTTCGCGATCCGATAGCCCACCGGTAAAATGGATCAAGCGATCGGCCAGCGTCGACTTCCCGTGGTCAATATGCGCCACGATTGAAAAATTCCGGATTTTGGACTGGTCAACTGACATGAGGGCGCTTCTATTTTAAATCCCAGACAAGGCAAGGAAAATGTCTGCGAAGATCAGTTTGCATTTAGCATGTGACCAAATTGAGCGAAAATCTCTGCCTTTGCGTCACTGATTGATCCGAAAATGCTTGGATGTGGCAGAATATTTTGTGTCCAATAATACGCATCTTCCTCACTATCAAAGTTGAGTACTTCTAAGAAAAATTCATAATTTCCATCATGGCGTTTCCGTATAGAAAAAATTGTTTTTCCGTCGGTGCTTTGTAGATCGTCGACTTCGTTTTTAGAAGGCACTCGCTTAATCATAATTTTCGCTACTCACTGCCCCAGGCTGGCGGCGGTGTTTCGACAGGTTTGGTCAGGTCAAACTGGGCGCGGAAATCGCGGTTGGGGCGGGAGAGCGCGTAGGTCAGGGTTTTGCCGGGATCGATTGTGAGGGCCCAGGTGTTTTGCATCGAAACCTCAAGCCCTTCGCGGCGAAATAATTCCTTGGAAAAATCATCAACCGGGAAGCTTTGGACAAACTCGGTTCCCATTGCCGCAGTATCGCCGCCATAAAGTGAGACTTTATCCGGTTCGCCGTCTTCGTGGCGGTGGTCATGATTGAGGGTCAGGCCAGGGCCATTATCGGTGACAATCCAGGTGCGTGATCGGTTATCGCCGACATGGAGCGGGATTTTGATCTCGTCTTCATCGCAATCCCGGACATGGATCGTCATCACATCTTTTCGCCAATCGTCATCAACCTCATCTTTTGAGATAACCTTTCCCTCAAAAGACTGGCCGCAAAGATCAGCCAGATGGGCCATAAATTTGTCTTGAGTATCCGGCGCAGGCGATTTGCAGGCGGCCAGGACAAGGATGGGAAGCAGATATGATATTTTTCGCATGAGGCTTGATAGCTAATAAACCTACAGGTCTCAACCGCTGCCTGCGCCTGACTGTCTCAGGGTGGGGATAACGTATTTACAGTGTAAACAATATCTAATAACATAACATTATGTTGCCGCGCAGCACATATCGATTTGCGATCCTGATCGCAGGACTCTTCCTGATTTTTCAAGGAATGGGCATTGCCCATGCGTCAAATTCTGAGGACCAATCACACCATGTCGATTGTGTCTTATGCCATGTCGTTTCAGACAACGTTGATGTTACAGTCTTACCGGTTGATGATGTCGACGCGTTAGAAATAGAGCGGATTTGTCTTCCAGCGTTTTACGATCTGACCTCGTCGGAAATCTGGAGTCTAACGCCTCCGGAACGCGCGCCGCCTCCGCGAGGCCCGCCGACCCCTCAAATCTAAATAACTTTTTTCAAGCCCTTAGGGCTATACATAACTCTATTAGATTTGAGACCTATAATGTCTATTTTAAATTCTGTTTCCAAGGTTGCACTCGCGGCCATATTAATATCCACATCAATTTCCGCCAGCGCGCAAGACGAATTCGGCGAAGACGAAATTGTCGTCACTGGCGCGCGTATTCTTACGGGCTCCCCAGATGATGCGATCACGGGCGTTTCCATTCTGGCGGGGGAAGAGCTGGAGAACCGATTGGCAGCTACCATCGGCGAGACATTAAAAAATGAGCCGGGCGTTTCGTCGAGTTTTTTCGGAGCCGGCGCCTCACGTCCGATCATTCGCGGGCAGGGCGGGGATCGTATTCGGGTCCTGACCAATGGCATCGGGTCCATCGATGCGTCATCCGCATCGCCTGACCATGCCGTCGCAGCAGAACCCGCTCAGGCAGAGCGGATAGAAGTTTTACGCGGGGCTTCTTTGTTGCGGTTTGGATCATCCGGCGCGGGCGGAGTCGTCAATGTTATCGATGGCCGCATTCCGCAGGCGGTTCCAGATGACGCCGAGATCGATCTGCGGTTTTCTGCGAGCAGCGTTGACAACGGCGCCGAGCTTGCCGGATCTATGAATCAATCGATTGGCGAGAATTTTGTTTTGCATCTGGACGGGACCTGGCGCGAAGCCAATGATTACCGCATTCCAGGTTTTGCGGAGAGCGAAATTCTTCATGAAGCCGAAGAAGAAGAGCATGAAGGCGAAGACCATGACGATGAGGATCACGATGAAGAGCGTGAAGGCGAGGCTTTTGGCCGGCTCGATAACTCCGACCTTGAATCCTATTCGTTGACGGGCGGCCTGTCCTATGTCGGCGATCGCGGCTTTATCGGCGTTTCGCTTCACTCTTTTAACAGCCGTTACGGAGTTCCCGGCGGCCACGGCCACGAAGATGAGCATGATCATGAAGAAGAACATGAAGACGACGACGATGATGATCATGAAGAGGAAGAAGAAGAGCTCGTTTCCATTGATCTTGAACAGACTCGCCTTGACCTGAACGCGGTTCGCGAATTCGATGGATTTATCGAGCGCGTACAGTTGTTTGGCGGATATGCCGATTACACCCATACTGAACTTGAAGGTGATGAGATCGGCACGGTCTTCGCCAATGAAGGCTGGGAAACCCGGCTCGAAGCTATTCAGGCCGAAAATGATGGCTGGAAAGCCGCATATGGCATCCAAATCCGCAATCGTGACTTTTCGGCTGTTGGCGCCGAAGCATTTGTGCCTCCGACGAAAACCACGCAATTAGGCGTTTATACGTTCCAGGAAAAAGAACTGGGCGAACTCCATCTCGAGGGCGCGGCCCGGTTTGAAATGACCGAGCACGAAAACAGCTTAAATTCGCAGTCAAAGGACTTTGACCTGTTTAGCGTGTCGGGCGGCGGTGATTATCATATTTCTAACAAAATTCGGTTTGGCGCGACGGTATTTAGAACTGAACGCGCGCCGACCAGCGAAGAGCTGTTCTCAAATGGCCCGCATCTCGCGACCAGCGCATTTGAAGTTGGTAACCCTGACTTGAACAAAGAAACCGCGACGGGCGCGGAAGTGTCCTATCGCCATCGCGGCGACGATCATTTTGTTACGGCTAATCTGTTTTACACCGATTATGACGGCTATATTTTTGAACGCATGACCGGCGCGGAAGAAGACGGTCTGGATGTATTTGAGTTTGCGGCCGATGACGCAACCTTCCGAGGCGGTGAAATTCAAGCCGGCTTCGATGTCGGAATGGTCGGAGACATCGAAGTCTCAGTTGACGGCCTCGCCGAATATGTCCGGGCTAAAACCGATAACGGAAATCTGCCGCGCATCCCGCCTCTATCATTACTCGCGGGCATAGACGCAAATTGGGATGATTTCTCATTTCGGGCCGAAACGGAATACGCGGCTAAGCAAGATAAAATATCGGCCGAGGAGCTGCCAACGGATGATTATACTCAGGTCAATATGTTCCTGACCTGGGCACCTGAGACCGAAAAGGACATTAAGTTTAAACTCTCAGCCTTGAATCTGCTCGATAGCGAAGCCCGGCAGCACACTTCATTTTTAAAGGATGTCGTGCCATTACCGGGTCGCAATTTCCGTTTTTCGGTTGATGTCGGCTTTTAGGCCTATTTCTTGATCAGGCCTTTTTTCTCGATACCCAGCAATTGAACATGGAACATCAAGGTCGCGTTTGACGGAATGCCGGGGCGTCCGGCCGGGCCGTAAGCCAGGTGGCCGGGTACAAATAATGTCCGGGCTTCGCAAGGCTTCATACCGGCAAGGGCTTCGACCCAGCCTGTAATGACGCCGTTAGCTTGGAATTCGCTGGGCCGTCCGCGATCATAAGAGCTGTCGAACTTTTTCCCGTCCGGAAAAATACCGTGATATTGAACTTTGACCATATCGGTGGGTTTGGGTGATGGATCGTCTGCATTGCCTTCCTGCACCACGATATATTGCAATCCGGAATTAGTCGTCATGACATTGTCACGCTCGGCATTGGCTTTGTGCCAGGCTTCCAGATCCATATCGGCGCTTGGCAGGCCGTCGAGCGAGCTCTTATAGGGCGCGATCGATTTGAAAATCTTGGACTCTTCGCAGGTTCCGATCTCGGCGCCGTAAATATCAAGCTTCATCGAATCGACGTCGGCGCGCAGTTCTTCAAAGTCGGCACTGTCGCCGCCTTGCTGGCAAGCCGCGAGCAGAACAGCGGTGAGGGTAGCGGTAATCAATTTTTTCATCAAAATCTCCTTTGGCGGTTAGCTATTGCGATTGATCGGCTGTGTAAAGATGGAAGTTTAGGGACCGTCGTGCAGCCATCCCGTAATGGAATAGCGGCCCGCACCGGCGAAATTTGCGACCTGCGTGACAATATGAGTGCGCGGCACCTTAAAAAGCGTCAAACTGTTAAAGCTGGGCGCAAATCCGCGCTTTATATCCTGATCATCAAGGAACAGAAGATGCCCGCCCCAATCGGTCCGCCAGCCTTTTGAAAACCCCATGACATAGGCGGCGCGGCGCTTGGCATCATGGCCTGTATCATCATGGGTGTTGAGAAAATGGCCGCGGGCGTAAAAGGTCGCTTGTCCATCAATCTTGCAAGCGCCGGTTTCATTTGTGATGGTTTTGACAAAACCGAGCATTTCCTCTGAGTTAAGAAATTCGGTCATGCGGTGAAGCGGCCAGCCCGGGTCCTTTTGCTCCAAATAGGCGCTGATCATCGGGTAGCATAAATAGGTATAAGCGAAGCCGTCCTTGGCGCGCCTGAGCGTATCATTGAGGAGCTGCTGTCGCTCTTGATGAGGCCGGGCATTCCAATCCTCAGGACTATAATATTGGTGCATGCCCTTATCGTCCGAATGAACCATATGCCAGGGCGTGAATTGCTCGAGGACGGAGTGGATTTGATCGGCGAGATCGTGCGGGAACAGATTTTCGATCCGAACAATATTGTCGCGCGCATAAATGCTCGCCAGCTGTTTGATATCATGGTCCGGCGAGAGCCGGATGTTCAGCTCAGTCAATTATCCTGCCTGTTCCAGCTCGTTTGACCATTCCCCCATGGAGGCAAGGCCATTCATCCGCGCGCGGTGATTAAAAGCCGCTTGCGCTGCGTCATAATTCTCATCTTTTCCGGCCCAGGCAAACAAAGCCGATTGCTGAAGCGCCCGGCCATAAGAATAAGTCAGATTCCAAGGGAAGCCGCCGATCTGGTTCATGGCATTGAGGTTCTCAGTGGCTGCAACATTTTCCTGACCACCGGATAAAAAGGCTATGCCGGGCACTGCTGACGGAACGCATTCCTTGAGGACCTGTACGGTGCGCTCTGCGACTTCGTCGACAGATGGCTGAACAGGGCAGCGTTTCCCGGCCACCACCATATTGGGTTTAAGGATAGTGCCTTCGAGGATAACGCCCTGCTCGTAGAGATCAGAGTAAAGTGTTTTAAGGACATTTTCGGTCACATCGTGACAGGTTTGTATGCCGTGATATCCGCCCATCAAAACTTCGGGTTCAACGATCGGGACAATATTGGCTTCCTGGCATAAAGCGGCATAGCGGGCCAGCGCGTGGGTGTTGGCTTTTATCGCGCCCCAGCTCGGCGTGACACCGTCGGCAATATCCGGGTTTGAAATTTCGATCACAGCCCGCCATTTGGCAAAGCGCGCCCCAAGCTCGTAATATTCCTTCAAGCGATCCCGCAGCCCGTCGAGGCCTTCGGTAATGGTTTCGCCGCGGCGCGCGGCCATTGGCTTGGCGCCCATATCCACTTTGATACCGGGCAGGGCGTCATGGCTTTTAATCAGCTCGACCAATGATGTGCCGTCGGCGGCGCTTTGGCGTATGGTTTCATCATAAAGGATAACGCCGGATATATGGTTGCGCATGGCGTCTTCGGTCCGGAACAGCATTTCGCGCCAGTCGCGGCGACGGTCGAAAGTTGACTTGGTTTTTATCGAGTCAAAACGTTTGCCGATCGTACCGGTCGACTCATCGGCCGCCAGCAGGCCCTGGCCCGGGGTAACCATTTTTACGGCTACATTATTTAGCTGCTCAATATTCATGAGACTTCTCCTGTTAAAATTTCTACGCCCGGCAGGGACTTGCCTTCCATCCATTCCAGAAATGCGCCACCGGCGGTCGAAATGAAAGTAAAATCTTGCGCTGCGCCCGCATGTTTGAGCGCTGCAACGGTATCGCCTCCGCCGGCAACGGCGATCAAGCCATTTCTCTTCACCCGCTTGGCCGCATATTGTGCCGCTTCGAATGTTGAGGTGTCAAACGGCGGAATTTCAAATGCGCCCAGCGGCCCGTTCCAGATGAGGGTCTTGGCGCGATCAATCGCGTCCGCCAGACCATTGACGGTCTCGGGTCCGGCATCAAGAATCATTTCATTTTCGCCAACCTCATCAAGACCGCAAACCCGGTGTGGTGCATGGGCCGCAAATTCTGTCGCGGCCACGACATCGATCGGTAACAATATCCGGCAGTTTTGCTCATGGGCCGTGTCCATTATTTTAAGCGCCGTGTCTTTAAGGTCATGCTCGCACAGCGACTTACCGACGTCATAGCCCTGAGCTGCTAGAAACGTATTCGCCATTCCGCCGCCAATGGCCAGCATGTCGAGCTTCTCAACCAGATTGGACAGAAGGTCGATCTTGGTCGAGACTTTTGCGCCGCCGACCACGCCGAGAACCGGGCTGGCCGGATTTTCAAGTGCCTGAGAGAGATGATCAAGTTCGCGCTCCATCGCAAGGCCGGCATAGGCTGGCAAATAATTGGCCAGTCCGGCGCTTGAAACATGATTGCGATGCGACGCTGAAAAAGCGTCCTGAACAAATATATCCCCAAGCTTGGCCCACTCTTTGGCCAGCGCGTCTTCGCCTTTGGTCTCGCCCGGATGAAAGCGGGTATTTTCGAGCAGCGTAATATTTTCTTTTATCGAAACCGGGTCATCGCCTCCAGTGAAGCCAATGACTTCGCCGAGATGTTGTTCGAGAACCGGCAACAAAAATTTGAGCGAAAATTCCGCTTTGGCTTCGCCGTTTGGGCGGCCAAAATGGCTCAGCAGAACAACTTTACCGCCGGCCTCGCGGATGGCGCGAATAGTTGGCAGGGCAGCTTGAATACGGGTGTCATCCGATATCGTACCGTCCTCGCAGCGCGGGACATTAAAATCAACTCTGACCAGAGCGGTTTTGCCGGAGAGGTCGGCGTCTTCGAGGCGGCGAAACTGCATTTTATCCCTTAATGTTCCGGGTCATTTCGCGGGCGACATCAATCATGCGATTGGCAAAGCCCCACTCATTATCGTACCAGGCGATAACTTTGACCAGATCACCGTCGAGAACCTTTGTGAGCGGCGCAGCAAAAATTGATGAATGCGGATCGTGATTTAGGTCAGATGAGACGAGCGGTTCTTCTGTGTAACGCAGAACGCCTTTCATACGGCCTTCAGCGGCTTTTTTCACGGCGGCGTTGAGATCCTCGGCTGTGGTATGGACTTCCGGCTGAAACGCCAGATCGACCATCGAAACATTGGCGGTCGGGACGCGAACAGCAGAACCGGAGAGCTTGCCCAGAAGCTCGGGTATGACAAGGCCAACGGCTTTGGCAGCACCGGTTGATGTCGGGATCATGTTTTGGCCAGCGGCGCGGGCGCGGTACAGATCCTTGTGCGAATTATCGAGGATGCGCTGATCCTGCGTGTAGGCATGGACCGTGGTCATGAAGCCGCGGCGTATACCGACGGTTTCCATCAACACGTCCGCCAGCGGGGCTAGGCAATTGGTCGTGCAGGACGCGCAGGATACGATCAGGTCGGAGGAGGTCAGGTCCTGATGATTAACGCCGTAAACAATGGTCTTGTCGACGCCGTCGCCGGGCGCGGAAATCAAAACGCTTTTCGCACCGCCATCGAAATGAGGCTGAACCATTTCCTTGCTGCGAAAAATACCGGTACATTCCATCACCACATCGACATCAAGTTCGCCCCAGGCAATTTTGGCGGGATCGCGCTCATGGGTCATTCGGACCTGACCCAAACCATAATCAATAGAGCCGTCACTGACTTTGACTTCCGGAGCGAAACGGCCATGAACACTGTCATAGCGCAGTAAGTGGGCAGACGTATCAATATTGCCGGGACTGTTAATGCCGACGACTTTCATGTCCGAAATATTATATTCGCTGATGGCGCGGGTCACCAGCCGGCCAATTCTACCAAATCCATTTATTCCAATTTTTACAGTCATGTAGGTGCCTGTTTTGTTTTGGCGCATGTCGATCGTGCCGAATCGTTAAATTCTTTTTTTACAAAAACTTGTAACTTCTATGCGCGCCCGAAATGGCCAAGGGCATGCCATAAGTCAACAAGTTATCGCTTGTGACAGGGCAATAAATGGGCCATTCTAATAAAACAATTGCGTAAATAGAGGATTCTTATGAGTGACAGCGCTGACATTGTAAAAGCGGCTGAAAAACTGGATCAGGCTCTGCAATCTCTTGAACAGGCATTGACCCCTATGCTGGCCAATTATTCTGAACTCAAAAAGGTCGCGAGCGAGTCGGAGAGTTTTGCAACTGATCGTTCCCGTTTGGCGCAAGAACTGGACGAGGCGAAGGCCAAAGAAGCGGATTTCACCGAGCTCAAGGCCGACTTTAATCGACTGGCCGGCGAAACGACTGCCGAGCTCGATAAAGTCATTACCAAAGTCAAAAACGTATTGGAGCGCGGCTAATGGCAAAGGTCAATATCACCATTAACGGCCGTCGCTATGCGCTCGGTTGTGATGACGGAGAAGAAGAGAGATTATCCGTTTTGGGACAGAAGCTCGATAATCGGATTAAAGATTTGGCCAATCAATTTGGACAAATTGGTGATTTGCGGCTGTTAGTCATGGCCGGGATTACGATGATGGATGAACTGGAAGATACAGATAATTTGGTCGAACAAAAAGCAGAGCGTCTTGCCGCGGACGTCCGGCGCGCCAGTGAAGACGCCGTTAATGCCGCGCGGCGTCAGCAAAGCGAAGCTTCCAAGACCCTTCTCGGCGCTGCCAAACGCATTCAATCGATCGCTAATAAAATCGACCGCGCGCAATAGGCTTTATTTCCGATAGGCTTTTTTGATCCTGACAGGGTTGTATAGTGTCTGATAAATTTCGATAGGGAAATCCGGCGGCAGGACATGCCGCGATTCTTCATCATAAGTTCGAAGCGCTTGAATTTTTTTAACAATATCCATGCCTTTTGTGACACGCCCAAACACAGCATAGCCTTGGCCATCCGGATTGCGCACACCGCCATAATCTAAAAACAGATTATTTTCAATATTGATAAAGAACGCGCCCGCATTGCCGGTGCCCGGTTCGTAACGCGCAAGAGCAACGCTGCCGGCGACATTAGACAGTCCGGTTTGAGCCGTGGATTCATGAATGACACCGGCGCTATAGGTTTTCAAATCAAGCGTGCCGCCCTGTATTAAGGACATGCCCATCTTCCGATTGTCATTTTCGGGGTAAACGACCCGGTAAAACCCGGTTTCCAGCTCTGGCCTATCATTGAACAGCCCTTGCTCGACATAAAATAAAAAATCCTGCGTAGAGGCCGGTGCTTTATCCGGAAAAACCTCAATTTCAATTTTGCCAAGCTGGGTTTCCAATATGACGATATTGGAATCTGATTTTGACCCGCAGGCGACCAATATCAGAGCCGCGAAAAATGCGGTTATATAGCGTATCATGATTTATTTTGAGCTCGGAGAAGTCCTTCCGTTAAAAGCGTAACGCCTACGGCCACAACGATACTAATCACGGGATTGCGCAATGTCAGCATTGAGAGGCCCCCGCACACAGCTCCGACAAAAAGTGAAAGCGGCATAAGGCTGATATTCATGAGCGAATCCTTCAGGGTTAGGAGGACTTAAGTTCTACATCCCAATAGAGGTAGTCAAGCCAGCTTTCGTGTAAATGGTTGGGTGGAAATTTCCGGCCCTGCGCCTGTAATTGATGCATGGTTGGCTTATAGGGTTTGACCGCAGGACGCATTCCTGCATCTTTGGGCAGTCGCCCGCCTTTCTTGAGATTACAGCTGGAGCAGGCCGCCGCGATATTAGTCCAGCTGGTCCGCCCGCCAAGCCGGCGTGGTATGACATGGTCAAATGTCAGCTCATCCGGGCTGTAGCAATAAACGCATTTAAAACCGTCGCGCAAAAACAGGTTAAAGCGCGTAAAAGCCGGGGAGCGATTTTGCGACACATAATCTTTGAGCGCGACGACACTTGGCAGCAACATTTCAAAACTGGCGGAGCGCACAACCCGGTCATAATGGTTAACCACATTGACCCGATCGAGAAAGACCGCTTTCACGGCGTCCTGCCAAGACCAAAGAGATAGCGGAAAATAGGAGAGGGGCTGGTAATCTGCATTGAGGATAAGACAGGGGCTTGATCCGAGCGGCAACCCTTCAGGCGGTTTCTTCGGTGCAAACATGAGGCTCATGTCGCACCGCCACATAGAAAAATAAAAATTTGAACTTTAGGGGTTCTACCGATTTTCCTGAACGCGCCGCTCCTTCTAGCTTGATTCCTGATCAGATAATCAGATTGATAGTTCAATGACAAGATAAGAAAGTTTCAGAACATTATAGTTAATACCGGGTTAACGCTTTTCGATCACTATCGGAAAATGTCTCGATGTGGCGTTAAATTATGGCTGAGCCTGGTGCTTATAAGCGGCTCATTGACCGCTACGCCGCGTGGTTTTGCAACAGAACCCGTGCTCGTCCCAGCTCAGCCCTCATTGCAGCCGGTTCAAATCCGGCAACGCAGCGCCAATGAATTCCCGCGCGTTGGTAAGAGCTTGGCCTCGAAGATTTTCGCCAGCTCGCTCGGGGATATTCAGGACCTCAGCGTGGGCGCTGGCGGTGAGATTTATGTTCTCGACGGGCGGCAGGGCCGGATTTTATCACTCAGCGACCGCTACAAAACCGGCAATCTGGATCTGACGCGCACATTTGCCTCGGGGTTTGTAAACCCGCAATCGATGAGCCTTGATAAAACGGATCTATTTGTTTCTGACCAATCAGCGGTTTGGAAGGTCAATCTGGACACGGGCGCAAAAATCCGGCTTGCTTCACTACAAAATGCCGGGGCCGATATTCACGATCGTCCTATAATAGGCTCACAAGACGGCGCGCAAATATTGCTGGGGCTCAATTTTGAAAATGACAGTTCAAAGATAATCGCCATCGATAAGCAGAGCGGTCAAGCCAGTCAGCTCGCTGTAGGGAAAGGCCGTTTGACAGCTTTGGCCCAAGCCAAAGGTACGCCCCTTTGGGTTGGTATTGATCACCAAATCGTGCCCGTTAAAGCCGGTCAATATAATTATTCTCTGGCCTATGAACTCGATTCCGGCGCTTCAATAGCGGCAATATATCTTCCTTCAGAACGGCTAAAGGACAACTCACCATTAACCCTGCTGGCGGGTAAATTTATTGTGGTGCAAGGGCGGGAGTTTTTAAGTGGTCGCCAATCCGGAACCGGCCGCAATTTGATCGCGATTGCGAGCAATTACGGTATTCCTTATGGCAAGCCTGAAATTCTCGCAGGCGGATTTTGGGCCAATCACGGGCGCGCCAGTTGGGGTCGCCCTGAAGCGCTGGCTTGGGATGAGCGTGGTTTGTTCTTGGCCGACTCTCAAAACCAGTTGATCTGGCATATTTCCAAGATGGAAGAGAAGACCGATATTACCAAGGACCCCACTGTTAAACCCGTCAAATTTTACAAAGATGACATTGTTGAAAAACCAAAAGCCGAATGGGGCAGCTCAATCGGTGAAGGCTCGCTCATAGAAGCCGGATCATTGATCGAGCAGACCGACAAAACCGAGCGCCTAATTCCCGAAGAGACATTGATGCAGCAGCTTCGCCGTGAAGATGACGAAAAACGCGAAGCGGATGATTAGATATTGATCTTGTAATTGATCAGCTGAGCCAGTTTGGTCAAACGATGGGCAACACGCTCTGTCAGCATATTCTCCCAGCCTGGTTTCGCGCTTAATGAGATTATCTGGTCTTGGGCCGAAACATCGAGTTTGGTTAAAAGCTCGCCCGAGCGTCCGGAGGCGACGACGGCCAATCGAATAGCGGATCCGAAAACAAGCGCAGCTTGGCGCTCTCGCAGGGTTAGTAGCAGATTGATCGCGTCCTGATTTGTGGTGCCCACACGGCCCGTATAAGAATGGAAAAGTATCAAAGCCAGATAGGCCCGCTCTTTATGCGTAAGGCCAGCCAGCGGTGCATAGAGCACATCTTCAAATACGAGATCGGCGCGGTAATCCGGATGGAGGCCTTTGCCGATGCCGACAAGATGACAGGCAGCCTGCCGCAGTCTATTTTCATTTTCTGTCTCGAAAACTTGCGGAAAAATCAGGTCCAGTGGCGTTAGAAATTCGTAAAGGGGCTCGGCGAAAAACAGTCCTTGTAAATTTCCACGAGCCAAATCCCGGCATCCATCAAGAAGCGCGTCGCGCTTTTTCAAATCCTCGGACATATGGTTTCGGACCAGCCCCTCACGGAGGCCTGTGGTGGATATCCGGATGTAGGAAGGCTCGAGTTGATCCAGTAAAATATCCAGCAGCAGACCGCTATAGGGTAGGGTCTCGGCACGGCGCTGGTTTATACCCGGCCAGACCAATAGGTCCTGCCGACCGTCGCCATAAGCCCAGCGTGCCAGATCCCGCGCAGCCCCGGGCATGAGCTGATAGGCTTGTAAGGTCTTCATTGGATAAAGATGGCGCTTTTGGTGCACGCCAGCCAGATTACGCCATGCCCCGCCGATCAGATAAAGCGTTCGCCCTTTACGCAGATTGGCAGGCGATTTTCCCAAATGGTCAAAAATCTGATCACGCATGCGATCAATATTGAAGTCGCTCTCGCGGCTAAGGTCTTCGCCAGCGATCCGAAACGGTCCGATAGGGTAGGATATTCCATTTTTGACCTCACCCTTTTCAATCTGAATTAGCTCTAGACTCGCCCCGCCCAAATCGGCTGCAATTCCGGAAGCTCGCGGTTCGGCTGCGATCAATCCTTGCGCCGTGACATACGCTTCTTCCTGGCCTGACAAAGGTTGGATGTCGATCCCGGTTTCGCGTTCTACAAGGCGAATAAGTTCGGGCGCATCCTGCGCATCACGCATCGCCGCCGTAGCCCCGACCAGCACCTGATCGAGCTTTTGGGTTTTGGCAATGATGTCAAATCGTTTCAGCGCCGCAAGAGCCTCTTTTTTTCCGGATGGGCTAAGCCTGCCGGTTGTACTGAGATCGCGGCCCAAACCGGCGAGAACTTTTTCATTATAGACAGGCGTAAAGGCGCCGCCGAAGAGTTCATAAATCACAAAACGTACGGAGTTTGATCCGATATCAAGAACGCCGACACGCTGATATTTACGATTCTGCTGTTCCACTCTTGCCTTTCTTCTTCTTCCCGGAGGGAAGCGCAAGCTCTTTTGGCGAATTATAGTTCAAAGACTTACCCCGGCCCGACAAGGACGGGTTGTTCATAAAATATTCGTGTGCTGAAAATGGGGCCGTCTCGTCTGTGACTTCAACCCGAGAATATTTGCCGTCCGGGAGCATATCCCAACTGTTGAGCTCATCATTGAGATTGGCGACCATGATCTGGCTAAGGACCTGTCGGTGAACCCGGGTGGACTCGATCGGAACCAGTGTTTCGACGCGGCGATTAAGATTGCGCGGCATCCAGTCAGCGGAGGACATAAATACTTTCGCATTTTCATTCGGAAGGTTGGCACCATTGCCAAAACAGGCGATTCTGGAATGTTCCAAAAACCGTCCAACTATGCTTTTGACCCTGATGTTTTCGGACAGGCCCGCAACGCCCGGCCGCAGGCAGCAAATGCCTCTGACGACCAAGTCAATTTGAACGCCCGCCTGTGAGGCCTGATAAAGTTTGTCAATTATCTGCGTATCCACGAGCGCATTCATTTTGGCCCAAATGACACCGGGTTTTCCGGCTGCAACATTTTCAATTTCGATATTGATCAGCTCTTCGAGCCTGTCTCTTAGACCGGTTGGGGCGACAACCAATTTCTCTAAATCCTTCGGGCGGGAGTAGGATGTCACATAATTGAACAATTTTCCTACATCACGCCCGAGCGCAGGGTCGGCGGTAAACAGCGCCAGATCCGTGTAAATCTTGGCGTTCTGGGCATGATAATTGCCCGTGCCCAGATGCGCATAAGTTTTTAGCCTGTCGCCTTCGCGGCGCACAACCAGCGACACTTTGGCGTGGGTTTTATAATCGACAAATCCATAGACGACATGGGCGCCGGCGCGCTCAAGATCGCGGGCCCAGCGCATATTTGATTCTTCGTCAAAGCGGGCCTTAAGCTCGACCAGTGCGGTCACAGACTTTCCGCGCTCAGCCGCTTCTACCAGGGCTTTGATGATCGGACTGTCTTCTGAGGTCCGATAAAGCGTCTGTTTGATCGCCATGACATTAGGATCCCGCGACGCCTGTTCGAGGAATTGGATGACAACGTCAAATTCCTCATAAGGGTGGTGAACCAGAATGTCCTTAGCGGCGATTGCCGCGAAACAATCGCCGTCATAGTCACGAATACGTTCGGGGAAGCGCGCCTGATAGGGCGGAAATAGGAGGTGGGGCCGATAATTGGTAATCAGATTGGACAGGGCCGCCATGCCTATAAACGCGCTGCCATCCTGAATATCTTCATGCCAGCATTCGAAACCCTCAATCAAAAACTCCTGCAATTCCTGGGGAATTTCGGAGTTCATTTCCAGGCGAATAACCCGGCCGCGGCGGCGCTCCTTGAGCAGAAACTCAAAATGGCGAACCAGATCTTCGGCCTCTTCGTCAACATCAATATCGCTGTCCCGCGTAATCCGGAACAGTCCGGTCTGGCGGATTTTAAACTCGGGAAAAAGTTCGGGAGCGGCGAGGCGGATCGCATCTTCAACAGCCACATAGACATCAGTTTTGGACTTTTTATTGTAAGACAGATGCAAAAAGCGCGGCAGGTGTTGCGGGATCGGAATGATCGCAAATAGGGGATCGGCGTGATTTTCACGCTCCAGCGATGTGACAATCCCGAAGCCTAGATTGGATATAAAAGGAAAAGGATGGGCTGGGTCGACGGCCAGAGGCGATAAAACCGGCAGAATGTTTTCATTATATATTTCGAACAGCCGATCGGTTTCTTTTTCAGATAATTGTTCAAGCGAGCGAACCTCGATATTTTCCTCGAACAATTCCTGCCGCAATTTATTCCAGCATTTTTCTTGTGCCTTAATGATTTTTTTTACCCGCTTATTAATTTTCGCGAGTTGTTCTCCGGGTCGCAGGCCGTCAAAACTCGGATCGGTTATGCCGGCCAGTTCTTGGGTTCTAAGACCGGCAACACGGACCATATAAAATTCATCGAGATTACTGGCGGAAATCGATAGAAACCGTACCCGTTCCAGTAGCGGGACACTGGGGTTCTGCGCTTCTTCGAGCACGCGCGAATTAAAAAGCAGCCAAGAAAGCTCACGGTTTATATAGCGCTCGCCGCGTTGCATGTCGCGAATTTCCGGCAGTGTAGCCGTCATGATGTGAGCCGCTCAAACATAAGGCGTCCTTATGGCAAAGCTGTGAAGCGCTGGCAAATGATTAGGCGGCGGTCGCTTGAGCTTCTTCAGCAAGAATAATGTAGATACTCTCAGCTGTCGGCGCGTTGCGCAATTTGGCTCGAATATCGTCTTTACGCAGCCGGCGCGATATTTGCGCCAAAGCCCGTAAATGGTCGCTACCCGAGGCGGCCGGCGCTAATATTAAAGCGACAAGATCGACAGGCCGTTCATCAATGGCTTCAAAGTCGATTGGCGCGTCTAACCTGGCAAAAGCGATTGTCACCTTATCCAGTCCTTCGATCCGGGCGTGCGGCAGGGCAACGCCCGATCCAACGCCCGTTGATCCGAGCCGTTCACGTTCCATCGCCGCGGTTATAATATCGCGCGCCTCTATTTTCGTGCCGGCAAGACATCCACAATCAATCATCAGCTGCGCCATCTCCTGAATCAGCTGTTTTTTACTGGATATTTTGAGGTCGATCGCCACACAATCGCGAGACAATAGATCATTCATAAACATGGATTTACCCGAAAATATTATTGAATTTGGCGCGCCAATACACTTAGTCAGCGTTTGGGTCAATCCATCCTATGTTGCCATCTGTTCTTTTAAATACAACATTCAAGCGCCCATGTTTGGCATTTTTGAAGATAACGACGCCGCCATCGGCCAGTCCGAGCTCAAGAGCGGCCATGCCTGGCGTCATTGTTTTCAGGCTTCCGGGCTTCTCGGCAATGACAATGGGTTCGGCATTTTGGGTACTACTTCCGCTCTCCAAATCGTCATCCACGGGGTTTTCCAGAATAAACATGGAAAAAGCATCCTTTTTGGCAGCAGCGTTGTGATCTTTTAGGCGGCGAGAGTAGCGGCGCAGTCTTTTCTCAATATGTTCCAGCGCTTCATCTGCCGCAGCGTAGCCATCATGAGCTGTTCCATGGCTTTCCATGGTCGCGCCTGATGGTAGATGAACTGAACAATTGGTTCTAAAACCTGTGCCTTCGCGGCTGACAAAGACTTGTGCGTCTCCGTCCCTATGTATGTATTTATCCATCATCTCTTCTAATCGGTCTTTAATGCGGTCTTGTAATGCGGGTGAAACGTCAATGCCTTTAGAAGCGATTTGGATGTTCATAGGGACTCCTTTGAGTTCGGTTATGGTTAGCTCTACAATATCCTAAAATCCTAGTTTGACCTAGGGCAAAATAGGTTATTTTTTGTGGGATAAGCCTCGCGGCCAAGGTAAAAACGGCTAAGCTGTGCCGTGTTTGAATATCCGCCGACGTTCTACTGAGGATGGTATGCCCAGAGATTCGCGATATTTGGCGACAGTTCGCCGGGCTACATCAACCCCTTGGGCTTGTAGCATTTTGACCAGCTTATCATCAGATTTGACAGTTTTGGCGGTTTCTTCCGAGATTAAAATCTTAATTTTATGGCGCACAGCTTCGGCGCTATAGGCGTCGCCGCCATCAAGGGCGGAAATTCCGGCCGTAAAGAAATATTTAAACTCAAGCAGGCCGCGCGGCGTATTCATATATTTATTGGTCGTGACCCGGCTGACTGTGCTTTCATGCATCTCGATCGCATCCGCGACGGTTTTCAGATTAAGCGGACGCATATGATCGATCCCGTAAGCGAAAAAACCATCCTGCTGTTTGACGATTTCCGTCGCCACTTTCAATATGGTGCGGGCGCGTTGATCCAGAGATTTGACCAGCCAGCTAGCATTTTGCTGACATTCGCTCATAAATGTCCGGGTTTCATCATCGGCATTTGGGCCCATTATTTCGGCAAAATAGCGATTATTGACCAAAACGCGGGGCAGGGTGTCACTATTAAGCTCTACGGCCCAGCCTCCATTTGGCGTTTCTTTAATAATTACATCCGGCTCAATAGCCGCGGCCATATTGGACCCGAATTTCAGACCGGGCTTCGGCGCGAGTGAGCGCAGCGCCGCAATTTTCTTCATCAAATCGTCTTTGGAGAGCGCACAGAGTTTGGCAAGCTTACCGAGGTCATGTTTGGCCAATAGCGGGAGGTTATCGAGTAGAGCGCCCATTGGCTTGTCGAGCTCTTTTCGCTCGCGCAGCTGCAATGCCAAGCACTCCTTGAGATCCCGGGCGCAAACGCCCGTGGGATCAAACCCTTGAAGCTGGGTCAAAACGCTCTGAAGTCTGTTTTCAGTAACGTTCAAACGCTCTGATGCTTCTGAGAGCGAGATCCGCAAATAGCCGTTCTCATCAACATGGTCGATGAGATAGCGCCCGATCAGCCGTTCTTTCTCATCTTTCAGATCGACACCAAGCTGGGCGATCAGATGCTCCTGAAGGGTCAATTCAGCTTCAGCATTTTCGATCACATTATAATCGTCACTGCCATTAAAAGATCCGCCGGAACCGGCTTTCGACCAATCGACCGAGCCGCCAACATCGGCAACGCTGCTTTGCTCATGGGTGACATGATCTGGCACGTCGACCGATTGTTCGGCCGCGCTTGGCGTGTCCATGCTGACTTCTTTAAATTCTTCGAGGGCCGCGCGAGCGGCTTTGGCTTCTTCGCGGCGATTATCATCGCCAGTGCCGCGCTCAAGCAAAGGGTTACTCTCGAGCTGCTCTTCCACAAAAGCGGCCAGTTCAATATTGGATAATTGCAGCAGTTTTATGGCCTGCTGTAATTGCGGCGTCATCACAAGCGATTGCGACTGCCGCTGCTGTAATTTGGGTGCAATTGCCATAGCCCCAGGTCACCTTTTATTTATTTTTATGGCAATCTGACTATCAGCAAACCTTTAAGGCTTGGTTTCGAAAAAGGCGTTTTGGCATGTTTTTTGCTGGCGCGACTGAATTTCAGACAAACCAAAGGCCGCTTGACAGTATCAAGCGGCCTCGTCTTGAAGTTTGGGTCCAATCGGGCGCAGTGCCCGACTTCTCTGTAAGATAATTAGATACCCATATTCGTTAGAACGAAAGTACTGATTTAACAGCTCCGGGCGGTCCCCTCAAAATAGATAGACAAACTACACCTCCTTTCGATAAACGCGGCTCCACAATGGAACGGCTATGTGATACCTAAAATGTAGCCATTAATTAGGCGCTGACAAGCAGTTTATTTTATTAAATTTACGTCAAGCTTAACTGTAAATTTACCATGTTTCGACCAAAATTCACGCCTTGCTCGGAATAGGCGCCTAGGCTTCATCCGGAATAAAATCCAGCGCCACACCATTATTGCAATAGCGAAGCCCGGTTGGACGCGGCCCGTCATTGAACACATGACCTTGATGGCCACCGCAGCGCGAGCAGTGATATTCTGTTCGTTTGGCCCAAAGCTTATTATCCGCTTTTGTGCCGACAGCGTCATCGATGACATCGAAAAAACTCGGCCATCCGGTGCGCGAATTATATTTCATATGGGATTTAAAAAGGGGCAGGGCGCAGCCCTTACAGACAAATGTGCCTTTGCGCTTTTCATCATCAAGCGGCGAGGTACCGGCCCGTTCCGTGCCTTCTTTGCGCAGCACATAAAATTCCATATCGGTCAGGCGCGCTTTCCACTCAGCCTCGGTCAGATTGCCCCATTCATTGTCAAAGCTCATATTCGTCTCCGTCTTTTCGTCGCCTTTCGCCAGCGATAATCCTGCAATTCCGGTCGCGCCGATAGCAGCGGCCGCGCCAAAAGTAATTTGTCGTCTGCTTAACATAATGTCCTCCAAAGTAGTTATTCCTTTTTGTTACGCTCTATATGGGGCTGATGGATCAATTATTCCAGTGACGAAGGGTTCACATTGGTGTGATTTTCCCTCCACCGCCAGGGCGGGGGAGGTGGGCCCGAAGGGGTCGGAGGGGGTAGGGGTCGAATTGAAGCTTAGCGAAATGGTCAATATTGCAAGCCCCCTCCGTCAGTTCGGCTTCGCCTCACTGACACCTCCCCCGGTTCCCGGTGGAGGGGAAAGGTGGTTTCACATTAATAAATAGCCACTTAGTGCGAAACCTAAGACCAGCAAGATTGCCGCCCAAAAGTTAGATTTGAAAAGCTTAAGGGACAAATCGTCTTTTTCTGAATTTAATCTATAAACTTGGTAGGCTAGGTGAAGACCAAATGGAACAGCCGGCAAATCTCGAATCAATCCTTCAAGAACTGAGAAAATTTCAAGAGTCGATTCCCTTTCAGGGATTCCGTTCCAATACAAAGGTCCTTCATAAATTACCGGACCCCAGATCGATAATGGAGATAAAGTAAAGAGAATAAAAAAGCACAAGAGATAGCTCATAGCCACGCCCGACTTCACGTGTTTTCCAAACCTTCTTGCGGTTGACTTGATCCCGACGAAAGCATCATCTTCGATGTCCTGACAGGCATAAATCGTATCATAACCGATCGTCCAGAAAATCAGGCCTAGGTAAAGAATGAAGGCACCAGGCGATATCTCGCCGGTCTTCGCCGCATAAGCCACCAAGGCCGCCCAGTTAAATGTCATCCCGAGCCAGACCTGTGGCCACCATGTGATCCGCTTCATAAACGGATAGGCTGCCACAAGCGGGATCGAGCACAGCGCAATGATCTGGGCGAGGCGCGGCAGGAATAAGAGCACGATCAGGCCGACTATACATTGCGCCGCGAGCCAGAGCCACGATTGCTTGACCGAAACTGTTCCGGCCGGAATAGGGCGCAGGGCCGTGCGCTCGACCTTGGCATCAAGGTCGCGATCGACAATATCATTATAGGTACAGCCCGCTCCGCGCATCGCTATCGCCCCGATCAATATCAATGCCGCCCATTTGAGATCGGTAACAGCCAGTCCATGGGATAGAGACGCAAATGACAGCGCAATCCAGCCGGGCAGGGCGAGCAGCCAATAGCCAATCGGCCGATCCAGCCGCGACAGCTGAAGATACGGAATCCAGCCCTTGGGCATGCGATAAACCCAATGGTTCTTATCCGCGTCTTTAATGATTTGGGTCATTGGGCTTTGAGTAGCATTTCAGCGGATTAGTGCAACCGAAACCCCTCCACCGCTTGGGCGGGGGAGGTGGCCCGCAGGGTTCGGAGGGGGTAGGGTCGCCGGAGCAATCCCCCTCCGTCAGTTCGCTTCGCTCACCCACACCTCCCCCGCTCTCGCGGTGGAGGGGAAAAAGAAGTCAATTCGGCAATGACAGTAAGGTGTAGTGACGCTAAAGAAAGCCATGCGCCCGAACTACACATTGACCCGGCTTTATGTCGATGCCGATCTGGCCACAGGAATGGATATAGTGCTGCCCAAAGAGCAGGCCCATTACCTTGCCAATGTCCTGCGTATGGACGGGGGCGGAGAGCTGCGGGTTTTTAATGGCCGCGATGGTGAGTGGAAAGCGGTGGTCACTAATATCACCCGCAAGAAAGCCGAGCTGAAAATTTCCGAGCGGCTCCGCGCTCCGCAAGCCTGCCCGGATATCTGGCTTTGCTTTGCGCCGGTTCGCAAACACCGTAATGCGTTTATTCTGGAAAAAGCCACGGAGCTCGGCGTCGCCGTACTGCAGCCTGTCGTCACCGCGCGCACGCAATTTGCCAAGCTTAAGCTGGATAAAATGCAAAGCCAGATCATTGAAGCGGCCGAGCAGACTGAGCGGCTGGATCTGCCGCAGCTCAATCCATCCACAACGTTAGAAAAGTTGCTGCAGGAATGGCAGAGCAAACGAATTTTGATTTTCGCCGACGAAGCCGGGGATGCGAAACCGGCGCTGGAAACTTTGCAAAATATAAGCGGCCCGGCTGCGCTCCTGATCGGCCCGGAGGGCGGATTTTCAGATGAAGAGCGCAGGCTTCTTCGGGCCCGGTCTTTTGTTCGGCCGGTCTCACTCGGCCCGCGTATACTCCGCGCCGACACGGCGGCTCTGGCGCTGCTGACGCTCTGGCAGGCCGCGCAAGGGGATTGGACCTGACCCTTAATATCGACATGGAAAAATCCCGGGCGCGGCTTCAGGCTAAGGCGGCACGAGCGGCAGCCCATAATCCGGCGGCGGCGATTGAATTGATCCGCCATTTCCCGGCAACGCGGTTTAAAGGCGCCGTGATTGGCGGGTTTTGGCCGATCCAGTCCGAGATCGATCCAAGACCGTTGATGGAAGCGCTGGAGGCGCTTGGTCATAGGCTGGCGCTGCCCTGTACGCCGCGCCGGGGGAAGCCGCTGACATTCCGGACCTGGAGCTTTGGCGCGCCGCTCAAAAAAGGGCCGCACCATACACGCGAGCCTTTTCCAGAAAACGCGGAGTTAAAGCCCGATCTGATCCTCGTACCGCTGCTGGCATTTACCGCGCGCGGCGAGCGCCTGGGCTATGGCGGCGGGTATTATGACCGGACGCTTTCGCAGCTTAGAGTGAAAAAACCGATTTTTGCTTGCGGTGTCGCCTATGCTGCGCAAGAAGCGGCGAGCCTGCCTACGGGCGCGCATGATGCGCCGCTCTCCGGCATGCTGACGGAACAGGAATTTAGAGAATTTTAGAAAGCCGCTATGAAGGTTTTATTTTTAGGGGATGTGGTTGGCCGGTCAGGCCGCAAGGCGATCAAAGCCCATCTTCCAAGATTGCGAAACGAGATGTCGCTCGATGCCGTGATCTGCAACGCCGAAAACATGGCCGGCGGGTTTGGCGTCACCGCCGCGACCGTGCAGGACCTATATGATAGCGGCGTCGATATTATCACGCTTGGCAATCATAGTTTCGACAATCCGCAGGGCATATCCGTGATCGAAAATGATGAGCGCATATTGCGCCCTGTCAATTATCCGCCCAATACGGCGCCGGGCCGCGGCGTCGGCCTTTATGAGATCGGAAATTACCGGATCATGGTCATGAATGTCCTTGGCCGGGTTTTCATGGACGCGCTCGATGATCCGTTTCAGGCGGTCGGTAAAGAGCTCGACACGGTTCCGCTCGGCGAGGTCGCGGATTTTATTCTGGTCGATATGCACGCCGAAGCCAGTTCCGAAAAAAACGCCATGGGCGTTTTTTGCGATGGCCGCGCCTCGGCGGTTTTTGGTACCCACCAACATGTACCGACCGCTGATACGCGCATCTTGCCGGGCGGCACCGCCTATCAAACCGACGCGGGAATGTGCGGGGATTATGACAGTGTCATCGGTATGGACAAAGAAGAGCCGCTCCGGCGCTTCACCACCCGCATGCGCCAAAGCCGCTTCACCCCCGCCAGCGGAGAAGGCACAATGTGCGGGGTCTATGTCGAAACAGGTACCGACGGTCTCGCGGTGGAAACCCGGCCTATTCGCGTCGGCGGAGTGCTGTCATCTTCGGAGTAGGGCTTGCCCCGCGCGGCGTCATTGCCTAAATACGCTTCGAACTTAAGCAATACAGGGATTCTCGATGGCAGGTCACTCAAAATGGGCCAATATCCAGCACCGTAAAGGACGTCAGGATAAGGCGCGCTCAAAACTATTTTCAAAACTGGCGAAAGACATTGCCATTGCCTCGAAAATGGGCGGCCCTGACCCGGACATGAATCCGCGTCTGCGTCTGGCGATCAATAACGCCAAAGGCCAGTCCATGCCCAAGGATAATATCCAGCGCGCGGTCGATAAAGGCGCGGGCGGAGAAGGCGCGGATTATGAAGAACTGCGCTATGAGGGCTTTGGCCCGGCCGGAATCGGCTTTATCGTCGAATGCTCGACCGACAATAATAATCGCTCGGCCATGGAAGTCCGCACAGCGTTTTCCAAAAACGGCGGCAATATGGGCGAGACCGGATCGGTCAGCTTCATGTTCGATCAGGTCGGCAAGATCGAATACGACCTGAAGGTCGCCGATGAAGACACGATGATGGAAGCGGCGATTGAAGCCGGCGCTGATGATGTCGAGACCGATGAAGAAGCGGCCGATCAATGGGATGAGTATGAGCCCGTCCATACAGTTTACACGGTTCGCGATGATCTCGGCGCGGTCGCAGCAGAGCTGGAGAAAAAGTTCGGAGAAGCCAAATCCGTTAATCTGATCTGGAAAGCGCAAAATGAAATCGACGCGCCGGACAAGGCGTCCCAAATCGTCCGGATCGTCGAAGCGCTCGAAGATCTCGACGACGTTCAAAACGTCTTTCATAATTTCGAAATGTCCGACGCGGCGATGGCGGAATTGGCAGAGGACGAGGACTAAACAAAAACAAACGCTGCGACCTTTTTGAAGAACATCGCAGCGCTCAAAAAGAGCCGGGAGAGATAACGGCTCAGGGGTCAGGGTAGCCCGGGGTAGGGGAAGTTAGGCTACCGGTGATGAGAGATCAGTGATCATTTCGCCGACGCGATCTGCGAGCTGACCAATATTATATTCAATATTATCGGCGGTGACGGCGCCGAGCACGATGCCGGTCCGGCTCTCCACCAGCAGGGCCTTGGCTTTGGCGCCCTCCCAGGATTTGCAATCCTTGGAAACGGTCAACCCTGTCTCTGACAAGGTTCTTTTACCAAAGCTGGCCCAGCTGGCATCGGGCCCCACGCCATAGATCAGCACATAGTCAAAACCTTCGCCCGCTGCGGTTAAGCGAACTTCGTCGATTTTATTATCTGTGTCTTCACTGTCCATTGGAATTTCAGGGACGTAATCAATGTAATTGAAAGCCGATAGATTTAAAATTTCGGCGTCAATCCGCCGATCGAGAAAATTCCAATCGACGAGTTCGTCGGTTGGAGTCGGAATTAGCCGACCGCCATCCAGGCGGGCCACGACGATGCGGGAATCCTTGCTAAATACTGGAACAAATGTAGGCAGATAATCCTGAGTCGCGGCGGTTTCAAATAGCTGTACATCATTCAATCCGGCCTCAACCGGGTTCTCGATATCCAGAGCCAGGGCGCTGGAGCCGGTCGCGGCGATCGCGGCGATTGTTGTAAGTAGTAATTTTTTCATCTTTGCCTCCTTGGGACGAATTAGGGTGTTTCGATGATCCCGTTTTGCGCTTTGAAAAGGGCGGCAAGAGGCTGGATTTAAGGAGATATTGAGGCTTTTTACGCCGATTTGGGCCGAATTGTGCTCAGCCGCGTCAAATGCGGCGCGATTAAGACGCTATTCAAAGGTCCGCTGTGCTTCTGGGTATGAGCGGAAGTAAAAATACCTACATTGAATGCGCGCGCCCAGGCCATGTAAAAAGTTATAGATTGGCAATTGTTGAGGCGATGGACTTCCAGCCCGACATTGGTTATCGATGAAAGGTCATTAAACTAGGGAGCGCAAAATGACCCAACTCGTAATCATGTATAATCTTAAGGACGGCGTCACGAAGGACGACTTTCATGAATGGGTCCGAACCGTTGATCAGCCCTCCATGCGCGGCCTTGGCTCGGTCGACAGTTTCCGTACATTTGAGACGAAGTCACTTTTGATGGGCGAGGGGAGTCCAAGCGTTCAATATGTCGAGATCTTCGACCTGAATGATTTTGGCGCTTTTACAGGAACGGATATGCCCGGTGATGTGGTGCAGGGGATTATGGGCGACTTTATGGGCTTTGCCGATGCGCCGCAATTTATCGTCGCCGAAGAAGTTTAAGAGGGCAACCCTCTTATCAGGCAGCGATATACATGACCTGTTCGAAACGACCGGTGCCGTCATATTGGGGCCCCGCGCCCATTTCGATCAGCCGTCCACCCCAAGGGTCGAGATAGACGATTTGTCCGGATGATGCGCGCTTGGACGCGACAATGAAATGCCCGCCATTGCGTGTATTGCCCTGATACCATCCCAGTAAAACAATTGCCGGAGTCGTATCGCTCAATCGCCGCGGGTCAACAGCAGTACCGCGGGCGAATTGGGTGAGCCGTGTAACTCTAAGACCGTCATTTTTTAACTGCTGTCCGACCTGGCCCATATAAGTTCCGAACTGCGAGAACATATTCCCAAATGAACTTTGATTGTTCTGATGGGCGCTGGGAGCCAAGCACATTGGCGAGGATGGCGGTGGTGATAAATCCATCTGATCGACCACGTTTCGGTAGAGACGAGTCGCGATCGACCATTCGCCTTCGTTAAAAGTCATTTGCTTGGCTTGATTGCGTGCCATCCAGATACAGGCAATTGCGCAGGATGCTGCTTGCCGTTGTGCCCAGACCTGATGAGTCATGCGATCACTGTCTTGTCTATAATTAATTGTCATTTTATGCCCCGATAGAAATTGATTTTGCGCCTAAGACTATCCTATCACATTTTACTCATTTTGTGAATGTAGGGGTGGTCAGTGCAATTTGTTCAGGGGTTATTTCGGGCGTTAATAACCCTCGGCGACAAGATTTTCATAGGCGACGTCTTTGAGATCCTGCAAGGCAACCTCGATTTCATCGACGAGTTTTTCGACCGATTGCAGCCGTCCTTTATCTTCCAGTTTAGTGCGTTTGGACCTCGCCCCGGATTTGGTGGTCGTCGAACGATTATCGGCAAAAGTTGTTGTCGTGGCGTAAGGATATCCGTTTCGAACATCAAGCAATATAGCCGAGGCGACGGTGTCGACTTCGACTTTGCGCGACGGGATCAAAAACAGTCCAAGGATCGTCGCATCTGTAAAACCAAGACCGTTGCTGAGGCGCTGATCCTTATTGGTGACTTCATAGAGAAGGACATAATCCAGATGCTGCCGCGCCGCGCCGCGTCTTATATCGTCGACCACATTAAAGACCCGGTCGCCATCCCGCCGCGCGACCATCGCCGCGACCGTTGGTGAGACCGGAACAAAATCGCCATAGCGGTGCCCTTCGCGCTCGGCCATGTCCGACCAATAGGACGCTTCGTCGCCGGGAATCGTCGCCAGCTGTCCATTTTCAATCCGCGCCAGGCCGATACGCGCTGGAAAGCGGATGTCCGGCTCGATCGCGGCAATATTCATAATGTCGGCGTCAACCGTGGAGAGACTGCTATAGGCCGGGCTTTGTTGATAACGATCCAGAAAGTCAGCGCCGGATGTGGTTTGGACGTGGGTTGAACATCCCGCTAATAAAGTGGCCGCGCCGATCATAATGAGGCGTTTTATCATCTGTCTCTCCTTTGGTGCACCCGTCCCGCGTTAGCGACGGGACAGGCGCGGCTCCCCGCGGAAGTCTTCTCTAGCGCTCTGATTGGCCCAAAAACGGGCGGAAATAGGGCCATTTAAAGGCATTTATGGTTAATAGCCGTTAACCCCTTTTGTCTTGCGCTTCGGCTTTGTTCCTCTATTGTTCTTTTCTATGAACGGGATTCGAATAATTGGCCTTGACCCAAGCCTTGTGGCTTGCGGCTGGGGCGTGATTGAGATGGAGGGCACCAAGCTTCGCCACATCGCGCACGGCGTCATTCGCCCGAATAGCAAGGCTGAGCTGAGCGATCGGCTCAAAGCCATTTTTGAGGCGATCACCCGGATCATTGAAATGCACGGCCCTCATGAGGCCTCCGTTGAACTGGCATTTATGAAAAACAATGCTGATAGCGCTCTTAAACTGGGACAGGCGCGAGCGGCCTGTCTTTTGGCGGCAAGCCTGTCCGGGCTCGCAATTGGCGAATATTCCGCGCGTTCGGTTAAGAAATCTGTTGTCGGGACAGGCAAGGCGGACAAACATCAGGTCGCGCATATGATGAAAGTCCTGATGCCCGGATGCGGCGTCAAAGCCGGCGATGCTGCTGATGCGCTCGCCATTGCGATCTGTCATGGTCACCGGGTCAATGCTGCGGGTTCATTATATAGACGGAGTGCGTGATGAATTTTTATATATTAAATCCGCTCATCCCCGCGAAAGCGGGGAACCAGCCGGAAATACAGGCATGGCTGGGTAATTTTCAGGAAAACGGGTTACCAGATCAAGCCGGGGATGAGCGGAGTATTTTTGCTTTGGCTGGAACAATTTCATGATCGGAATGCTGACAGGAACCTGCCTGATGGCCGGGAGCGGCGAGGCGATTATTGATGTTGGCGGCGTCGGATATCTTGTGCAATGCGGCTCCCGGACACTTGGCGGCCTCGGCGTCGGCGAGACCGCTTGCCTGCATATTGAAACCCATGTGCGCGAACAGGCCATTACCTTATTTGGATTTCACAATGAAGAAGAGCGCGCTTGGTTTGTTCGCTTACAATCGGTCCAGGGGGTCGGCCCGAAAGCGGCGCTTGCCATTTTGGATATTTTATCTCCCGGCGAGATTTTATCAGCGGCCAGCCTTGAAGATAAAACCGCCTTTGCCCGCGCCAGCGGCGTTGGACCGAAATTGGCGACCCGGATCGCAACCGAGCTGTCCGGGAAACCGCCGCCCGCCGGACGCGGCATTGGCGGCGTGTTCACTGCGCCGAGCAGTTCGCCGCAATCAGGCGCAGAATCCCGCGAAGGATTATCGGATATGCGCCTGCGCAATGACGCCGTTTCTGCGCTGGTCAATCTGGGAATAGGGCAGTCAGATGGCTTGCGGGCTGTCGCGAGCGCCTATAACAGTTTTTCGGAAGACCCGGATCTGGATGATCTGATCCGCGTCGCGCTGAAGGAGCTCGGGAACTGACCGAAGACCGCATCATATCTTCTGACGGACAGGTCGGCGATGGCCGCGACAGGGCCCTGCGTCCGCTCAGCTTTGATGATTTTGTCGGGCAGCGCAAAGCGATTGAAAATCTCAAAGTCTTTGTCGAGGCCGCCGCGCGCCGGCAAGAACCGCTCGATCATCTCCTTCTGTCCGGCCCGCCCGGACTTGGGAAAACCACCCTGTCCCAGATTGTCTCTCGGGAATTGGGCGTCAATTTTCGCGCAACCTCCGGTCCGGTTATTACGAAAGCCGGCGACCTTGCCGCGCTATTGACCAATCTTGAGCCGCGCGATGTTTTGTTTATTGACGAAATTCACCGTCTCCATCCGACCGTTGAGGAAGTGCTTTATCCGGCGATGGAGGATTTTGAGCTCGATCTTATTATTGGCGAAGGTCCGGCGGCCCGCTCGATAAAAATTGATTTGGCGCCGTTTACATTGGTCGGCGCAACCACACGAGCAGGGCTGCTGGCAACGCCGCTGAGGGATCGGTTCGGAATTCCGGTTCGGCTTGAATTTTATTCTGCCGACGAATTGTCAAAAATCGTCCTGCGTAATGCCCGCAAACTGGCGATGGATATGACCGCAGACGGTGCGCGCGAGATTGCCCGCCGCGCCCGCGGAACACCGCGCGTCGCGGGCCGGCTTTTGCGCCGGGTCCGAGATTTGGCTGAAGATGCGGGGGATGCAGTGATAAATCAAAGCGCCGCTGATGCCGCGCTCCTTCGTCTGGGCGTTGATGATATTGGTCTGGACCGGCAGGATATGCGCTATCTCAACGCGCTGTGCGAAAAATTTGCCGGTGGTCCCGTCGGGGCGGACACGCTGGCGGCGGCCTTGTCGGAGGCCCGCGACGCCCTCGAAGACGTGATTGAACCCTATCTCATACAGCAGGGTTTTTTACAGCGAACGCCGCGTGGCCGCGTTGCCACAGCTCGTGCCTATGCACATCTTGGATTGGCTGCTCCGGTTCAGCCAGCCTCACCAACTCTCTTTGACGGGGAAGCAAGTTGACCGACCCCGCGCTCGAACAGCCGACCATGGGAGAATTTCACGGCCGCGAGCATCATTATCCGATCCGCGTATTCTATGAGGATACGGATTTTACCGGGATCGTCTATTACGCCAATTACTTGCGGTTTTTCGAGCGCGCCCGCTCATCTTTTTTCCGGCTTGTCGGCCTTAAGCACGCCCAGCTATGGGACGCGGAAGACCCGATCGCTTTTGCGATTAAGAAAATTGAACTGGATTATAAAAAGCCCGCGCGGATTGATGATCATATTACCATCGTCACCACCTATGACCGGTTTAAAGGCGCACGGCTCTGGGTGTCACAGGCTGCTTATCGCGGCGATGAACTGCTTGTCACTGCCGTCTCGGAAGCCGCCTCGATCACGCCCGCGGGCCGGCCCAAGCGCGCACCCAAAGACATGATCGAGATGCTAAGACCGTTTCTGTTGGAAGGTTAGATGACTACAGACACTCTCTTTCTCCTAGCGCCCGGATTTACAGACCATGATCGCCGCGAATATTGCCCCGAATGCGCGGAGATTTGGGGGCTGCTATCATGGTTTCCGGCGATCAAGGAAAGCCTTGAGATTGTCTATGTGCCGATCGAAAAGCCGCGTGCGGCTATGAGCGATTTACTCGGCGATAAAAACCAGAATGCGCCGATGCTCGTCCTGCATGAGGCGAGCCCTGAATTTGAGAATTGCGGGATCATGCAATATCGCGGGCATCACTTTATCAATAATGCACGCGATATCGGCAAATATTACGCGGCGCGCTACGGCACGCCATATCCGCGCGGGAGTTAGGGTACATCTTTAATCGGCATGTTTTGTAGTTCCGGGGCTTCGCGCTGGGTCTTATTTCCGGCCTGCCGCAAATAGGTCAGAAGAAGCTTGCCATATTCGCGAACCATTCTGTCTCGCTGGTCGGGATTTTTCCACCAGGAAACATGTTTATCCTGACTGACGGGATATGGCGTTATCCAAACCCGCCCCGAGAGCGCGCCGATTTCTATTCTCGCTCTTGGCATATGATAGTCTGAAGTCACCAGAATAATATGTTCATAGCCCATGCTTTTGAGCCAGTAATGGGTCTCGCGCGCATTCCCGATCGTGTCTTGGGCGCGGTAGTCAATATCGACGCAGCAAGCGCCTTTTTCCGGGCTGATCATCAAGAGTTTAAATAGTTCAGACTCTGTGAGGGCCTCATTCACGCCGGAGACGAGGAGCCGCTCACCATGGCCATCTTTTAAAAGCTGTCCGGCGGCGCTGAGCCGATCGCCGCCTTTGCCGGTCCAGACCACGACACCGTCTGCCGTGGGCAATTGCGCCGGCGGCGCCATGGTTGTGACCGTGCGTGTGAAGGCAAAAAAGCCTCCTATCAGAAATCCCAAAAATATCAGGATGAGATAAAGCAGAAATTTTACCCACGCCCGGGTCTTGGATTGGTTTTTAACACCGCTCGCCATTATCCGGGCCTTTGCCGCCGGATAGTACCAAGGGCGGAGCGCCCGGCAGTAAAGGCGCTAATCGCGCCGATCGCGGCAGCCAAAACTATCAACCAGAAAATGTCGCCGATCTTTAGAGCGAGCTTATATCCGTTCTCGTCAGTGCCGAGATTTTGCCAGAGCACAAACAGGGATATAAAAGCGACGGCGAGCACCATGCCCGAGATTGCGGCTTTAAAACCCAGTGACATAAATCTTTTGACGAATAATCCTGCAATAAATTTATCCGACGCCCCGACCTGGCCGAGCACGTTGATGATATTTTGCCGTGATCGTAAAACCGACCGCGTGGCGAAGCTGGAAATAGCGACCGTTGCGCCGATGATCAGGACCAACAGACTCAATAAGGCCAATCGCATACGCGCCCATGTGGTCGCCAAATTACGGCTCCACTGGCGGTGATTATCAAATTCGGCTTTTATACCCGCACTCTCAAATGCGCCTATAAGCGCGTCCTCATCAAGCGTGTCCAAATCGGCTTGAATTTTGATCAGGGACGGAATTTTGATATCCTCCGGAAGGCTCAGCTCTCCGATCCAGGGGCTAAGAAGCGCGCGGTTTTCGCCTGCCGAAAGCGGATCTGCGGATTTTACGCCCGGAAAAGCACGGAGTAGCTTTAGCGCTTCATCCACTTGGCCGGCCTCATCCGTCATTATTTGCACGGTCGCCGCTGATTTAAGGTCGCTCTGCCAGCTCGCACTTTGGCGTAGCCCCATCAGGACAACCGTTAGGGTCAAGGTCGCGAGAAAGGCCATTATGACCATAATCACAAAGAGCGGTCGTTCTTCAGCCTGGCCGGGCGGCAGGATCGGTGTGGGTTTGGGGTCACTCATAAAATGCTCCCCCGGGTCAGTTTCCCGCCAACAATTTTAAGAATGTCGGCATTGAACTCTTTAACCAAAGCGGCGTCGTGGGTGGCAATTATAATCGTTGTACCGGTCCGGTTCATCTCTGCGAATAAACGCAGGAGCTTTCGTCCCATTTCCGGATCAACATTTCCGGTTGGCTCGTCGGCGATTAGAATATCCGGTTGATTGACGACCGCGCGGGCGATGGCGAGTCTCTGTGCTTCGCCGCCGGACAGGGTCGGCGGCAAGGCGCGAAGTTTATCGCCGAGGCCAACCCAAGCTAAAAGTTCTTTGGCGTCTGCTGTATATTTAGACGGCGAATAGCCGGCAGCGACCAAGGGCAAAGTAGCATTTTCAAAAACAGTCAAATGCGGGATCAACGCAAAATCCTGTGAGACCACACCAATGCGCCGTTTCAGCAATTGCCGGTCTTTACGCGTGCTTGAGAGCACATCCTGTCCAAATAAACGGATCAGACCCCGGCTCGGATTAAGCGCCAGATAAAACAGTTTCAGAAGTGTGGATTTCCCGGCGCCTGATGCGCCGGTTAGGAATGTAAATGACTGCGGATCAAGGGCAAAGTTCAGGTCGGAGAATATTTCTGTGTCCCGATCATAGCGCACGCTGACCTTTTCCAGCTGAATAACCGGCGCAGCGTTGCTGACTTGTTCGATTGATACATTCATAATATAGGAATCTTACACTTAAAAAAAACGAATCGGGATGTCCATGATACTCACTTGCCCTGACTGCGCCACGAGATATTCAACGACGCCTGAAGCAATCGGGCCTAATGGCCGGACGGTGCGATGCACAAATTGCTCCGCCACATGGTTTGTGTCTTCAGAACCGGACATTATGGAGCTTCAGGAACAAGAGCGCGCCGAAGATATTATCCGCGAAACGCCGCCGGAAGAACGTTATAGCGAGACCGAGTCCGAAACGACGCCAAGCTTTGGCTCTGCAGCCCCTGCTGCCGGCGCTCATGTGCAAATACGTGACAAAGCGGATCGGCAACGGCGCAATCGCCGGATCATGGGTATATCGATGGTCTGGGTGATCACCCTAGGGGCGATCTTCCTGACGGGTCTGCTTGGATTTATGTTCAAAGACAAGATTGTCGACCGCTATCCGCAGTCTGCGTCTATTTACAAGGCGTTCGGCGTTGATGTGAAGCTACAAGGCCTCGATCTTGAGGATCCGACGACCCGCAATGTCGATATTGACGGCGTCAATACACTTGTCATTAATGGCCATGTTAGAAATTACGCCAACGAGCCGCGTGATGTTCCCATGATCGAACTCTATCTTGTCAATGCAGCCGGAGACAAGCTGGCGAGCTGGGCGGTTGAAACTGATCCGACCATCATCGAGCCGAACGGGCGGCTCGCCTATGTTTCTCAATATCCCAATCCGCCGCTTGATGCGGCCAAATTACGGTATCGGTTCTTAGATGAGGGCGAGGTGCTCCCGATTATTAATGTTGCTTCTGAAACAGACATTGATCCGGAAGAATAAATTCTCGGTCTTAAAAGCGCCGTAAAAGCCGCTCTAAATATTCCAGCTCTTCTTGCGCGCGTTCCTGTTCGGCAGCGCGGCGCCGGATTTCCTCTTGAAGTTCTCTGGATCGCTCAGCGCTGTCACGGCCGTCAATGTCAAGTTCGCTATCGTCATTATTTTCGCCCCCATTATTGTTCCGGCCAAGCGGATCGCTTTGATCCCCGAGACCTTCCCGGCCGGCCTCAGATCCTTCAAGATCACGCCGGGCCTGCTCAGCCAGTCCGCGCCCGGCTTCGCGCAGCGCTTGAATGGCCGCGAGCTGCTCTTCATCGGCAAGGCCAAGATCGCCGTTTCTAAGCGCTTCTTCAGCCTCGGCCATTGCCCGTCTTGCATCCTCCAGTGATATTTCCGGGTCAATACCGGCGCCGTCTTCGCCTACTTCATCGCCGCCGCTGCCGCTTTCGCCCTCTTCAAGGCCAGCCATCACGTCATCTGCTTGTTCGAGCAGGTCAAGCAATCGGCTTTGCAATTCTGCCAATTCCTCGGCGCTCATGGCGCCGTCTTCTCCTCCGTTCGGCGCGCCGGGTTCTTCGCCCGCCGCTTGGTCTGACGTTTCTCCAGATCCCTGGCTTTGGCCGCTTTGTTCGCCGTTTCGCTCGGCCCTTTCGGCTTCGCGAGTTTGATCTCGCAATTCTCTTTGTTCCCCAAGCAAATCGGCGAGCTCTTCGAGCGCGTCTTTCATTTCCTCGCTCATTTCGCCGTCCATGGGCATATCACCGCTACCCCCGCCGCCCTGAGAGAGTTGGATCTGCATATTCTCTAAGAGTTCAGCGAGTTGTGCGAGTGCGCGGCGCGCGCCTTCGGAATCGCCAATCCGGTTGGCTTCCTCAATGGCGTCGAGTAATTCTTGAATCTGATCGGTATTGATACTCGGTCCTTCGCCGCCGCCTCCATTTTCCGCGACATTTCCATCTTCTATCGCCTGCCTCAAAAGTTCTTCGCGGTAGCGGGCAACAGCCTCATTATACCGGTCAAACAAAGTATCAATTTCACGCTGTGATGCGTGTCGGGCAATGCCTTCTCTTAGGGCGGCCTCGGCAGCTTGCATTTCTTCAAGAGCAGTCCCCAGAAGTCCAAATTCCGCGCGAATTGCAATATTCCAAAGATCATCCGGAATACCGTCCAGTTCCTCCGCTGAACGGGCATAGCGAATGCGTGAAGCGACGTTGCGAAGGCCCATATAGACAGCCGCGTCATCATACATGCTCGCGGGCTGATCCGTTATCGCGTCGATTAAGAGGCTGGCCCGCTGGATAGGGGCGGGCGCGCGGTCAAGCCGGAATTCCGGCTGCCAAGTGTCAAACCAAGGTCGATTACGCATCTCTTTGCGGCTCAGTTGCGGAATTGGCGCATAGTCTTCGTTACCGGCAATGACGAGGCTTCTATTTTCAATGATGGCCTTGGCCAGAGGTTCGACGAATATTTTGTCAGGCACTCTAAAGTAAGTGATCTCCGACTCCGCCATTTGCCCGAGCCCGTCCTTGGCAATTAAAATAGCCGAGACTTTCTTAGCCGCCCATTCATGTTTCGTCAGATCAAGCGCGGCATTGGATTCGGCTATTCTCTTGGCATTGCCGGAAATAGAGACATTGACATCCCGGGTCTGGATGGGCGCGGTTTCGTCATCCTGCAAAAGGGTCATGCGTAAGGTCAGTGTTTCGACGCCGTAATCATCTTCAAGCGAATAGGCAAATGCGAGACGGTCGCGCTTATCGGCTTCAGGATCGCGGACAAAGGCGACGGTCGGCGGCTGATCAACGATCGCGTCAATTGCCCAGTTTTTCCGAACTTCCCCGATGCGCCAGCTTGCCGTACTGGATTGATCAATAATGGCGCGCACTTCAAAACTGTCAGGCCCTATCCGTTTAAGCGAAATATGTTTGGTACCGTTTTCGCTACGAAGTTTCAGACGTGTCGGGTTTTTGGTGCCGATGATTCGCGCGACCAGTTCAGAGCCTTGCGGCGCTTCAAGCTGATTGCTTTTCTTAAAATAAACCGGCGGTCGGCCCGTATATTCCGGAGGGTCAATCCACGCTTCAAACGTAATGTCGTCGCCGAGTGATCCGTTGACCCAGCCCGGCGTCAGTGAATGTCGAAGACGCTCAAAACTATCGCCAGCGCCGACCATAAGCGCAAGGACCAGAGCTGCAGGTGTCGCAAAACGCAAGAAATATTTGTCGACTTTTCCAAGTGCCGGGCGGAGACGAGGGCGCTTAAGCCGATCGACAACGTCCTCGGCTTTGCGGTAATGTTCGGGCCATCCTTCTTCGGACAAAGCAGGCCGGTCATAAAGTGTGTCAAGCGGACGGTGGCGGACATTGGAATCTTCCTCGACCCGGCGCCGCGCGGCAGAAATATCGGGGCGGCGAAGTTTTCGGGCGCGCCAAATCGAGCGGCCAAGGATAACCACCGCAGCGATCAAAACGATTAATCGCCACGGATCGCCGATTAATTGCCAGAGGCCGGAAAAACTGCCGATCATAAAAAGGGCGATCAGAAAAGCGGCAAGGGCGTAAACCGGACTATATTGTTCCCAATAGAGCAAAGCCCGCGCGCTGCGCGTGAGCCGCTGTGCTTTTTTAAGGAGAAATGCGTTCCGTGAAGACATCAGGCTCTTATAATCCGTTTTCGGTTGGGAATGCATTAAAATTTGCATAGAAAATGAAACTATGGTACACGATATATAATAACATATCATAGTTTAGGGGAACATCATGAAAAGCATCGGATTAATTGGATTTGGGATACTGCTGAGCGCCTGTCAGACGCTCAGCAGCGAACCGCCAAGTGCCTTCGATGATACGCGGCTCGATCAGATTACATGGGATGGTCTGGAGAAATTTTCAGGCGACAACGAGTTTAAAACCTATATGCGCGAAGCGCGTAAACTCTCGGAAAAGCGCGATGGCTGGTGGGCCTCAAATGGATACACACTGCTCGCGCAAGCGGAATGCGAAAATCCGGAAGATTGCATGGATGATGAAATCGTTGTTACCGGCGCGTCGAGGTCGGCAAGCTCCGCTTCGCCGGTCAGTATCACTAATGTGCAGACACAAGGTGTCGATGAAGGCGATATCGTCAAACAGATCGGCGATCACCTGGTTGTCCTGCAAGATGGCCGACTATTCAGTGTCGATATGGGCAATACGTCCGGAAGCATGGAGTTTATTGACCGTTTCAACGTCTATAATGATGAAAATAGCGACACTTGGTATGATGAAATCCTGACCTATAAAAACCGGATTTTGGTGACCGGCTATTCCTATGACGAAGAAGGCACCGAGCTGTCAGTTGTTGATCTCAATTCTGAAGGTAAATTTGAGAAAGTCGCGACTTTTTATATTTCGTCGGATGATTATTATGATCCGGAGAATTACGCGACCCGAATCGTTAATGGCAAGCTGGTCATCTACACGCCGCTCTATCTGACGGAATATTATGATTGGGAAGAGCTGGAATGGCCGGTTATTCGCCGCTGGGTCGATGAGGAAGCCTGGGACGACCGTATCGACGCCGCTTATGATGCCGATCAGGATCAACAGGCCGAAGCGCTCGAGGCTAAACTTGACCGGATGATTAGCGGGAAAAACCTGTTTGATGCCCGTAATATTTATAAACCTGTGCAGCGAACCGCTGCGCCAGTTGTCCACTCAGTGTCGGTCTGTTCGCTGGACGCGCCCAGTGATGAAGAGCCCCTCGATTGTCGCAACACGGCGTTCATTGGCCCTGAACGGCAGGAAATGTATGTCTCCGGCAATGACGTCTTTATGTGGATCGGTCCGGGCTGGGACGATATTATGGATCCCGAAGACTCATGCGAAGCCGGGCAAATGGCAGATATCAAGACATCGATTCCCTCAGCGTTTTATCGAATTCCGATAGACGGGGTTCACCCGGAGGCCGTGTTTGTCAAAGGCGAGCCGATCAATCAGTTCTCATTTGAGACGTTCGGCGATGAGTTTCGCGCGGTTTTAAAGCTGACCTCTACCGAGTGTGAACAGGACTGGGATTCGGGAGCCGATCTGACGGTGATGAATTTTCCAATGTCGAAATTTTCACGAACGCCGAGCGAACTTTCGACCAAATATCAAACGCTCATTCCAAACATTGGAA
>JABDKG010000028.1 GCA_013002305.1 Hellea sp.
CTGTCTTCTTTTTGATCACGCGTTTGCGCGGTTTCTTGACCGGACTATGAAACACGGTTCCGACATTATTTTCAATACATTCGATAATGGTTGCGGCGATGTCTTTGCCGGTGGCTTTTTCGATGCCTTCCAGGCCGGGCGAGGAATTGACCTCCAATATTTTCGGGCCCGTGTCGCTGCGCAATATATCGACCCCGGCAACATTGAGCCTGAGTGCTTTGGCGGCTTTGATCGCGACCGCGCGTTCTTCTTTGGTCAGGCGGACTTTGCGGCCCGTCCCGCCCTGATGGATATTGGAGCGAAATTCGCCGGCCTTGGCGGTGCGCATCATTGCGCCGACGACCTTGCCGTCGACCGTAAAACAGCGAATATCGCTGCCATTGGCCTCTTTGACGAATTCCTGCACCAGAAAGTGTGCGTCGAGGCCGCGAAACGCATCGACCAGAGCCGTCGCGGCTTTGCGGCTATCGGCCAGAATGACGCCTTTGCCCTGTGTGCTCTCGAGCAGTTTCACCACGACGGGCGATCCGCCGACAAGATCGATAATGCCTTCTGTGTCGCGCGATGAGCGGGCAAAGGCCGTATTGGGCATGCCCAGCTTGTGCTGAGACAATATCTGGTGGGCCAATAGCTTATCGCGCGAGCTGCCGATGGCGATAGCTGGATTTACGCAGTAAACCCCCATGCTCTCGAACTGACGCACGACCGCCATGCCGTAAAAGGTGATCTTGGAGCCAATCCGCGGAATAATGGCGTCATAGCGCGGCAAAGCCTTGCCGTTATAATGGACTTCCGGTTTTTCATTATTGATCGCCATAAAACAGCGGCTGGTCGGGATGGTTTCAATCACATGGCCGCGCGCTTCGGCCGCCTCGATCATGCGCCTATTGGAATAGTTTTTCGGCTCCTGAGTCAGAATACCGATCCGCAGCGGCCGGCTTTTAACGCCGCCTTTGCGGGATTTTTTCTTATACAGGTCAAATTCAAGCTTGGGCTGGCAAAAGCTCTGGCCGGGCGACACAGAAACGCCTTTTTTGAGCGCGGAACGGCCGATTAACATGCGATAGCCCATCGTCTCGCGATTGGTCAGCGAGACATCGATCGGCCAGCTCTGACCGCCAATTTCGATCGGAGTGCGAATGACATAGCGGCTCTCTGCGACCCCGTTGGACGATGTGACCATGCGCCGGTCAATGACTTTGGCCGAGCAAATCACTTCGATCGCCGGATCATCCGGATTGGGATGCATGATAAACCGCACTTGCGGGTTTTTGTCCGTTCCAAACGGCTCGACCGCGACCGCGTGCAGGGCCGATGTCCGGGCGCCGGTGTCAACTTTGGCTTTGATCGCGGGCAGGGCAAGGTCGGGCAGGCCGACCCACTCTTCCCATCCTAATTCTAAGGTCTCGCTCATATGGAATTCCGTACAAATTATCGGCGCGGCAAATGTAACACTTTACCCGCCGCTTTCTTGAGTCTAATTCAACAGGGAAATACGCTGTGCCGCAATGATTAAAAAGTCGAAAAGCAATTAAGAGGTTGATATGTCCGAAGCCGTAACCCGCGAAAGTATGGAATATGATGTCGTGATTGTCGGCGCCGGACCAGCCGGTCTATCGGCCGCGATCCGACTCAAGCAGCTTGGCGGCGATGATGTTTCTGTCGTGGTGCTGGAAAAAGGCTCGGAGGTCGGCGCGCATATTCTCTCCGGCGCGGTTCTCGACCCATGCGCTCTCGACGCGCTGATCCCGGACTGGAAAGACAAGGGCGCGCCGATCAAGACCGAGGTTAAAACCGACAAATTTCTGATGCTCGGACCGGCCGGCGCGCTGCGAATTCCAAACTTTGTTTTGCCGCCTTTAATGAATAATCACGGCAATTACATTGTTTCGATGGGCAATGTTTGCCGCTGGATGGCAGAACAGGCCGAGAGCCTCGGCGTTGAAATTTTTCCGGGCATGGCCTGTTCCGATCTGGTTTACGGCGAGAACGGCGAGCTTAAAGGCGTTGTCGCCGGCGAGTTCGGGATCGAAAAAGATGGCAGCAAAGGCGCCAATTACGAACCCGGAATGGAGCTCCACGGCAAATATGTCATGCTCGCCGAAGGGGCGCGCGGATCGCTCTCGAGAAAAGCCATCGCCAATTACAATCTCGATGAATTTAGTGATGTCCCGAAATTCGGTCTCGGCATGAAAGAGATATGGGAGATCAAACCTGAAAACCATGATGAAGGCGAGGTCGTCCATACGATGGGCTGGCCGCTGGGCTGGAAGCGCGGCGGCGGCTCCTTTCTATATCATCTGGAAAATAATCAGGTCTATGTCGGCTATATTGTCGATCTCAATTATAAAAACCCGCATCTCTATCCTTACGGCGAGTTTCAGCGCTGGAAACATCATCCGTCGATCGCTAAAGTGCTCGAAGGCGGCAAACGGGTCGCTTATGGCGCGCGGGTGGTGACCAAAGGCGGTTATCAATCCATTCCAAAAACAGCCTTTCCAGGCGGCGCGCTGCTTGGCTGCTCGGCCGGTCTGGTGAACCTGCCCCGTATCAAAGGCAATCATAATGCAATGTATTCCGGCAAAGCCGCCGCGGAAGCCGCCTATCAGGCACTCAAGGCCGGGCGCTCCGGCGATGTGCTGGCAGAGTATGATCACGAATTGCGCGCCGGTCCGGTGGGCAAAGACTTACGGCCCGTGCGCAATGTTGCGCCGCTTAACGCCAAATTTGGCCCGCTCTTTGGCGGCATGATGCTGGGCGGTCTGGATATGTGGATCGCCAATCTGTTCAAATTTAATCTGTTCGGCACCCGTAAACACGGCAAAACCGACGCGCAATCGACCGGCAAAGCCTCGGATTTTAAAGATATTGTCTATCCCAAACCTGATGGTGTTCTGTCCTTTGACCGGTTAACCAATGTCAGCTTTTCGGCGACCAATCACGGCGAAGAGCAGCCATCCCATCTTGTGCTCATAGATCCATCCATTCCGGTAGACGTCAACCTGCCGCTTTATGATGAGCCGGCGCAGCGCTATTGTCCGGCGGGCGTTTACGAGATTTTGACCGATGATGACGGATCCAATCCGCGCTTTCAGATCAACGCGCAAAATTGCGTCCACTGCAAAACCTGTGACATCAAAGACCCAAGCGAAAATATCGTCTGGTGCGTACCTGAAGGTGCGGGTGGCCCTAACTATCCGAATATGTAATAAGGCCCGCATGTTCAAAAACTTCATTTTAACGGTCAGTTCTCTGGCGCTTTTGGGTGCCTGCGCGACCACCACATCGGCTCCGGCTGAAGATAATCGTTACGGCGCCGGAAGCGATGCCCAGCTTTTCGCCGATTATCTGATCGGCAGCTACACGAATGAAATCGAGGACGCCGCAAACCGCGCCGAATATTATGGCCGGGCCTATCAACGCGATAAAGACAATATGGCCCTGGCGCGGCGCGCCGTGACGGCAAGTTTTACCGCCGGAGATGTCGAAAAAACCCAGGATTTGTCCCGCAAAATCCTCAAAGATCACCCGGATGAGCCAATGTCACGCGCGATTCTCGGCGCCGAGGCATTTGCCGCCGGTAATTATAAAAAAGCCAATGACTATTTCGGTTCGGAAACCAGCGACATAACCGTTCAGATTTTGATGGATCTGATGGGGGCCTGGTCTGAAGCCGCGACCGGCGATATGGAAGCGGCTCAATTACGGCTCGACGATCTGGGCGGCGCGGCCTATTTTCAGGTTCTAAGCCGTGTCATGCAGGCCAATATGACCGACCCTGAGGGTGATTTGACCAAAGCCGGCATATCTTATGATCTGGCCGACGCCGCCGGCGTTGCTGTGACCGAGGTCGCCTTGTCGCGGGCGCGTCTGGTGTCGCGCTCGGGCGAGATCGAAACAGCGCTTGAGGGGCTCAAGGCCTTTGATGACGCCAACGGCAATTTTGAAAGCGGGCCCGTGCGCCGCTATATGGATCAGCTGGAAGCCGGACAGGCCATATCGGAAAGTCTGACCCCTCAACAGGAAGCCTCCTGGGCTCTTACCGAGGCGGCTTACGGGTTTTTCCTGCGCAACCGGGCGCGCGACGCCGCCGAGGTTTATATTCGGACGGCGCTGACCCTTGATCCGAATAATGACAAAGCCAAAATCTGGCTGGCGGCTCTGATAGAGGATAGTCGACAGGATGAGGCGCTGGAGTTGTTCAGATCCGTGCCCGGCGACTCGCCCTATGCCGTGTCGGCGCGCCTATCCGAAGCCAATATTTTCTTTGACCGTGAAGAGGACTCCAAAGCAATGGAAATCCTTGAAGCAGCCAATCGCGACTATCCGAGCTTTATGACCCGCGAAGCTTTGGGGCGCGCGCGTTTGATCCGGGAAAATTACAAAGATGCCCTGCCGATTTACGACGCGCTGGTGAAATCAATGAGCGAAGAAGAGCTCAAAAATGATACGCAGCCGCTCTATTTTCGCGGCATTTGTTATGAGCGCGAAAAGCGATGGGATGAGGCGGTAGCTGATTTTCAGCGCGTGCTGGAAATTGAACCGGACAATCCCGACGCGCTTAATTATCTGGGCTATACATGGGTCGACCGCGGCGAAAATCTGACCGAGGCCTTTAATATGATTGAAAAGGCCGTCGAGCTTGAACCGCGCAGCGGCGCTATCGTCGATAGTCTGGGCTGGGCCCACTATAAGCTTGGTCGTTATAGCGAGGCCCGCAAGAACCTCGAAAAAGCCGTTGAGTTATCGCCTAACAGCGCCACTATCATTGATCACCTCGGTGATGTTTATTGGAAGCTAGGGCGGTTTCGGGAAGCCGGCTATCAATGGGAACGGGCGCTCGAATATGATCCGACCGATGAGGAACGCGACGTAATTGAACGCAAATTAAGAGACGGCCTGGCCGCAACCGTTTCAAACTAAATGTTGTCAGAAACGGCGCGCGCCAAGATCAATCTCAACCTGCTTGTCGGACCCTGGATCACAGATCGTAACCATAAATATTTTGGTTTACATCCGCTCTCAAGCCTGGTCGCTTTTGCCGATTATGGCGATCAGCTAAGCTGCGAAATATCGGATCAAACGATACTTAATATTTCCGGGCCGTTTTCAACCGGGCTGGAATCTGATGACAGCAACCTCGTTTTGCAAGCTTATCAGTTGGTCTCGAAAATCGCGAAGTTGCCGCCGCTCGAATTCAAGCTTCATAAAAACCTGCCCTTGGCATCTGGTATTGGCGGGGGCAGCGCAGATGCTGCCGCCGCCCTGCGCTTGATGAAAGATTATGTCGATTTACCGGAAGAACAGTGGCTCGATATAGCCTTAAATCTTGGCGCCGATGTGCCGGTTTGTTTCCACTCTCGAACCTGCATTATGACAGGAATTGGCGAAGAAATCGAGTTTCTCGAAACGGGCGAAATATTGGCAGCAGTGTTGGTAAACCCGAACGTCCAAATCAGGACAGGCGATATTTTCAAGCTGTTTGATTTAGGCGTGAAAACTTATGAAGAGCGAACCGGTGAAAAATATGAACCGAACCTTTACCAGCCTCAAGGGACACTCCGCGATCGTCTCACCCGGTCAGAAAATAAATTGCAAGATTATGCTGCGCAAACAGAAATGGTTCAGCGATGTTTTGACGCGCTGGATCGGCATGGCCCGATAACGCGCATGTCGGGATCCGGCGCAACCTGTTTTGGAATATTCGAGACCGCTGCCGAAGCGGCAAAGGCCGCTGATAAGATTAAATCCGAATTTCCTAATTGGTGGGTTCAGCCGGCCATGTTAGGCGATCTATCATGATGGAATGGTCGATCATATTTACCGGGCTAACGCTCTCTTTAGCCGTCTGTGGTTTCATGGTCATTGCCGGGGTCGGCGATGTGCCGGGCCAGCGCTCCAGCCATGATAATGTCACGCCAACCGGCGGCGGTCTCGGGATCCTAGCGGCCATGGGCATTACCGGATTAATGCTCGGCCATTATGGCTATTTGTCAGATGCAATGGCCCAGATATTGTCGCTCATTTGGGGCGTCGGGCTTTTGGGGCTGTGTGATGATGTGTTTGATCTTAATCCCAAATATAAGCTGGTATTACTGATGGTGTTAGCGACAGCGGCGGTCTGGGTGATCGGGCCTGTGACCGACATGCCGTTTGGCGCAAGCGACTATGAAATTCCGCTTTGGATTGGCTGGTCAGGATCGGTCCTTTGGGTGCTGGTTGTCGTCAATATTGTTAATTTTATGGACGGATCCAACGGGCTAATGCTGGTGGTAATGTCAATCGCGGCCGCCGTGTTGGGCTATATTGCCCGCGAGCTCGCCGCGCCCCAAACCATTCTTTTACTCGCCATGTTGCTGGTCGGAATGATGGGACTATTGCCGTATAATTTGCGCAATAAAGCGGCTATTTTCTCCGGTGATGTTGGCGCCCTGACCATCGGGTTTACCTATGCAGTCGCGGTGCTGTGGATGTGCAGCGAGACGCCCTATGAAGGATCCCTTTATATTGGGCCGGTTTTAATATTACCGCTTTTGGCTGACGGCCTGTTCACCATCATCAAAAGAATAAGAGCGGGCGAAAATATCATGCAGGCACACCGCTCGCACCTCTATCAGATAATGGTGCAAAAAGGACTGCCCCATCTCGGTGTGGCCTTTATTTACGGCATTGCGGCGATCGCTATGGCCGGATTCACGATTTGGTCCATGTCCTTGGACCTGCATAAATTCGTCAATTTTTTAATTCTTCCGCTATTAATATTAGCGGGTCTCTATTTGCTGGCGATGCGGCGTTTTAACTAATCCGGTCGACCACATAGTCGGCAAGCAACATGAGAGTCTTTTTCCAGTCGCCATCATCAAATACATCCAGCGCCGTTCTGGCCTCGCGGGCATAGTCGCGGGCAAGTTCCAAAGTGGATTCCAATGTGCCGCGTCGGCGAATGATGGATACGGCCCGCTCAAAATCGGTGCTTTCCTGTTTGCGATCGCTCATGACGCGCTGCCAAAAGGCGAGCTCTTCGCTATTGGCCGATTGAATAGCGCGGATGACAGGCAAGGTTAATTTACCTTCGCGGAAATCATCACCGACCGATTTGCCGAGCGCAACTTCAAATCCGCCATAATCCAGCGCGTCATCAACGAGCTGAAAGGCCAGGCCGAGATTTTGCCCGTAAGCCCGAAGCGCGTCTGTCTTGGCCTCGCCAATATCGGTGATCACGGCGGATACTTCGCAGGCCGCGGCAAACAGAGCGGCGGTTTTGGCACTGATCACTTCAAGATAGGTGGCTTCGGTTGTTTTGACATTGCGAAGGGATGCGAGCTGATGAACTTCGCCCTCGGCAATAACCGAACTGGCCGTTGATAAAATATCCAGCGCCCGCAAGGACCCGGTTTCGACCATCAGATTAAAAGACCGCGCAAACAAAAAGTCTCCGACCAGAATGCTGGCGGAGTTTCCCCAAATCCGGTTGGCAACTTTTCGGCCCCGGCGCATATCACTGTCATCAATAACATCGTCATGCAGCAAGGTGGCGCTATGAATAAATTCGACAGCGGCTGCAAGCTTGTGATGGGCTGGCTGAACGTCGCCGCACAAATGACCACCGGCTATAGTTAAAAGTGGACGTAATCGTTTTCCGCCAGCCGCAACCAGATGCTCGGCCAGATCCGGGATCATACCAACCGGGCTTTTCATCCGCTCGAGGATGATCCCATTGACCGCTTCCATATCCGATTTGGCCATAGCCATAAGCTTTTCGGCCGGATTGGATGGATGATCACTGATTTTTATATGGGCCGGTGCGTTCACGCTGGTCTTCCCAATGGTTAAATACATGCCTAAGATAAAGACGAGTCACCTTAGGGGCAAGACATTTAAAGGCGTGAATCGCCGCAGGTAACCGGAAAGACAATTTATGCTGACCATAATTGCAACCACAAATCCCGTGACCCTCAGCTTTGCCGAGGCCGTGCTGAAATCCGAGGGGATTGAGAGCTTCATCATGGACCAGCATCAAAGCCTGGTGGACGGTTCTATCGGCATTATTCCGCGCCGGATTTGTGTGCTCAATGAAGATTATGAAGAGGCCGTCGCAGCGCTGGAGGCGGCAGAATTGGGACATGAAATTTATCGTGATTGATAAGCGCGGTAAAAGGCTTGAGAAATCTCTGCCAATCCTTATAGCATGCGCCAACTAGACGCCGGACGCTAACATGCCCAAAACATCTTCAAAACCGCTTTCTTTTCAAGGTCTGATATTTGCTTTGCAGCAATATTGGTCCGATCAGGGATGCGTCATTCTTCAGCCCTTTGATTTGGAGGTTGGTGCGGGGACACTTCATCCGGCAACGGTTTTGCGCTCGCTTGGACCAAAACCTTGGAATGTCGCTTATGTGCAGCCGTCGCGCCGCCCGGCTGATGGGCGCTATGGGGAGAACCCGAACCGGCTACAGCATTATTACCAATATCAGGTGATCATGAAGCCCAATCCGAAAAATATGCAGGATTTATATCTCGGCTCGCTTGACGCGATCGGGATAGACCGTGCGCTCCATGATATCCGGTTTGTCGAAGATGATTGGGAAAACCCGACAGTCGGCGCCTGGGGATTGGGCTGGGAAGTCTGGTGTGACGGGATGGAGGTTTCGCAATATACTTATTTCCAGCAGGTTGGCGGGCTCGATGTCGATCTGGTCTCGGGCGAACTGACTTACGGGCTCGAGCGCCTCGCCATGTATGTGCAGGGCGTCGAGAATGTTTATGATCTGGCCTTTAATGATCACGGCGTTCTTTACGGTGATGTGTTTCATCAAAATGAAGTCCAGCAATCGACCTATAATTTCGAGCATGCCGATACGGACCGTCTCCTGCGCTGGTTTGAAGATAGCGAAAAAGAGTGCAAAATGCTTTTGGCGCTCAACACGCCATTGCCGCTGCCGGCCTATGAATTAGCGCTCAAAGCCTCGCACCTGTTTAACCTGCTGGACGCGCGCGGCGTTGTCTCGCCGACCCAGCGCCAGGAATATATCAAACGCGTGCGCGACCTCGCCAAAGGATGCGCCGAATCCTATGTCGAAATCGATGCCGCCGTGCCGGAAAAGGCGTGGAGATCGTGATGATTGCCCCCTCCGACCTCCGCTGTGCTCCGGCCACCTCCCCCGCTAAAGCGGTGGAGGGATAAATGGACGGCGCTGGTGCAAAATCGATTTCGAAAGCGAAAATCTTGCGTCAGGACATGACAAAGGCGGAGCGTTATCTTTGGAATGCTTTGCGGGGAAAAAGGTTAGACGGATTTAAATTTCGCCGGCAACATCCGGTAGAACCATATATTACAGATTTTGCCTGCGTAAAACATCGACTCATCATCGAAATTGATGGCGCGACCCACGGGACGGACGACGAGCAGAGGTATGACGCCAAGCGAACGCGTTATTTAAATCGCAAAGGCTGGAAGGTTATTCGGTTTTGGAACATTGATATTTTTGAAAATATCGGAACGGTACTTGATGAGATATTGCGCAACCTTCCCTCCACCGCGGGAGCGGGGGAGGTGGCTGAGGGCTTAAGCCCGAAGTCGGAGGGGGTAAGTAGGGTTTAGAAAATGGCTGAATTTTTATTAGAAATATTTTGTGAGGAAATTCCGGCGCGGATGCAAAAGCGCGCCGGGGATGATTTGCGTAAAATGCTGACCGAGGGTTTGGGCAAAGCCGGTCTCAGCCTCGACGATATACACCACTGGGCCGGACCGAGACGTCTGGGGTTTAAGGTTGAAATTCCGCTTAAAAGTCCTGATGTCAGCGAAGAGCGTAAAGGTCCGCGGGTCGGCGCGCCGGAACAAGCGCTGGGCGGATTTATGAAGGCCGCGGGCCTGACCGATATTTCGCAGGCGGAAATCCGCGATGACAAAAAAGGTCAGTTCTATGTGGCCAAAATTGAGAAAGCAGGCCGCGCGTCCGCCGACATTATTGCTGAGCTTATTCCGGATATTATGAATAGCTTCCCTTGGCCGAAATCGATGAAGACCGGCGCTGAGAGTTTTCGCTGGGTTCGCCCGCTCCAAAGCCTGATCTGTCTGTTGGACGGTAAAGTCGTTCCGGTTGAAGCCGGCGGCGTCACAGCGGGCAACCAAACAGAGGGCCATCGCCAGCATGGGCGCGGGCCGTTCACGGTAAAATCCTATGCCGATTATAAAGAAAAGCTTGAAGGCAACGGCCATGTCCTGCTGGATATGGTAACGAGAAAAGCAGTCATCGCTGAAGACGCGAGAGCCCTGTGCCGCAAAGCCGGTCTGGAACTGGTTGAAGATGAGGGTCTTTTGAATGAAGTGTCCGGCCTGGCCGAATGGCCGGTCGTTATTCTCGGCGATATGGACCCGTCATTCCTTGAGCTCCCAGCCGAAGTCATTCGCCTTTCCATGCGCGATCACCAGAAATATTTCGCCGTTCGCGATCCGAAAACCGGTAAGCTTGCGGCCAATTTCATTGTCGTTGCCAACCAGATGGCACCCGATGGCGGCGAGGCTATAGCCGCCGGTAATAGCCGGGTTCTTTCAGCCCGATTGGCGGACGCGCAGTTTTTCCAGCAAGAAGATGCCAAGAAAAACCTTATCGATTATTATGACAAGCTCGGGACCGTCGTGTTTCATAAAAAGCTCGGCTCTATCAAAGATAAAGCGCAGCGTATGTCGGCGCTGGCCCGCGAGCTCGCACCCAAAGTCGGCGCGAAGCCCGAACAGGCCGAACTGGCAGCGAAGCTGGCCAAATGTGATCTGGTCACCCAGACCGTGATCGAGTTCACCTCGCTACAGGGCCAGATCGGCAGCCTGATGTATGAGCGCGAGGGCGGCGACGCTGAAATCGTTCAGGCGATTGAAGAACATTACAAGCCCCAGGGCCCGTCGGACACAGTGCCGGACAAGCCGGTCGCGATCACTGTCGCTCTGGCTGACAAAATCGATACGCTGGTCGGCTTCTGGGCAATTGACGAAAAGCCGACTGGCTCGAAAGACCCTTATGCCCTCAGACGCGCGGCGCTGGGATTGGTGCGCCTTATTCTGGATAATAATCTCCAGCTCGATTTATCCCAAGAGCTTCTCAAAGGCTGGGCAATTCTCGAGATGGAAAATATTGGCGATCAGGGATCCGGGCGGCTGTCTGACGGCGTGATTAGCGGCGATGAGCAGGCGACCCTTGCCAATCTGGTCAGTTTCATCATTGATCGTCTCAAAGTGCATTTGCGCGATAAGGGCGTGCGCCATGATTTGATCGATGCGGTCTTTGCGCTGGGCGAAGATAATCTGGTCAATATTGTTGCCCGCGTAGAAGCCTTGCAATCGTTCCTATCAACCAAGAACGGGGAAAACCTGTTGGCGGGCTATAAACGCGCTGCCAATATCCTCAAGGCCGAAGCCAAAAAGGGCGAATTGCCTAAGGGCGCGCCTAATGGTGGGACTTCGGGCGAGGAAGCGAATCTTTTAGCCGCGCTCGGGAAAGCCGAAGACAAAATCGATAAGGCGCTTGGTGATAAGGCCTATGCCAAGGCCATGGCCGCGCTGGCAGATTTACGCGAACCGATTGATGCGTTTTTTGACGGCGTTATGGTGAACTCCGACGAGGAGAAAGAGCGACAAAATCGCCTAAGACTCTTGTCTAAGATTCGTGATACGTCAGGCCGAATAGCCGATTTTGAGGCGATTGAGGGTTAAATAATGACCAAATGGGTTTACGCCTTTGGCGGCGGCAACGCAGACGGCGATACGTCGATGAGAAACCTTCTGGGCGGCAAGGGTGCCAATCTGGCCGAAATGGCATCGCTCGGTCTGCCCGTACCGCCGGGCTTCACCATGACAACCGATGTCTGCACCGCCTATTATGATAATGATAAAACCTATCCCGAAGAGCTAGCCGCGCAAGTGAAAGACGGGCTCGGCCGTGTCGAGACAATCACGGGCAAAAAGTTCGGGGATGCTAAAAATCCGCTGCTCGTTTCTGTCCGCTCCGGCGCGCGCGCGTCGATGCCGGGCATGATGGACACAGTCCTTAATTTGGGGCTAAACGATGCGACCGTTGACGGGCTGGCAGAGCTTTCCGGCGACCGGCGTTTTGCGCTGGATAGCTACCGCCGCTTCATCACTATGTATTCAGATGTCGTGCTCGGGGTTCACCACCATAATTTTGAGGATATTCTCGAGCAGCACAAAGATAATCAGGGCTATATGCTCGACACGGAATTATCGGCCGATGATTGGGAAAAGATTATCGAAGGCTATAAGACGGTCGTACGGGATGAGCTCGGCCGCGACTTTCCGCAAGACCCGAATGACCAGCTTTGGGGCGCAATTGATGCTGTATTTGGCAGCTGGATGAATGACCGGGCAAAAGTTTATCGCCGGCTCAATGATATTCCCGCCGCTTGGGGCACAGCGGTCAATGTTCAGGCCATGGTGTTTGGCAATATGGGCGAAAGCTCCGCCACCGGCGTTGCTTTTACACGCGATCCGTCAACCGGCGAGAACAAATATTACGGCGAGTTTCTGATTAATGCGCAGGGCGAGGATGTCGTAGCCGGTATACGCACGCCGCAAACCCTGACCAAGGTCGCGCGCGAAGAAATGGGCGAAACCGCTCCGTCCATGGAAGAAGCGCTGCCGGAGGTTTATCAGCAGCTTGCTGCAACCTTTGACCGCCTGGAATCCCATTATCGCGATATGCAGGATATCGAATTCACCGTTGAGCAGGGCCAGCTTTGGCTGCTCCAGACCCGAACCGGAAAACGGACGGCGCGGGCGGCCATGAAGATCGCGGTCGATATGGCCGAAGCCGGACAAATCACACAAGAAGAAGCGATCATGCGGGTCGATCCCATGTCGCTCGATCAACTTCTTCATCCGACCCTTGATGAACATGCGCCGCGCGATCTTATCGCTATGGGTCTGCCGGCCTCTCCGGGCGCGGCGATTGGCGAGGTCGTGTTTAGCTCCGACGAAGCGGAAAGCCTGTCCAAAGCCGGGCACAAAGTTATACTGATGCGAATTGAAACATCGCCCGAAGATATTCACGGCATGCACGCCGCCGAGGCAATTGTTACAGCGCGCGGCGGTATGACGTCTCACGCTGCCGTGGTTGCGCGCGGCATGGGGACGCCCTGCGTCTCGGGCGCGGGCGAGATCCGGATCAACTATGAAACCCAGTCATTTTCCGTTATGGGCCGGGAGGTCAAAAAAGGCGAGATTGTCACGGTCGACGGCGCGACAGGACAGGTCTATTTGGGCGCAGTGGATATGGTTCAGCCCGAACTCTCCGGTGATTTTGCCAAAATAATGCAATGGGCCGATAAGGCGCGCGTTCTCGAGGTTAGAACCAATGCCGAAACGCCCACCGATGTCAGAACTGCGGTTGATTTTGGCGCGCAAGGGATCGGCCTATGCCGGACCGAACATATGTTTTTCGAAGCTGACCGGCTGGGCTATTTCCGCGAGATGATACTCGCTTCTGACAAAGCGGGCCGCACAGATGCCCTATCAAAAATCCTGCCGGTGCAGCGGGATGACTTTGCGGCGATATTTCGGATCATGGAAGACCGGCCCTGCACAATCCGCCTTCTCGACCCGCCATTGCATGAGTTTCTGCCTCATACGGAGGCCGATATTGAGAATGTTGCGGCCGCGACGGGAATTTCGACGTCCGAGCTTATGGCCCGTGCCCGCGATTTGCATGAAAGTAATCCTATGTTGGGACATCGGGGCTGCCGCCTCGGTATTTCCTATCCCGAGATTTACGAAATGCAGGTCCGCGCGATCTTCGAAGCGCAAAAACGGGTCGCCGGCGAAACCGGAAAACAGCCGATTGCCGAGATCATGATCCCGCTGGTTTCTTCTGACAAGGAACTGGCAATCCTTAAACGCGCGATTGAGCGCGTTGCCGACGAGGTTGGCGGCGTCGACTATATTGTCGGAACCATGATCGAACTTCCGCGCGCAGCGCTCAGAGCGGGGGATATCGCCCATCACGCGGCATTTTTCTCATTCGGAACAAACGATCTGACCCAGACCACGTTTGGCCTCTCGCGTGATGATGCAGGCAAATTCCTGCCCGATTATGTAGCCCAGGGCATTATGGAGAAAGACCCGTTTGTGACACTGGATCAAGAGGGCGTTGGAGATTTGATTATTATCGCTAAAGAGCGCGGCAGGGCGGTCAAAAAAGACATTAAACTTGGGATTTGCGGCGAACATGGCGGCGATCCGGCGTCAATTGCCTTTTGCCATAAACATGGCTTGAACTATGTGTCTTGCTCGCCTTACCGGGTGCCAATTGCCCGGTTAGCAGCGGCACAGGCGGCTATTTCAGCCCGGTGAAAACCCCCATTTAAGTAAATTTTAACCATAAAAATTGGATTAGGTGACGAAAATCACACTTTGGCACACTTCTAGTATGGTATTCTAGAAGATGGGGAAATAGGTTGAAAACCATCTGGGAAGGGTATAAACGCCGCCGCGATGACTAAAAAGAATACATATTTGGCAAGTTGGGGCACGGCAATCGCCGCGGTTTCATTCGCGGCTGTGACTTTTCCGGCGATCGGAAAAACCGCTGAAAAACAGCATCTTAGTGCTGTTGCAGAGGCGCATTACGAGGCAGTTGCAAATTTTGACGCTGAAAAAACCACGACTTTGTGGCTTGAAGCGCAATCCAGCGGTTTTGAACTGGCCAAGGCCGAATCAGAGCTGCTGACAATCGATAAAACCGACATTCTGGCCGAATCGCGCTGTATGGCGGAAGCGATTTACTATGAAGCCCGTTCTGAAACAACTTCAGGACAACGCGCTGTGGCTGAAGTCATCCAAAACCGTATCAAGAGCAAACATTACCCGAATAGTGTCTGTGACGTCGTATATGAGGGCTCTGAGCGCACAACCGGCTGTCAGTTCAGCTTTACCTGCGACGGGTCGATGGATATTGCCCCGCGCGGCAAATCTTGGGAGCGCTCGGTCAAGGTTGCAAACTATATGCTATCCGGATCACATCTTCCGATAACGAATAATGCCACACATTATCACACGACCGAAGTTTCTCCGGCCTGGTCCCAGACCATGCGGATGACCCGTAAGGTCGGCAGCCATGTGTTTTACCGCTTCGCGCCGCGCAATTATAAGCCGAGCGAAGCCATGGTTCTGGTTGCCCCGCCGATTTAATATCTAATAGTTTCGCCGATCAATTTTTTGGGCTAGGGATGGCCCATGATTTCGGTCTCACTTGTCATACCTGTCTACACAGGCGCAGATTATCTGGCCGATCTCATCGCGGCTATTGATACGGTCAGAACGAAGTGGGCCGAGCAGGACTATCCGGTCAAAATCATTGAAGCGATATTTGTTGATGATCATTCAATCGATAATTCCCGCGAAATTATCGCCAAGCTAAAGACTTCCCATAGCTGGATTACCCGATTGCAGCTCTCCCGCAATTTTGGACAGCATCCCGCGACCGTTGCTGGCATATTGCACACATCCGGCGACTGGGTCGTGACCATGGATGAAGATCTTCAGCATCATCCTGACCATCTGATAACTTTGCTGGAGCGCGCCGTGGGCGAGCGCGCCGATCTGATTTACGCCAAACCCACCGGCAAGGTTCATGGTAAGGCCAGCCGGGATAAAAGCTCACGCCTGTTCAAGCGCCTAATGGTCTGGCTGACGGGGAACCCGTTTATCAATCAGGCCAACAGTTTTCGTCTGATAAGGGGCGAAGTTGCCCGCGGCGCAGCGTCCGCCTGCAATTATGAGACCTATCTGGATGTTGCCCTGTCATGGTTCACAACATCCATCGGTCTGGCCGAGCTTGAAATGGAAGATCAGCGTTTTCAGAAAACCGGTAAGAGCGGTTATAGTTTTAGATCGCTGATCTCACATGCCAGACGCATGTTGGTCTCGAGCCAGATCAAGATCTTAAGGCTCGGTGCTTTTATAGGACTGCTTGCCGTCTTGGTGACAATTATGCTCGGGCTCTATGTCGTGATCCAAAAATCATTCTATCCGGATTCAGTGCCCGTTCAGGGCTGGAGTTCGACCATTATTTCGATTTATTTTTTCAGCGGCGTTATCCTGTTCATGGTCAGTATTCTGCTCGAGCTTGTTTCCACATTGGTACAAAGCACGCTTGGTAAACCGTCATACTTCCTTGTCGACAGAACAAAAGATGAGCCTCTAGTCGCATTTTTTAAATCCCGTAATAATGCAAATCCTGACGCGTGATTTTAAGGACGGCTGGCGGGATATTGTCCTAATTGCCGGATTGGGCTTGATTGGAAGGGCGGTTCAAGACCGGCTTTTCACGGACGATTTTAATATAGACAAGAATATTGAACCGCGCTGGCATGACCCGGACCATCTCAAGCAGAGCTTTAAATCTCTTGCGCTGAACATAACCAAGTTTGCCGGAATTGGCCGCGGCAATGTCCACCTGATCTGGACCGCAGGTAAGGGCGGTTTTCTGGCGACCAAAGAAGAATTTGAAACCGAGCAAATTACTTTTGGGGCGTTTTGTTCTCTGGCAGAAGACCTTGCAAAAGCCTATCCGGTGTCAGCTCACCATCTCAGCTCAGCCGGCGGCCTATTTGAGGGACAGCGCAATATTAGCGCGGGCTCCAAACCGCTAGCGCTGCGCGCCTATAGTCAGGTAAAGCTCGCCCAGGAGCAGAAATTAAAAGACCTGTCAGACACGGTTAAAATCCACATTTATCGGCCGAGTTCAGTCTATGGCTATCGGGGCGCAAAGGGACGCATGGGGCTTGCGGCTACGCTGATAAAAAACGGTATATCTGGCAAGGTGGTCAAAATATACGGGCGGCCGGATACGTTACGCGACTATGTCTTCGTCGATGATGTGGCGGGTTTCATTGCGCTTAAAGTCAATAGACCGGAAGCCGGAACCTATATGCTCGCCTCCGGCAAACCAACCAGCATGACCGAGATGATCGGGCTTGTAAGACGGGCCGTCGGTAAACCGCTCAATACACATTTTCAGGATAGCGGGGACAATAGCCGCTCCATGAGTATTTCCCGGTCGCTATTTCCTGAGCATTGGCATCCGACCTCTTTGCCAGTCGGCCTAAGGAAGACTGAACTGCGTATTCGCCGGGATATATACTAGCTATATTTTCGAAAAATGACCCGGCGTGCCTGGGTGCTAAGCCAGGCTTTAAGCTTGCCGGTCCGGACGGTCTTGGGATCAATCTGGTACATCGCGTCTTTTTCAAACCGTTCCATAGTCCCGACAAAATCGCGATATTGCAATTTACCTATCTCGGCGCTCCAACTATCGCCATGGATGCGAAACCGGCTCGCCGGCGCGGCGGTGTAATAGGCGTTGCCGTGGGCGAGGATCCGGAACCAGTAATCCAAATCTATCGTATAGGGATTAGTATCATCATAGGCTCCGATAATGTCGATAAGCGCGGATCGAAACAGGCCACTCCCTGGTTCGCCAATGAGATTATTGCCTGCCTTCAGCGTTTCTCGAACCAGTTCAAACCCATCAATTGAGCGGGCTTCATCGCCAAGCGGTTTGCGCCTTAATAGAATTTTCCCGGTCTCATTGATGATTGATTTCGTCCCGAAGACGAGTGCCACATCGGGCCGCGAACTGAGTATTTTGACCTGGCGTTCCAACGTGCCGGGCTCGAGCAAATCATCATGGGGTAGGAGTTTAAAATATTGCCCGCTGGCATATTTCAGACATTGATCCCAGTTTTCTTTGGGGCCGAGATTTTTTTCATTCTGTTTGAACTGGATACGCGGATCATCGAAGCTTTGGCAAATCTCGGCCGTATTATCTGCCGAGCCATCATCGAAAATCAAAAGCTCGAATTGGTGATAGGATTGATCCAATACAGACTGAATGGTCTCGCCGATGAAGCGCGCACCATTAAAGGTCGGGATGCAGATCGAGACTAAAGCGGTCATGTCGCTTTCATATGGGTGATTACGAAAATCTGCATATTGAGGTAAAAATATTTGCCGGCAGTCCGGCTGTTAAACGGGTAGCAAAACGTCTTGCCGATTTGAAGCTCATGACGCTGACAAAGCGGCTCTAAAAATCCCGGATCGATGAAAGTTCGGTGGGTCGGATCTTTCTTATAGCCTTGCTTGTCGGGCACAATGGCGACGAATTTTCCGTTCGTTGCAAGCTTGTCTTTGACAACCGAAAAAACCGCTTCAAGCTGCTCAGCGGTTAAATGTTCCAGCACATTGTCGCATACCGCATTTTCAATTTGTGACACAGTCGCGAGCTTTGTGATGTCATCGAGGGCGACGTCAAATCCTTGCGAGAGAGCTGTGTCAACAAAGGCGGGGTTGGAATCAATTCCTGATATATTGCGGGACTTTTTCCGGGCGAATTTCAAAAATGCGCCAGCGCCAAATCCCAGATCAACAATTGGACCTTCACCTAATTCTTTTAGGATACGCGGATAAAATAGCCGGTTAAGATAGAGATCGCGGCCCGGAAGATATTTCTCTTCCAGATATTCAGAATAGGCTTCGGACTCAGTTTCCATGGGCCTGACCCTGAAAAATTTTCAGCTTCTGCACAATATAGGAAATCGGCACGAGCACGATGCCGGAGAAAACCGCGGCTAAATATTTGTTACTGCCAAGTTCAATAAATCCGAAAATTAGCCCGGTGCTGATGAGATATAAAACCGACCAAAGGATGAAATATTTGATCAGCGTATTGGCGTTTCGGCTGCGAAAAACCATATGTTTGTTAAAGAAGTGCCCGAGCAGAATACCGCCGATAATGGCGATTAAATTGGCCAGCCAAATTGTCAGTCCCGCATAAACGAGCGCGGCATAAATTAAAATACTGATAGCCGTATTGAGCGCGCCCCAGCTGATGAAACGGGTGAGCTGGGCTTTATCCAGTGTTCTGTTTGTCATGCTTCCGGCGGCGCGCCGATCGCCCAGATAAACGGTTTGATTATGATTTTACCCGTTAAGCCTGCGGCACGATAAGGGTCGCGAAGCAACCATTTTTCGACCTCGTCTTTGGTTTCAGCGTCAACGATCAACATGGAACCGCGCATCACGCCGTCATCATCCAGCCACGGACCGGCCGTCAGCAAAGAGACTTTGTTGTCGGGCGTCTTGAGCCATCCCAGATGGGCGTTGCGATTATCTGTGCGGATTTGCAGGCTATCGGCCTTGTCTTCCGTGTAAATCAAAAATTTCATCAGCTGATTTCCGATTTGTGCACGCGGGCGAGCAGGCGCATTATGACCCCGTCAACCTCTTCGTCGCCGGCGAGAATATTGGCCATGGCGTGGCATATCGGCATTTCGACGCCTTTACTTTGCGACAACGCTTTCAGCGCCGGGGCGGTTGCCGCGCCTTCGACAACAACGTTTTTATCTTTCATATACTCGTCATAAGAAATGCCTTGTCCCAGAGCCATACCAAACGACATGTTGCGCGACTGCTCAGACGAACAGGTCAGCACCAAATCGCCTAGCCCGCAAAGCCCGGTTAGGGTTTCCGGATTACATCCCAGCGCCGTTCCCAAACGCGTCATTTCGGCAAAGCCGCGCGCGATAATAGCGGCATGGGCCGAGCGGCCAAGACCTTTCCCGAGCACCAGTCCGCAGACGATGGCGAGGACGTTTTTGACCGCGCCGCCAATTTCTGCGCCCAGCACGTCCTTGGTATAATAAGGCCGGAAAGTCGGAGCGGCGACGGATTTGATCAGCTTGGCGCCAACAGTCCAATCGGCGCAAGCGAGCGTCACCGCCGTCGGTAATCCTTTAACAACATCAACCGCGAAACTCGGGCCTGACAAAACGGCAGGCATTGCAGATGGCATAATCTCTTCAAGCACCTGGCTCATAAATTTCCGGCTGCTTATCTCGATCCCCTTGGAGCAGAGCACGACCGGCATACCGCCGCGCGCATGGGGCACGAAATCAATAAGCGTGGCCCGCATGTGCTGGGCAGGTGTCACAACCAGGACCGCGTCAAGCGATGCGAGCTGGCTTATATCACGGGTCGCCCTAATGTTCTGATGCAGTTTTGCCCCGGGGAGGTAGAGCTTATTTTCGCGCGCTTCATTGATGCTGTCGACGACCTCTTGTTCAAATGCCCAGAGCGTGACTTGCCGGCCTGCGACGGCAAGTGTTTGCGCCATTGCAGTGCCCCAGGCGCCCGCGCCGATAACGCCCATATTGTCGTAAACATCGCTCAAGATTTAGGTCCCTTCTTTCCAAACCCGCTTGCCGGGCGGTGCTTGGCCGCCTGTTTATCTAGTGGCCAGCGTGGCCGCGCGGCTATATCGAGCGGCGCAAAGTCACCCTTTATGTAATGCTCTATGCCCGCAAGCGCAATCATCGCGGCATTATCCGTGCAAAATTTCATTGGCGGCGCGGTTAAAGTAAATCCGCGTAATGTGCAAAGTTCTTCAAGGCTTTCGCGAATGGATTTATTGGCCGCTACTCCGCCGGCAATGACAAATCGATAGCCGTCAATATCCGGATGTTGGTCGCGAAACAATTCCATGGCCTTGGCAGTGCGCTCGGTCATCACATCACAAACGGCGCGCTGAAAACTGGCAGCAATATCAGCTTTGGCTTTGGGCGTTTTATCGCTGGCATCGAAAGCGCGCGCGACGGCTGTCTTGAGCCCGGCAAAAGAAAAATTCGCGTGGTCTTTCCCGCGAAACGGACGCGGCAATTTGATTGCATCTGGATTGCCCTTCATGGCAAGTTTCTCAACGGCAGGGCCGCCGGGGAAACCCAGATCCATGACACGAGCGGTTTTATCAAAGGCTTCACCGGCGGCGTCATCAACTGTGCTGCCGAGCCGGTCATAATCGCCAAGACCATTCACCGATAGAAGCTGCGTATGACCGCCCGAGACGAGCAGCAGCAAATAGGGAAACGGGCATGGCGCCGCAAGACGCGGCGAGAGCGCATGGCCTTCCAGATGGTTGATCGCCAGCAGCGGAACGCCAAGCGCCATTGAGAGCCCTTTGGCGCTCATAAGGCCAGCTATGACTCCGCCGATCAGACCGGGGCCAGAGGTGGCGGCAATGGCGGTGAGGTCGTCATACTGGACGCCCGCATCGTCCACAGCCTGGTCAATAATCGTGTCGATTTTTTGCATATGGGCACGGGCGGCAATTTCGGGAACCACGCCGCCAAACGGGCGATGTTCTTCGTCTTGCGAAGCAATGATTGACGACAGAATTTCAGTCTCGCCGTCAGATGTACGGCGTAAAATGGCGGCGGCGGTTTCATCGCAGCTGGATTCAATCCCTAATATGATGACAGGCGCGTCTTGCATACTATCTCGTTTTACGGCAATTCTGGGCCAAGCTAAGGCCCGCTGGGCCCGTCGATAACGTGAGAACGCATTCCATGCAACGTCCTTTAAACATTGGCACTCGAGGTTCGCCGCTCGCGCTTTATCAGGCGCGTTTAGTACGGGCGCAGCTATGTGATCATTATGGCCTGACCAATCCGGAACGTGATGTGCCGATCCGCGTCTATAAAACTTCGGGGGATAAATTGATGGGCCGTCTGGCGGAATTTGGCGGGAAGGGGCTGTTTACCAAAGAGCTTGAAACTGCGCTGGTCGAGGGCGAGATCGATATTGCTGTCCATTCTATGAAAGACGTTCCGACCGAACTTCAAGACGGCCATCAGATCGGCGCTATCCTGGAGCGCGAAGATCCGCGCGATGCATTTATTTCGGTTAAACATAATTCAATCGATGACCTGCCAAAGGGCGCGACAGTTGGAACGGCGTCTCTGCGTCGCCGGGCTCAGCTTGCGTCGCTACGGCCTGATCTAAAGTTTAACCTCATTAGAGGCAATGTCGGGACCCGTATCGTCAAGCTCAATGACGGCCATTGCGATGCAACAATGTTGGCCTATGCGGGCCTTAAGCGGCTTGACCTGCCGGAGAAGGCCACCGAGATTGTCGGGCTGGACCGAATGTTATCCGCGCCGTCGCAGGCTGCTATCGGAATAGAGGTGATGGGCGGAAATGAATCTGCTCTGGAGATTATTGCGCCGCTTAATCACGCGGCAACTCAAATTGCCGTAACAGCGGAGCGTGAATTTTTAAAAGCGCTAGACGGGTCCTGCCGGACGCCAATCGCGGCGCTGGCCCGTATTGAACAAGGCAAACTCTTTATGCAAGGTGAGCAGCTGGCCGAAGATGGATCAAAAAGATGGCGCAAAGATGGTTTTATGCATTCCGCTAATCTTAAAAACGCGGCGCGACTTGGGCGAACGCTCGGTGAGGCAATCGCACAAGAGGTGGCGGCATCATGAGTGAGCGCCGTATCTGGATAAGCCGTTCGCAGCCCGGCGCCTCTCACAGCGCCAGGGTTTGGCAAAAGGCCGGATTTGAAACGGTGATAAATCCGGTTGTTGAGATCGCCCCGCCCAAAAACATGCCGCGTCCACTGCCCAAGAACGCTGGCTTGATTGTGACGTCGAAAAATGCACTTCGTATGCTTGGCACATTTACGGATCATCGCGATTGGCCGGTCTTTACGGTCGGAGACGCCACCGCCTATTTGGCCTGGCAAATGAAATTTCGCAACGTGATATCGGCTCAAGGCAATGCGCAGGATTTGCTCAAGCTGATCAAGGATAATTTTAAGCCCGGCGGCTCGAAATCATTTGTTTATGCATCTGCGGCCCGTATTCGTCTTAACATAGCCGGAGAGCTTAGGGCCGCCGGATATCGCGCGCGCCGGGACGTTTATTATATCAATGCGCCAAAAAAGCCGGACATAAGCGCGCTAAAGGGCAAGATCACCCATATCGCGCTTTACTCGCCCATGGCAGCCAGGGTCGTGCGCGGAACTGCGCCAAACTTCCCGCAAGTAAAAGTTATTTCTATCAGCGCGAATACAGATTCCGAGCTGCGAAAGCGCTTTGGAAATCGGCGATTTATCGCGGCGCGCCCCAATGAAAAGGCGATGGTTGCCGCGCTTAAGTCTTGATTGCGGCTGGGCCAGCCCTCATATTCAAAATATGAAACCGATCTGGTAGGAAGCCCCATGCGGAATATAATAATTGCCATATTAATATGTGTCGCGCTTTTAGCGGGGTTTCTGCTCTATATTGGCGATAGTGCCCGGCTGTTAATCCAGTCGACAGACGCGCCGTGGATTCTGAACTTCGAAGATATAAATATTAGCTGGCGCGAAGCCATTGTGGTCGGCGTAATTGTCTGCATTGGTTTGATTATATTTTGGACTGCTATTAGCTGGCTGATAGCTTTGCCGGCCCGTCTGAAATCCGGCGTTGGATTGCGCCGCCGTGCGCAAGCCTTGGAAGCGATGGAAGAAGCCTTAATCGCCGGCGCTGAGGGCGACGCGTCCAGGGCCCGCAAGAAGGCCGAACGTGCCAGAAGCTTAATTTCAACACAGGCGCTCGGCCAAATAATCTCGGCGCAAGCAGCCGAGGCGAGCGGCGATACGGAAGAGGCGATCACCCAATATCGCGCGCTACTGGCCGAGAAACGCACAGAATCGACGGGACGGCGCGGATTGGCGCAGCAATATCTCGCGACCGGAAATCTGGCGAGCGCGATTGAACACGCCAAGGCCGAATATGAAAAAAACAAAAATGCGCGCTGGGCATTTGATATTCTGTTTCAGGCGCAACTGTCTGATTATCGCTGGAAACAGGCAAGCGAAACACTAGCACTCGGTCAGGCCCGGAAACATATTGATAATGAGATTGCCCGCCGGCGCATGGCGGTCTTGGACACGGCTGCCGCAACCCAGCTTGAAGATGATGGCGATATTCAAGGCGCCATTGACATGGCCCAAAAGGCGCTTGGGCTTGCACCGAATTTCGCGCCGGCTGCAGCCTTGGCGGCGCGTCTTTACGGCAAAGAAGGCCAAAAGAAAAAAGCGATTTCGGTTTTGGAAAAAGCCTGGAATCACGCGCCGCACCCGGCGCTATCCGCGGCGTTTCTGGATTTGATCGGCGAAGAAAGTGACCGGTCCCGGGCCAAGAAGATCGCTCATTTCATTCGCCAAAATCCGGATCACCGCGAAAGTATTTTGCTGCAGGTCGAAGAAAATCTACGCGACGAAGATGCGGTTACGGCTTGGACGACTTTAGATCCGCTGCTTCAAGAGGGCGAACCGAGCGCGCGCCTTTGTTTGCTTGCGGCCGAGTCCGAAACTCTGCTCTCAAATGAAAAAGATGCCAAAGTCTGGGCCATCCGCGCCGGGACCGCGCCGAGCGAACCGGACTGGTCTGATTTGGACCCTGAAGGTGACGCGTTTGATTATGCGGCGCAGGATTGGCGGCGTCTGGTCTATTCTTTTGGCGAAAAGGGTGAGCTGATCCATCCCCGCTTTGAACAGGGCGCTCCCAAACAGGCTGTAACTTCTCTTGAAGACGTGATTGAAGAACAGGCAGCAGACAAATTGGCCGAAAACGAAAACAGCATTAAAGACGCCAGCGACATTTTGGAAAGCGACGCAGCGCTCGAAAATCAAGAGGAGCTTGGCGACATCATGTCAGGCGAGGTCGATAAGGATGATCTTGCTATGCGTCTTGACAGTCTGCTCGATGATAAACCGAAAAATACGTAAATTCGGTCTTTGTATTTAAGCCTGCTCTGACTATAGCAAATCCGTGCTGGGTTATTACCGATATTTGTTAGCGATGATGGTCGCCTGTTCTCATTTGTGGAGCGGCTATATCTGGTGGCAGGGCATATATGCGGTTTTCGGCTTCTATGTCATAAGCGGCTATTTGATGAGCCTGATCATCAATGAAGTCTATACTGGGAAAAATGGGACATGGCGCTATGCTGCCAACAGGATATTGCGAATTTATCCGGTTTACTGGGTATGTCTTTTTCTTTCGCTTTTATTGTTTGCTATTTTCAGACCCGAGGTCACCAGTTTTTTGGAAAATAATGATGTAGCGCGTCATGCCATCATGGAGCCTGAGGACCTCAAAGGCTGGATAAAAAACATCACATTTTATGGCTCCGTCGAAACGCGGCTGGTCATAACCCAGGGCTGGAGCTTGCGCGTTGAAATGGTGTTTTACGCCTTGATGTTAGTGCTGTGCCGCCGGTTTTGGATCGTCCTTCTCTGGCTTCTCGTTTCGATTTACATTTGCTATTACCAAGCTTCAAATGAGATCAGTTTCATTGATCGCTATAATACAATCCAGGGCGCATCTTTAGCCTTTTCGCTTGGCGCAACGGTCTATTATTTACGCAAAAAAACCACGCTACCGCGCTTGCTTTATGTTCTTATACCCATTGCGTTTTTTATCCATTTTGTTTTGGCCTACAAAATCTGGGGATTCAAACCGGAAAATTTCGGACTCTACGGACTGCTACGAAAAGACGATTTCGGTCTCTATACGCATACAGTATTATCGGCATTATTGCTTTGGGTGGTTCTGGATAAGGAATCTATCTTGAAAGACCGGAAAAAGCTCAGATCGACTGGAAATTATTTGGGGAAAATAGCCTATGGTGTGTTTTTATGCCATTGGCTGGTCTTATTCGTCCTGGGCCTAATCGGCGTCGATGTGATGAACAAAATGATTTTTATTCCGTTGTCTTTCATAGGCGTAAATCTACTGGCCTGGGCCCTTTATAGCTGGGTGGAGAAACCAATTGATAAGCGAGTGCGGGATCGAATTCGTCCCGAAAAGGCAGCCGTTTAGCATATTATATTCTTTTGCCGCCAACTGACAAAGTTTCAGGCCCGCTGCATCCAATTATAATTCAGGTGTCGTCTTACCTATAAAGAAATCAGTAATTTTGCTATGGCAGAAAAAGTCAGGTTTCCGCGACGGATTTTATCCGCCGGGCCGTTATTAGATCAAGCGGCCACATAGCTGCAAGAAGGGGATCTATATGTTGTCGACATCACTGCGTCAGATATTCCTAATGCTCATCATTACGCTTTCGCTCTCGCTTGCGGCTTGCGGCGGTAGCGGCGGCTCAGGCTCAGCCCCGCCCCCGGGCGGCGGCGGCGGACCTAATCCACCTCCCCCCCCTCCGCCTCCGCCGTCTGGCGCGTTTAAAGACGAGCAGGGCACGGCCCGGTTTCTATCCCAAGCAACATTCGGGACCAATATGGAGCAGATTGATAATCTGACCGAGACGCTCGCATCGCAGTGGTTTGTCGATCAGCTGAGCATTCCGCCGAGCTATAATCTGGCGATTGTCAATAATGCGGCGTCCCAACCCGGCGCTTTTATTCCGGGTGAAGGCTTTACGGTCGCTGTTCGGCAACTCCCGACCGACCTGTTTTGGAAAAACGCCATTGAAGGTGATGATCAGTTGCGCCAGCGCATGTCCTTTGCATTGTCACAAATAATTGTCGCCTCGCACCGTGAGGGCAATCTACTCTTTGAACTGCCTTTTACCTTTGCCCACTATCAGGATATTCTGACGGAAAATGCACTCGGCAACTATCGCGATCTTCTTGAGGACATTACCTATTCTCCGGCGATGGGTTATTATCTGACTTATTTTCAAAACACTAAAGGTGACCCTGTCACGGGCCGTATGCCGGATGAAAATTATGCCCGAGAGGTCATGCAGCTGTTCAGTATTGGACTTGTCGAGCTTAATATGGACGGAACCGTTAAAACCGACGGACAGGGCAATCCGCTTGAAACATATGATAATGTTGACGTCTCGGGAATGGCCAAAGTGTTTACTGGATTTAGCCTCGATCATCCGGACTTCTATCCGCAGCGCGACGCGCTTGAACTGTCTGATTACAGCTCGCCGATGAAAATATTCGACGAATATCATTCTGATCTCGAGAAAAGCTTTCTCGGCACAACCATTCCGGCCGGAACCAATGGCACCCAAAGTGTCGATCAGGCACTGGATGCACTCGTCGATCATCCCAATACACCGCCCTTTGTCGCCCGACAGATAATCCAGAGATTTGTCACAAGTCACCCCGAGCCTGCCTATGTTGAGCGAGTCGCAACAGCCTTTGCCAATGGTTCTTATACGCTGCCCGACGGGACCGCCGTCGGTGATGGCCGGCGCGGCGATCTGGCTGCAACTTTGGCTGCCGTCCTGTTTGACGATGAGGCGCGTGAAGCAGGCGGTTTTGACGGCGATGATTTTGGTAAGGTACGCGAGCCGGTATTGCGGTTCACTCAATGGGCCCGCGCCTTTGACGCCAATACAGTGACGCCTGAATATACGCTGATATTATTTAATACGAGTTCCAATGATGCGCTTGCGCAGGCCCCGTTTAAATCGCCGTCTGTGTTTAATTTTTACCGACCGGGCTATATCGCGCCTGGAACTGAAACCGGTGACGCCGGTCTGACAATGCCAGAAATGCAGCTGGTCAATGCGGCCTCAATTTCCGGCTACGCTAATTTCATGACTTATTTTTCCCTCGAACTTTTAGCGGATGGCGCGCAAGGGCCCGGGATGAATAGTTTCCGCCCGGATTATAGTGATGAAATCGCGCTTGCCGATGATCCGGCAGCTCTGGTCGAACGGCTCGACCTGTTATTGGTCAACGGATCCATGTCCCAAGAAAGCAAAGATACAATCATTGCCATCCTCGAGGATTTGCCGCTCGAGAATGCCAATGACCCGAATTATGACGGGCCGCGTTTTCGAACCCAGCTCGCCGTCGTACTGGTCATGACCGCGCCCGATTACATAGTGCAGCGTTAGGAGATAGATATGAATTCTCGAAGACGATTTTTAAAAACCGCCAGCGCCGCCGGATTGCTGGGCGCCTCCGGCCTGATGCCGGCGCTGTCGGCCTTCCCGGCGCACGCGGCCGACACAACAGGCTATAAGGCCTTAGTTTGTGTATTTCTGCTGGGCGGCATGGACTGCCACGATACGCTCCTTCCTTATGATCAGGCGAGCTATGATCGTTACGCCGAAATTCGCGCGCCGCTGATGCAGCTTTATGCGGGGCAGCCGAGCGGGTCGTCGCGAGACCGCAGTCGTTTGTTAGAGCTCATTCCTGACAATGACGCCGATTTCGGCGGTCGCCGTTTTGCGCTCCCAGAACATATGTCCGGCATAAAAGGCCTGTTTGACAGCGGATCTGCTGCAATAGTCTCTAATGTTGGCCCGCTTTCAGAGCCGCTGACAAAAACCGAATGGGACAATCAATCGGCGAATACGCCCAAGCGGCTTTTCTCTCATAATGATCAGCAGTCAACCTGGATGTCGAGCCAGCCCGAAGGCGCGCAATTTGGTTGGGGCGGCCGGTTCGCCGACGCCGTCTATAATTCCGGCGGCGTGACAGATTCCACTTTCCTGACCATAACAAGTCTGGGCAATGAATTATTTTTGACCGGTGATGTAACCCAGGCGTTTCAAGTCGGAACCGGGGGTCCAAGCGAACTTGAAATTCTTAAATTCTATGAAGGATTTCGCGGCACGCCCGACGGCGAGGAAATGTATCAGCGTATGCGCGATCATTTTGAAGCCATGGATTTTAACCGCTCCAATCTGATTGAGCGCGACATCGCCGCGGCGATGAACGGCGCCATCCAGACCAATGAACTTTTCAAAGAGGCGATTGATCAGAAGACTGATTTCAGCGCTTTGTTTCCGCCGAATTTTCTGGGACAGCAATTAAGGTCTGTGGCCGAGACTATTTCTGTTCGCGGCCTGCTTGGGAAACCGCGCCAGATATTCTTTGTCGCTATAGGCGGATTTGACACCCATTCCAATCAGGCAACCGATCTGCCGGGCCTGCATACGGAAATCGATACTGGTGTTACAGCGTTTTATGAATCGTTGGTTCAGATGGGTCTGACCAGTGATGTTACCTTGTTCACGGCCTCTGATTTTGGCCGGACATTAGCGGTCAATGGGGACGGGACCGACCATGGCTGGGGAAGCCACCATTTTGTCGTTGGCGACGCGGTGGCCGGACGCAACATTTTCGGCGACGTGCCGCCCTATGATTTCGGTCATGATTATGATGCCGGCAGCGGGCGGTTAATTCCCTCGACCTCAGTCGAGCAATTTGCCGAACCGATGGGACGATGGTTCGGTCTTAACGATACGGAGTTATTGGCCGCACTGCCTAATCTTGGCTCATTCTCAGCCCCAAGTCTGACCTTTGTTTAGATTTGAAAACCGCGAGCGGGAAAATCCGCGCCGCGCTGAATCCAATTTGATGGAGCATAGTCAGTTCGGCCATCAGTCACATGCATCGTATAGGCGTGACGGGCCTTGTTTGAGCTGTTGGGCGCGGAATAATGGGGTAAGCGGCCCTTAAACAGGATCAATGTACCCGCGGCAACTTCGAGCGGTATCGCCGCTTCAGTGGTTGGCCACGGCGTATCATCCAGCGATGTCATGGTGAGACTATCGTTTATCAGTTCAAATCGTTCTTTAAGCGGAAATCCATCCCCGGATTTGCTGACCCAGAGGCAGCCATTGTCAAGCGTGGCATCGTCAATCGCAAACCATAATGTGATCACGGATAGAGGCTCTGTATAAAAAAAGGTCGCGTCTTGATGCCAGTCGACCGTGCCGCCAATTCTCGGCTGTTTGAAAATATACATGGACTGCCATATTTTCGGGTCTTCATTGCCAAGCCGCTCGAAAATTTCTGCCAAGCGCCGGTCACGGGAAAAGGCTTCAAATTCCGGATTGAGATCATGCATGGCATGTCCGATTTTATTAATCGATAGAGCTTTGGCGTGGGCAAGCTGCCCGTCCGCATCGAATGCACCGGCTTCGAAAAAACACCGGACTTTATCGCCGGAGCCTTTGAAATATTCGTCGAGAACGGCGGTCTGGTTTTGGGTCGTGAAAATGGATTTATGGCTTTCAGCGTCGAACGCATCGACAATGTTTAGAGCCGCGCGGCGCAGATCATCAAGCTCGCTCTGATCTTTGAAATCCTTCAAAACCAGATAGCCATCATTGTGAAACTGGCGGATTTGCGAATTTTTGATCACCCGAGAATTCGCCGAACGGATTGGCTCCAGCCGTCAATTAGGTGGTCGCGGCTATCCGCGCTCATATCCGGCGTAAAATGAGAATCGCATTGCCAATTATCGGCAACATCTTGAAGCGAGTCGTATAGCCCGACTTGTAGCCCCGCCAGATAGGCTACGCCCAGTGCGGTGGTTTCCAACACTTTAGGACGATCAACGGGGATATTTAAAATATCGGATAAAAACTGGACCATCCAGCTATTATGAACCATGCCGCCGTCAACCCGAAGGGAAGATGGCCGAACGCCGTCCTCAGCCATCGCCGTGAACAGATCATAGGTTTGGTAGCAGACGCTTTCGACAGCAGCGCGCGCTATATGATCCGGCGTCGTATCGCGGGTTATGCCGAACAGACCGCCGCGCGCATCCGGATCCCAATGCGGCGCGCCGAGTCCGGTGAATGCCGGGACCAGATACACCCCGTGATTGCTTTCAAGCCCCGCCGCCATGCCTTCAGTTTCGGCGGCGTGTTTAATAATCTTAATACCGTCGCGAAGCCACTGCACCGCCGCGCCTGCAATGAAAATCGAGCCTTCCAACGCATAGGTGGTTTTGCTGTCTATACGGTAACAAACGGTCGAGAGCAGGCGGTTTTTCGAACTTAAACACTTCTCACCTGTGTTTAAAATAACGAAGCAACCTGTGCCGTAAGTGCTTTTAATATCGCCGGGTTTAAAGCAGGCCTGCCCGATAGCGGCCGCTTGTTGGTCCCCGGCAACGCCGCAAATAGGGATGGCTTCGCCCAGCAAACTTTCATCCAAAACGCCATAATCATCGGCGCAGTCTTTGACCTCTGGCAGCAAAGACTTTGGAACCTTAAAAAGTTTTAAAAGTTCATTATCCCAGGCCTGTGTCTGGATATTAAACAAATTAGTACGGCTAGCGTTCGTGGCATCAGTGGCGTGTACCTTACCGCCGGTTAGCCGGTAAATCAGAAAACTATCAATCGTACCGAAGGCAAGCTCGCCGCGTCCAGCGCGGGCGCGGGCATGCTCGACATGATCCAGGATCCAAGCAGCTTTAGTGGCGCTAAAATATGGATCCAGCAATAGTCCTGTTTTCGCGCTCAGTTTGGCTTCGTCATAATTTGATTTAATTTTGCGACAAATATCCGCCGTACGCCGGTCTTGCCAGACAATGGCATTGTAGATTGTCTCACCGGTTTTGCGGTCCCAAACCAAAGTGGTTTCGCGTTGATTGGTGATGCCAATGGCGGCAATCCCGTGGCCTTCGCGTTTGGCAAAGGCGTAGGCATCCTTCAGCGTTGATAAAGTCGTTTCCCAAATTGCTTCCGGATCATGCTCGACCCAGCCATCTTTGGGATAGATTTGAGGAAACTCCAACTGTGCCGCGTGCAACATATCTCCGGCCGGGCTGAAGACCAGTGTCCGGGAACTTGTTGTGCCTTGATCGATCGAAAGAATGACAGTGCTCATGAGGCTGTTTTCCATGAGGATAGGCGTAAATTCAAGAGGAGATCAGAATCAATTCATTTGAAATTTCACTTTGAGGAAAAATAGTGTAAAAGCGGCCCTATAAGAGAGGGTAATGGGGCCAAACAAATATAAAGCATTTCTGAGCTACTCGCATAGAAATGAACGTTGGGCCAGCTGGCTCCATCGGCGGTTGGAAACCTATCGCTTCCCGGGCAAGACGGTTGGACAAATTACCGAAGCGGGGCCGGTCCCCGAGCGTTTCCAGCCAATATTCAGAGATCGGGAAGAGCTCACCGCCGGGGCGGATCTGGGCGTTAAAATCGAGGCCGCCCTGCGCGATTCCGATAATCTGATTGTGATCTGTTCGCCCGATGCGGTAAGTTCAAACTGGGTCAATGAAGAGATTCTCTACTTCAAACGCCACAATAATCCGGAGCGCATATTCGCCGCGATTGTCGACGGAACGCCATTTGCCGATCCGGCCAAAGGGGAGCGCGAATGCCTGCCCGAAGCGCTTAGGTTCAAGCTCGGAAATGACGGCAAATTGTCAAACCGGCCCGCTGAACCGCTTGCGGCGGATTTCAGAGAAGATTTTGACGGAAAACGGGTCGGGTTTCTTAAATTATTGTCCGGGCTGGTCGGGCTCGGCCTTAACGATCTGGTCCAGCGCGATTTGCAGCGGGCGCGCAGGCGCGTGACCTGGATCACGCTTTCTGCCTTAACCGCCGTGATAGTCATGGGATCATTAACATGGTTCGCGGTGGATGCTCGTAAAGAGGCTGAATCCCGACGAAGCGATGCGGAGGGGCTCATTCAGTTCATGCTAACGGATTTACGCGACAGGCTTGAGCCTGTGGGTAAGCTGGATGTACTCGACTCTGTCGGCCAGAAAGCGGCTGAATATTATGAGAGCTATGACCCGGATGATCACGGCGCCGACGCGCTCGGTCGCCGGGCGATCGTGTTTCACTTGCTGGGCGATATTCAAATGCGGATGGGCAATATCTCGGCGGCCAAAGCCTATTTTGGCCCGGCATTCGCGACCACCCATTCGCAGCTTGAACAAGACCCTGACAATCCCGAGCGTATTTATGAACATGCGCAAAGCGTCTATTGGAGCTCCGTACCCTTTCGCCGAGCCCGCCAGTATGACGAGGATCTAAACCGGCAGCAGGAATATCTGGTACTGGCGAACCGCCTCTTTGAAATTGAGGACGCAACCGATCGCGCCATCCTGGAGCGGGCCTACGCCGAGTCCAATATCGGGCAGAACTATTATGAATCGGGCGAGCTCGAAAAAGCGCGGACTTATTTTAAACGCGCCGAGCCACTCTTTCAGGATATTTATGCGCGCCGCAAGACGACAAAATCCTATCTTGAAGTGTCCCGGATTTTGACCGAGATTGCCACGATCGAACTGAGTCTGGGTGATGCCCAAAGCGCTACAGATATTTTGAAAGAAAATCTTGTGGTTCTGGAGCGCCTCTTGGCCGAAAACCCGGATGATTTTCAGATCAGATCGGCTCTGATTTTTGTGAATATTAAACTCGCGGTCAGTGAGAGGGCGCTTGAAAAATTTGAAACCGCCGAAACTCGTTTATTGGCGCAACGCGACCTGATTGAGCAAAATCTATTGCGAGAGCCGAATGACGATCGCCTGAAACGGTATAGGCTAACCGTTCTGGACGAGCTGATCACCGTTTGCCGCCTGACACGACAGGATGACAAGGCAAAAGCTTTAGCGCGGCAATTTGGGCAATATCTGGATGCGCGGGCCGATGAATCCGCGCAATCGGATTTTGACGTCGAGTGGGATGTTCGTCTACCGTTTAAATTTGCCCGTAATGAAGTATTCTACGCGCTTAAGGAAAATGATTTTAGTGCCGCGAGAGCGGCGCTTGGCCGATACAAAGATCTGATGGATCGTATTAAGGATCGCGACGAGCTTTTCGCTGAATATCGCGACATCAGGTTTTATTATAATTTGTCAAAGGCGTTCCTCGAAGCCGATTATGACGCCTATAAGAATTTATCAAATTGGACTGACAAATCTGAATCCGATACACGCGCGTTTGTAATGTTCAAGCTAATGGAATATTATTTCTGCGAAGCCCGGTCTATTTGTCCTTCTCAAGGTCAAAATTTCAATTCAAAAGACTTGGATAGGTTTGAATTTGAAATATTCAATCTACTATATCCGGACAGCGCACAGGCAATCAAATCAAAATTCATAGAGCAGGGAGACGACAATGAATAACAAGGTAAAATGGGGATTAGCAGCGGGACTTTCCGCATTGCTGATCGCTTGCAGCGGGGGCGGGGACGGAAGCGACGCCGAACTCAAAGTTCTTGACCATGGCAGCACCCAGGGTGAAAACGGCATAGACTTTCTGGCCAGCAAATATGACGGCGGCAAGGATAGCTGTCTATATTCCGGATCAGAGAAAGTGCCAAACCAGGGCAGCGCGGCAACCCAGGCGCAGTTTCTGACGGCGCAAATGGTTTTTATCGGACATGAACCGAAAACCGGCGCCTTTGCCCGCTTTCAAATTCGCAACAAGGCCATTCGTGACGCGGCCAACGCGGCTCTGTTAAAAGCAGACTATAAGGCGCTCGAGGCTTTGATCGCGCCATTGCGCCCGGGACAGTTTGAGCTTTACGATTATATACCGCTCGAACGCGGGCAAAATGATGACACATTTATCCCCAATCCGTTTGATCTCAAACTGGACTGGTATCAGCGGATCGGCTTTTATCTACTGGATGATACCGAGAGATTTGCAGATTCAAACCCGTTCCGGGTCGCGGTCGGTAAGCCCAATGCGGCCTCGCCGTTCCGGAGCATGTCGCCGGTCAGTGACCATTTGCTCGCGGTCGACTATGTCAGCCTGCCGCCGCGCGAGAATATCAAGGGATATGACACAATCAGCGATCGTAAGTGCCTTTATTATTATGACATAAATATCATCCAGCGTTTTACCGACAATAATGGCCATGTGTTTCAGGTCCCGGTGACGATTGATCCGGGCGGAGAAGGCAGCGGAGGTCCTCCCGGGACTGATCCACCTCTGTGGCCTTAATCCGGATTTTAGTTTAATCAAGACGGGCCCCTTTGGCGGCCTGCAACCAGATTTATATGAGATAGATGCAAAATCCGCTCGCGACATATGAAGCCGCCATTGCGGCGTTAAAAGACGCCGATGACACGGCGGCGCTGGGTTTCAAACATCAGGCCGTTCTGGCGCTCAGCCGGGCCGGTTCGCTGGAGTTTGCCCTGTCGGAATATGCAAGATACGGGCTCGGCGAAATCTGCCATCATGAAGACATTATGGGTCTGGGCGGACGACTGTACAAAGATCTATATCTGTCCCATCAGGGCGCCCAGGCCCGCGAATATGCCCGGCTTTCCGCCGAGCAATATGAAGACGCATTTCGGGATACGGGCGGATATTATTCCGGTATCAACGCCGCCACCATGTCACGCCTTGGCGGCATGCCCAAAGAAGTCGTCGACATGCAGGCCCGTAAAATATTGGAAATTCTTTCGATCGAAGATGAGGTTTCTGATGAGGAAATATACTTTATCGAGGCAACCCGCGCTGAAGCCTACCTATTATTGGGCGACATAGAGCGGGCTCAGGCGGCTTTGCGCCGCGCGCTTGATTATGATCCGCTAAATTATATCGCCCACGCCTCGACTTTGAAACAGTTCCGGATGCTCGGCCGCGCTGAAGGTAAAGATCTGCCGTGGCTTTCCGAATTTGACCCGCCGCGCGCCATGCATTTTGCCGGTCATATATTTGGCCGCGAAGGCGATGCCAAAGATTTCAGTGTTCTGACCCCCGAGCAGGAAGATCAGCTGTTTAGCGAAGCTTCCAATATTATTCAGGAAAATGATATTGGCATCGGTTACGGGGCGCTTGCAGCCGGCGCCGATATTCTGATCGCAGAGGCGCTGCTCGAGGAGGGCGGTGAGCTCCATGTCATTCTGCCGATCGACGAAAAGAAATTTGTCGAGGCTTCGGTCAAGCCGTTCGGCAAACAATGGATGCGGCGGTTCAGCGCCTGTTTGAAACAGGCCAGCACGATTTCGGTGTTTGATTATTTTAGCGATTGGCCGGACACGCTTCTTCGGGAACGCGCCAGCCTGATTGCCATGGGCGGTGCGATCCGCAACTCTGAAGAGCTTTCTGTCAGCGCCTGTCAGCTCTTAATATGGGAAGGGAAAAAAGGCACAGCGGGCACAGCCAAAGACGCCCAGACCTGGCAAAAAAGTGGCCGAAAGCAATTTATCATTGATTATAAATGGCCGCGAAACGCCAAGCCACACCCCAAGCCTAAACCCGGATATAAGTTTCGCGCAGCCGTGTTTCGCAGCGACGGGGAAGAGCCGATTATTTATGATGATCTGCTTGAGGCGATTGTGGCCGCGACCGCGGCCCGAACCGAACAACCCAATATAGCCCAATCCGTTGATTATGATCTCACCCATGCCGAAGATTTAGGCAGTTTGCTCATCAATGATATTGGCGATGCGCTCCCCGGCGCTATTCACATGAGTGAGCTTTCGGCGAATTATCTTAGCGTCTATCACAGCGATGATTACAGGGTCGATTATATTGGTCTCTCGCCCGACGGAACGCGGGTCTTTACCCTACGGGAGCGCGGCTGATGAGTACGCCGCGGACAGCCGCGCCGATATTGCCTCAGCCAGTACGCGCGCTCGGCATCACTAAAAACTACAATAAAGACGCTGTCCTGCACCATCAGGAAGACGTCAATCATCATATTTGTTTCATTCTGTCGGGCAGGGCTTTTGCGACTTCGATTGATGTTGACGGTGACGAAACATGGGTGGCGGAATATGTCGTCGGGCAATTTATGGGCTGCGAGAGTCTGTTTGATCAAACCCCGACGCGTTTTCAGATTGTCGCAAAAACGCCGCTCACCGGTGTGCTGTTCCCGCGCGATAGTTTTCTGGCTTTGATGAATAAATATCCTGAGCTTAACAATATGGTTGCTGCCGATTTGACTCGGCAGATTCAAGATTTTACCTTGCAAACGCTTGAGACAAATAGTCTGTCAGTGCACGGACGTATCGCGGCCGAGCTGCGCCGTCAGGCCCGGCCGATCGGCAATAACCCGGGCAATTTCATCATCCGCCCGACACCTGTGTTCTCTGAGCTTGCGCAAAGACTTGGCAGTTCGCGCGAAACCGTTAGCCGTGCCGTGTCTAAAATGATCAAAGCCGACGTGCTCGAGCGCCGCACCGGCGCGCTCGTCGTCACCAATATGGCCAGACTCGACGGCGAGGTGGATTAATAGTCGTGAAGCCCGATTTTCAGGCAAAGTCGTGCTTGGTAGCGGCCAAACTACCGATATCGCAATTCATGGGCTTTCAGGTATATTTCGGCGCGGCGCAGGGCTTTTTCGAGACGGGGAGCTAGCGCGCCTCTTGCGCGCAAGGCCGCATTGTGAGCGGCGCAAAGATTTCGCGCTTCGCCCCATTCTTCAATGAGATCATTGGCCCAGTCGCGAAGATCATCGCTGGCGCCGCGACGCTTTTCCAGCGCCAGTGGAAGTGTGGGGTGAAATCGCACACCGGACTTAAACGCGCCTAACGCGGCGCGCAAATACATCAATGTATCATCAACATGGATAGTGCCCGAAGCCCGGTGGAAGGCGAGGACAGACGAGAAATGAACGTTCTCATTGTCTGATATAAAATCAACCCCGCGCGGCAACGAAAATTCCAGCACATCAGCGAACAGATCCGAAAATTTAGGATCGTCGACGGCCAGGCTATCAAAGGGCAGATCAGGCGCGCGGCGCTTGTGACGTTCGGTGCCATAAAGCTTGGCGTTGGGGTACATGGCGTGCATGGCAGGCACATGGACGGTGTGAAAAGGATGTAAATTTATTATAGCGTCGATCATCTCGCCATCATTGGTCAGAACATCAACTTGGTGCTTGACGTCGCCCGAGACGGCATAGCTGTCAAGCATCACGAAGCGCCCACTCGGGCGCCGGATCAGCGACGCATGGGTCCCGATATTGACAACACCGCCGACGCGAAAGCTGCCCCGTATATTCCAAAAATCATCGCCAATTTTTATTATTTTATCGCTCATGGAATTTCACCTTTCTGGTCGCACGCGACGCGTATTTTTATACCGGATGCACAAGTTTAAGGGCTACGGCTATTAAGCTCTGAGTTTACCGATTTTTGCATATTTGAAAATCGTGGTCGATAATGGCGGGAGTGTCAATCTGAGAGATTGTGCGCGGCCGTGCGCCGCGACATCCTCTGTTTCAAAGCCGCCCATATTGCCTTTGCCTGACCCGCCGTAAAGCGCGGAATCGGTATTGACCAATTCTTGCCAATGGCCAGCCAAAGGAACGCCGACGCTGTAATTGTCGCGCGGAACGGGCGAGAAATTGCAGACTGTCAAACACGGAGCCTTGCGCGTTTTATCCCAACGGATAAACGACAATATATTATCGTTTTGCGCGCCGCCATCTATCCACTCAAAACCACTGTTCACGCAATCCTGTTCGTATAAAGCAGGCGCAGATCGATAAAGGGCATTGAGGTCCCGGATCAGGGCCTGCATATTCTTGTGCTCGGGATATTGGGTCAGGTGCCAATCGAGCGAACGATCCGCATTCCATTCTTCGGATTGGCCGAATTCACATCCCATAAATAGGAGTTTCTTGCCCGGATGGCTCCACATAAAGGCAAAATAGGCGCGAAGATTGGCAAATTTTTGCCATCTGTCACCGGGCATACGATCCAGCAGCGATCCTTTGCCGTGCACCACTTCATCGTGCGATAACGGGAGAACATAGTTTTCGGAAAATGCGTAATCGATGCCAAAAGTCATTTTGTGATGATGGTGACGACGATTGATCGGATCCTCCGACATATATTCGAGCGTGTCGTTCATCCACCCCATATTCCATTTAAACCCAAACCCCAGCCCATCATGATCGGTTGGAGCCGTAACGCCCGGCCAGGCTGTGCTTTCTTCGGCAACGGTAAATATACCATCCATCGCCGAATAGGCATCGGCGTTCATGGATTGCAGGAATTTGACCGCATCCCAGTTTTGATTGCCGCCGTCAGGATTGGCGAGCCATTCACCGTCTTCGCGGGAGTAATCAAGATAGAGCATGGAGGCGACCGCGTCGACGCGCAGTCCGTCAAGGTGGTATTCCTCTAGCCAGAACCTTGCATTGGCGACCAGATAATTGACGACTTCGCGGCGGCCAAAATTAAAGATCAAAGTGTTCCAATCCGGATGAAACCCTTTGCGCGGATCCTCATGTTCATAAAGATAGGTGCCGTCAAACCGGGCCAGTCCATGATCGTCCGATGGGAAATGCCCAGGGACCCAATCCAGAATGACGCCAATATCGGCCTTATGACAGGCTTCGACAAAGGCTTTGAAATCCGCCGGCGTGCCATGACGCGAAGTTGGCGCGTATAGTCCGATCGGTTGATATCCCCACGACCCGTCAAACGGGTGCTCGGTTATCGGAAGAAGTTCAATATGAGTGAAACCCAGCCCTTTGACATAGGGGATAAGATCACCTGCCAGCTCTGCATAGGTCAAAAACTTATTATTCTCGCCGCGCTTCCAGGATCCCAGATGCAATTCGTAAACTGACATTGGCACTTCGCGGTGCTGGCGCGCCGCGCGGGTGTTCATCCATTTGCTGTCGCGCCATTTATAAGCCGCAAGATCACGTATGACCGAAGCCGATTTTGGTCTGACCTCTGCGCCAAACCCGACCGGATCCGCCTTCAGCGGTTCCATATGACCGCGTTCGTCTCGGATCGCATATTTGTAGGCGGCGCCGTCGCCAACGCCCGGAATAAACAGCTCCCAAATGCCGCTGCCGCCGCGTGACCGCATAGGATGTTTGGTTGTGCTCCACATGTTAAAGTCGCCGACCACGCACACGCCGGCCGCATTCGGTGCCCAGACGCTGAAGCGGGTTCCCTGAACACCTTCTTGTTTTTTGATATGAGCGCCAAGGGCTTTAAAGGCGTGAACATGTCTGCCTTCAGTCAGCAGATGTAAATCCAGTTCACCGAGATCAGGTTTAAAATTATAGGGATCATCGTAGCGGTGTTCGGTTCCGTCATAATTGGCGATCAATTGATAACCAGTATTGAGTTTGGAGGCCTTGACCCGGGCTTCGAAGACGCCGCCTTCGTGTAGACTTTCCGCAATAGCAACCGGTTTCTTGCCGCGAGGTTTAACAACAGAAACGGTTTGAGCGTGCGGGGCATAGGCCCGAATGATCAGCTCGTCTCCGTCCAAATGGCTACCAAGATAGGCAAACGGATCAGCATGATTGCCGCGTAATATACGGAAAATATCCTGCTGATGATCTGGCATTTCGATTTATCCGTAATCCGATGTCGGGGCGTTCCAAATATCTTTGGCGTAACCCCGGATCGTACGATCCGAACTGAACCATCCCATCCTGGCTGTATTGAGAATAGCCATTTCAGCCCATTTTGCGGTATTTTGGTACACCTCATCGACGTGCCTCTGCATATCCCAATAGGCCTCGAAATCGGGCACGACCTGAAAATAATCATGGTGCTTGATATTGTCGAGAATATCGTGGAACCGCGCGCGATCGCCGCCCGAGAACATGCCAGATTCAAGCTGCTGGATAATGCGTTGCAAACGCGGTGAGTTTTTAATCACTTCGGAAGGGCGGCGACGGGCGTGCTGACGTTCGGCAACCTCCGGAGCCTTCATACCGAAGATAAAGATATTCTCGTCACCGACATGCTCAGCCATTTCGACATTAGCGCCGTCAAGCGTCCCGATGGTTAAAGCGCCATTAAGTGCAAATTTCATATTGCCGGTTCCTGACGCCTCGAACCCTGCCGTAGAGATTTGCTCTGATAAATCTGCCCCGGGGATCAGGATTTCTGCAGCTGAAACATTATAATTTGGCAGGAATATTACCTTTAACTTGTCGCCGACCGCAGCATCATTATTGACGACCTCGGCCACGTCATTAATGAGCTTGATGATCAGCTTTGCGAGAAAATAGCTCGGCGCGGCTTTGCCGGCGAAGATTTTAACACGCGGCTGTATGTCAGCCTCCGGCTGATCTTTGATCTCGTTATAGAGCGCGATCGTCTCAAGGATATTCATGAGCTGGCGCTTATATTCATGGATGCGCTTAATCTGTATATCGAACATCGCATCTGGATTTACTTTCACGCCGGTGCGTTCTTCCAGAAATGCGGCCAGCCGCGCCTTATTCTCAGATTTTACGGCCATATATTTTTTCTGGAAAGTCTTATCAGTGGCCATTGGTGTGAGCTTGCTAAGCTGCTCAAGATCATCAATCCAGCCCGTTCCGATTTTCTCTGAAATCAGGCCCGATAGACCCGGATTACATTCCAGAAGCCAGCGCCGGGGCGTGACGCCATTGGTCTGATTAACGATTTTGTCCGGAAACATTGTGTGTAGATCGTGAAAGACCGTTTCCTTCATAAGCTCTGTGTGAAGCGCCGACACACCATTAACTTTCCGGGATCCGATAAAGGCAAGATTGCCCATGCGCACCCAGTCATGTTGGTGGGGATGAATGGCCTGGATGCCTGCGATGACGTGATGCTCAAGACCTTTCGCCAAGGCTTCTTGGTAAAACGCACCATCGATCATATTGATGATCTGCAGGTGGCGCGGTAATATTTCAGCAAATAACTCTACAGGCCATTTCTCAAGCGCCTCGGGCAAGAGCGTGTGATTGGTATAGTGGAGGGTCGCGCGCGCAATTTCGAGCGCCGCCGCGAATTCATAATTGTGTATATCCATCAAAATCCGGATCAGCTCTGGGACGGCAATCGCCGGATGGGTGTCGTTCAGCTGCACCGCGACATGATCCCCAAGTTTGGCAAGATCGTCATAATTCATCAAAAAGCGCCGCAGCAAATCTTGCAGGGATGCCGAGGTAAAGAACACTTCTTGCTTTAGCCGCAGTTCGCGGCCTTCAGGCGTATGGTCTCCGGGATAGAGGACTTTGGATATGCTTTCGGCCAGAATTTGTTGCCGGGCCGCGGCCATAAAGTCGCCTTCGTTAAACTCTTTCAAGTTCATAATCTCGGCTTGGCGTGCTGACCACAGGCGCAGCGTGTTGACGTGTCGTCCCTCCCAGCCGGCAATTGGCATATCAAAAGCGACCGCATGGATGCGTTCGGACGGTACCCAAGTGGATTTGCCGTCTGCGTCGGTCTCGACTTGACCGCCAAAATCAATGTCGTAAACGACTTCCGGTCGCCGGAACTCCCAAGTATTCCCCGCGATTAACCAGTCCTCGGGCTCTTCCATCTGCCAGCCATCTTCTATGTCTTGCCTGAAAATACCATGCTGATAGCGAATGCCATATCCCATACCGGCCACGCCCGTGGTCGACATCGAATCCATAAAGCAGGCAGCTAGGCGCCCAAGGCCGCCATTGCCGAGCGCTGCATCATGTTCCGAGTGCAATATATCGGCAAAATTTAGCCCTTGCGTATCAAAAAATGCGCGCGCCTCCTTCATCAGGCCAAGATTGGTCAAACTATCTTCAAGCATGCGCCCGATCATAAATTCCATCGAAAGATAATAGACGCGTTTTTGTTTGTTCTTATAAACGCGGCGTGTCGTATCAATCCAGCTTTCGACCATTTGGTCTCTTGTCGCCAATGACAATGCCACACACCAGTCGCGCGCAACCGCATGGGCTTTGTCTTTGCCAACGGAATAAATCAGATGGCGCAATACGGATTCGCCGAAACTTTCTGTGATCAGGTCTTCTGTATCGCTAATTTTATGGGCTGCTGGAGACATAAGGGCTTCTCGCGGGTTCTCAGAAAAGAATCTTCTATTGCACAGTCGGAGCGTTAGTGCCATATAAAAATGACAGCGCTGTCATATAATTGTTAAAACGGATATATTGCTACGAAGGTATTCTATCCGATGATTCCATTGAGTATCAAATAGGCTTTGATATAATTCATGGCAAAAGCACAGAAAAAGACGCGCTGCACAAAAAGGGAGACAAATGATGCAAAATAAGGCGTTTTCATCAAGCCGGCGATTGGCCGAAAAATCTATGGCATTCGTGTTAGCCGGGGGTCGCGGCAGCCGGTTGAAGGATTTAACTGAAAAACGGGCCAAACCTGCCGTTTTCTTTGGCGGTAAATTCAGAATTATCGATTTCGCCCTATCTAATGCGATGAACTCAGGTATCCGCCGAATAGGGGTGGCCACACAATATAAGCAACATAGTCTGATACGCCACATGCAACGCGGCTGGAATTTCCACCGTGCCGAGCGTAATGAGAGCTTTGACATTATGCCCGCGTCGCAGACAATGTCCGAGCAGAGATGGTATGAAGGGACTGCCGACGCAGTCTATCAGAATATCCATATAATCAATAGCTATTCCAACGTCGAATATGTCGTGATTCTGGCAGGCGACCATATTTACAAAATGGATTATGAGTTGATGCTGGAAGAACATGTTAATTCCGGCGCTGACGTGACGATCGGGTGCCTTGAGGTTAGTGTTGAAGAAGCCAAAGGGTTCGGCGTCATGCACGTCGACAAGACCGATGCCATCACTGACTTTCTTGAAAAACCTGACAATCCCCCGACAATTCCGGGGCAGGACGGGGTTTGCCTTGCATCGATGGGTATATATGTTTTTGACAAAAGTTTTTTGTTTGAACAATTGCAACGCGACGCGGACGAAAAAGGCAGTGATCGGGATTTCGGTAAAAACCTCATCCCCTATATTGTCGAAAATGGCAAAGCTCAGGCCCACCGGTTCACAAAATCCTGCGTTAGGTCCGAGGGCGAAGAAGAAGCCTATTGGCGTGACGTCGGAACAATCGATGCCTATATGGAGGCCAATCTGGACCTCACATCATTTGAACCGGCCCTAAATCTATATGACAAACACTGGCCGATCTGGACCTATTCCGAGCTCGCGCCCGGCGCCAAATTTATTCATGACAAAGTCAATCGCCGCGGCGCCGCCGTTAATTCGGTTGTCTCGGGCGGATGTATTATTTCAGGCTCCCGTATTGATCAGTCTCTCCTCTTTACAGGCGTTCATGTGCACTCATATTCATCGCTCAAGCGCGCTATTATCTTGCCGGAAGTCAATGTTGGACGAAAAGTTCAAATGACAAATGTTGTAATTGACAAAGGCGTGCAAATTCCGGAAGGGCTAGCGGTCGGAAATGATCCAAAACTCGATGCTAAACGGTTTTATCGAACTGAAAGCGGTGTCTGTCTGATCACGCAAAAGATGATTGATAATCTGGATAGGTAATTGCCCCTTAAAAAAACACAGTCGGTACTATTTGTAGCATCAGAATGTTTTCCTCTGATCAAGACCGGGGGGCTCGCCGATGTGGTTGGCGCGCTGCCCATCGCTTTGGCGCATGCGGGAACAAATGTAACGGTTTTCCTGCCGGGCTTTCCGAAAGTTCTTGCCGGCATTGAGTCGGCACGGACCCTGGCAAAAATTAAAACATCCGATGGACCTCCCGCGAAATTGATATCCGGAACGACAGCGTCGGGCCTCAATATTATTGCGCTCGACGCGCCGCAATATTTTGATATTGAGGGAAACCCCTATCTCGACGATACGGGCAATGACCGGCCGGATAATGGTGCTAAATATGCTTATTTCTCAAAGGTCGCTGCAGATGTCGCGCTCGGGAAAATCGGCCGAAAAAAATACGATATTTTACACGCCCATGATTGGCAGGCCGGTCTGTGTGCGGCCTATGTCAAAGCGTCTGGAACAACAAAACTTAGAACCATACTGACGATACACAATTTGGCGTTTCAGGGACGATTCCCGAAATTCTTAATGGCCAGTCTGGGTCTCCCGACGAGTTATTATAGTCGCAATGGTCTGGAATATTGGGACCAGGTCAGTTTCTTAAAAGCCGGCATCATGTATAGCGACCATATCACAACCGTCAGCCCGACTTACGCGCTTGAAATTCAATCCGATGATGGCGGTATGGGATTTGGCGGATTGTTACGCGCCCGGTCCCAGTCGATTTCCGGCCTCCTGAACGGAATTGATCTGGACGTCTGGAACCCTGAAACCGATCCGGAAATATATAAATCCTATTCAGCCGAAAACCCAAAGGGTAAGGCGGGAAATAAATCGGCTCTACAAAAAGCTCTTAAATTGCGCCCGGATGCCAAGGCACCATTGTTTACAGTCATTTCCCGGCTGACGACGCAAAAGGGGCTCGATCTACTGGCCGACATGACAGACTTCATTGTCGCCGAGGGAGGCCAGATAGCGCTGTTAGGCTCGGGGGATAGTGCGATTGAAGATGCTTTCAATGCCGCCGCGAAAAAGCACCCGACCGAAATTTCGGTCACGATCGGATATGACGAGCCATTGGCGCATCAGCTACAGGCCGGCGCAGACGCGATATTTATTCCGTCCCGGTTCGAACCTTGTGGCCTGACCCAGCTTTGCGCCATGCGATATGGAACCGTGCCGATCGTCGGCCGGGTTGGCGGTCTCAATGATACGGTTATCGATGCCAGTCCTATGGCTTTGGCAAACGGCGCGGCGACCGGTGTGCAGTTTGCGCCGGTAAATGCCCACATGCTTTACTCCGCGATTTCGCGCGCATTTGATTTGTATTCAAACCCGGCACAATGGAATCAAATCGTGACCAATTGCTTAAACCAAAATGTCGGTTGGGAAACGTCCGCCGCGGATTATCGAGACCTCTACGCGTCTCTTTGATATCAAAAGCCAATGCCGCAAGATAAAATCATTTCAAAAGGCAGCCCCGCACCCTTGGGACCGGACGTCCAAAAAGACGGCGTAAACTTTGCGATATTCTCATCCCAAGCCACGTCTGTCACGCTTTGCCTGTTTTCACCGGATGGCACAACCGAAACGGACCGGATCAAGCTGCCTCAAAAATCCGGGGATATCTGGCACGGATTTGTCAAAGGCCTTAAAGCCGGACAGCT